>NZ_NCTV01000030.1:0-451023 GCF_002114135.1 Microbacterium sp. LEMMJ01
CAGGAGGCGGTGATCGTCGGCATCCGCCCGGGCAAGGGCGATCGGGAGGGCGCTCTCGGCTCTCTCCTCCTCGCGGTCGCGGAGGGCGGCGACCTCCGCTCCCTCGGCCTCGTAGGCACCTTATTCACCGACCGGATCCTTCTCGATCTCCTCGCGCGCCTGAAGCCGCTGCACGTGCCGCGGGCACCGCTCGACGGCGTGCCCCGACCCGATGCCTCCGACGCCCTGTGGGTGCGACCCGAGCTCGTGGGCGAGGTGTAGTTCGCGAACTTGACGCCGGACGGCATCATCCGGCACTCGCGTTGGCGAGGTCTGCGCCCGGACAAGACCGTCGACGAGATCACCGTCGAGGCGTGAGCGGCGCGCCGCTCACGCGTGGTGCGGTTCGCAGTCGCTCTGCTCGGCCGGTTCGATCTGGAACGTGGAGTGCGCGACGTCGAAGTGATCCGCGAGGCACGCCTGCATCTCCGACAACAGGGCCGCCGAACGGCCGTCCGCCAGCAGGTCCGGTCGCACGCTGACGTGCGCGGTGAAGACGGGCGCCCCGCGGGTGAGCTGCCACACGTGCACGTCGTGGACCCCGACGACGCCGTCGTAGCCGAGCAGGTGGGTGCGGATCTCGCCGACGGCCATGCCCTTCGGGGCCGACTCGGCGAGCACGGAGAACACCTCCTTGAGCAGCACGAACGCCCGCGGGATGATCATCGCCGCGATGAACAGCGAGGCGAGCGCGTCGGCCGGCATCCAGCCTGTCACGAGGATCACGCCCGCCGCGATGATGACCATGAGAGAGCCGAGCAGGTCGCCCATCACCTCGAGGTAGGCGCCCCGCACGTTCAGGTTCGTGCGCTGGGCCCGGCTGAGCAGCCACATCGACACCGCGTTGGCGACGAGGCCGACGACCGCGACGACGAGCATGAGCCCGCCCGCGACCTCGACCTCGGAGGGGTTCAGCAGCCGCTGCACCCCCTGCACGGCGACGACGGTGGCGAGGGCGATGAGGATGACCGCGTTGATGAGGGCACCGAACACCTCGGCCCGCTGGTAGCCGAACGTCCGGCGGTCGTCCGCAGGACGCGCCGCAACGGTCGCGGCGATGAGGGCGATCACGAGCGCCGAGGCGTCCGTGAACATGTGCGCGGCGTCCGCGAGCAGCGCGAGCGAGCCCGTGAGAAGGGCTCCGACGACCTGCACGATCATCACGGTCGCCGTGAGGGTCAGCGAGATCGCGAGCAGGCGACGGCTGCTCGCCGAACGGAGACCGCCGGGCGCGGGCGCATGATCGTGCATGCCCCCAGGCTAGCCCGGGGGCGGGTGCGGAGAGGCCGTTTCCGCCTAGTCGGGAACAGTAACGATTCTCACCGTCAGCAGGGGTTCTTCTGCGGGATCCTCAGAGCGCGGCGAGCAGCGGCACGAGCGCCGTGAAGGCGCGGGCGCGATGCGACTGCGACTGCTTCTCCTCCGCCGTGAACTCCCCCACGGTGCGCTCCGCGCCGTCGGGCTGGCCGTCCGGGATGAAGATCGGGTCGTAGCCGAAACCGCCGCCCCCGGAGGCTTCGTGGGCGAGGCGTCCAGGCCAGATCCCCTCGACGACGTGCTCGCGACCGTCCGGGAGGACGAGGGCGATGGTCGAGGTGAAGTGCGCCGAGCGATGCGGGTCGGCGATGTCACGCAGCTGGTCGAGCAGCAGCTCCAGGTTCGCCGTGGCGTCCTTCTTCTGTCCTGCCCAGTACGCCGAGAACACCCCCGGCGACCCGCCGAGCACGTCCACGCAGATGCCGGAGTCGTCGGCGAGCGCCGCGAGGCCGGTGTGCGCGGCGGCCGCTCGCGCCTTGAGGAGCGCGTTCTCGGCGAACGTTACCCCGTCCTCGACCGGCTCGGGACCGTCATAGCCGACGACCTCCAGGTCGGGCCGCGTCTGCTGGACGATCTGCTGGAACTCCGCGACCTTGTGCGGGTTGTGGGTCGCGAGGACGACGCGCATGCTCAGGCTCCCGCCAGAGCGGCAAGCTGCCGGCCCTTCAGCTCCGCGCAGCCGGCGACCCCGAGGTCGAGGAGCGCGTCGAGCTCGCGCTTGTCGAACGGCGCTCCCTCGGCCGTGCCCTGCACCTCGACGAACAGGCCCCGGCCGGTCACGACGACGTTCATGTCGGTCTCGGCCCGCACGTCCTCGACGTAGGCGAGGTCGAGCATCGGCTCCCCGTCGACGATGCCGACCGACACCGCGGAGACCGAGTCGAGCAGCGGCGTCGAGTTCTTGCCGATGAACTTCTTGTCCCGGCCCCATTCGATGGCATCGGCCAGGGCGACGTAGGCGCCGGTGATCGCCGCCGTGCGAGTGCCGCCGTCGGCCTGGAGCACGTCGCAGTCGATGACGATGGTGTTCTCGCCCAGCGCCTTGGTGTCGACGACGGCGCGGAGGGCGCGTCCGATGAGGCGGGAGATCTCGTGCGTGCGGCCGCCGATGCGCCCCTTCACGCTCTCCCGGTCGTTGCGGCTGTTCGTCGCGCGCGGGAGCATCGCGTACTCCGCCGTGACCCAGCCCTTGCCCTTGCCGGTGAGCCAGCGCGGCACACCGTTCGTGAACGAGGCGGTGCACAGCACCTTCGTCCCGCCGAAGCTGATCAGAGCCGAGCCCTCGGCCTGCGCGCTCCAGCCGCGCTCGATGGTGATCTCGCGGAGCTGCGAGGTGGAACGGCCGTCGGCGCGGACGATGTCGGTCATGTGCTTCTCTCGGTCGGGGATGGAGCGACGGGCTCAGCGCGCGTCGAGGGCGGAATCGGGAAGCGTGATGACGCCGGTCTGGACGAGCTGCACGTCGCGCACCTCACGGCCCATGAGCCGGTTCGCGAGCGCCGTGAAGTCATCGGCGGAGGCGCCCGTGGCTTCGTAGACGTAGCTCGCGGTGGCGTCGGGCGGCGCCAGCAGATCGCCGCGCACGAGCTGGCGGTACACGTCGCCCGCGGTCTCGTCGTCGCTGGAGACCAGGGTCACGCCCTCCCCCATGACGTAGCTGATGGCGCCACGGAGGAACGGGTAGTGCGTGCAGCCGAGGACGAGCGTGTCCACGTCGGCCTCCCGCAGCGGCGCGAGGTACTCCTCGGCCACGGCGAGCACCTCGGGGGTCCCTGTCACGCCGGCCTCGACGAACTCGACGAACCGGGGGCAGGCCGCCGTGAACACCTGCAGGCGCTCGTTCACCTCGAGCATGTCCTGGTACGCCCGCGAGCCGATGGTGCCGACGGTGCCGATCACGCCGACGCGACCGTTCCGCGTCGTCGAGACCGCACGCCGGACTGCCGGACCGATCACCTCGACCACCGGGACGTCGTAGCGCTCGCGCGCATCGCGCAGCATGGCCGCAGAGGCGGTGTTGCAGGCGATCACGAGCATCTTCACGCCCTGGTCGACCAGCGTGTCCAGCACCTCGAGCGCGTAGCGGCGCACGTCGGCGATGGGCTTGGGGCCGTACGGCGAGTGCGCGGTGTCGCCGATGTAGACGAACGATTCGCGGGGCAGCTGGGCCCGGATGGCCCTGGCCACCGTGAGCCCGCCGACACCGGAGTCGAAGATCCCGATCGGCGCGTCGTTCATGACCCCCAAGCCTACCCGCGTGCGCGGCGCCGCGTGCATCGCGGCGCTCACTAAGCTGAGCGCATGACCACGTCGACGGCGCTGCTCACCGACCGTTACGAGCTCACGATGCTCGCCGCCTCGCTCCGGGACGGCACCGCGTCCCGACCGAGCGTCTTCGAGCTCTTCTCCCGGCGTCTCTCCGGCGGACGCCGTTTCGGCGTCGTGGCCGGCACCGGGCGGCTGCTCGGGTTGCTCCGTGACTTCCGCTTCGGGGACGACGAGTTGCGCTTCCTCCGCGACGAGCGCGTCGTCGACGCCGAGACCCTCGCCTCCCTGGAGCGCTACCGTTTCACCGGGACCGTCCGCGGCTACCGCGAGGGCGAGCTCTACTTCCCCGGGTCGCCCATCCTCACGGTCGAGGGTTCGTTCGCGGACGCGGTGGTCCTGGAGACGCTGGCGCTGAGCGTACTCAACCACGACTCCGCCGTCGCCACGGCCGCCGCGCGCATGAGCATCGCTGCCGGGGAGCGACCGCTCGCCGAGATGGGCTCGCGCCGCGCGGCGGAGCGCTCCGCCGTGGCCGCGGCGCGGGCGGCCTACATCGCCGGCTTCGGCGCCACGAGCAACCTCGAGGCCGGTCGCTCCTGGGGCATCCCGACCATGGGCACCGCCGCCCACTCGTGGACCCTGCTGCATGACAGCGAGGAGGACGCCTTCCGCGCGCAGGTCGAGAGCATGGGCGTGGACACCACCCTCCTCGTGGACACCTATGACATCCGCACCGGCGTCGAGACCGCGATCCGGGTGGCCGGGACCGGGCTGGGCGGCGTCCGCATCGACTCCGGTGACCTCCCGATCGTCGCCGCAGAGGTGCGCGCACAGCTCGACGAGCTCGGCGCCACCGAGACCCGCATCACGGTCACGAGCGATCTCGACGAGTACGCGATCGCCGCTCTCGCCGCGTCGCCCGTGGACGCGTACGGCGTGGGCACGTCCGTCGTGACGGGTTCCGGCTATCCCACCGCGAGCATGGTCTACAAGCTCGTGGCCCGGCAGGATGCCGACGGCTCGTGGATCGGGGTCGCCAAGGCGTCCGCCGACAAGGCCTCGTTCGGCGGCCGCAAGGCGGCGTTCCGCACGCTCAGCGACGGAGTCGCCGCGGCGGAGACGGTCGTCGTCTCCGACGGGTTCGAAGCACTCGACACGCCTGCCGAGCACCCGGACGGACGCCCGCTCCAGGTGACCCTCGTCGACGGCGGGGAGATCGACAGCGCCTTCGAGGGTGCTGCAGGGACCGCCGCTGCCCGCGCACACCACCTGCGCGTCCGCGAAGAGCTGCCGGTGCGCGCCCTCGCGCTCAGCAAGTCCGACCCCGCGATCCCGACGGTCTACGTCGAGGCCGACTGACCGGGGTCAGCGGACCATCGACTCGTAGATCTCCTTGCACGTCGGGCAGATCGGGAACTTCTCGGGGTCGCGGCCCGGCGTCCACTTCTTGCCGCAGAGGGCGCGGACGGGCTTGCCCGTGATCGCCGACTCGAGGATCTTGTCCTTCTTGACGTAGTGCGAGAAGCGCTCGTGGTCGCCCGGTTCGATGTTCTCCTCGCGGAGGAGTTCTTCCAGTTCGCGATCAAGCGTTGCCACGCCGCCCTGATCGGGGCTGTCCAGCGGAGTACTCATCCCGCGATTCTAGCCGCGTCTCCCCCTCGGCGGGGCGGTCTCACGCGGTCTCGACGAACTCCATCAGACGTTCGCCACTGCGCTCGAAGATGCGGCCGCCGAGCACGGCTCCCCCGAGGAACACCGCGATCCCGGTGAGGATGCCGACCCAGAACGCGGCGGGCGCGTAGCCGGAATCGGCGACGATGCTCGCCGCGAACAGCCACATCGTCGGCACACTCAGCACGATCGCGCCGAGGAACGCCGCCGCGGGGCCGTACACGCCGCGGGACGTCGGCCGCTGCGGCTGCTGGAACGGGCTGTCCCCCGGGCGGGAGACCGCGTAAGGCGCGACCACGGACACCACGCTGGAGATCCCGAGGGCGCTGAACAGCAGGCTCGCTCCGAGACCGACCAGCGGCAGGAGGAGGCTCCACCGACCGGCGAGGAGCAGCGAGAGCGGCACCGCGATCGCCAGCACGGGGACGGCGACGAGCAGCACCGGCACGAGGCGCCCAAGACGGTCGGGAAGACCGCGGACGCCGCTCGCGACGTGGGTCCACAGAGCCGTGGAATCGTAGGCGACGTCGTTGTGGGGCAGCCAGCCGAAGAACAGGGCCATGACGGGCACGGGCACGAGGGCGGCGATTTCGACCGGCACACCCGCGACGATGAGGGGGAACACGGTGAGCACGCCCGCCACCGGCACCACGATGATGTTCATGATGTACCGGCGGTCGCGCAGCCAGTACACGAGGCTCCGGGCCGCGATGGCGCCGAAGGCGTTCGAGGGCAGGAGACCGAACCAGCCGAGTCCGCTCCGTTCCCGTGCCGCCACCGGACGCTCGGTCGTGGTGAGCAGGCGACGCACGAACCAGGTCCAGGCGAGCCACAGCAGCGCCAGGGTGACGACGGCCACCAGGCCGCTGATCCAGGCCGCGGCCGTCTCCCCTTCCGCCGCCGCGAACATCGCCGCCGGGGAGGCCGCGAGCGGGGTGAAGCCGATCACGGAGGTCAGGGTCGCCAGCGATGCCGGCACCTCGCCGTCCCAGCGGAGGGAGCCGAGGAACACCGCGACGGGGAACGCGATGACGATCAGGGCGAGGGCGAACAGCGCGGTCAGCTCCCGGGAGCGGCGCTCCGGAAGCAGGAGCGCGTTGAGCGCCATCCCGACCCGCGAGAGGAGGATGGTCGACAGCAGCCCCATCAGCGCCAGGAGGACGGCCGGGAGCCACGGCGCGCCGGCCCTGATCGCGACGACGGTCACGCTGATGTAGACCGCGAGGAGTGCGAGGCTCGGGACGCTGACGAGCGACGCGATCGCGAGCACCCAGGGCATCTTCCGCTCGTCGACGCCGAACACCGCGAAGCGCCGCGGATCGAGCTGGTCGACGGCCCCCACGAGCAGGGGCCCCACGAGGAAGCCGAGCAGGACGGCCGCCCCGCCGAGCACGGTCACCGCCTTGGATACCGGGACGGGGGCGCCGCCGAGGCTGAAAACCGCCACGCACACCACCACGGTGACCGCGATCACCGCGCCGAAGGAGAGCAGGGTGCGCACCCGGTGTTCCCCGCGCAGAGCGCCCAGGAGGAGCGCGAACCTCAGTCGGAGAACGTGTGCAGCCACTCGAGCCCCTCCACCTCGCCGCTGGAGCCCGCGAGCTCCACGAATCGGGACTCGAGCGTCTGGCCCGCGCGCACCTCGTCGATCGTGCCCTCGGCGAGCACCTCGCCGTTCACGATGATCGCCACCCGGGAGCACACGCGCTCCACGAGGTCCATGCCGTGGCTCGACAGGATCACCGTGCCACCGTGCGACACGTACGCCCGCAGGATGTCGAGGATCACGGCGGACGACACGGGGTCGACGGACTCGAACGGCTCGTCGAGGACGAGCACGCGGGGCGAGTGGATCATCGCGCCCGCGAGCATGATCTTCTTCGTCATGCCGGCCGAGTAGTCGGACACCACCCGGTTCAGGGCGTCGCCGAGGTCGAAGGCCCTGGCGAGGTCGCCGGTGCGCTTCTCGATGACGTCGGCGGCGAGCCCGCGGAGCAGTCCGTAGTAGTAGAGCAGCTGACGCCCGGTGAGGCGGTCGAAGGTGCGCAGCCGGTCGGGCAGCACGCCCATCACGCGCTTCGCGGCGAGCGGGTCGGTCGCCTGGTCGATGCCGCAGATGAGAACGCTGCCCTCGTCGGCGCGCAGGAGGCCGGCGACGATCGACAGGGTCGTCGTCTTGCCGGCGCCGTTCGGCCCGACGATGCCGTAGAAGGAGGCCGCGGGCACCGTGAGGTCGATGCCGTCGACCGCGCGGTTCTCACCGAACTGCTTCACGAGGCCGCGGATGCGGATGGCCTCGGTGCCGGGCTCCGCCGCCGCGTCGTCATCGGCTTCTGCCGGCGGCTCCTCGGCGATCACCGCGTCGACCACCTCGACGATCTCGACCTCCGCGACGCGGCCGTCTTCCGGTGCAGGCTCCGTCGTCACCGGCAGAGCAGTGTCGGACACCTCGACGGCGGGCTCCGTGGCACGGTCCTCGGTGACCGCGGGGTCCTCGACGAGCGTCGCAGCTTCGGTGATGCCGTCGTCCGACGCCGTCTCGGCCGAGGCGGTGTCGGTGGCCACTGCGGACGCGGTCGGCGACGACACGGGGCCGGAGTCCTCCGGCTGCGTCTCCGCAGCGGCCTCGGCGTCCGCGGCCTGTGCTTCCGCAGCCTCTGCTTCCGCCGCCTCTGCTTCCGCGGCTTTCGCGGCAGCCGCCTTGGCCGCGGCCGCCTTCGCCGCCGCGGTCTTGGCGGCGGTGGTCTTGGCCGTCGTCTTGGCCGCCGATGCTTTCGCGGCGGCCGTCTTCGCCGCCGCGGCCTTGGCCGCAGCCGTCTTGGCGGCCGTCGTCCTGGCGGCAGCCGTACTCGGCTTCGTGGTCGTCGCGGACGGACGCTTAGAGCCGGTGGTGCGCGCCGCGGTGTTCTTCATCGCGGCCGTTCGGGCTGCGGAGGCCGTGCGCGCAGCGGCGGGATCCACGCTCGCTGCGGGCGTGGGCTCCACCACGACCTCGGACGAGGGGGCCGCCTTCTCGGCCGCAGCCTTGGTCGGCGCGCCGGCCGGCTTCTTCGCCGCGGGAGACTTCGCCGCGGGAGACTTCGCCGCCGCGGACGACTTCGTCGTGGAGGACTTCGTCGTGGTGGTCTTCGCCGAAGCGGCCTTCGCACCCGCGGTCTTGCCTGCGCTCGACGTCGCACCGGCGGTCTTCGCCGCAGGCGACTTCGCGCTCGTGGTCTTCGCCGCCGGGGACTTCGCCGCCGTGGTCTTCGCCGCCGGGGACTTCGCAGCGGTGGACGTCGAGGCCGCGGTCTTCGCGCTCGTCGACTTCGCGCTCGTGGTCTTCGCCGCAGGGGTCTTCGCCGCAGGGGTCTTCGCTGCGGTCTTCTTCTTCGCCGTCGACGCGTCCGCGGCGGACGTGCCCGCGGTCGAGGTCGCGGCCGCCTTCTTCGCGGCAGCAGAGGACGAGGCAGGCCTCTTGGCTGCCGGCTTCCGAACGGGCGCGGGGGCCTCGGCCGGAGTCTCGGCTCCCTCTGCCTGGGGGGTGGGGTCATCAGGGGAGGAAGTCACCGTCCTACGGTATCAACGGGTGGCTGAGAGCCAAGGCCCCACGCGCGATTCCGCCACCTGAACCCCTTGTCCGCCGGTTTTGCAAGGGGGTTGTCGTCCCTGTGCGTTGCGTGTGTACTCGGTCACGAAATGGCAACGGGGCCCACCTGGCCCCGGGCTTTCCAGGGGGAATCGCTACCATGATTCCCGGCACGACGAAGTGTCTGGTCGGTGAACCGGCCGTGAACACAACTTCCTTTAGGAGTATTCGTGACTCTTCAGACCGTCATCCTCGCCGCGGGCATGGGCTCCCGCCTCGGCCGCGCGCTGCCCAAGCCGCTCACCGAGCTCAGCGACGGCCGCACGATCATGGGCCAGCAGCACGACAACATCCGCGCCGCCTTCGGCTCCGACGCCCGCATCACCACGGTGGTGGGCTACCGCGCGGAGACGATCATCGAGGCCTTCCCCTCCGTGAACTACGTCCACAACGACCGCTACGACGAGACGAACACCTCGAAGAGCCTCCTGCGCGCCCTGGGCGCCACCGGCAGGAGCGGTGTGCTGTGGATGAACGGCGATGTCGTCTTCGACCCGATGATCCTCGGCCGCGCCGCCGCGTACATCGAGCGCGACCAGTCGTTCGTCACCGTCAACACCGCCAAGGTCAGCGACGAAGAGGTGAAGTACACCGTCACCGCGGAGGGCTTCATCAAGGAGCTGTCGAAGTCCGTCAAGGGCGGCCTCGGCGAGGCGGTCGGCATCAACTACATCTCCTCCGGCTTCAAGAAGGCGTTCATGCGCCAGCTGCAGCGGGTCGAGGATCAGGACTACTTCGAGCGCGGTCTCGAGCTGGCGATCGCCGAGGACGGCCTGCTGCTCGAGCCGATGGACGTCTCCGACCTGTACGCGGTCGAGGTCGACTTCGCGGAAGACCTGGAGCGCGCGAACCTCTTCGTGTGACGCTCCCCTCCGAGAGCCCCGTTCCGCCACGGACCGGGGCTCTCGGTGTTTTCGCGGTCGCGCTTCATAGGATCGGCACATGGCCCCCAAGGTGCACAAGATCCACTCCCTGCCGGACGACGCCCCGTGGGACAAGGGCGTGCCCCCGGTCGGCTCCCCCGAGCACCCGATGATGGTCCGCGGGCTCGATCGGGTGCTCTCGATCCAGCGCCCGCTGGTCCTCGCTCACATCCGCAGCATCCGGCTGCGCAACCCGCACGCGACCCCCGACGAGATCATCCGGATCCTGGAGCGCCGCTATCTCGCAGCCGTCACGACGGGCGGGGCCGCGGTGGGGGCGACCGCCGTGGTCCCCGGTATCGGCACGGGCATCACGCTCGCCCTCTCCGGCGTCGAAACGGTGGGATTCGTGGAATCCACCGCCCTCTTCGCGCAGTCGGTCGCCGAGGTGCACGGCATCGCCGTCGGCAACCCCGACCGCGCACGCGCTCTCGTCATGACCCTCATGCTCGGCAAGGAGGGCGTCGACCTCGTCGGACAGCTCGCCCGGCAGGTCACCGGTCGCGGCAGCAGCCGATCGGCGTACTGGGGCGAGCTGGTGACGAAGTCGCTCCCCCGCGCCGCCGTGGGACCGCTCGTGGACCAGCTCAAGGGGATGTTCGTGAAGCAGTTCGCGGCCAGGGGCGGGGCATCGTTCCTCGGCAAGGCGATGCCGTTCGGCATCGGCGCGGCGATCGGCGGCGCGGGCAACCACATCCTCGGACGCCGGGTCCTCACCACCTCGCACCGGGCCTTCGGAGCCGCACCGCTCACCCTCCCCGCGGAGCTGGAGCCCGTGCCCGGCGCCGAGAAGGTCGAGCTGCGGATGCTGCGTGGAGCGCGCTACGCCGGCAACGCGGTCGCGGGAGCCGCGGGCACCGTGGCGCGCGGCGCGGGATGGGTCGGGCACCGGGTCGGCGAGATCGCCGGTCGCCGACGCGAGCACCCCACGGAAGAGCTCGACGCCGGTCCCGCCGAGGGCGATCACGGGTTGCCGCCGCGACCGGGTTCCGACACGACCGCGGGGTGAGCGAGCGCGCACCTCGCCAAAGGATCTGCCGCCCCGTTGTGCCGATCATCCAACGGACGGCGCAGAGCCGACGCTAGGGTGGAATCCGTGACGGACAAGCCCGACCCCTTTACCACCGCCGGAAAGATCGCGGACCTGCGCGCTCGCTACACCGAGGCCGTCGTCGACGCCGAGGCCAAGGCGAAGGAGAAGCAGCACGCCAAGGGCAAGATGACCGCCCGCGAGCGCATCGAACTCCTCGTCGATCCCGGCAGCTTCGTCGAGTTCGACGAGTACGTGCGGCACCGCACGACCGCGTTCGGCATGGATCGCTCGCGTCCGTACGGCGACTCCGTGGTGACCGGCGTCGGCACCATCCACGGCCGCACGGTCGCCGTGTACTCGCAGGACTTCTCCACCTTCGGCGGGTCGCTGGGCGAGGTCGCCGGCGAGAAGATCGTCAAGATCATGGAGTTCGCCCTGGCGGGCGGCATGCCCTGCATCGGCATCCTCGACTCGGGCGGCGCGCGGATCCAGGAGGGCGTCGTCGCCCTCGGCAAGTACGGCGAGATCTTCCGCCTCAACACCCGCGCCTCGGGCGTGATCCCGCAGATCTCGATCATCATGGGCCCGGCGGCCGGCGGCGCGGTCTACTCCCCCGCCCTCACCGACTTCGTCATCATGGTCGACAAGACCAGCCAGATGTTCGTCACCGGACCCGACGTGATCAAGACCGTCACCGGCGAGGACGTCGGCATGGAGGAGCTCGGCGGCGCCTACACGCACAACACCCGCTCCGGTGTCGCGCACTACCTGGCCGAGGACGAGGACGACGCGATCGACTACGCCCGCACGCTCCTCGGCTTCCTGCCGGACAACAACATGGCGGAGCTGCCCTCCTACGAGAGCGCGTTCGAGTTCGAGACCACCGACGCGGACCGCGCGCTCAACACGCTCATCCCGGACTCCCCGAACCAGCCGTACGACATCCACACCGTGATCGAGCACGTCGTGGACGACGGCGACTTCCTCGAGGTGCAGCCGCTGTTCGCGCCGAACATCGTCATCGGCTTCGGACGCATCGAGGGCCGCTCGGTCGGCATCATCGCCAACCAGCCGTCCCAGATGGCGGGAACGCTCAACATCGAGGCCGGCGAGAAGGCGAGCCGGTTCGTGCGCTTCTGCGACGCGTTCTCGGTCCCCATCGTGACCCTCGTCGACGTCCCCGGCTACCTCCCGGGCACCGACCAGGAGTGGACCGGCGTCATCCGCCGCGGCGCCAAGCTCCTCTACGCGTACGCGGAGGCCACCGTGCCGCTCGTGACCGTCATCCTCCGCAAGGCCTACGGCGGCGCGTACATCGTCATGGGGTCGAAGCAGCTCGGCGCCGACGTGAACCTCGCCTGGCCGACCGCCGAGATCGCCGTGATGGGCGGACAGGGCGCCGTCAACATCCTCTACCGCGGGGAGATCCGCAAGGCGGAGGAAGCGGGCGAAGACGTGGCGGCGGTCCGCACGCGCCTCGCGAACGAGTACACGTACAACGTGGCCTCGCCCTTCCTCGCGGCCGAGCGCGGCGAGCTCGACGGGATCATCGAGCCGGCGAACACGCGGGTGGCCATCGCGAAGGCTCTCCGGGCGTTGCGGGGCAAGCGTGCCGAGCTGCCCCCGAAGAAGCACGGGAACATCCCGCTGTGAGCGGCCAGGAACCCGCCGTCGACGGGGCGGCGCCTGCGCCCGTGATGCTGGAGGTCACCCGCGGCACCGCGAACGAGGAGGAGCTCGCTGCCCTCATCGCGGTTCTGGGGGACGCCTATGCGAACGAGCAGGCGGAGGCGACGGTCGAGGAGCCGCGGGTCTCCGCGTGGACCCGCACCCAGCGTCCGCTGCGCCGGCCCCTGCGCCGGGACATCCCCTGGGGACGTTTCGCCGGCTGAGTTCCGGCCCGGATCTTGTCCCCCAAAATACCTACAGACAACCGTTGCTCGGGACCGCAGACTAGAGGAGACGCTTCGCGTTCGGCTGGTCTCTCTGTCCCAGGGTAGGCAGACGCTGATCGGCCACCAGCGGACGGTTTTCGGGTAACTGTCCGCACGGCGAGGGGCAGGCGGATTCGCCGCCCCTCGCCCACTCTCATCTCCGCGCGTCGGACGTCGTCCCGCGCCGCTCCCTCGTGATCTCGTGCCACAGGTCCACGGAATCGTCGTCCGATGCCCGCAGACCCGCGCGACCGACGACGGTGACGGCGACGAGCGGGTCTCGTGCGGAGCGGATGATGATGCGCCCCGTCCCGGCGCTGCGGAGCACCGACGCGAGCTCGTCGCGGATCTCCATGCGGCGGCCCTCGTCGACGCCGTCGAGTCCGCCCTCGTCGAACACGGTCACCGAGGCGCCGCGACGGCGGGCGGCATCGATCGCGTTGCGGACGTCGTCGTTCAGCAGGTCCGCCCCGCGCAGCTCATCGCGGAGGCGCCCCTCGGCGAGCCGCGCCTCCAGCCGCTCGTCCTCGTCGAGCTGGCCGCGTGACGCCACCACCCGGCTGAGGACGGGGCCGGCGACCGCGAGGGCGAACTGGGTACGGAGGCGGCGCTCGCGCTGGCGCACCCGTTGCGTCGCGTGCCAAGCCGACACCGCCTGCTGGATCTCCGACAGGCGCTCCGTGTCGCTCACGGCGCGGTCCCAGAACATCACCAGGAGCTGGGCGACCGCGACCCACATGATCGACCCCACGACGCCGAGGTTCAACGCCACTCCGAACCCGAGGGCGGCGGAGGCGGCGACGACGAGCACGACCAGCGTCGCCCAGCCCGCCCACGCGCGGCGACGGACCACGCACACGATGCCGAGCAGCCCCAGGGCTCCGATGTACCAGGTGGCGAAGGGCGCCGTCCGATCATCGGGATCCAGCGAGAGGGTGACCAGCACCGGGATGACCGCGCTCGCTCCGAGGGCGAGGAGCGCCGACCACAGCGGCATGCGCACCGTGACCGGACTCCCGAGGATCGCGATGTTCACCACCACGAGGTACACGGCGATGGCGAGGACCATGAGCAGCGGAGCCGTCGGCTGCTCGATCCACCAGATCCCCCGGGCGACGAAGTACAGCGCGAAGCCGACGGCGAGCGAGGTGGCGACGCTGCGGACGGTCCGGTTCATGAGCGCTCCCACCCGAGGGTCACGACGGTGCCTTCCGCATCCGAGGAGATGTGCGCGGTCCCGGCCACACCGGCCATGCGGGCGAGGATCGAGGCGCGGATGCCGAGCCGGTCGGGACCGATGGCGTCGACGTCGAAGCCGCCGCCGGTGTCCGAGATCGTCACGGCGATGCCCTCGTCACCGTGACCGACGACGAGGATGTGCAGACCACGACCGTGGGCGTGCGCGACGGCGTTCCCGATCGCCTGGCGGGCGGCGAGCACGAGGGCCCGCGCGGCCCGCCCCGGGACGAGGCCGCTGCCGCCGCGCTCCTCCACGATGGCGTCCGCGCCCAGCTCGGAGAGTGCTCGTCGCAGTTCCACGACGATCTGCGCGGCCCCCACCGGCTCGTCGCTGCCCTCTTCCGCGACCGCCGCCTCGGTGTTCGCGAGCCGCGTGAGGGCCTCTCTGGCCATCGCCACGGCGAGCTCCCGTGCCCGCTCGCCCTCCGCGCGCTCGGCGGCGATGAGAGCCGCGAGGACGCTGTCGTGCATGAGGGCCGACATCGCGACCCTCTCCTCCTCCGCAGCCGCGGCCGCGGCCGCCGTGGCATACGAGGCCACGGCCGTCCCCCGCGCTTCGTCCACGCCCGCGGCGACCGAACGGAACATCCACCCGAGCGACACGATCACGACGCCGAGGATCAGCGTGAAGGAGACGTCGAACGCCGTCGTCACCCAGAACTCCCGGGAGAACTCCCCCTGCACCAGACGCACGTACCCGTAGACGAAGGGCACGCCGACGGCCCATGCGAACTGCAACCGCACGGGGAAGGCCAGCATCGCCGCCACCACGCCCACGTTCACGAGGAAGAAGATCCACGGCTGGTCGCCCGCCACCTTGTCCGTGGGGTCGACGACGATGGGCCACGCCGCGAGCGCGAGCACGTACACGACGGCGAACACCCCCGCGGCCAGGCGCACGCCGCGTCCGACCAGACAGGCGACGAGCATCGCGGTCAGCGGTACGAAGACGGCGACGAGCATCGAGATGTGCGGCGCGTCCGCGCGGGACATCGTCTGCACGGCCGCGATCAGCGCCTGCGCTCCGAGCACGGCCGACCCCAGGGCGACGACGATCGCGAGGATGCGCTCCATCCGCTTGCCGGTGAACCGCTCGAAGCCGTTCTCCGCGCTGCCGGGAGAAGGGATCTTGCTCCAGGCGTCGCGGACGCTCAGCGGCTCAGCGGGCACTCGGCGCCCCGTCGGCCGTCACGATGCCGTCCTCCATCGCGCGTCGCAGCAGATCGACCTTGGTGGGCGCCGGCCGACCGACCTCGACGTACTTCACCCGGATCCGGGTGATGTTCTCCTTCGCGGTGGAGTACGCGACGCCGAGACGCTCGGCCACGGCCTTCAGCGGCAGGCCCGTCGCGTACAGACGCAGCACCTCCCGCTCGCGGCTGGACAGCTGGGCATCGGCGAACGCGCGGTCGCCGTCGACCGCACTCGCCCATTCGACGTTGTTCAGCGCCTCGCCCTGCGCCACGGTGCGGATCGCGTCCAGCACGTCGTCGAGGGCCGACGACTTGCTGACGACACCGGCCGCCCCCGCCGCCAGAGCCTCCCGCACCGCTGCGGGCCGGTCGGCGACGCTGTGGATCACGACGCTGGCGCCGTCGGCGACGAGGGACACGACGTTCTCCGTCACCGTCGTCCCGTCCCCCAGCGTCAGGTCGAGCACGACGACGTCGGCCGGCGGGGCGCCTGTGGAGGACCGCCACACGAGGTAGGAGCCGACCGTGCTCCCGGTGAACACGACGGTCTGCCCGTCTCTGGCGCACGCGGCCTCGAGGCCGAGGCGGACGGACTCGTGGTCGTCGATGAGGGCGACGGTGCTCATGCCCACAGCCTAGTGAGTCGCGGACCGGGGCCCGGGAATGCGCTCACCGGGTGAGCAGGGCGACGACCTCGAAGTGATGCGAGTGCGGGAAGAGGTCGAACCCGCGGAGCGCGTCGACCTGCCACCCCAGACCCCGGAAGGTACCGAGGTCGCGCGCGAGGGCGACGGGGTCGCAGGCGACGTAGGCGATCGCGGACGGAGCCAGCGCATGCACGCCCTCCACGACCGCGCGTCCGGCGCCGGACCGGGGCGGGTCGAGCACCACCGCCCCCGTCGCGCCCCCGCGCCGCGGCTGCTGCAGGAAGCGGTCGACCCGGGCCGTGACGGCGGTCACGTCGAGCGGGGCGAGGTTCGCGGCGGCGTGCTGCGTCGCGCGGCGGCTGGATTCGACGGTCACGACGTCGGTGCCGCCGAGATCGGCGAGAGTCCGCGCGAAGAGGCCGACTCCGCCGTACAGGTCGTAGTGCGTCGCGTCCGGCTCCACGTGTCCGTCGAGCAGCCCGTACACGGCGCCGTCGAGGACGGAGGCGGCGCGGGGGTGCACCTGCCAGAACCCGCCGGCGTCGACGTCGAACGTGCGGTCGCCGACGCGCTCCTGCACCACCTCGGGCTTCGGCCGGGGGCGGCGGTCCCTGGGCGCCCGGCGCTCGGCCTCGGGGTGCCGGAGGATGCGCACGCGGCCGTCCGCGGGCTCCACGAGCTCGATGCGCCCGGGCTTCTCGCCCTGCAGGGCCAGGGCGGCCTCGGTGATCGCGGGGCGGGCGAGGGGGTAGGTCGACACCGGCACCACGCGGTGGCTGCGGGCGGCGAAGGGACCGATCCGCCCGGCATCGTCGACGTGCAGGGTCACCCGCGTGCGCCACCCCGTCCCGTCGCCGAACTCCACGGCCTCGATCTCCGGGGCCTCGAGTCCGGGACCGGCGAAGCGGTCGAACGCCTCCGCCAGCACCTGTCGCTTGAGCGCGCGCTGGTGGTCGAGCTCGATGTGCCCGAGGTCGGCGCCGCCGGGTCGCTGGGCGGGGTCGTGCGCGACGTCCGCCTCCGGCCAGATGTGCGGCCGGCGATGCGGGGAGGCGTCGAGGACCTCGAGCGTCTCGGCGCGCCAGAAGCTCCGGGTGTCCGGCTCCCCGGCGGCGGGGGACGGATCCAGCAGGCGGGCACGGACGCGCTCGCCCGGGATCGCGTCCGAGACGAAGATCACACGGCCCTCGTGACGGGCGATGAAGGTGCCTCCGTGGGCGATGCCGGTGATGTCGAGATCGAGCACGTCGGCTGCGGAGGAAGTCATCCTTCGAGGATACGGTGGTCTCCATGCGCGTCTGCCTCGCCTCCACCTCCCCCGCCCGGCTCATGCTGCTGCGTCAGGCCGGCATCGAACCCCTCACGCTGTCGCCGGAGGTGGACGAGGACGCCCTCGCCGCCGCGGCCGAGGAGCGCATGGGTCCCGTCGCACCCGCCGACCTGGTGCTGCTGCTCGCCCGTGCCAAGGCCGCGGCCGTCGCCGAGCGGCTGGCCGCCGAGGGCGCGTTCGACGGCATCGTCATCGGCGGGGACTCGATGTTCGCGCTCGGGGAGCGGGTGTACGGCAAGCCCTACACGCCGGAGGAGGCCACACGCCGGTGGCAGGAGATGCGCGGTGCCACGGGCGTGCTGCACTCCGGGCACTCCGTGTTCCGTGTCTCCCCCGGCGCGGCTCTCGTCGAGGCGACCGCGGTCGCGGAAGCCGCTGTGACGTTCGCCGAGGACATCAGCGATGAGGAGATCGCCGCGTACGTGGCATCGGGGGAACCGCTGCACGTCGCGGGGGCCTTCACCGTGGACAGCCTCGGCGGCGCCTTCATCACCCGGGTCGAGGGCGATCCCTCCACCGTGGTGGGCATGTCGCTGTCCACCGTGCGCCGCCTCACCGCCGACCTCGGGGTCCGGTGGACGGATCTGTGGTCGTAGACTCCCCTCCACGTTTTTCCCTCTTTCTTGTCGAGAGTCGTCAAAAGTATCGGGATGCTACTCGCTAGGCTGGCAACCATGCCTGAAATCGCGAAGGTGCTCGTCGCCAACCGCGGCGAGATCGCCGTCCGCATCGTCCGTGCCGCTCGTGACTCCGGGATCGCCTCGGTCGCCGTCTACGCCGACCAGGACAGGGACGCGCTGCATGTGCGCCTGGCCGACGAGGCGTATGCGCTCGGTGGCGCGACCAGCGCCGAGACGTACCTCCAGATCGAGAAGATCCTCTCCGTCGCCCGCCGCGCCGGTGCCGACGCCGTGCACCCCGGCTATGGCTTCCTCGCGGAGAACGCCGAATTCGCGCGCGCGGTGATCGACGCCGGGATGATCTGGATCGGCCCCTCCCCGGAGGCGATCGAGGCGCTCGGCGACAAGGTCACCGCCCGCCACGTGGCCGAGAAGGTCGGTGCGCCCCTCGCGCCCGGCACCCCCGGCCCGGTCTCGGGTGCCGACGAGGTCGTCGCCTTCGCCCAGGAGTACGGTCTGCCGATCGCGATCAAGGCGGCCTACGGCGGCGGCGGACGCGGCCTCAAGGTCGCCCGCGAGCTCGACGAGGTCGAGGAGCTGTTCGAATCCGCCACCCGCGAGGCCGTCGCCGCCTTCGGCCGCGGCGAGTGCTTCGTGGAGAAGTACCTCGACAAGCCCCGCCACGTCGAGACCCAGTGCCTCGCCGACGCCGAGGGCAACGTCGTCATCATCTCGACTCGCGACTGCTCGCTGCAGCGCCGACACCAGAAGCTCGTGGAGGAGGCACCGGCCCCGTTCCTCACGCCCGAGCAGAACGAGAAGCTCTACTCGGCGTCCAAGGCCATCCTCAAGGAGGTCGGCTACGTCGGCGCGGGCACGTGCGAATTCCTCATCGGCGCCGACGGCACGGTCTCCTTCCTCGAGGTGAACACCCGCCTCCAGGTCGAGCACCCGGTGTCCGAGGAGGTCACCGGCATCGATCTCGTCCGCGAGCAGTTCCGCATCGCCGCCGGTGGCACGATCGACTACGACGACCCCCAGCCGCAGGGTCACTCCATCGAGTTCCGCATCAACGGCGAGGACCCGGGTCGCGGGTTCCTCCCCCAGCCCGGCCCCATCCACGTCTTCAAGACCTTCGGCGGCCCCGGCATCCGCCTCGACTCCGGCGTCACCGCCGGGGACGCGGTGTCCGGCGCGTTCGACTCGCTGCTCGCCAAGATCATCGTCACCGGCAAGGACCGCGCCGAGGCCCTGGAGCGCGCGCGTCGGGCCCTCGACGAGTTCGAGGTCGCGGGTCTGCCCACCGTCATCCCCTTCCACCGCAAGGTCGTCCGCGACCCCGCCTTCACGGCCGAGGACGGGACGTTCGGGGTGTACACGCGCTGGATCGAGACCGAGTTCGACAACGACATCCCCGCGTGGGACGGCGAGCTCGAGGCGCCGGCTCCGGCGAACGCCCGGCACACCGTGGTCGTCGAGGTCGGCGGCAAGCGCCTGGAGGTCAGCCTGCCCGATCGCGTCGCGGTCGCGCCCGGCACCACCGGCCGCCCGGTGGCCGTGCCGCCGTCGCGCCGCAGCCACGCCACGGTCGCCAACGCCGGTGCCTCCGGCGACGCGGTGAAGTCGCCGATGCAGGCCACGGTCGTCAAGGTCGCGGTCGAGGAGGGGCAGCAGGTCGTCAAGGGCGACCTCGTCGTCGTCCTCGAGGCGATGAAGATGGAGCAGCCGCTGCAGGCGCACAAGGACGGCGTGGTGGGCAACATCGACGCCGCCGCGGGCACCACGGTCTCCGCTGGCCACCAGCTCCTCACGATCTCCTGACCCCGAGACCCCGCTTTCACGCCGAGACCCCGGGCTGCAGATGTCTGCAGCCCGGGGTCTCGGCGATTGCGCGGGGTCTCGGTCAGGAGATGTTCACGAGGTGCATCGCGCGGCTCGCGTCGGTGATGCTGCTCGAGAGCGAGGGGTACGCGGCGAACACGCGGGAGACCTGGTCCACGGTGAGGCGACGCTCGACCGCGATCGCGATGGGGTAGATCAGCTCCGAGGCCTTCGGCGCCACGATCACGCCGCCGATCACCGTGCCGGAGCCCTTGCGGGCGATGAGCTTGACGAAGCCGTCCTTGATGCCCATCATCTTCGCGCGCGGGTTGGCGGCGAGTGGGAGCTTGTAGACCATGCCGTCGGCGAGGCCGTCCTCCACGTCCTTGACGCCGTATCCGACGGTCGCGATCTCCGGCGCCGTGAAGATGTTGGAGGTGATCTTGATGAGCTCGAGCGGGATGACGATGTCCCCCAGCGCGTGGAACACCGCCGTCCGCCCCTGCATCGAGGCCACCGAGGCCAGCGGGAAGAAGTTCGTGCAGTCCCCGACCGCGTACACGTTCGGCACCGAGGTGCGCGCGACGCGGTTCACCCGGACGTGACCGGAATCGTCGAGCTCGACGCCGGCCTCCTCCAGGCCGATGCCCGCGGTGTTCGGGATGGAGCCGACAGCCATGAGGCAGTGGCTGCCCTCGACGGTGCGACCGTCCGACAGGGTCACGGTGACGCCGTCGCCTGTGACCTCGACCTTCTCGGCCCGCGACTTGGACAGCACCTGCATGCCGCCGCGCTTGAACACCTTCTCCAGCACCCGCGCCGCATCCTGGTCCTCGCCGGGGAGGACCTGCTCGCGGCTGGAGACGAGCGTGACCTTCGCCCCGAGGTTCATGTAGGCGGACGCGAACTCCGCGCCGGTCACGCCGGAGCCGACGACGATGAGGTGCTCGGGCAGCGCCTTCATGTCGTAGAGCTGGGTCCACGTGAGGATGCGCTTGCCGTCGGGCTTGGCGGAGTCGAGTTCGCGCGGCGAGGCGCCGACCGCGACGACGATGGTGTCGGCCTCGACGCGGTCGAAGTCCGTGCCCCGCTCGCCCGTGGAGACGACGATCGCGTTCGGACCCTCCAGCCGGCCGTGACCGGAGAGGATCCGCACGCCCGCGTCGAGGAGGGTGGTGCGCATGTCCTCGGACTGCTGACCGGCCAGCGCCACGAGGCGCTTGTTCACGGCGGCGAGGTTGATGGCGATCTCCGGCTTGAGCGGCTTGCCGTTCTCGCCCTTGGCGTAGAAGTTCACGCCCAGGTCGCTGGCCTCGGAGATGGCGACAGCGGCGTCCGCCGTCGCGATGAGGCTCTTCGACGGCACGACGTCGGTGAGCACGGCCGAACCGCCGACACCGACGCGCTCGACGAGGGTGACCTCCGCTCCGAGCTGGGCGGCCGCCAGGGCCGCCTCGTAACCGCCGGGTCCGCCGCCGAGGACGGCGACGCGCTGAGTGCGCTCGAAAGTGGTGGAAGACATGCTCTCCATTCTTCCGCAATCCTGGCACCGGAGCCTGCCACTTCCTAGAGTGGATCCATGCCTGAAACCCACAGCAACCCCCTCGACGACCCCGCTGCGAACCCGTTCGAGGTCGCAGCCGAAGCCGCCGCCGACATCGCGCGGCTGACCGGCGTCGAGAAGCACGACATCGCCCTCACGCTCGGCAGCGGCTGGGGCAAGGCGGCCGACCTCATCGGCGAGACCGTCGCGACCATCCCCGCGACCGAGGTCACCGGATTCTCGAAGCCCGCTCTGGAGGGCCACGTCGGCACCCTGCGCAGCATCCGGACGCCGGGCGGGAAGAACGTCCTCGTCATCGGCGCCCGCACGCACTACTACGAGAACCACGGCGTGCGCCGGGTCGTGCACAGCGTCCGCACCGCCGCGGCGACCGGGGCGAAGATCATGGTCCTCACCAACGGCGCCGGCGGCATCCGCGAGACGTGGAAGCCCGGTCAGCCCGTGCTCATCAGCGACCACATCAACCTCACCGCCGACTCCCCGCTCGAGGGCGCGACGTTCATCGACCTCACCGACCTGTATGCGAAGCGCCTGCGCGACATCGCCCGCACGGTCGACCCCACGCTCGACGAGGGCGTCTACACGCAGTTCCGCGGCCCGCACTACGAGACCCCGGCCGAGGTGCAGATGGCGAAGCACATCGGCGGGCACATCGTCGGCATGTCCACCGCGCTCGAGGCGATCGCCGCGCGCGAGGCCGGCATGGAGATCCTCGGGTTCTCGCTCATCACGAACCTCGCCGCCGGCATCCAGCAGACGCCGCTCAGCCACGCCGAGGTCATCGAAGCCGGACGCGAGGCGGAGCCGGTGATCTCCGCCCTGCTGGCCCGGGTGGTCGAGGCCCTGTGAGCGAGGAGCGGCTCGCCCAGGCCCGCGCCTGGCTGCGCCAGGACCCGGATCCGCAGACCCGCGACGAGCTCGCCGGCATCGTCACCCGGGCCGCCTCCGGGGACGAGGCCGCCGTGGCGGAGCTCGACGACCGCTTCGGCAGCCGTCTCGCGTTCGGGACGGCGGGACTGCGCGGCGCCCTCGGGGCTGGGAGCAACCGGATGAACCGGGTGCTCGTCTCCCAGGCCGCGGCGGGCTTCGCGGCGTACCTGCGCGAGCGGGCCGCCGGGGCGACGCCGACGGTCGTGATCGGCTACGACGGACGCCGGAACTCCCGGGTGTTCGCCCAGGACTCCGCGGAACTGTTCGCCGGGGCCGGCCTGCGCGCGATCCTGCTCCCCCGCCTGCTGCCGACGCCCGTGCTGGCCTTCGCCGTGCGGCACCTCGGCGCCGATGCGGGCGTGATGGTGACCGCGAGCCACAACCCGCCGGACGACAACGGCTACAAGGTGTACCTCGGCGGCGCGGATGCCGGCTCGCAGATCGTCGCTCCCGCCGACGCCGAGATCGCCGCCCACATCCAGCGGGTCGCGAACAGCGGCGACGTGCGGGCTCTGCCGCGGTCCACCGCCTACGAGACCGCGGGCGAGGATCTCGTCCAGGCCTACGTCGCCGCCACCGCCGCCGTCGCCCCGGCGCCCGCGGGGGCCCGCCGCCTGCGCTGGGTCTACACCGCGATGCACGGCGTCGGCTGGGAGACGGTCGCCCGCATCCTCGATGCCGCCGGCTACCCGCGACCGATCGTGGTCGACGAGCAGCTGCATCCGGACGCGACGTTCCGCACGGTCTCCTTCCCGAACCCGGAGGAGCCGGGGGCCATGGATCTCGCGTTCGCCAGGGCCAGGAGGGCGAAGGCGGACTTCATCCTCGCGAACGATCCGGACGCCGACCGCCTCGCCGTGGCCATCCCGGACGAGACCTCCGCGGACGGCTGGCGCCGTCTCACGGGCAACGAGGTCGGCCTGCTGCTCGGTGCCCGCGCCGCGCGCGCCGCGGACGGCACCCCGGGCGCCTCGCTCGCCTGCTCGCTCGTCTCCTCCCCCGGGCTCGGCGCCATCGCCGCGCAGCACGGGCTGGACTTCCACGAGACGCTCACCGGGTTCAAGTGGATCTCCCGGGCCCCTGGCATCGTCTTCGGCTTCGAGGAGGCCCTGGGCTACCTCGTCAACCCCGAGACCGTGCGCGACAAGGACGGCATCTCCGCCGCGGTCGCCGTGCTCGGCCTGGCCGCCGAGGCCCAGGAGCGCGGGCTCACCCTCGCCGACCTCGTCCGCGAGGTGGGCGACACGTACGGGCACTTCGCGAGCGCGCAGGTGTCGGTCCGGGTGGCGGATCTGTCGCTCATCGGCACGGTGATGCTGTCGCTGCGCTCGCTTCCGCCCACGCAGATCGCAGGGCGTTCGATCGCGTCGGCCGAGGACCTGCTGCAGAGCGCTCCGGGGCAGCCCTCCGGAGACGTGCTGCGGTACCGGCTCTCGGACGGCTCGCGGGTGATCGTCCGGCCGAGCGGCACGGAGCCGAAGCTCAAGGTGTACATCGACGCCACGGGTGATTCCGCCGAGGCGGCCGCAACGGCCGTCGCCGAGCTGGAGGCGGGCGTCCGGGTCCTCCTGGACGAGCGCTCCTGACCATGCCCGTCCGCCACGTCGTCGTCAGCGCCCACAACGGCGTGCACGCACGACCGGTCGCGGAGCTCGTGCGCCTCGCGCAGGCGCACGAGCTCCCCGTCACGCTGCGCACCGCGGACGGCACGTCCGTGGACCTGCGCAGCGTCCTCGCGGTCATGGACCTCGCCCTCGCCCCCGGAGACGCCGTGACCCTGGAGACGCCGGCCGGCCCGGCATCGGAGAGCGTCCTCGACCAGCTCGCCCTGGTGCTGGCCCCCGACGCCTGAGCCTCAGCCGTCGATCACGGCGACGAGCTCGTCGAGGAAGCCCTCGAAGGTCGCGCTGCGCCGGACGATCCGCTGCACGCTCTCGCGCTCGCTGAACACCTCCACGAGCTGCTCGAACACGGTCTGGAAGGCGGCGCGGTCGCTCTCGCTGAAGGCGGCCAGCGCGACGACCTGCACGCGTCCCTCGCCCCAGGCCGCCGACCCCTCCGCCACGCCGAGTGCGATCGCCGTGCGGGCCGCGGTCATCTGCAGCGCATGCGGCACGGCCAGCGCGTCGGTGAACGCCGTGGAGGACATGCGCTCCCGGACGATCGTGTTCTCCACGTAGTCGTCGCCGATCAGGCCGGCCCGCACGAGCGGCGCGCCGAGCCGCCGGATGATTGCCTCCTCCCCTTCGTCCGGAAGAGGATGCACGAAGGCGTCGGGGTGGAAGTAGCGCGCGAGCTCCTCTCGGAGCCGGGCCAGCCGCCGCCCCCGGCGCAGGCGCCCGGCGGCCTGCTGGATGCGGTCGACGTCCGCGTCGGTGAGGAACGGCTGGATGCGCACGAACCGGTCGCCCGAGGCCCCGGGCTCGATCGTGCTCAGCACCAGGTCGGTGTCGAACGACGCCCAGTCCGGGTCGACGTTCGTGACGACGCTGGTGACCTCGATCGCGGAGCCCAGCGAACGGTCCACGCTCGAGCGCAGGAGTTCGTGGAGCTCGTAGTAGCCGGGGCAGACGATGGTCGCGGTGAGGATGGACTCCGCCTTGCGGCTCCGTTCCAGCCGGCCCCCGACGTGCATGGCGATGTAGGCGATCTCGTCGTCGTGGATGGGCGTGCCGAGCCGGTCGTGCAGACCGCTCGCGATCGACACCGCGACCTCGAAGATCATCGGGTAGGTCGTCTTCAGCGAGCGGGTCAGCGGATTGCGGGTGAGGGCGCTCTCCTCGGCGCGGCGCAGGAGGTTCTGCACGTGCAGCGCGAGACGGAGCACGAAGGTCTCGTCGACGAGGTCGACGCGGTAGTCCTCCGCGGCCCGCGCGATCTCCGCGCGGACCGCCGCCTCCACGTCCGGGGCGACGCCGCTGCGGGCGAGCTCCTGCGCCGCCTCGCCACCGGGGGCGACGATCCGGGTGAGGACCAGGGAGGCGAGGTGACCGCTGTCGCCCTCGCCCAGGACCACAGTGAAGTGCTCGGCCGCGAGGCGGGCGATCACCGCGCCCACCCGCGGGATCTCCGGTCGGGCTCCCACCGGCGGCGCGTCGAGGGCGCGCCCGGCGGCCACCCGCTCGGCGGCGATCGCGATGTGCAGCAGCACGTCGGCGATCGCGAGTTCGTTGACGTAGTAGCCGAGCTCGCCGAGCTCTCCCACCAGGGCGGACTTGAAGGGTCCCACCGCCCGCGCATCCACCGCCGTGCCGGAGAGGGCCCGCCGGAAGATCTCGGGGTGGAAGGAGGCGTCGTCCATCTCGTCGTGGGCGAGACGGCTGAGCAGCCGGCGCTGGGCGGCCTCGTCTCCGCGGAGCCGCACCCGCTCCCGTGCGCGTTCGAGCGTCAGGTCGGTGCCGTCGAGGAGGCCGCGCACCCGCACGAGGTCCGCCTCCAGCGTCGCCTCGCTCACATGCAGGGCGTCCGCGGTGTCGAAGACGTCGATCCCCTCCTCCGCGTCCAGCAGCAGCCGGACCAGGGCGTGCAGCCGTTCGCGGGGCGCGGAGTCGCCGCCCTGCCGCACCCGGAGCGCACCGCGGGCACCGGGGCCCGCCCGATAGCCCGCCGGGCCGGACTCGACGACCGCGGCGCCGGGCGTGCGGGCGTTCAGGGCCGCGACGTAGGAACGGATGCTGCGGGGCGTCACGCCGAGGAGGTCGGCCAGCGTGCCCGCGGTCGCCCAGCCCTCCTCGCGCAGCAGGGCGGCGAGGAGCTGGTCCTGACGCTGGCGCGACATGATCCCTCCGAGTTCCCGTGCTGACGGCACTGTCCGACTGCTCTCCATGATGACAGCCTCCGGCGACAGGGGCGCGGCGAGCAGGGTTCCGCAGGGGCGGAAGAGAACGTGTTGGTGCCACCGCGGCCTGGTTTCCCAGACTGTTCTCAGGAAGGTGACATCGATGAGGATTCTCGTGGTCTGCGGCGCCGGGGCGTCGAGCACGTTCGTCGCCCAGCGCCTGCGCACCGCCGCCGCCGCGGCGGGACTGGACTGGGACGCGGACGCCGGCGTCGAGAGCACCGTCTCCCTCGGAGGGCACGACCTCGTCCTCGTGGGCCCACACCTCCGCGAGCGCCTCGGCGCCATCCGCGACCTGACCCGCGCGCCCGTCGCGGTCTTGCCGGATGACGTGTTCGCCGATCGCGACGGCGGCCGCACGCTTCTCCTCGCCCAGTCGACCCTCGCCGCTGCCGGCGGGGCCCCGAAAGGAACACCATGACCGCCACCCGCACCGTCCGCATCGGCTCCTCGCATGGACTGCACGCCCGGCCCGCCAAGATCTTCGCGCAGGCCGCGAAGGACTCCGGCCTCGCGGTCACGATCGCCAAGGACTCCGGCAAGCCGGTCAACGCCGCCAGCATCCTCGGGGTGATCGCCCTGGCCATCGAGCACGGCGACTACGTGACGCTCACGGCCGACGGCGACGGCGCAGAGGGGGTCCTGGACACGCTCACCGAGCTGCTGACCACCGACCACGACCAGGACGCCGCCGGATGAGCGCGCTGCGAGGGGTGGGCATCGGTCTTGGCGTCGCGCAGGGACCGGTCGTCCGGATGACCGAGGCGCTGCCCGCGCCCGAGAACACGCCGAGCACCGCGGGGGCGGATAGCGAGCGTGCGCGGGTCCGCGAGGCCGTCGCCGTCGTGGCGCAGGAGCTGACCCAGCGCGGCGAGGCCGCCGGTGGTGCGGCGCAGGAGGTGCTCGAGGCGCAGGCGATGATCGCCGAGGACCCCACCCTGCAGGACGAGGTCGACAGCAGGATCGACGCCGGCGCCACCGCGGAGTGGGCCGTGCACGACGCCTTCGCGGGTTTCCGGGCCACGCTCGAAGCCGTCGGCGGCTACCTCGGTGAGCGCGCCGCCGATCTCGACGACATCGCGCAGCGGGTGCTCGCCCGGCTGCGCGGCGTGGAGGCCCCCGGCGTGCCCGACCCTGGGCACCCGTTCGTCCTCGTGGCGCGTGACCTCGCGCCCGCCGACACCGCACTGCTGAACCTCGACCAGGTGCTCGCCCTCGTCACCACCGACGGCGGCCCGACCTCCCACACGGCGATCCTCGCCAGGGAGAAGGGCATCGTGGCCGTGGTCGGCGTCGGCGACGGGCACGCCCTGACGACCGGGGAGACCGTGATCGTCGACGCGGCCGCGGGAGTCATCACCCGTGAGCCGACCGATGACGAGCGCGCCCGCGCCGCCGAGCGCGCCGCCGCCCGCCGCGCCGCCGACGACGCCCCGCTCACCCCCGGCGCCCTCGCCGACGGCACGCCGGTCGCGCTGCTCGCGAACCTGGGGAAGCCCGCCGACGCCGCCGACGCGGTCGCGCGGGGGGCCGAGGGCGTCGGCCTGTTCCGGACGGAGTTCCTGTTCCTCTCCGCGTCGCAGGCGCCGACGGTCGCCCAGCAGCGGGACGCCTACCGCGAGCTCCTGGAGGCCTTCCCCGGCAAGAAGGTCGTCGTGCGGATGCTCGACGCGGGGGCCGACAAGCCGCTGGCCTTCCTCAACGACGCACACGAGGAGAACCCGGCCCTGGGATTGCGCGGCCTGCGGGCGCTCCGCGCGAGCGAGGACATCCTCCGCGAGCAGCTGACCGCGCTGGCCGAGGCCGACGCCGCGACCGACGCCGACCTGTGGGTCATGGCACCCATGGTGGCCACCGTCGAGGAGACCGTGTACTTCACCGGTCTCGCCCGCGAGTACGGGCTGAAGACAGCCGGCGTCATGGTCGAGGTGCCCTCCAGCGCCTTGCTCGCCGACCGGGTGCTCGCGCACGCCGACTTCGCATCCATCGGCACCAACGACCTCACGCAGTACACGATGGCCGCGGACCGGCTGCTCGGTTCCGTCGCGTCGTTCCAGGATCCCTGGCACCCCGCGGTGCTGCGCCTGGTGCGCGAGGTCGGTGCGGCCGGTGCCCGTCTCGGCAAGCCCGTCGGCATCTGCGGCGAGGCCGCGGCCGATCCGCTGCTCGCCGTCGTCCTCGTGGGCCTCGGTGCGACGAGCCTGTCCATGGCACCGTCCGCCCTCGCCGACGTCCGCCAGGCGCTCGCCGCCCGGACTCGCGACGATGCCCTCCGTCTCGCGGAAGCCGCGCTCGGCGCGGACGACGCCCCCTCCGCCCGCACCGCTGCGGCGACCCTCGCCGCGGCACTCCCCCCTCATCAGAAAGAGACCACATCATGACGACGACGTCACCCGCCGCCACCGCCCCCGGTGGCCTCCGCGTGGGCGTGCAGCGTTTCGGCACGTTCCTCTCCGGCATGATCATGCCGAACATCGCGGCCTTCATCGCCTGGGGCTTCATCACGATGCTCTTCATACCGAAGGGCTTCTTCGGGGCCGAGAGCCCGTTCGGCTGGCACTGGGCCGGCGTCGCCGAGATCATCGGCGGCGGCGGCGACTCCGCCGTCCTCGGCTGGCAGGGCGCGATGACCGCGGTCGCCGAAGGCGCGGACGGCAACATCCTGGCCTACGTGGGCCTGGTCGGCCCGATGGTCACCTACCTGCTGCCCCTCCTGATCGCGAACACGGCCGGACGCATGGTCTACGGCGAGCGCGGCGGCGTGGTCGCCACGATCGCGACCGTCGGCGTGATCGTCGGGACGAACATCCCGATGTTCCTCGGCGCCATGATCATGGGCCCGATCGCCGCGTGGATCATGAAGCAGGTCGACAAGCTGTGGGACGGCAAGATCCGCCCCGGCTTCGAGATGCTCGTCAACAACTTCTCCGCCGGCATCCTGGGCATGATCCTCGCCATCGTCGGGTTCTTCGCCTTCGGCCCGGTCATGCTCGGCATCAGCGCCGCGCTGGGCGCCGCCGTCGACTGGCTCGTCTCGCTCAACCTGCTGCCGCTCGTGTCGATCATCGTCGAGCCGGCCAAGGTGCTGTTCCTCAACAACGCCATCAACCACGGCGTGTTCACCCCGCTGGGGATCGAGCAGGCCGCCGAGACGGGCAAGTCGATCCTCTTCCTCATCGAGGCGAACCCCGGCCCCGGCCTCGGTCTGCTGCTCGCCTTCACCTTCTTCGGGGTCGGCGCGGCGAAGGCCTCCGCTCCCGGTGCCGCCATCATCCAGTTCTTCGGCGGCATCCACGAGATCTACTTCCCGTACGCGCTCAGCAAGCCGACCACGATCCTCGCGCTCATCGCGGGTGGAGCGGCCGGTGTGACCACCAACATGGTCCTCGGCGGCGGGCTCGCCTTCCCGGCGGCCCCAGGCAGCATCATCGCCGTGACCGCCGCGGCCATCGGCCCCGGCGTCGCCAACCTCCTCGTCGTCTACCTGTCGGTCATCATCGCGGCGACCGTGACGTTCCTCATCACCGGCGTCATCCTGCGGGCCTCGCGCAAGCGCGACCTCGCCGCCGAGGGCGACGCGTTCGGCGCGGCCATCGCGCAGACCGAGGCGAACAAGGGCAAGTCCTCCGCGGCGATGGACGCCCTGCGCACCTCGACCGCGACGACAGCCCCGGAGACCACGCCGGCTCCCGCCACCACCGCGGTCGCGGCGTCCCCGATCGAGACCATCGTGTTCGCGTGCGACGCCGGCATGGGCTCGTCCGCCATGGGTGCCAGCGTGCTCCGCAACAAGCTGAAGAAGGCCGGCATCGAGGGCGTCACCGTCACGAACGCCGCCATCGCCAATCTCGACGGCGCCGCCGACGTGGTCATCACGCAGCAGCAGCTCACCGACCGGGCCACGGCGAAGTCGCCGGACTCCCTGCACGTGTCGGTGGACAACTTCATGAACTCGCCGAAGTACGACGAGGTCGTCGAGATGGTCAAGGAACAGCGAAAGGACGAAGAATGAGCGTTCTCACTGCCGAGCAGGTCCGCATCCACCCGGGAGGCGCGTCGCGCGACGACGCCCTCCAGGAGGCGACGGACATCCTCGTCGCCGCCGGTGCGGTGACCCCGGCGTACGTCGACGCGATGCGCCAGCGCGAGGAGACGGTGTCGACGTACATGGGCAACGGCCTGGCGATCCCGCACGGCACGAACGAGGCGAAGGACGCCATCCTCGCCTCCGCCCTCTCCGTCGTCCGCTACGACGGCGGCGTCGACTGGGACGGCGAGCAGGCGCGGTTCGTGATCGGCATCGCCGGCGTCGGCGACGAGCACCTCGACATCCTGTCGCGCATCGCGATCCTCTTCTCCGAGGAGGACGACGTCGCCCGGCTGGAAGCGGCGGCGACGCCGGACGAGCTGTTCGCTCTCCTCTCGGAGGTGAACGAGGGATGAAGGCGGTCCACTTCGGGGCGGGCAACATCGGGCGCGGTTTCGTCGGCCTGCTCCTGCACGAGGGCGGTTACGAGGTCGTTTTCAGCGACGTCGCGGACGCGCTCGTGGAGGCGATCGACCGGGCGGACTCGTACACCGTGCACGAAGCCGGCCCCGGAGGGACCGACCACGTCGTCTCCGGGTTCCGTGCGGTGAACAGCCGCACGGACCCCGCCGTGGTCGCGGAGGAAGTGGCGACGGCCGACGTCGTCACGACCGCCGTCGGCCCCACCGTGCTGCGGTTCGTCGCCCCGTCGATCGTCGCCGGACTCGCGCTGCGCTCCCCCGAGGCCGCGCCGCTGCAGGTGATGGCCTGCGAGAACGCCATCGGCGCCACCGATCAGCTGCGGCAGGAGATCGTCGCCGCGGCGGGGCCGGACGCCGATACGCTGCTCGGCCGCGCCGTGTTCGCGAACACCGCCGTCGACCGGATCGTGCCGGCGCAGCCGGAGGGCGGCGGCATCGACGTCACGGTGGAGCCGTACTTCGAGTGGGCGATCGAGGCCCGGCCGTTCGGCGATACCCCGCCGCGCATCCCCGGCGCCCACTTCGTCGACGACCTCGCGCCGTACATCGAGCGCAAGCTCTTCACGGTGAACACCGGTCATGCCGCCACCGCGTACTTCGGTGCACGGGCGGGCATCGAGCGGATCTCGGACGCCCTCGCGGACGAGGCGATCGCCGCGCAGGTCTCCGCGGCGCTGGAGGAGACCTCGGCGGTGCTGGTCGTCGAACACGGTCTCGATCCTGCGGAGCTCGCGCAGTACCGCGCGACCATCCTCGAGCGGTTCCGCAATCCCGCGCTCGTGGACACCGTGCAGCGCGTCGGCCGGCAGCCGCTGCGGAAGATCTCCCGGCACGAGCGCTTCATCGGTCCCGCGGCGATGGCCGCCGAGCACGGACTGTCGACGGACGCGCTCGTGGCGGCCGTCGCCGCCGCACTGGAGTTCGACGACCCTGCCGACGAGCAGGCGGTCGAGCTGCAGACGCTGCTCCGCTCCGAAGACCCCGCAGGCTTCACCGTCCGCACCACGGGGCTCGATCCGGAGCACCCGCTCTTCGCCGCCGTCCGCGACGCCGTGGCACTCCGCCAGGCGGCACTCGCCGGCTGAGCGGACGCGGCGTCCGGACGGGAGTAGCGTTGCTGCTGTGCAGCAGAAGCCCCGACGCCGCGTCCTGAGACGAGTCCTGTGGAGTGTGGCGATCGTCCTCGTGCTCGCCGTCGGCGGGATCCTCGTGTGGAGCCAGGTCGGCGTCATGGCCGCGGAGCCCGAACCGCTCGCCGCCGTCCCGGAGAACCCCTCGATCACGGTGACCGATGCCGAGGAGGGGATCGTCCTGGAGCCTGCGGACGGCTCGTCCGACCGCGGACTCGTCTTCATCCCGGGGGCGAAGGTCGACCCGTGGGCCTACGCCTCGATCCTCCAGGGGATCGCGGAGGAGGGCACCACGGTCGTGATCACGCGGCCCTGGCTCAACCTCGCCTTCTTCGATCCCCGCGGCCTCGGCTCGTTCACGAGTGCCGCGCCCGACGTGGACACCTGGGCCGTGGGCGGTCACTCCCTCGGGGGGGTGCGCGCCTGCCAGCTCGCGACGGACGCCGATGCCCTCGTCCTCTTCGCCTCCTACTGCGCGACCGACCTCGCCGGAACCGGCCTCCCGGTGCTCAGCGTCTCCGGCAGTGAGGACGGCCTCTCCACACCCGAGAAGATCGCGGACGCCCGCTCCGAGCTCCCCGCGGACGCCGAGTTCGTCGAGATCGACGGCGCCTCCCACGCCTCCTTCGGCGACTACGGCCCCCAGTCCGGTGACGGTACCCCGACCATCGACGACGAGGAGATGCACGCCGAGGTCACCGAGGTCGTCGGCGGCTTCCTGGAGCAGGTCGCTCCCTAGGCCGCCCGCGGATCACCGAGGATCGGGTCGAGCAGCGGATGCAGGTGCCGGGTGGTCAGCACTCCGGTCGCCGAGCGCGCACCCGCCGAGAGCGCCGACGCCAGGTCCGCCCCCGCCAGCCGCGCGTCGAGGACTCCGGCCAGGAACGCGTCGCCCGCGCCATTGGTGTCGACGACGGTGGTCGGCAGCGCGGGCACCCGCAGCTCGGCGCCGTCCGCTCCGACCGCGACCGCTCCCTCCGCGCCGAGCGTGCACACCGCGAACGCCGCTCCCGCCGCGACGACGGCGCGGAGGAACTCCACCGGCGCGGCCAGCCGATCCGCGTTGCAGAAGACCGCCGCAGCCGCCGCCAGGAAGGGCCGGTGGTACCCGTCGACGCCGTCATAGTCGTGCACGTCGACCCAGAGCGGCGTGCCGCTGGCCGCCGCGAGCGGGAGCAGCCGCCGCGGCTCGGCGGCCAGATCGAGCACGACGGCGTCGGCCGCGGCCATCTCGGCGGCGTGCGCGGCGTCGTCCGTGCCTGACGTCTCCGTCGGCGTGGAGAGGTACAGCGACACCCGGTCGCCCTGCGCCGTCATGAGGTTGAGGTGCCGCTCCGTGGTTCCGTCCGTCCACTGCGCGACCACCCCGGCCGCCTCCAGTGCCGCACGCACCCGCAGCCCCTCCTCGTCCTCCCCGGCGACGGCATGCAGCACGACGGATCGGCCGAGCGCCGTCAGGCTCAGCGCCTTGCCCGCACTCGTGCCGCCGACCGTCTCCCAGCTCGCCTGCGCGAACTGCATGTGCGGCACGGGCTCGGGGAGTCGGTCGAGGAGGACCATGCGGTTCCAGGAGGCGGGACCGGCGAGGAAGACGGAAGCGGGCATGCCCTCATCCTCGCGCCTCGTGCGGGGTCACCCGATGCGCGACACCAGGGCATCCAGGCCCATTCCGTAGTCGATGCGCACGACGGGGAGGGCCAGCTTGTCCGTCCCGATCACCACGTATCCGGGATCGATGGTCCGCGCCAGCTCGTAGCCCGCCTGGCGGACGCCCTCCTTCGCCGTGTCGTCGTAGTGGCCGAACGGGTAGGCCACCACCTCGCGGACGCCGAGCACGTCCCCCGACGTGGTGAGATCGGCGGCGATCTGCGCGGGCGTCCCGTTGACCATGCGTCCCCTGCCGTCCTCGCCGGCCTGATGCATGTCATGGGTGTGCGAGCGCCGCTGGACCCACGGCGAGGGCGCGGGGTCCTGACGATAGGCCGTGACCATGAACGAGGTGCTGAGGAGCCGGTGTGCGTCCACCACCGGCACCGCGAGGTCGAACCACGTCTGATCGGCGTCGTCGTCGGTGATGATGACGCTCCGCGCCGGGAGGGAGAGCCGCCCGTCGATGAACGCGCTGAGCTCGTCCCAGGTCGGCAGATAGAAGCCGGTGGTCGCGATGTGCGCCATGTGCGCCTCGAAGTCGCCGATGTACGCGTAGTTGCCGCGCAGCCACCCCTTCTCCCCCGCCGGGTCGGCCGTGAACTGGTGGTACATCAGGATGGGTACGCGCACGCCCTCGGCCGCGTTCTCCTCGGGCGTCTTCCAGGCGGCGAAGAGCTCCGTCTGCTGCTGCTCGCACGCGACCGGATCCGCGCCGTTCACCCGAGCTTCCACCGTGAAGGCGGCGGCAGCGTCGGCGCTGGCGTACCAGCCCGCGAACACCCGGCCGTCGAGCCGCGGGATCGGCAGCCCCCGATACGGCTCGTCCTGCAGCTGCAGCATCGGCGCGGTCGGCGCCCCGTCGCCGCGGAAGGTGACCGCGCACGCGCGGGGATCGTCCGCGTCCGCCAGGATCTGCTGCGACGGCGTGAGCGGAGGCGCCGCGACGGTGCCCTGGGCCTTCGGAATCCGCTCCTCCGGCGTGCGATGGAGCCCCGCGAACGCCGCGACGCCCCCTCCGACGATGACGACGGCGACGAGCGCGCCGACGAGTCCGGCTCGTGACCGCGACGACCTCCCCCCGGAGCGCATGTCAGGTGTCGAAGCCCTCGGCGATCATCTCGACGAGTTCCTCCCGTTCCTCGACGGGGAGGAAGGCCGCGGCGGCGGCGTTGAACTGGAAGGCCTCGAGGTCGTCGAGGTCGTACTCGAAGGTCTGCACGAGGAGGGCCAGCTCCCTGGTGAGCGAGGTGGCGCTCATGGTGCGGTTGTCCACGTTCACGGTCACCGCGAAGCCGAGCTGGTAGAGCAGGTCGAACGGGTGATCGGCGAGCGTCTTGCCCCACGCGGCGACCGCCCCCGTCTGCAGGTTCGACGACGGGGAGAGCTCCAGCGGGATCTCCCGGTCGCGCACCCAGCGCGCGAGGTCGCCGAAGCGCACCTGCACCTCGTCGCCCTCCTGCGTGACGACCTCGAGGTCCTCCGCGATGCGGACGCCGTGTCCGAGGCGGAGCGCACGACCGTCCAGCAGGGCCGAGCGGATCGAGGCGAGGCCCGCCGCCTCGCCCGCGTGCACGGTCACCGGGAAGAAGTTCTCGGAGAGGTAGTCGAATGCCGCGCGGTGGTCGGACGGCGGGAAGCCGTCCTCGGGTCCGGCGATGTCGAAGCCGACGGCCCCCCGTCCGCGGAAGTCCACAGCGAGCTCGGCGATCTTCCTGGCCCTGTCGGTGTGCCGCATGGCGGTGAGGAGCTGTCCGACGCGGATGCTGCGACCGTCCCGGTCCGCCGCGTCCTCGCCCTCCTCGATCCCCTGCTGCACGGCCTCGACGGCGTCCTCCAGCGAGAGACCGCCGGCCTGGTGCTGTTCCGGTGCCCAGCGCACCTCGCCGTAGATGACGCCGTCGGCCGCGAGGTCCTGCACGAACTCGCGCGCCACCCGGGTCAGTCCCTCCCGGGTCTGCATGACCGCGGTGGTGAGCTCGAAGGTCTTCAGGTACTCCTCCAGCGACCCTGCGTCGCTCTTCTTCGCGAACCAGGAGCCGAGCGTCGCCGGGTCGGAGGCCGGGAGGTCGAGACCGATCGCGTCGGCGAGCTCGATGATCGTGGCCGGACGCACGGCGCCGTCCAGGTGGTCGTGCAGCGACACCTTCGGCAGACTCCGCAGGGAGACGCCCTGGATGGCGACGTCGCCGTTCGCATCGATCGACATGGGGATCCTCTCGGTCGCGGGGTGTCCGTCCAGGCTAGCGCCCGGGCCTCACGCCGTGATGCGCTCGCGGACGATCGGACCCACGGTCGGCGCCTCGTCGCCGAGCTCCCAGGCCCCTTCGAGTGCCTCGATGGCTCGGGGGAAGCGCGCCTCGTCCGCCGCCGACAGGGTGAACAGCGGCTGCCCGGCGGCGACCCGGTCGCCCGGCTTCGCGTGCAGGTCGATGCCCGCCTCGAAGATCACCGGGTCCTCGGCCCGCGCGCGGCCGGCGCCGAGACGCCACGCGGCGATGCCGAAGGGGAGCGCGTCCATCCGGGTCACGACGCCGTCCGCGGGCGCCGTGACGACGTGCGTCTCCCGCGCGACCGGGAGGGCCGCGTCGGGGTCGCCGTCCTGGGCGCGGATCATCGCCTTCCAGGTGTCCATGGCGCGGCCGTCGTCCAGCGCCGCCTCCACGTCCGCATCGGGCCGGCCGGCCAGGGCGAGCATCTCCCTGGCGAGCGCGATGGTCAGCTCCCGCACGTCGGCGGGTCCCCCGCCGGCGAGGATCTCGACCGACTCGCGGACCTCGTTGGCGTTGCCGATCGCGCGGCCCAGCGGGACGTTCATGTCGGTCAGCAGCGCCGTGGTGGCGACGCCGGAGTCGGTGCCGAGCGCGACCATCGTGCGGGCGAGCTCGCGGGCGCGGTCGATGTCCTGCATGAAGGCGCCGGAGCCGAACTTCACGTCCAGGACGAGGGCGTCGGTCCCCTCGGCGATCTTCTTCGACATGATGCTGGAGGCGATCAGCGGGATGGCCTCCACGGTGCCGGTCACGTCGCGGAGCGCGTAGAGCTTCTTGTCGGCGGGAGCGAGACCAGAGCCCGCGGCGCAGATCACGGCCCCGACGTCACCCTGCATCTGCGCGAACATCTCCTCGTTGCTGAGCGCCGCGCGCCAGCCGGGGATCGACTCCAGCTTGTCGAGCGTGCCGCCGGTGTGGCCGAGACCGCGGCCGCTGAGCTGCGGGACCGCCACGCCGAACGAGGCGACAAGCGGCGCGAGCGGCAGGGTGATCTTGTCGCCGACGCCGCCCGTGGAGTGCTTGTCCACGGTCTTCTTGCCGAGGGTCGCGAAGCTCATCCGCTCACCGGACGCGATCATCGCATCGGTGAGGACGCGGATCTCGTCGCGCTCCATGCCGCGCTGGAAGATCGCCATCGCGAAGGAGGCCATCTGCGCGTCGGACACATAGCCGCGCGTGTAGGCGTCGACCATCCACCGCAGAGCGGGCTCGGGCACGACGCCCCCGTCGCGCTTGGCCCGGATCACATCGACCGCGTCGAACGGCTCGATGGCTCCCTGAGCCTGTCCAGCGGTCATCGTGCTTCCTCCAGGTCGCGCGGCCCGAACGCATCGGGCAGCACCTCGTCGATCGTGCGGATGCCGGAGACGGTCTCCAGCAGCATGCCGGGTACGGCGTGCTCGAACAGCAGCTGCCGGCATCGGCCGCAGGGCATGATGGTCTCGCCGTCGTTGTTCACGCACACGAAGGCGACGAGCTGGCCGCCGCCGGACATGAACAGGTCGCCCACGAGCGAGCACTCGGCGCACAGCGTGACGCCGTACGAGGCGTTCTCGACGTTGCAGCCGGCCACGATCCGCCCGTCGCTGACGAGCGCCGCCGCCCCCACGCGGTAGCGCGAGTACGGCGCGTACGCCTTGGTCATGGCCTCCGCGGCGACCTGGCGCAGCTCGTCCCAGTCGATGTCCGTCATGGTGATGGTTCCTTCTTCCCTGCGGGTTCTACGACTTGATGTACGGCTTGCCGCTGGCGGCAGGACCCCGGATCTGTCCGGCGAACCCGGCGACCGCGAGCAGCGTGACCACGTACGGCAGCATGAGCATGAACTCGCCGGGGATCGGCGTCTTCAGGATCGAGAGCAGGTTCTGCAGGTTCGTCGCGAATCCGAAGAGCAGGGCGGCGAGCGTCGCGCGGATCGGGTCCCAGCGTCCGAAGATCACCGCGGCGAGGGCGATGAAGCCGAGCCCGGCCGTCATCTCCTTGCCGAACTGCGGGACCGAGACGAGGGTGAAGTACGCGCCGCCGATGCCGGCGATCGCGCCCGCGAGCAGCACGTTCCAGAACCGCGTCGGGTTGACCCGGATGCCGACCGTGTCGGCCGCCTGCGGGTGCTCGCCCACGGCGCGGAGGCGCAGGCCCCACTTGGTGCGGTACAGGCCCCACGCGACGACGGCCACGGTGATGAACATGAGGTACACGATGAAGGTCTGGTTGAAGAGCACCGGACCGATGATCGGGATGTCGCTCAGCACCGGGATCTCGATGCGGGAGAAGCGCACCGGGGTGTTCAGTTCGGCCTCGTTCGGGGCGAGGAGCGCGCCGTAGAGGAAGCCCGTGAGGCCGGTGACGAGGACGTTGAGGACGACACCGACGATGACCTGCTCGACGAGGTACTTGATCGCGAACGCCGCCAGCACGCTCGCGACGAGAACGCCGCCGATCATGGCGCCGATGAGGCCCACGAAGGCGTTGCCGGTGATGCTGGACAGGAGCGCCGCCGAGAACGCGCCGAGGAGCAGCTGCCCCTCGATGGCCACGTTGACGACACCGGCCCGCTCGCCGATGACACCGCCGAGCGCGCCGAACACGAGCGGCACCGACAGCGACACGGCGCCGAAGAGGAGGCTCGTGACGGGGACCAGGCCCCCGGCCGCGGCCCAGACGAGGAACGCGAAGACGGCGAGCACGCCATAGGCGACGATGAGCCAGATCGACGGCGCACGGTACGTCCATGCCCGGAGGAAGGCCCCGACCGTGAGGACGACGAGCACGGCGAAGACCACCCAGAAGGTCGGCGCGGTGGGCAGCCCCACGTCGGGGAGCTCGAAGGCCGACGTGCGGTCCCCGAGGCGGAAGGTGCTGGTGCCGCTGCGCGGTACGGCGAGGAAGAGCACCGCCAGCAGCGCGGTGACGACCGCGAGGCTGATCGGCGCCTTGAGGTGGCGCTCCCGGACGGTGGCGAGCTGCACCGTGCCGTCGGCGGCTTCGGTCTGCACGAGCGACATCATGCCGTCACCGCCTTCTTCGCGGCCTTGGCTCTCGCCTTGGCCGCCTTCTCTGCGTCGGACTTGGGGAGGAAGAACACCGTGCGCAGCAGCGGCGGCGCGGCGATGAACAGCACGACGAGCGACTGCACGACGAGCACGATGTCGACGGGGATGTCCTGCGCCTGCATCGAGAACGAGCCCGCTTTGAGGGCACCGAACAGGATTCCGGCCGCGAAGGTCCCCCAGGCGCGGCTGCGCCCGAGGAGGGCGACCGTGATGGCGTCGAAGCCGATGCCGGCGTCGATGGTCTCGGTGACGCCGGTGGTGACGGCGCCCTGGAGCTGGTTCATCCCGGCGAGGCCGGCGAGGGCACCCGCGAAGAGCATCGCGTAGACGTAGACGCGCTTGACGCTGATGCCCGCGGCGCGAGCGGCGTGCGGGTTCTCCCCCACCGCGCGCATGCGCATGCCCAGCGAGGAGCGCTCGATGAGCCACCACACGAACACCGTCGCGATGACCACGATGACGAAGCCGAGGTCGAGCAGCGGGAACTGCGGGCCGAGCAGGGTCGGGAACTGCGCGCTCTCCGGCGTGGCCGAGCCGAGCGCCTGGTTGGTCCCCGGCTTCTGCAGGAGCCCGGGCGTGCGGATCATCCACAGCAGCAGGTAGTACGCGATGTAGTTGAGCATGATCGTGAGGATCACCTCGTGCGCGCCCGTGCGTGCCTTGATGAGACCGGCGATGCCGCCCCAGAGCGCCCCGCCGGCGATACCGGCCAGCAGCGTGACGGGGAGGTGGAACCAGATCGGCAGGTCGAGGTTGAAGGTCAGCAGGGCCGCGACCGCGACGCCGACGAGCATCTGACCGCGGGCGCCGATGTTGAACAGACCGACGCGGAAGGCGAGCGCGACGCCCAGACCGGCGGCGATCAGCGGAGCCGCGAAGCCCAGCGTGTTCGTCAACGGACGGATCTGGGCGGCGAAGTCGGCGCCGCGGGCGTTGAAGATCGCTCCCCGGAACAGCGCCTCGTAGCCGTTGTAGACCGCGTTCCAGGCCGCGACGAACGTGTCGCTCGGCTTGGCGAAGAAGTACCCGGAGGCCTTCTGCACGTCTTCGTTGGTGACGGCGATGAGGATGCCGCCGACGATGAGCGCGAGGACGATCGCCAGGATCGTCGTGACGGCGCTGCCGCGGAGGATCTCCTTGAGGACGACGTTGCCGCGCGGAGGCGGGGGTACCTCGTCCGCGAGGCCCGTGCTGGGCGGGAGCTGCTCCGGAGGCAGCCCCTTCGTGACGTCTCCTGCACCGGGTGTCGCGCCGCTCACGCGGTCACCTCCGCATCGGCCGCTCCGGCCATCATGAGTCCGAGTGTCTCCCGGGGCGTGTCACCGGGGACGATGCCGACGATGGTGCCGCGGTACATGACCGCGATCCGGTCGGCGAGGGCGGCGACCTCGTCGAGCTCGGTAGAGACGACGATCACGGGGATGCCCGCGTCCCGCGTCTCGATGATGCGCTTGTGGATGAACTCGATCGAGCCCACGTCCACCCCGCGGGTCGGCTGCGCCGCGACGAAGAGCCGCAGTTCGCGGCTCATCTCGCGGGCGATCACGACCTTCTGCTGGTTGCCTCCGGAGAGAGTGCCCGCGGGAGTGTCCGGGCCCTGCGTGCGGATGTCGTACTCCGCGATGCGCTTCTTGGCGAAGTCCTCCAGGGCGCCGCGGCGCAGCGTCCCGGCCCGGCTGAACGCGGGATCGTCTGAGCGGTCGAGGATGAGGTTCTCGGCGACCGAGAATCCGGCGACGAGGCCGTCCTCGGTGCGGTCCTCCGGGACGAACCCGACGCCGGCGTCGAGGATGCCGCGGACGCTCTTGCCCACGAGCTCGGTGCCGTCGAGGATGATGTTCCCCTCGACGCGTGCGGCGAGGCCCACGATGGCCTCGACGAGCTCGGTCTGGCCGTTGCCCTGCACACCGGCGACGGCGAGGACCTCGCCGGGTCGCACGGTGAAGTCGACGTCGTCGACGACGATCGCTCCGGTGGCGGTGAGCACGCGGAGGTTGCGGACCTCCAGGCCGCCCTCGCCCAGCCGCGGAGCCTCCTTGTGCACGGTCAGCTCGACCGCGCGGCCGACCATCAGCGAGGCCAGTTCGGCGTTGGTGGCGGTCGGCGAGGCCTCCCCCACCACCCGACCGAGCCGGACGATCGTGATGCGGTCGGCGACCTCGCGCACCTCGCGCAGCTTGTGCGTGATGAAGACGATCGCGGTGCCCTCGTCTCGGAGCTGGCGCATGATGGCCATGAGCTCGTCGGTCTCCTGCGGCGTCAGCACCGCGGTCGGCTCGTCGAAGACGAGGACCTTGGCGTCGCGGGACAGCGCCTTGATGATCTCGACGCGCTGCTGCACACCCACCGGCAGGTCGCCGACGACGGCGTCCGGATCGATGTCGAACCCGAACCGCGCGGCGACCGCGCGCACGTGCTCGCGGGCCTTCGCGATGTCCAGCGTGCCGAGGCCCTTGGTCTGCTCGTGCCCGAGCATGACGTTCTCGGCCACCGTGAACACCGGCACGAGCATGAAGTGCTGGTGCACCATGCCGATGCCGGCGGCCATCGCGTCGCCAGGGCCGCGGAAGTGCTGCACGACGTCGTCGAGGAGGATCTCGCCCTCGTCGGCCTGATACAGGCCGTAGAGCACGTTCATCAGCGTCGACTTGCCTGCGCCGTTCTCGCCGAGGAGAGCGTGGATCTGACCGGGTTCGACCACGAGATCGATGTGGTCGTTCGCCACGAGGCTGCCGAATCGCTTGGTGATGCCGCGAAGTTCGAGCTTCATATCTGCACCTTATCCAGAAGAGTCACCGAGGAGAATCGTCGCCGCCCACAGTGCGGGGCGAGTGGCAGCCTGCGCCACTCGCCCCGTGCTGGGTACGGCTCCGACTCAGCGGGTGGGAGAGTTCTCGGACTCCACCGTGATGTCGCCGGAGATGATCTGCTCCTGCAGAGCGGACAGCTCGTCCGTCAGGCCCTCGGGCAGGTCCGCCTCGAAGTCGCCGAAGCCGGAGAGCTTGACGCCCTCGTTCTCGAGCGTGCCGATGTAGGGCTCCGGGTCGAACTCGCCGGCGGCGGCCGCGAGCGTCGCGTCGCGGACGGCCACGTCGATGGCCTTCATGATCGAGACGAGCGTGATGTCGGCGACGCTGGGGTCGGCGACGGCGAGGTCGCTGTCGACACCGAGCATCAGCGTGTCCTTGCCGCTGTCGTTGATCGCCGCTGCGGCGCTCTGGTAGACCGGGCCGCCGACGGGGAGGATGACGTCGACACCCTGGTCGAGCACGCCCTGGGCGGTCTGCTTGGCCGTGTCGTTGGCGTCGAAGCCACCCGTGAAGGAGCCCTTCTGGGTCTCGGCGTCCCATCCGAAGACCTGGACGTCGGCCGACTTGTCCTCGTTGTACTTCTCGACGCCGAGCTGGTAGCCGTCCATGAAGACCGCGACCGACGGGATCTGCATGCCGCCGAAGGTGCCGACCTTGTTCACGCCGGCCTCCGCGGACCAGGCGGCCGCCGCGTAGCCACCGAGGTAGGCGGCCTGGGCGGTGTCGAAGACGAGGGGCTTGATGTTCGGCGCGTCGGTGGTGCCGTCGAAGTCGTTGTCGGCCCAGTCGTCGATGATCGCGTAGTCGATGTCGGGGTTCGCGAGCGCGGACTCGACCGTGGCGGCGGACAGCTTGAAGCCGACCGAGACGATGAGCGAGCAGCCCTCGGAGACGGCGGTCTCGAGGTTCGGCGCGTAGTCGTTGTCGTTCGCGGACTCGAACTCCAGCGGCTTGATGCCGAGCTCGTCGGCGGCGCTGTCCATGCCCTCCTTGGCCGACTGGTTGAACGACTTGTCGTTCCAGCCGCCGGCGTCGGAGATGAGGCAGGGCTTGAAGTCGGAGTCGACGGGGGCGGATCCGCCCTCGGACTCGTCGGTCGGCGCCTGACCGCAGCCGGCAAGAGCGAAGACGACACCGGCGGCGACCGTCGCGCCGAGCAGCTTCTTGGTGGTGGAGATGGTCACGGATGCCTCCCTCAACGAACCCGCGGCCATCGCGGATCGATCAAAGTTACCTAGTGTTTCGACGTTCGTGCACGTCGGCCCCGGGCGGCCGGGCCAATGGTTACAAAGCTGAAATCAACCCTGCCGATGAGCACTGACCGATGCTCATCAGAGCACGTCGCCCTGTCCGTTGAGTTTCAACGACTCCACCACGCCCTTCACCCGCTGCGCGTTCTCGACCGTCGTGACCAGGAGCGCGTCGGGGGTGTCGACCACGACGATGTCCTGCACGCCGACGAGGCTGATCACGCGGCTGGTCTGGCTGACGAGGATGCCGCTGGCCGCGTCGGTGAGCACCCTGGCGCGGGGTCCGAGGACGGCGAGGTCGTTCTTGCGGCCGTTCGTGATGAGCTTCGTCAGCGACGCGAAGTCCCCCACGTCATCCCAGTCGAAGTGCCCGGGGACCACGGCGAGGCGCCCGCGCCGCGCCGCCGGCTCCGCGACGGCGTAGTCGATCGCGATCTTCTTCAGCCGCGGCCAGATGCGGTCGACGGCCGGCCCGCGGAGCTCCCGGTCGTCCCAGGCCTCGGCGAGCTCGAGCAGACCGGCGTGCAGCGCGGGCTCGTTGGCCGCGAGCTCGTCCAGCAGGACGCTCGCCTTCGCGATGAACATGCCCGCGTTCCACAGGTAGGTGCGCTCGGCGAGGTACGCCTTGGCCGTCTCCAGATCCGGCTTCTCGACGAAGCTCTCGACGAGGGCCGCCTCCCTGGCGCGCTCGACGACCAGCTCCGGCCCCTTCTTGATGTAGCCGAAGCCGACCGCCGGCTCGGTCGGCGCGATGCCGATCGTGCAGATGTAGCCCTCCCTCGCGACCTCGACGGCGTCGCGGACGGCGAACTCGAAGACCCGCGTGCCCCGGATGACGTGGTCGGCGCTGAACGAGCCGATGATGACGTCCGGGTTGCGCCGGTGCAGCACGGCCGCCGCCAGCCCGATCGCCGCCGCGGACTCGCGGGGCTCGGATTCCAGGAAGACGTTGAGGTCGGCGATCCCCGGCAGCTCCGCCTCCACCGCCGCCCGGTGCGCGCGCCCGGTGACCACCGCGATCCGGTCCGGACCGGCGAGCGGCTCCAGACGGTCCCACGTGTCGCGCAGCAGCGAATGCCCGGACCCGGTGAGATCGTGCAGGAACTTCGGGGCGTCCGCCCGGGACAGCGGCCACAGCCGACTGCCGATGCCGCCGGCAGGGATGACCGCGTAGAAGTCTTCGATCGGCTCGCTCATGCAGGCCAGCGTAGCGGCGGGTCCGACTTAGGCTCCCCTTCGTCGCCCGGGGCGTCCGCGCGGGAATAGGATGGACACCGATCGGGCGTGCCTGACCCTCCTCCAGGCCAGATGTGGACGAAGCAGCGCACGCGACCGAAACACATCGATCCAGGGAGGACGACCGTGTCCACAAGCGCTCGCTTGACACCGTCGATTTCGGAAACCACGTCCAAGACCCCCCGCGGCACCCTCTATCGGGGTCGCGAAGGCATGTGGTCGTGGGTGCTTCACCGCATCACCGGAGTCGCCATCTTCTTCTTCCTGTTGGTGCACGTGCTCGACACGGCGCTGATCAGGGTGTCGCCGGAGGCGTACGACGCGGTCATCGGCACATACAAGAACCCGGTCATGGCGATCGGCGAGGTCGTCCTCGTGGCGGGCATCGTCTTCCACGCCATGAACGGCCTGCGCATCATCGCCGTCGACTTCTGGTCGAAGGGCGCCAAGTACCAGCGCCAGCTCTTCTGGGGCGTGCTGCTCGTGTGGGGCATCATCATGGCCGGCTTCGTCCCGCGCCACCTGATGCTCGCGTTCGCCGGCTTCGGAGGAGGACACTGATGACCGCCCAGACCGTCGCCGCTCCCGCCCGTCGCCAGCGCGGCGTCAACCTCGAGAAGTGGGGCTGGGTCTTCATGCGCGTCTCGGGCGTCGTGCTCGTCGTGCTGATCTTCGGCCACCTCTTCGTCAACCTCATGGTCGGCGAGGGCATCCACGCCCTCGACTTCGCCTTCATCGCCGGCAAGTTCGCCACCCCGTTCTGGCAGTGGTGGGACGTGCTGATGCTCTGGCTCGCACTCATCCACGGTGCCAACGGCATGCGGACGATCGTGAACGACTACGTGACCAACCCGACCGCGCGCAAGGCGCTCGTCTGGGCCCTCGGCCTGGCCGCGGGCCTGCTCATCCTCCTCGGCACCCTGGTCGTCTTCACGTTCGACCCGTGCCTGGGTGTGACCGAGTCGAGCACGCTGTGGGAGACCTGCCAGGCGCAGGGCTAGAAGAAGAGGCAAACGAGAAGTGACTACCCAGACGCAGGATTCCGTCGTCCGTGACGGCGTGCACTACCACCAGTTCGACATCGTCATCGTGGGCGCCGGCGGCGCCGGCATGCGGGCGGCCATCGAGGCCGGCCCCGGCGCGAAGACGGCCGTGATCTCCAAGCTGTACCCGACGCGCTCGCACACCGGTGCCGCGCAGGGCGGTATGGCGGCGGCCCTCGCGAACGTCGAGGAGGACTCCTGGGAGTGGCACACCTTCGACACCGTGAAGGGCGGCGACTACCTCGTCGACCAGGACGCGGCGGAGATCCTCGCGAAGGAGGCCATCGACGCGGTCATCGACCTCGAGAACATGGGTCTCCCCTTCAACCGCACCCCCGAGGGCAAGATCGACCAGCGTCGCTTCGGCGGTCACACGGCCGAGCACGGCAAGACCCCGGTCCGCCGCGCCTGCTACGCCGCCGACCGCACCGGTCACATGATCCTGCAGACGCTGTTCCAGAACTGCGTCAAGCTCGGCATCAACTTCTTCAACGAGTTCTACGCGCTCGACCTCATCACCGTGAAGGACGCGGCGGGCGCGACGCAGATCGCCGGCGTGGTGGCCTACGACCTCGCCACGGGCGAGCTGCACGTCTTCCAGTCCAAGGCCGTGATCTTCGCGACCGGCGGTTTCGGCAAGATCTTCAAGACGACCTCCAACGCGCACACCCTCACGGGCGACGGCGTCGGCATCGTCTGGCGCAAGGGCCTCCCCCTCGAGGACCTCGAGTTCTTCCAGTTCCACCCGACCGGCCTCGCCGGCCTCGGAATCCTCCTCACCGAGGGCGCCCGCGGCGAGGGTGCGATCCTGCGCAACGCCTCGGGTGAGCGCTTCATGGAGCGGTACGCCCCCACCATCAAGGACCTGGCGCCCCGAGACATCGTCGCGCGCTGCATGGTCCAGGAGGTCGCGGAGGGCCGCGGCGCCGGTCCCCACAAGGACTACGTGCTGCTGGACTGCACGCACCTGGGCGCCGAGGTGCTGGAGACCAAGCTCCCCGACATCACCGAGTTCGCCCGCACCTACCTGGGCGTCGACCCGGTCGTCGAGCCGGTCCCCGTCATGCCGACCGCGCACTACGCCATGGGCGGCATCCCCACGAACAACAACGGCGAGGTGCTCGCGGACAACGACACCGTCGTCCCCGGCCTCTACGCCGCCGGCGAGTGCGCCTGCGTCTCGGTGCACGGCGCCAACCGCCTCGGCACGAACTCGCTGCTCGACATCAACGTGTTCGGCAAGCGGTCCGGCCGCAACGCCGTCGAGTACGTCAAGACGGCCGAGTTCGTCCCGCTGCCGGAGAACCCCGCCGGGTTCGTCTCCGACATGCTCGAGGGCCTGCGCAACAACCAGGGCACCGAGCGGATCGCGGTCCTCCGCAAGACGCTGCAGGACGAGATGGACAAGGGCGCGCAGGTGTTCCGCACGCACGAGTCGCTGCAGCACGTCCTCGGCGTGATCGCGGAGCTCCGTGAGCGCTACAAGAACGTGCACGTCGACGACAAGGGCCACCGGTTCAACACCGACCTGCTCGAGGCCGTCGAACTGGGCTTCCTGCTCGACATCGCCGAGGTCGTCGTCTACGCCGCGCAGAACCGCGAGGAGAGCCGCGGCGGCCACATGCGCGACGACTTCCCGAAGCGCGACGACGAGAACTACATGAAGCACACCATGGCGTACCTCACGGGCGACCCGCACTCCTCCGACCCGAGCGACCACATCAAGCTCGACTGGAAGCCGGTCGTCTTCACCAAGAACGACAAGGGCGAGTTGAACTACCCGCCGATGGAGAGGAAGTACTGAGCATGTCGAACGCCATCGCCGAAGCGCCGGCCGAGACGACCGAAGACACCGGGATCCAGTCCTTCATCGTCACCTTCAACATCCGCCGGTTCGACCCCGAGGTCGACGCCGAGCCGCACTGGGTCGACTACGACGTGGAGCTCTACTCCACCGACCGCGTGCTCGACGCCCTGCACAAGATCAAGTGGGAGGTCGACGGCTCGCTGACCTTCCGCCGCTCCTGCGCCCACGGCATCTGCGGTTCCGACGCCATGCGCATCAACGGCCGCAACCGCCTGGCCTGCAAGACGCTGATCAAGGACCTCGACATCTCGAAGCCGATCTACGTCGAGGCCATCAAGGGCCTGCCGCTGGAGAAGGACCTCGTCGTCGACATGGAGCCGTTCTTCGCGTCGTACCGCGAGGTGCAGCCGTTCCTCGTCGCGAACTCCGTGCCGGAGAAGGGCAAGGAGCGCACGCAGTCCATCGCCGATCGCGAGATCTTCGACGACACCACCAAGTGCATCCTGTGCGCCGCGTGCACCTCGTCGTGCCCGGTGTTCTGGACCGACGGCCAGTACTTCGGTCCGGCCGCGATCGTCAACGCGCACCGCTTCATCTTCGACTCGCGCGACGACAACGCCGCGGTGCGTCTCGACATCCTCAACGACAAGGAGGGCGTCTGGCGCTGCCGCACGACCTTCAACTGCTCCGAGGCGTGCCCCCGCGGCATCGAGGTCACCAAGGCCATCGCCGAGGTCAAGCAGGCAGTCCTCCGCGGGCGTCCCTGACGCACCGGCACAGGCAACCATGCGAGAACAGGCGGTCCCGGACGGGGCCGCCTGTTCTCGCGTCTGCGCCTGTTCTCGCTGAGGCAGGCCGGGCGCGCGAGGGCGGGTCCCGCGCTTGGGTAGGGTGGGGGCGTGTCCGAGCCCGGTTCGGCGACCGACGGTCGCCTCGATGCCGCGGTCGAGCGCGCGACCGCGCTGACCCGGCGCACCCTCGGCCTCTTCCCGGTGCGGGTGTGGCGGCACTTCCTGCAGCACAACGGCTTCCTGCTCGCCGCCGGGGTGAGCTATCAGGCGCTGTTCGCCATCTTCGCCGCGATCTACCTCGCGTTCGCCATCGCGGGCCTCTGGCTCGGCGGCAGTGAGGAGGCGGTGAACGGCCTCATCGACATCATCAACAACTACATCCCGAACCTCATCCTCGACGAGGGCGGCGTCTTCACCCCCGCGCAGGTGCAGGAGATCGCCTCGAACACCAGCGGATTCCTCGGCATCACCGGTCTCATCGCCCTCGGCACGGTGATCTGGACCGCGATCGGGTGGGTGACCTTCTCGCGGCGGGCCGTGCGCGACATCTTCGGCCTCGAGCCCGACCGCCGCAGCTACCTCCTCCTCAAGGCGCGCGACCTGCTCGCCGCCCTGATCTTCGGCGTCGCGCTCATCGTCGGCTCTGCCCTCAGCTCCGCCAGCGCCGCGGTCCTCAGCTGGGTGCTGTCGCTGCTGGGCTGGGATGCCGGCTCCGACGGAGTCAACATCAGCATCCGGATCGGCACCGTCCTGGTGTCGTTCGTCCTGCTGACGGGAGCGCTGGCGGCGATGGTGCGCTTCCTCACCGGCACCTCGCTGCACTGGAGCACGATCTGGCCGGGAGCCCTCCTCGGCGGCGCGGCCATGACGGTGCTGCAGTTCGGGGTCGGGTTCCTGCTGAGCTACACGCCGTCGAACCCGCTGCTGGCGACCTTCGCGATCTTCGTCGGACTGCTGCTGTGGTTCCGGGTCAACGGGGTGGTCATGCTCGTCGCCGCCTCGTGGATCGCCGTCGCCGCCCAGGACCGCGACCTCCCGCTCCTGCTGCCGACCGAGGCCGAGCGGCGGGTGGCCGAACACGCCACGCTGCTCTCCGCCGCACGGATCCGACTGCGAGACGCCCGCGCCGCGCGCGACGAGGCCCCGTGGTACCGGACCTGGGCGGCCGGGCACGCCGTCCGCGCGGCGGAGGACGAGGTCGCACGGCTGGAGGCCTCCGCTCCCCCGCCCGCACCCCCGACCTCCCCTTTCGCGCAGCGCCTGCTCTCCGAGCTCGATCACCGTCAGAACCGCGATGTCGGCGGTGCTCGTTAGGCTGGAGGAATGCCTCACCTGCGTATCGCCTCGGTCAATGTCAACGGGATCCGGGCGGCCGCCCGCAACGGGATGAGCACGTGGCTGGACGCCGCAGACATCGACATCCTCACCCTTCAAGAGGTGCGCGGGCAGGACGAGCACATCGAGGCCGCCCTTCCCGGCTGGACCTTCGTGCACGACGAGGCCACGGCCAAGGGGCGCGCGGGCGTCGCGATCGCCAGCCGCCTCCCCGCGCTCGCCTCCCGGGCGGACTTCGGCCCGGAGGACTTCGACTCCAAGGGGCGCTGGATCGAGGCCGACTTCCTGATCGGCGACCGTCCGCTCACCGTCGTCAGCGCCTACGTGCACTCCGGCGAGGCCGACACCCCCAAGCAGGACGAGAAGTGGAAGTTCCTCGACGCGTTCGAGGCTCGACTGGCGAGCCTGAACACCGACGGCGCCCTCGCCCTCGTCACCGGCGACCTCAACGTGGGGCACCGCGAGCTCGACATCAAGAACTGGCGCGGCAACCGCACCAAGGCCGGCTTCCTGCCGCGCGAGCGCGCCTACTTCGATCGCTTCCTCGGTGAGGCCGGGACATCGGTCACCGGCGTCGACGGCTCGGTCGGCACGGGCCTGGGCTGGGTCGACGTCGGACGTCGCTTCCACGGCGAGGTGGACGGGCCGTACACCTGGTGGTCCATGCGCGGGAAGGCCTTCGACAACGACTCGGGATGGCGCATCGACTACCACCTGGCCACGCCCGCTCTCGCCGAGCGCGTGCAGGCGTACCACGTGGCCCGTGCGGCCGCGTACGACCAGCGCTGGAGCGACCACGCGCCGGTCGTCGTCGACTACACCTACTGACCCGGTTCCGGCCGCTCGGAGGGCGACGGATCCGACTCCCGGTACCATCCTCGGTACTCCAGCACGGTGCCGAGCACGGGGTTCACGGCGCGCATGTCGATCGTGCGCCGGCGGTGCTCGGCGTCCCAGCCGTCGACGAGGTCCACGCGCACGCCGAGCGGTCCGGGCAGCGCGAACCGCCGCCCGAACAGCCGCAAGGCGACCCGGACAGTACGCATCCGCAGGAAGCCCTCCGCCGTCACACTGCACTCCTCGATGAGCTCCACGCGGCCACGGGCGCCGAGGAGATTCCGCACCAGCCCCGGCCGCACGCTCACCGTCAGCCGGTCCACGATCCGTGCCGTCCGACCGGGGAAGAGGAACTCGCGGGTGGAGTCGAGCGTCGCGCGGCCCGTCGCCGCGCGCCCGGTCGTCGTGCGCAGCACGAACGGCACGTCCCGCCCCGACGTCGGCACCAGCAGACCCGGTCCCACGATCGGACGGGCGAGGGCCGCCCAGCGGCCGAACCGGCTCCCCGCGACCGCGAACACGCCCTCCGCGTGCCCCACCGAGACGGGCGCACGGTACTGCGCGAGGATCTCCGGGTGGAGGCGCTCCGCCTCCGTGCCCAGGGCGTCGAGGAACACCTGTCCGCGTCTCAGGGGCATGCCGTCCGTCATGACGTCAGCGTAGGGGATGCGACGGCGCCGGGCACCGCGGCGCGGGCGCATAGGATTGACGGGTGAACAAGCCTCGCCTCTACTCCGGAATGCAGCCCTCCGCCGACTCCCTCCAGATCGGCAACTACATCGGCGCGCTCCTGCAGTGGCGGGAGCTCCAGACCTCGTATGACGCGTTCTTCTCCGTCGTCGACCTGCACGCCCTCACGGTCGCCCAGAACCCGGCCGAGCTGCGCGAGAAGACCCGCCGGACCGCCGCGCAGTACATCGCCGCGGGCATCGAGCCGTCGCAGTCGACGCTGTACGTGCAGTCACACGTCCGTGCGCACGCCGAGCTCGCCTGGATCCTCAGCACGATCACCGGCTTCGGCGAGGCCGGACGGATGACCCAGTTCAAGGACAAGTCGGCCCGCTACGGCGCTGATGCGACCAGCGTCGGCCTCTTCACCTACCCGGTGCTCATGGCCGCCGACATCCTGCTGTACCAGACCGATGTCGTGCCGGTCGGAGACGACCAGAAGCAGCACGTCGAGCTCACCCGCGACCTCGCGGAGCGCTTCAACTCGCGGTTCGGCGAGACCTTCACGGTGCCCGTCCCGGTCATCCAGAAGGAGACGGCGCGCATCTACGACCTGCAGAACCCGACGGCGAAGATGTCGAAGTCGGCAGAGAGCGACGCCGGTGTGCTGTGGATGCTCGACGACCCGGCGAAGTCGGCGAAGAAGATCATGCGCGCGGTGACCGACAACGAGGGCACCGTGCGGTTCGATCGTGAGGCCAAGCCGGGCGTCTCGAACCTGCTCACCATCTACGCCGCGCTGACCGGACGCCAGATCCCCGCGATCGAGGACGAGTACGCGGGCCGCGGATACGGCGACTTCAAGAAGGGCCTCGCCGAGGTCGTCGTGGAGGAGTTCGCTCCGGTGCGCAGCCGTGCCCTCGAGCTCCTCGACGACCCGGCGGAGCTGGACCGGATCCTCGCCGAGAACGCCGCCCGCGCCGACGCCGTGGCCGATCGCACGCTGTCCGACGTGTACGACCGCGTCGGACTGCTGCGCCGGGTGTGAGCCGCGGCCGAGCCTAGGATGACATCGTGACCGACCCGCAGCTTCCCCCTCCGCCCGGCGCCGTGCCGCCCCTTCCCTCGGTCCCGCAGGAGCCGGTATCCGGTGCGGTCCCGCCGCCCGCGTATCCGTCGACACCGCCGGCCGCTCCGGCACCGTACCCGCCCGCGTATCCGCCGGCACCCCCTGCCGCGCCTCCCGGCGCGTATCAGGTGCCTGTGGGCGGCTACGCGGCACCGTCCGGCTCGTACACCGCACCAGATGCCGCGCCGAAGCCCTCGGGGTTCCTCGGCCTGCTCGCTCTCGGCCTCTCGATCCTCGCGGCCGTCGTCATGCCGATCATCGGCGGCGTCAGCGCCTTCGAGGTCGGCCGCCGCATCCCGCAGGGCGTCAGCGGCTCCACGAGCGATCTCGGGTTCCTGTCCCCCGCGCGGGACCAGGTGCTGTGGACGGAGCTGTCCTTCTGGGCCGGCACGGTGTTCGGCATCGCCGCGATCGTACTCGGCATCATCGCGATCCGCCGGAAGCGGGGGCGCGGAGCGGGCATCGCCGCGCTCATCGTCGCCGTCCTCGGCGCGATCATCTTCTTCGTCGCCGTCTTCACCGCTTTCGCCGTCGGCGGGGCGGCGGGGTACGCCACCTTCACCACCTGACGCGCCGCGCGCGCCGGAACCTCAGCGGGGGGCGTGGTGCTTCTGCTGTGCGGCGAGCAGTCCTTCGTCGACGAGGAGCTCGACGGCGTCGGCCGCGTCGCCCACGAGCAGGGGCAGGTTCGCGCGCTCGTCCTTGCCGAACGGGGAGAGCACCCAGTCGGCCGGGTCCTGACGCCCCACCGGGCGACCGATGCCCACGCGCACCCGGGGGAAGTCCGGGCTCGTGAGCGCTCGCGCGATGTCGCGGACGCCGTTGTGCCCGCCGTGGCCTCCCCCGGTCTTGAGCTTGACCGTGTCGAACGGGATGTCCAGCTCGTCGTGCACGACGACCACGTGGTCGAGGGGGACGGAGTAGAACCGGGCGAGCGCCGCGACGGGGGTGCCCGAGACGTTCATGAACGTGTTCGGCTTCGCGAGCACGAGCTTGTCGGCGCCGGGACGGAGCCAGGTCTCGACGACGCGGGCACCGCCCTTGTGCTCCCGGAAGCTCTCGCCGCGGCGGGCTGCGAGCTCGTCGACGACCATCTGGCCGATGTTGTGGCGGGTCGCCTCGTAGCGGGGTCCGGGGTTGCCGAGACCGACCACGAGCCAGGTCGCTGCCATTCCTCGTCCTCTCTCGCCGGAACCGTCGCCCCGGTCAGGATACGACGGAGGGGACGCGATCCGATCGCGTCCCCTCCGTGATGAAGCAGGCGGAGATCACTCCGCGGCGGCCTCCTCGGACGCCTCGGCGGCACCCTCGGCGGACTCGCCCTCGGTCTCCTCGTCCTCGACCGGAGCGGCCGGGACGGAGATGGCGACCACGAGGACCTCGGCGTCGGTGAGGAGCGTCGAGCCCTTCGGGAGGGTGACGTCGGCGGCGGTGATGTGCGCGCCCTCCTCGAGACCCTCGACCGAGACCTCGATGTTCTCGGGGATGTGCGTGGCCTCGGCCTCGACCTGGATGGTCGTGGCGTCGAGGTTGACGATGGTGCCGGGAGCCGGCTCGCCGGTCACGACGACGGGGACGTCGATGGCGACCTTCTCACCCTTCTTCACGACCAGGAGGTCGATGTGCTCGATGATCTGGTGCACCGGGTCCTTCTGCACGTCCTTGACGAGCGCGAGCTGCGAGGTGCCCTCGATGTCGAGGTCGAGCAGCGCGTTGGCGCGGCGGATGATCAGGGAGACCTGGTGACCCGGCAGCGCGACGTGCACGGGCTCGGTGCCGTGGCCGTAGATGACCGCGGGGATCTTGCCGGCGGCGCGCAGACGACGGGCGAAGCCCTTGCCGAAGCTGCTGCGCAGCTCGGCGTGGACCGTGGTGTCTTCAGACATGGGGTTCTCCTTCGGGCACGCAGCGAAGGCGCCGCGCGGTGGTCTTGGAATTGTGGACTCGAACGCGGACGCGTGAGGAAAGCCACCGGGCTTGCTTCGCCGCGTCGATCACGGACGTCCGCGCACGCGCAGAAGCGTCCCTCGCCGAGGTACGACTCCATGGTACCGGATGACCCGATAGGCTGAGGACACCGGTCCCCTCTGCAGAAATTCGGAGTACCTCCATGCTCGACGCCGCGTTCCTCTCTCACGTCCTCCTCTGGGTGATCGGCGCCATGTCGCTGTGCGCCGCTGTCGCGACCGGCGCCGCCCTGTTCTCCCTCGGCCGCTCGGGCTACCGCAAGGACTGAGCGTCCCCCGGCGCTCTCGTGATCGCGATGAGCGCCTTCCGGATCGCCGCCACCTCGCGCCTCAGCGGAAGCGCGGCATCGACGCGGAGCCCGACCTCGTCGTGCCGCAGCGGTTCCCACGCGTCGAGCTGGGAATCGAGCAGCGCGGCAGGCATGAAGTGATCGGGCCGGTCGCCCAGCCGTCGTGCGAGCGTCTCCGGAGCCACGCCGAGCTCGACGAAGACGGCGTCCGGTGCCTCCGCCCTGATGGCATCCCGGTAGTGCCGGCGCAGCGCCGAACAGGCGACGACGATGCGCGTCTCGGCGGCGAGCGTCCGTCCGACCACGCGGAGCCACGGCATCCGGTCGTCATCGTCGAGAGGGATGCCCGCCGCCATCTTCTGGACGTTGGTGAGCGGATGCAGGTCGTCCCCGTCCACGAAGCGCGCCCCGAGGTCCTCGGCCAGCGCCGCACCCACCGTCGACTTCCCGGAGCCGCTGGGCCCCATCACGACGATGCGCACGCTCATGCCCGTCGCCTCCCGGCTCAGTAGAACTCGACCGTGTCGACCACGGCACGCAGCTCCCGGCCGTCGAGCAGCCGGGTGGCGTTCTCGGCGAACCTCCGTGCGATGCGCTCCTCCTCCTTCGAGCTCAGAGCCGCCGTGTGCGGGCTGACGAGGACGCGGGGGTGCGTCCAGAGCGGCGAGTCGGCGGGAAGCGGCTCCTGCTCGAAGACGTCCAGCCCGGCGAAGCCGACGCGGCCGTCATCGAGCGCGGCGAGAAGCGCCGTCTCGTCGACGACACTGCCGCGTCCGACGTTGGTGAGGATGACCCCGGGCTTCACGGCCCGGAGGACCTCCTCCCCGATGAGGTGCCTGGTCTGCTCCGTGCCCGGCAGAGTGACGACGATCGCGTCGACCTCGCCCACCGCGTCCACGAGCTCGTCGGGCGCGATGAGACGGTCGACGCCCTCGACCGCGCGGCCGGAGCGGCTGGTTCCCCACACCCGGGCGCCGAGCGCGTGGAAACGGCGGGCGCACTCCGCGCCGATCCCGCCGAGTCCGACGACGAGCACGGTCATCTCGTCGACCTGACGCATCTCCCAGCGGTCGGGCCAGGTGCGCTTCCGCTGGTCGTCGAGCAGCCGCGGGAGGCCCTTCGCCCCGGCGAGCACCGCGAAGAGCGCGAACTCGGCCAGCGTTCCGCCGTGGACGCCCGCGCTGGTGGTGAAGACGATGCGGTCGAGGTCGGCGCGGTCGAGTCCCGCCGCCTTGATAGTGCTGCCGCCCCCGGCCGCCGTGGTCATGACCCAGCGCAGTCCCGGATTGGCGGATACCGTCCGCGCCAGCGCCTGCGGGTCGACATCGGGGATGCCGAAGAGCACGTCCGCGGAGTCGACGAGATCGTCGAACGCGCGCTGCTGTTCCGGGGTCCGGCTGAATTCCGGGTCTCCCGACCAGTCGGCAGGGCCGCGCATAGGAGGCACGAGCGCCGCATCGTGGACGACCTCGAGCCGCGGCTCGAGCTCTTCGATGAGCCCGCACAGCTCCTCCGCCAACGGCACCGCGACGACGGCGCGGACCTTCTTCTCAGACTCCGTCACGACCGACTCCCTCCAGCTCCTGTGCTCTCCTCAGCGTAGAGGTCCCGAGCGTCCCGGCCGCCCGGCACCGCGGACGATGACAGGGTCGCGTCACGGGTGCGCCTCGATCCGCCCTACAGCGATACGCTGAACTCAACCCTTCTTCACGATCGAGGAGCCTTCCGTGCCCGAAGCATCAGCGAACATCGGAGTCGTCGGACTCGCCGTCATGGGGTCGAACCTCGCCCGCAACCTCGCGAGCCGCGAGGGCAACACCGTGGCGATCTTCAACCGCAGCTACGAGAAGACGCAGACCCTCCTCGACGAGCATCCCGAGGCGGGCTTCATCCCGGCGAAGACCTACCAGGAGTTCGCCGATTCGCTGCAGAAGCCGCGTACCGCCATCATCATGGTCAAGGCCGGAGCTCCGACCGACGCCGTGATCGACTCCCTCGTCGAGGTCTTCGAGCCGGGCGACATCATCGTCGACGGCGGCAACGCCTACTTCCCGGACACCATCCGCCGCGAGAAGGCCGTCCGCGAGACCGGCATCAACTTCGTCGGCGCCGGCATCTCCGGCGGCGAGGAGGGGGCCCTCACCGGTCCCTCGATCATGCCGGGCGGCTCCGACGAGTCCTGGGTCACGCTCGGGCCCATCCTGAAGTCCATCGCCGCGGTCGCCGAGGGCGAGCCCTGCGTGACGCACGTCGGACACGACGGCGCCGGCCACTTCGTCAAGATGGTGCACAACGGCATCGAGTACGCCGACATGCAGCTCATCGCCGAGGCGTACGACCTCATCCGGCGCGGCACCGGCAAGACGCCCGCGGAGATCGCCGAGATCTTCGCCGAGTGGAACCGCGGCGAGCTGGAGTCGTACCTCATCGAGATCACCGCCGAGGTGCTGCGGCAGGTCGACGCGTCCACCGGCAAGCCGCTGGTCGACGTCATCCTGGACCAGGCCGGCGCGAAGGGCACCGGCGCCTGGACCGTGCAGACCGCGCTCTCCCTGGGCGTGCCGGTCTCGGGTATCGCCGAGGCGACCTTCGCCCGCTCCCTCTCCTCGCACCCCGAGCAGCGCGCGGTCGCCGCCGCGCTTCCCGGCCCGGACGAGGAGTTCACGGTCCCGGCCGACGAGGTCGACGCGTTCGTCGAGGACGTCCGCCTGGCGCTCTACGCCTCCAAGATCGTCGCCTACTCGCAGGGCTTCGACGAGATCCGCGCCGGTGCCGCCGAGTACGGCTGGAACATCAATCTCGGTGCGATCTCCAAGATCTGGCGCGGCGGCTGCATCATCCGTGCACAGTTCCTGAACCGGATCGCGGACGCCTATGCCGAGACCCCCGACCTGCCGGTGCTGATGACGGCTCCGTACTTCGCCGAGGCGCTCACCCGCGGCCAGGCGGCATGGCGCCGCGTGGTGGTCACGGCGGCGCAATCCGGCATCCCGGCTCCCGCGTTCTCGTCGTCGCTGTCGTACTACGACGGCATCCGCGCCGACCGCCTCCCGGCCGCTCTCGTGCAGGGTCAGCGCGACTTCTTCGGTGCGCACACCTACAAGCGCATCGACAAGGAGGGCACCTTCCACACGCTGTGGTCGGGCGACCGCTCCGAGATCGAGGCCGAAGACACGCACTGACCTCGGGTCTTCGAAGGGCCGGGCACCGCAGGGTGCCCGGCCCTTCGTGCGTCAGACGAGGATGTTGTGGTTGCGGCGGAACACGTTCTGCGGGTCCCACTGCGCCTTCACCGCCCGCAGACGCTCGTAGGCGTCGCCGTCGTACATCCCGGACACCGCGTCCGGGCGCTCGCGGTCGACGAAGTTGCTGTACTCGGCGAGGCGGCCCCCGACGATCCGCTGCGCGTCGGCGGCGGCCTTCTCGCGCCCCTGCTCGTCGAGCAGCCCGGGGACGTCGAAGGCACCGGCCATGACGAACCACGTCGCGGTGCGTGCCGGGAAGGCCGTCTCCTCCTGCGGCACGTCGCCGAACGCCCCGCCGAGGGATCGGAGGAACACGACCGAGGCGGGGTACTCCCGCCGATAGGCCACCAGCCGATCGATCGTCTCGTCGTCGAGATCGGCGACGAGACCGTTCCCGCCGAGGAACCCGGGAGGGGCGGGGGCCTCGCCGCCCTCGGGCTGCGGCATCTCCATCAGGATGTCCCGGTAGGCGGGTTCGGTGATCTCCGTCGTGACACCGTCGAGCGCGGTGATCGGCGCGAGTTCCACGCGCAGCGCTTCCGGGTCGGGCCCCGCCCATACGGCGGTCAGCCGGGCACCGGCCGGAGCACTCGGGTCCATGGGCGGCACGTCCATGTACGTGACGGTGAGCTCGCGCGGGGCGTCGCGGAGGAGTTCGCGCGCGGCCCGGAGCACGGCGGTCGCGTCGCCGTCGACGACGGACTCGGCCAGCGCGATCCCCGGCAGGCGATGCGCTTCGAAGTCGAAACGGGTGACGATGCCGAAGTTGCCGCCACCGCCGCGCAGCGCCCAGAACAGGTCGGGATGCTGCGTGGCCGAGACCTCCACCACGTCTCCGCTCGCGGTGACGACCTGGGCGCCGACCAGCTGATCGACGGCGAGGCCCCAGGCGCGCACCATCCAGCCGACGCCGCCGCCGAGGGTGAGACCGCCGACGCCGACGCTGGCCGTGTCGCCGGAGCTCAGGGCGAGGCCGTGGCCGGCGAGGGCTGTCGCGACATCGCCCCAGACCGCACCGCCACCGATGCGCACGGCGGTGCCGTCGACCTCGATCGAGGAGAGCTCCCCGAGTTCGAGCCGCAGACCGGGAGCGGAGGCGTGGGACCAGGGCCCGTGTCCGCCGGAGACGACGGTCAGGGGGACAGCCTCCTGCGCGGCGGCGCGGACGAGCGCGGCGACCTCGGAGACGGTGGAGGGACGGTGGACGGTGGGCTGTGCGGACTCGACGTGGTCGACCATGAGCACACGGTAGACCCGGGGTCGGACATCACGGAAGAGGGGCGGCCCACCGTCCGCCCCTCCCCCGCGCCGCCGGCTATCGGGTGATGTCCCTCACCGTCCCCTGCGTCAGACGCAGCCGTTTCGTCGCCCGCCGCGCCACCGCGGAGTCGTGCGTGACGACGACCATCGTGATGCCCTCCGCGCAGAGGCGTTCCAGCAGGTCGAGGATCTCGTCGCGCATCCTCTCGTCGAGGTTGCCCGTCGGCTCGTCCGCGAGCAGCACCCGGGGGCGCTTGACGATCGCCCGCGCGATCGCGACACGCTGCTGCTGTCCGCCGGACAGCTCCGCGGGACGATGGTCTCCGCGGTCCGCCAGGCCAACGTGGGCGAGAGCGGCGGCGACCCGGGTGCGTCGTTCCGCCGGGTCGATGCCGAGCGGCTCCAGGGCCATGTCGACGTTCTCCGCCGCCGTCAGCGTGGGGATCAGGTTGAACCCCTGGAAGACGAAGCCGATCTCCTGCGCGCGGACCCGTCCCAGCTCCGACGGCGAGGCCGACGACAGTTCACGGCCGTCCAGCTGCAGCGTCCCGGAGGTCGGGGTGTCGAGCGCCCCCAGCAGTTGCAGCAGCGTCGACTTGCCCCCTCCGGTCGGCCCCTGGATCGTGACGAAGGCGCCGGGCATGATCTCCAGGTCGACGCCGGTGAGTGCCGTCACCGTCCGTCCCCTCCGCGTATAGGTGCGGGTGACGCCCGTCGCCCGGTACAGCGGGGTCGCCGCCGACGAGGCCGGAACGCGGGCCTCGGAATCCGTCATCGTGGTCATCTCGGTCTCCTTCTCTCCTGTGTGGTTCGCGACGCCGCTCATGCGACGGACCGCAGGGCCTCGGCGGGGCTCAGCCGCGCCGCCCGCCAGCCTCCGAAGGCGCCGGCGACGAGCCCGCCCAGCACGGCGAGGCCCACGGCGGCGACGAGCACCCAGGGGGTCAGCGGTGCCTGCAGCACGATGTCGGTGGCGGTCTCCGCGCCCGGGGCCATGCCGCCGGGGCCGCCGAAGCCGCCTCCTCCCTCCGGGCCTCCGCCGACGGCCGCGGAGCCGGCGGCCACGGTCGGCTGCGCGACGGTGATGATCAGGATCCCGGCGAGGCCGAGCACGAGACCTGCCGCTCCTCCGAGGAGTCCCTGCACCATCGACTCCCCGGCGACCTGGCGCACGACGCGGCCGTTCGACCACCCCATCGCCTTCAGGGTGCCGAACTCGCGGGTGCGGCGGCCGACGCCGGAGAGGGTGAGGAGCACCGAGAGCAGCACGGCGACGGCGAGGACGATGATCGACAGCCAGGTGCCGAGGTTCGTGACGAGCGCCGTCGCGTTCGAGAGCGAGCCGGACACGGTCGCGGCGAGCTCGGACTGCGAGGAGACGGTGGCGTCGGGAAGCTCCTCCGCCAGGGCCGTCTGCACCTCGTCGATGGACGCCGCCGAATCCGCCTGCACGTACACCGTGGAGATCACGTCCTCCACCCCGGCCAGCTCCTGCGCGGTGTCGAGCGGGAGGTAGACGTCCGCCGCGGTGTCTGCGGCATCCGACGCCGAGGTGAGGAGGCCGACGACCTCGACGTCGGAGCCCGCGACGTCCAGGGTGTCGCCGACGGCGATGTCCTCGCTCGCGGCGTAGGTGCTGTCCACCAGCGCGACGAGCGCTCCGCTGTCATCGGCGTCCAGCCCACGCCCCTCGCCGATCTCGGCGGAGGCCAGCGGGCCGACCTCCGACGCAGACGGGTCGATGCCCAGGACGGTGAACGAGTCGATGCCGAAAGCACCGCCTCCACCCCCGCCGCCACCCTGCGGAGGAGCCTTACCCTCCGCGGGCGCCTCGCCGTCCTCCGCACCGTCCTGCCCGCCGAAGCCGCCGCTCGGCAGCTCACCGGAGAAGGTCGAGTTCGTCAGGCTCAGCGCACCGGTCGCGGCGGCGACGCCGTCGGTACCGGCCACCGTGTCCAGCACCGCGGCATCGAGCGTCGTCCGGCCGAAGTCCGTGCGCAGGGTCGACTGCTCCAGGGTCGTGGTCTCGCCGTCGCTCTCCCCCGCGTCCTCGTCGAACTCGAACCGCGGCCCCGTCCCGTCGCCGGTTCCGCGGCGGCACCCGTGACGGTGAGATCCGTCCCGACCCCGTACACCGCCGCGAGCGACTGCGCCTGGGCGTCGCGCACACCGGTCGTCAGGGCGTTCACCACGATCACGAGTCCGATCGCGATCGCGAGACCGATGGCCACGATCGCCGTCTGCTTCTTGCGGCCCGCGAGTTCGCGCCGCAGATATCGTCCGTACATGTCTCTCCTCCCGCCGCGACGATCGCGGCGCGGAACCGACGCTAGGGACGGCCGTTATGCGGATTCGAGGGACGGATGATGAGGGTTCTATGAGGCGGACATCTCCCAGAGAACCCATAGCCCACTCCATAGAAATCACATAGGAAGTTCCGCAGAATAGAGGCATGACCAGCGACCTGCCCGAACTGCGCCGCCCCGACGGCTCCCCTCTGCGCATCCTCGCCGTGGACGACGAGCAGATGCTCACCGATCTGCTCGCCATGGCCCTGCGCATGGAGGGCTGGGAGGTGCGCACCGCCTCCTCCGGTCTCGAGGCGATCCAGGTCGCGAAGGAGTTCGAGCCGGACGCCCTCGTGCTCGACATCATGATGCCCGACCTCGACGGGATGGCCGTGCTCAAGCGTCTCCGGGAAGCCGGCAACCTCGTCCCCGTCCTGTTCCTGACGGCGAAAGATGCCGTGGGCGACCGCGTCGCCGGGCTCACCGCCGGGGGCGACGACTATGTGACCAAGCCGTTCAGCCTGGAGGAGGTGATCGCCCGACTCCGCGCGATCATCCGGCGCACCGGACACGCCAGCGCCGACGACGGGCAGTCGATCCTCCGGGTCGCCGATCTCACGCTCAACGAGGACAGCCACGAGGTCGTCCGGGACGGCGTGGAGATCGAGCTGACCGCGACCGAGTTCGAACTGCTGCGCTACCTCATGCGCAACGAGCGCCGGGTGCTGTCCAAGGCGCAGATCCTGGACCGCGTCTGGAGCTACGACTTCGGCGGCAAGTCGTCGGTCGTGGAGCTCTACATCTCCTACCTCCGGAAGAAGATCGACGCCGGGCGCACGCCCCTCCTGCACACCGTGCGCGGCGTCGGCTACATGATCAAGGCCCCGCAGTGAGCGGAGCGACGGTGACGCGACGGCCCATGAGCCTGCAGACGCGGCTGATGACCGCGGTGATCGGGTTCGTGTCGCTGATCCTCGTCATCGTCGCCGTCATCACCAGCGCCACCCTCGGCAGCACGCTCGAGGACCAGCTCGACAACAAGGTGAAGAGCTACGCCGCGACGATCCGGGATCGGATCGTGGAGGGCATCGCGCCGTCCGAGGCCACCGTCGACAACATCCTGTATCGCCTGGACCCCATGCCCGGACTTCTGCTGTCGCTCGGCAGCCCCATCGCGGGGCCGAGCGGCGTCGCCTTCGAGGACAGCCGCGGGGCGCTGAACAGCACGCCGCAGCCGCTCACCCCCGGTCAGCTGCAGCAGCTCTACGGAACGGTCGCACTCGGCACCCCCGCCACGGTCTCCTTCGACGGCCTCGGCTCGTATCGGGTCGTCGCGACCACCGCGAGCAACGGCGTCGTCGTCGTCACCGGGCTCCCGCGCGACGACATCCAGCATCAGCTCACGCAGCTCCTCACCGTGATCCTGCTCGCGACGGCGGGCGGCCTGATCCTCCTCGCCCTGACGACGGCGGTCACGATCCGTGTCGGGCTGCGGCCGCTGCGGGCGGTTGCGGCGACCGCGACGAGAGTCGCCAATCAGCAGCTCGACCGCGGCGAGGTCAGCATCACCGAGCGCGTGCCGGCGAGCGAGGCCGATCCGCGGACGGAGACCGGGCTCGTCGGCGCCGCGCTCAACAAGCTCCTCGACCACGTGGACACGTCCCTCTCGGCGCGGCAGAAGAACGAGGAGCAGATGCGCCGGTTCGTCGCCGACGCGAGCCATGAGCTGCGTACGCCCCTGGCTTCCATCCGCGGCTACTCGGAGCTCTCGTTGCGGGCGCTGCGTCAGGCACCGGAGGCGACGAAGGAAGACGCGGTCATCGAGGGCACGACCTCCTCCCTGGAGCGCATCCAGGCGCAGTCGCTGCGGATGACGCGGCTCGTGGAGGACCTGCTGCTCCTCGCCCGTCTCGACGAGGGACGCGAACTCGTGTACGGCACGGTCGACCTCACCCAGCTCGCCCTCGAAGGCCTTTCGGATGCGCGACCGACCGCGGCCGATCACCACTGGAACATCGAGGTGCCGGACGAGCCGGTCACCGTCGTCGGGGATGCCGGGCGGCTGCATCAAGTCGTCGCGAACCTGCTGGCCAATGCCCGCACCCACACCCCCGCGGGGACCACGGTGACGCTGAGCGTGGCCCGGGAGGGCGACGAGGCCGTGCTCCGCGTGCACGACGACGGCCCGGGGATCGATCCCGCCCTCCGCGACGAGCTCTTCGCCCGTTTCGCCCGCGGGGACAGCTCCCGCGCCCGGCAGACCGGAGGGACCGGGCTCGGTCTCGCGATCGTCAAGGCCATCGTGGAGGGCCACCACGGCCGCATCTCGGTCGACAGCGAGCCCGGCGACACGACCTTCACGGTCCGGATCCCGATGACTCCTCCCGGCGAGACCCCCGACTCCTGACCCGGGGGTTCCTTCTACCCCGCTCAGCTGCACGACCGGAACCCGCCCGCACGACTGATCCGTTCACACCGTCGTGCACCCGTCCCCCAGTCGTGCAGGTGTCCCGGCCGGTCTCCGAGGTCGAGACGAGCCCGCGCTCACCCGCACGCCCCGATCCCGTACGCGCGACCCATCCGTCCGTCCCCTCGTGCACCCGTCCCACGGTCGTGCAGGTGTCCCCCGGTCGTGCAGGTCCCGCGGTCGTGCACCCATCCCGTCGGCACGATCCGGGGGCGGATGCACGACGAGACCGGGGATTCGGTCGTGCGGGTGTCGGGGGGTCGTGCAGGTGTCGCAGCGCCCCCGGACCGACGGACGGAGGACGATCCGGGTCAGTAGCCGGCGAAGGCGTCGGTGGTGAGGGAACGGGCCTTCTGCAGCGCGGGCGCGAGGTCGGCGATGAGCCGCGGCGGCCCGGAGATGAAGGCGTGCCGCGCCGAGAGGTCCCCCACCGCGTGCTCCAGGGTCTCCGCGTCCAGACGCGCCCCCTGCGCCCAGGTCCAGTGCGCGGGGAGGTCGGCCGGCTCGTCGCGGGTGAACACGACCGCGCGCACACCCGTCGCGGCGAGCTCGTCGCGGAAGGCGAGCTCCTCCGCCGAGGACGCCACGTAGACGAGGACGATGTCGCGCCGCTCCCCCGTCGCCTGGAGCTGCCGGAGCTGCGACACGAACGGGGTCACGCCGATGCCGGCCGCGACCATGAGCACCGGCTGCTCGCCGCGCGGGAGGATGAAGTCGCCCCAGGTTCCGGTCACGGCGAACGTCGCACCGGGCTCGGCCGCCGCAAGAGCCCGCTTGTAGCTCGACGGGTGCTGCTGGTCGCCGTTCTTGTACGCGATGCGAAGGGTCGGAAGGTCGGCCGGAGCGGACACGATGCTGAACTCGCGGCGCGTCCCCCGCGCGTCCGGCCGTCGGTGCGGCACGTCGAGCTCGAGATACTGCCCGGGGAGGAACCGTACGCGGCCCTTCGCCCGGAAGGTGAGCTCCTGGGCGGTCGGCGTCACGGAGGCGCGGCTCTCGAGGACGAGACGCACGGACCCGCGGAGCGCGAACGCGAAGGCCACGAGGTTCCCGATGAGCAGAGCGCGCTCCTGCCCGAGCGTGAACAGACCGGCCACCGAGATCGGCCACCCCGCGAGCACGCCCACCACGACGGCGACGACGAGCTGCTGCCGACGACGCGGCGGGAGCGTCAAGGGCTCCGACAGCATGAACGCGCCGAGGAAGAGGAACGGCGACTGGAGCACCGCGAACGACAGCGCCGTCACGACGTCGAAGGCCACGTCGAACTGCACGGCCTGCACGGCCTGCCGCACGACCGAGGTGGCGACGGCGACGACGAGGAAGAGCAGGACGACCCCGACCTTCTCCGTACGCCACAGCACGGCGAGCCCGAGGAGGACGACGGGGATCACGAGCACCGGCGTGCCGACCCACCACGAGGACGAGGTGCCGAGCCAGCTGAACGCCCCGAACGCCCCCAGGATCGACACCACCGCGGCACCGAACGCCGCCGGGTTGAAGATGTGGCGTCCTCGCCAGGCGATGAGGTACTTGGACACGCTGGCCACTGCGCCCGCGATGGCGAGGCCGAGCAGTGCCGACGGCTCAATGCCGGGACGCAGCACGAACAGCAGGATGAGGGCCGTGACGAGTGAAGACTCCACGCGCCAGGGCAGGCGGAGCAGGCGCTGCGCGACCGCGTCCACAGCCGAGATCACGACCGCGAGCACGAGGAAGGACGCCACCAGCTCCACCGGCGTCGGAGAGACGATCACCCCGAGCAGGGAGAGCACGAGCGCGATGAGCGCGAGGGCCGTCAGCGCGAACAGCACGAGACGGTACATCGACAGTGAGCCGAGCACGGCGAGGACGCGCTGGCGGGCGGCGGCGAAGGCGGTGGTCATGGTGTCCTGTCTCCCACGGTTCCGGCGGCTCGCGCAGGAGCTGCGGTGAAGAGCTCGGCCTGGCAGCCGGGCGAGCGCTGCACACGGCCGTCGGTGGTCATGCGCACCCACTCGACGCCCCAGCGGGCGGCCAGCTCCGGGCCGCCGTCGAAGAACAGCGCGGTGGCCACGGCATCCGCCGTCATCGCCTCCGGGGCGAGTGCCCACGTCGCCGCCCAGGTGCGGACGGGCTGTCCCGTCCGCGCATCGAGCACGTGGTGGAGGCCCTCGCCCCAGGCCCGTCGATTGACGGCCGAGGCGCACAGCGCGCCGTCGGTGATCTCGACGACGCCGATCGCCTTCCGCGCATCGAACGGGTGCTCGAGAGCGACGCGCACGCCGGCGCCGCGCACCCGGATGTCTCCGCCGGCATCCACGACCACGTCCCCGGGGACGACTGCCAGCACCGCCATGACCCGGTCGACGAGACGCCCCTTGCCGAGGGCGCCCACGTCGAGGAGGGCGGGCTCGTGCGCCTCAACCGTGTCCGCCGACCAGGTCAGCAGGGACGTCCAGGACGCGGGAGCGGGGCGGGGCTCCCCGGCCCGCAGCGAGTACGCGGCGTCGTAGCCCAGGGCCTCCAGGCTGTCGGCGACCAGGGGGTTCACCGCACCGGCCGTCGCCGCATCGAGCTCGCGATAGGCATCGAGCATCGGCGCCGCGTCCGGAGCGGACAGCGAGCCGCCCGACCGGCCGAGACGCACCACGTCGGAGTCGTCTCGGAAGCGGGACCAGAGGCGATCGAAGCGCTCGATCTCGGCGGTCACGGCCGCGCGGACGTCATCCGTGAGCGGGGCACCGGTCTCGATCTCCCACCCGGTGCCGATCGCCTCGAATCGCCACTCCCCCATGAGGACGCCTCGCGCCTAGGCGGCGGCCTGCTCCTTGATGGAGGCCACGGCGTCGTTGAAGCCGCCGCTCGTGAGCGACGACCCGGCGACCCGGCTGACGTTCAGCTCGTCGATCGGCTTCCCCACGACCTCGTCGGCGATCCCGTCGATGAACTCGCCCTGGTACCGCTCGGTCTCCGGAGCCTTCGGGTCGCCGGTCACTTCGACCTCCGTCACGACGCCGTCGGCGAGGGTGAGCGTGACGGTGATCTCCTCCACCGTCTCCGGGGTCTGGTACGAGCCGTCGGCGGTGTACGTGCCGTCGGTGTAGGTGCCGGAGGCGTCACCCCCGCTCGAGGAGGACGAGGTGCTCGACCCCGCGGTCTCGTCGGTGCCGGTCGAGGTGTCTGCGGCGTCGCCGGTCGACGAGCATCCGGCGAGGATGAACAGCCCCGCGATCCCGAGAAGGGCGGAGCCCGTGCGGACAGAGGTCGGAACGGTCGTGCGGATCATGGGGTCCTCCGTGGTCGTCGTCGGTCGACTCTTCCGTCGATGACTCGACCGTAAGCACCGGGGCTATGCGCGGGCTGTGCCGTCCCGATGAGTTACGCGTCCCCGCCGAACATGCTCGTGACGGAGCCGTCTTCGAAGACCTCATGGATCGCCCGCGCGAGCAGCGGCGCGATCGGCAGCACCGTGAGGTTCTCCCAACGACGCGACGCGGAGAGCGGGATGGTGTCCGTGACGACGACCTCGTCGATCGCCGCGTCCTGCAGCCGCTCGGAGGCCGGGTCGCTGAAGATCGCGTGGGTCGCCGCGACGATCACGCGGTGCGCGCCGTTCGCCTTCAGCGCCTGCGCGGCCTTGACGATCGTGCCGCCGGTATCGATCATGTCGTCGACGAGGAGGCAGGTGCGCCCCTCGACGGTGCCGACGATCTCGTGCACGGAGACCTGGTTGGCGACCTTCGGGTCGCGGCGCTTGTGGATGATCGCGAGCGGCGCGCCGAGGCTGTCCGACCAGGTGTCGGCCACGCGGACGCGGCCCATGTCCGGGGAGACGACCGTGAGGATCTCGCGGTCCTCCGGCGTGAGCGTGCGCTCGAAGTGGTCGAGGAGCACCGGCTTGGCGAACAGGTGGTCGACGGGGCCGTCGAAGAAGCCCTGGATCTGAGCGGCGTGCAGGTCGACGCTCATGACGCGGTCGGCGCCCGCCGTCTTCAGCAGATCGGCGACGAGGCGGGCGCTGATGGGCTCGCGGCCGCGGCCCTTCTTGTCCTGACGCGAGTACGGATAGTACGGCGCGACGACGGTGATGCGCTTCGCCGAGGCGCGCTTGGCGGCGTCGATCATGATGAGCGTCTCCATGAGCCACTCGTTGACCGGCTCGCCGAAGGTCTGCACGAGGAAGAGGTCGCAGCCGCGGATCGAGACCTCGAAGCGGGCGTAGATCTCGCCGGAGGCGAAGGTGCGGTGCTCGACCGGAGCGATCTCGGTGCCGAGCGACGCGGCGACGGCCGCCGTCAGCTCGGGATGCGATCGACCACCCGCGATGACCAGACGCTTCTTCGTCTTGGCGACGAGGCCGGGGGCCACGCCGTTGTCGCGATCCAGGTCGACCGTCTTCTTCTTCCGGGCCATGCTCCGCCTATTCCGCCGAATTCTCCCGGGCCGCGGCATCCGCCGCGCCCGTCCCTGCTCTGTTCTTCTCGACCCACCCCTCGATGTTGCGCTGGGGGGCCACGCTCATGGCCAGGGCACCGGCCGGGACGTCCTTGCGGACGACGGCGCCGGCGCCGGTCTTCGCACCAGGACCAAGCCTAACGGGCGCGACCAGCACCGTGTGCGAGCCGGTGTGCACCTCGTCGCCGATCTCCGTGCGGTGCTTGTTGACGTCGTCGTAGTTGGCGGTGATGGTGCTCGCCCCGAGGTTCACCCCCCGGCCGATCGTCGCATCACCGACGTACGACAGGTGCGGGACCTTGCTGCCCTCGCCGACCTCCGCGTTCTTCGTCTCGACGTAAGCGCCGATCTTGCCCCTCGGGCCGAGCACGGTGCCGGCGCGGAGGTAGGAGAACGGGCCGACGGTCGCCTCGGCGCCGATCACGGCCAGGGTCGCGTCGGTCCGGCGGACGACCGCATCCTCCCCGACCTCGCAGTCGACGAGCGTGGTGTCCGGACCGATCGTCGCCCCCGCGGCGATCGTCGTCGCGCGCAAGATCTGCGTGTTCGGCAGGATCGTGACGTCGGGGGCGAGCGTGGCGTCGTCGTCGATCCAGGTGGTCGCCGGGTCGACGATCGTGACGCCCTCGAGCTGCCAGCGACGGACGATGCGGGCGTTCAGACGACGGCCGACCTCGGCGAGCTGGGCGCGGTCGTTGACCCCGAACGTGACCTCGACGTCCGACACGATCGACGCCGCGACCCGGTCGCCGTCCCGTCGCACGAGGCCGGGCACGTCGGTCAGGTACATCTCGCCCTGGGCGTTGTCCACGCCGATCCGCGGCAGGTAGGTGCGCAGCGTGGCGGCGCGGAACACGTACATGCCGGCGTTGATCTCGCTGACCGCCGCCTCCTCCGCCGTGGCGTCCTTCTGCTCGACGATCCGGTCGACCGTGCCGTCGGCGTCGCGGATGACCCGCCCGTAGCCGGTGGGGTCGTCGACGAGGGCGGTCATGAGGGTGGCCGGGGCTCCGGAGGCGCGGTGCTCGTCGAGGAACGTGGAGAGCGTCTCGGCATCGGCCAGCGGGCAGTCGCCGGAGAGCACGAGCACGTCGCCGTCGAAGTCCGCGGGCAGCGCGTCGACCGCGACCTGGACGGCGCGGCCCGTGCCCGGCACGTCGTCCTGGTCGACGAAGACCGCGTCCGGGTAGTCCTCGCGCAGCGCCGCCACGACCTGATCGCGCTCATGGCGCACGACCACCTCGATGTGCGCTGGCTGCAGACGCGTGGCCGTCGTCAGCACGTGTCCGACCAGAGGCCGCCCGCTGATCCGGTGCAGCACCTTCGGCAGGCGCGACTTCATGCGCGTGCCTTGGCCCGCGGCGAGGACGATGATGGCGAGGTTGTTCCCAGTCATGCTCCGCCGCCAGGACTCGAACCTAGACCTCACAGCTCCAAAGGCTGTCGTGCTGCCATTACACCACGGCGGACCGCGGCGCCCCGGGGGCGCCGCCCGATAAGTCTGCCACGTCCTCGCCCGTCTTCCTGTGCGTGAGGCGCACGCCGAGTGGGCTCGTCATCCGCCCGAAACACGGCTCTGCGATGCTGGGACGATGAGCCTCGTGATCGACCGTGTCACCGTCGCCGCCCCCGAGATCGCGGCCTTCATCGCCGCCCACCACGCGGAGATGAACGGCACCGCTCCACCCGAGAGCCAGCATGCGCTGCCGCTCGACCGGCTGCTGACTCCGCGCGTCCGGTTTTTCACAGGACGGATCGACGGACGGATCGCTGCGACGGGCGCCCTCGCGGTCGTGGAGGACGGACATGAGGAGCTGAAGTCGATGCGCACGGATCCCGCCTTCCGCGGACGCGGGTTCGGGCGGACGATGCTCGGTCATCTCCTCGACGACGCCGGCGCGCGGGGCGTCCGGCGACTCTCGCTCGAGACCGGCCGCGACCCCTTCTTCGCCCCCGCGCGCGCGATGTACGCCGCCGCCGGTTTCCGCGAGGGCGCCCCGTTCGGCTCCTATCCCCCCGACGCGCACAGCGCGTTCCTCACGATGCTCCTCCCCGCGTCCTCCGCGGCCACGATCTCGCCGCACGCGATAATGAACGGATGAGCGAGGCGGATGAGGTCGATCGGATCGTCGGCGCGTGGAACACGCAGCGCCCCGACCTCGACTTCTCCCCCCTCGAGGTGCTGTCCCGCATGGACCGCCTCTCCCGACACCTCGACCGCGCGCGCCGCGAGGTGTTCCGCCGGAGCGACCTCGAACCGTGGGAGTGGGACGTGCTGTCGGCGCTGCGCCGGGCCGGGTCGCCGTTCCAGCTCTCCCCCAAGCAGCTCCTGCAGCAGACCCTCGTGTCGAGCGGCACCATGACCAACCGCATCGACCGTCTCGTCGGCCGTCGCTTCGTGCGCCGTGAAGCCGACCCGGCCGATGGTCGCAGCGTGCTCGTGACCCTGACCGACGACGGCCGGGTCCGGGTGGACGCCGCGATCACCCGGCTCGTGGACGCCGAGGCCGACCTGCTGCGCGCCCTCTCCCGCGCCGACCGGGACCGACTGGCCGCCCTGCTGCGGAAGCTGAGTCTCAGCTTCGACACCTGACCCGGACCCGGTGTGGTTCGGTCCGGTCCATCCCGTCTGTTCCGCCTGCACGATCCGTGCACGGCTGCCCGGGAGAAGCGGTCACCTGGTCGTGCATCCGGACCCGGGTCGTGCAGGCGTCGCAGGACCCATCCGACACGAGTCGTGCATCCGGACCCGGGTCCTGCAGGCGTCACAGGACCGACCCGGGCACGGATCGTGCGAACGGGCAGGTCAGGGTCCGAGGAGGAGGCGCCGGTTCTTGGCCGGGACGGTGTCGGGGAGCGTGCCGACGACCTCCGCGATCGACACCGCCTCGAGAGAAGCCCTCCAGGCCTCGTGGGCACGGCGCATGACGACGGCGAGTCCGCACGGCGCGGTGCAGTCCTCCGGACGGGCGGCGCCTCTCCCCTGCTGACGGAGCTCGCGGCAGATGTAGGGGTCGGCGGCGCCGTCCACCGCGGTGACGAGATCGAGGATGGTGATGCTCTCGGGCTCCCTGGCCAGGCGGAAGCCGCCGCGGGGCCCCGTGCTGCCGGTGAGGATGCCGGCGCGGACGAGCTTCGCGAGCTGCTTCGACAGGTACGGCCCCGGCACGCCGAAGTGCTCGGCGAGCTGTGCCCCGGACACCGTCGACCCCGCGGGGAGCTGAGCGATCACCGCGACGGTGTGCAGCACCCACTCGGAGGTCTCCGGGAGTTTCACTTGCCCATCGTATCCGGGCGCCCTATTATGGACACACAATATCCATGATCAAAGGAGTGGGCATGCGCATCGCGGTCGCAGGAGGAACGGGCCGGATCGGGCGCCTAGTCTTCGAGGAGGCCCGGCGTCGGGGGCATGATCCGCTGTCGCTCAGCCGCGGCGAGGGTGTCGACCTGACCGCGGGCGAAGGTCTCGCGACGCTGCTGCGCGGAGTGGACGCGGTCGTCGACGCGACGAATCCTCCGGTATCCGACGTCGCCGAGGCCGAGCAGGTGTTCACCACGCTCAGCCGCACGTTGCTCGCCGCCGAGGACGAAGCCGGGGTCGGCCACCATGTGGCCCTCTCGATCGCGGCGCTCGATCGCGTGCGCGGCAACCCCCACTACGCAGGCAAACGCGCCCAGGAGCGAGAGGTCACTCGTGGTCCCGTTCCGTTCACCATCGTGCGGGCGACGCAGTTCCACGACTTCCCCGCGATGATCACCGAGTGGAGCATCGAGGACGGCGAGGGCGTCGTGCCCCCGCTGCTCCTGCAGCCCATCGCGCCCGCGGACGTGGCCGTCGCCCTCGTCGACGCGGCGGAGTCGCCGGCGCTCGGCGGCTCGTTCGACATCGCCGGACCCCGCACGGAGGACGCCGTCGACATGGCGCGCCGCACTCTCGCGGCGTGGGGTCGCGACCTTCCGCTGCGCGCCGCGTGGAAGGGTGCCGCGCTCGGCGTCGAGTTCGCGGGTGAGGTGCTGCTCCCCGGCGACGACGCGCGCACGGCGGCGACGACCTTCGACGACTGGCTCGCCGCCGAAACCCGCTGACACCCCGACCGGTTCCGGGCCTCCCGTCCGGTCCCCTCGTTCCGGATGCACGACCAGGGTTCGGACGTGGGACGAGAACCCCGGAACGGTCGTGCAGGCGCAACGGGATCGTGCAACCGAGGCAGGAGTGGCAGCGGCCCTCGGACCCTGCCCGAGCGATCGCCTAGGCTGGGAGCACCCGGTCGCAGCCCCGCGACCCCTGCTCCGAAGGCCGAGACATGGGCATGCCCTCCCCGCTTCCCGTGCGCGACGGGGTCGGCGCGACCCGGCTGCACGTGCCGCTGACGGGTGCGTGGCCGACCATCGCCGCCTACATGGTCGAGCGGTTCTTCCACCTCGATCCGGAGCGGCTGCTCGTGCGCTTCGACCGCGGGGAGATCGTCGCGCGCGACGGCCGGCCGCTCTCCCGGGACACGCCTCTCGGCGCCGAGGAGTTCGTCTGGTACTACCGGGAGCCTCCGGTCGAGAAGGAGATCCCGTTCACCGAGGAGATCCTGCACCAGGACGAGCATCTGGTGGTGGTGGACAAGCCGCACTTCCTCCCCACCACGCCGGGCGGCAAGTACCTGCAGAACTCCGCCCTCGTCCGGCTGCGCAATCGCCTCGGCAACCCGGATCTCACGCCCATCCACCGCCTCGACCGGGCCACGGCGGGGCTGCTCATGTTCTCCGCCCGTCCGGCCACCCGCGGCGCCTACCAGCTGCTGTTCGAGGACCGTCGTGTGGAGAAGGTGTACGAGGCGGTCTCCGCGCGCCCGGCGGACTGGGATCCGTCGCGGTTCCCCCTCGTCTACCGCAACCGGATCGAGAAGCTCCGCGGTCAGGTGTGCGTGCAGGTGGATGAGGACGGCGAGCCGAACTCCGAGACGCTCATCGAGGTCATCGCCGCCGACGATCGCGTCGTGCACACGCTTCTCCGTCCGCACAGCGGGAAGATGCACCAGCTCCGCGTGCACCTCGCCGCGCTCGGCCTCGGCATCCTCCACGACGGCTTCTACCCCGTGCTGCAGCCGGAGCGTCCGGACGACTTCACCCGCCCGCTCCAGCTCCTCGCACGCGAGCTCCGGTTCACCGATCCGCTGACCGGGCAGGAGTGCACGTTCACCACGCGCCGGAGCCTGCAGGAGGCCCCGGCACGCTGATCGGCCTCAGCGGCGCATGACCTTCCGCGCGAGCCGGGTGCCGAGAAGCTGCACGAGGTGGACGAACACCACGATGAGGATGATCGCCGCCCACATCACGAGCGGCTCGAACTGCCGGAAACCGTAGATCTGCGCGAAGGCCCCGAGCCCGCCGCCGCCGATGAGCCCGGCCATCGCGGTCATGTCGATGAGCGCGACGACGATGAAGGTGTAACCGAGGATGAGGGGGCCGAGCGACTCGGGGATCGCGACGGTGAAGAGGATCCGCCACGGCCCGGCGCCCATCGCCCGCGCTGCCTCGATCACGCCCGGCGACACGGAGACGAGATGCTGCTCGACGATGCGGCCGATCGCGAACGCCGCCGCGAGACCGATGATGAAGGCTCCGGCGGTGGTGCCGATGCCGCTGCCGACGACCAGGCGCGCGAACGGCTGCGCCACCGCCATGAAGATGACGAACGGGATCGGTCGGAAGAAGTTCACCACGAAGTTGATGAGCCCGGAGACGACGCGGTTCGGCATCAGTCCGCCGGGGCGCGTCACGTACAGCAGGACGCCCACCGCCAGCCCGAGGATCCCCCCGAGCACGAGCGCGAACGACGTCATGTACAGGGTCTCGAGCGCGGCCTGCCAGAACTCCGGCCACAGTTCGTTCAGACGATCCATCAGCGACCCTCCTCTCCGGCGATGACGGTGACTTCGACACGCTCCGCGATACGCGCCAGGGCCCTGTCGATCGCCGCGCGGTCACCCCGGATGGCGAGCGTGAGGTGGCCGAACGCACGACCCCGGATGTCGTTGATCCCGCCGTAGACGAGCTCGAAGTCGAGACCCGCCGAGGCGAGGTCGAGGAACACCTGGGCCTGCGACGAGTCGCCGTCGCGGAACGACAGGGTCACCAGGCGTCCGGTATGCCGGTCCCGCAGCACCGCGAGTTCCGACGGCGAGGGCACCCCCTTCACCACCGTGCCGACGAACCGCTGAGACGCCGGATTCCGCGGGGCGGAGAAGACATCGAAGACGTCGCCCTGCTCGATGACCCGCCCGTTCTCCATGACGGCGACGCGGGTGGCGATGGTCTGGATCACATCCATCTCGTGAGTGATGACGACGATCGTGACGCCCTGCTCCTCGTTGACGCGCTTGAGCAGGTCGAGGACCTCGTGCGTGGTCTGCGGATCGAGCGCGCTCGTCGCTTCATCCGCGAGGAGGATGGCGGGCTTGGTGGCGAGCGCGCGGGCGATCCCGACGCGCTGCTTCTGTCCACCGGAGAGCTGCTCCGGGTATGCCTTCGCCTTGTCGGCGAGCCCCACGAACGACAGCAGCTCGGCGACGCGCGCCTCGATGTCCGGCTTCGACCAGCCGGCGAGCTTGAGCGGGTACGCGATGTTGGCCTTGACGCTGCGCGAGGAGAACAGGTTGAACTGCTGGAAGATCATCCCGATGCCGCCGCGCACGGCGCGCAGCTCGCTCTCCTTGAGCGCCGTGATGTCGACTCCGTCCACCGTGATGGTGCCGCGGGTGGCCGGCTCGAGCGCGTTGATGAGACGCACGAGCGTCGACTTCCCCGCACCGGAGTATCCGATGATGCCGAAGACGTCGCCCTTGTCGATGGAGAGGGTGACGTCGTCGACGGCGATGATCTCGCGATCGCCCTGGCTGCGGGAGGGGTAGGTCTTGGAGACGTTCGTCAGGGTGACGATCGGCATGTGGTGCTCCGGTCTGGTTCTCGGGAAACGGAGAATCGGGCGGCGCACGAAGCGCCACCCGATTCTCCCTCATCGAACAGGGGGCGGATCACACCCCGGCGTCCGGTTACTTGTCTTCGGCGTCCTTCTGGACCTTCTCCAGCGAGGCCACGAGGTCCTCGACCGGGGTACGCAGCGCCACCGCGGTGTCGCCGGAGGACTCGAGCAGCCCCGCCTGCACATCCTCGTTCGTCTGGAAGATCTCGACGAGCTTCTGGTACGTCTCGTTGTCCGCGTCCTCCGCGCGCGCGGCGAAGATGTTGACGTACGGGAGGGCGTTCGGGTCCTCCGGGTCGTCCTGCGCGATCGCGTCGTCGAACGTCAGTCCGGCGTCCTCGACGAAGTCGTTGTTGATGATCGCGGCCGCGACGTCCGGGAGCGAGGTCGGGATGAGCGCACCTTCGAGGGCCATCACCTTCACCTTCGACTTGTCGGCATCGATGTCGGCGAGGTCGGAGTACGGCGTGCCGCCGCTCTTGAGCTCGAGCAGGCCCGCCTGCTGCAGCACGTTGAGCGCGCGTGCCTGGTTCGAGGCGTCGTCGGGAACCGCGACCGTGTCGCCCTTCTTGATGTCGTCGACGTCGTCGTACTTCGTCGAGTACAGGCCGAGCGGGTAGATGGCGGTCGAGCCGATGGGCGTGAGGTCGGAACCCGAGGCGTTGTTGTACTCCGCGAGGTACACGATGTGCTGGAACTGGTTGAGGTCGATCTCGCCCTCGGTCAGCGCCGGGTTCGGCTGCTCGTAGGACCCGAAGTCGACGAGCTCGACCGTGATGCCCTCGTCGGCGGCGGCCTCGACGAAGGGCGCCCACTGCGCGTCGCCCTTCCCGACGACACCGATCTTGACGGTCTCGTTCCCGGAGCCGCCGTCGCCGGAACCCGCGTCGGACGAGGTGGCGCACCCGGCGAGGGCGACGAACAGCGGGACCACGGCGAGCGCGGCGAGGGCGGAGGTGGTGCGGCGGGACATGATGAGGGTTCCTTCCTGGCGGGACTCGACAACGTTAGGCAGGAGGGCGCGCTGTCGCGGAATCGGGATGTCACACGGCGTCACAGCCGTGCGGGATCGGATCAGTCGAACTCTTCGATGCCCTGCAGACGCACCTGCTCCAGGTCGAGACGGGCGGAGATCCGGCGGACCACCATGTCGTCCACGGTGCCGGCGCCGCGGAGCCCGAGCAGCACCTCGCGCTTGCGGTCGAGCAGCGCGAGCTTGAGCCGGGTGTGCTCCTCGTGCCGCACGAGCGGCGAGCGCTGGGCGAGGTCCACGTCGGCGGAGGTCGCGATCATCTGCAGCGTCGTGCCGTCCGTCGCCTCGGGGTCGGGGGCGGTCCCTGCCGACACCGCCACGTTACCCGCGTCCTCGTCATCGTCCTCGCGGCTGCGCGCCTCTCCCCCGGTGCCGTAGGGATCGGGGGCGCCGAGCATCTCGTCCAGGGCGTCGGCCTCGGCGTCGATGAGCGCCTGCTCCCGCGCGAGCGTCCGGGCGTTCGCGAACTCCAGCGCCTGGTACCCCTCGGCGCGCACCCGATCGCGCACCTCCTGGCCGATGCCGTGCTCCGCGGCGAGGTCGTCGAGCGCGGCCAGGGCCGCACCCGAGATCGCCCGCTCGGCGAGCTCGTACTCCTCGTCCTCGGCATGGTCGACCGGGAATCGCGCCCAGCGCACGAGCGCCGGAAGGAGAGGCGCCTGCACGAGGAGGCTGAGCAGGATCACCCCGGCGGTCACGAAGACGATCTCGTCACGCCCGCCCACCATGCTCCCTGCGGAGACACCGGTCGGCACCGACAGCGCGATCGCCAGCGACACCGCGCCGCGCATGCCGGCGACCGTGGACACGAGTCGGGCGCGGGAGCGGGCGCCGCGCGGCGGGCGTTCGGCCGGGCGGCGCTGGAACAGCACGTTGAGGAGCTGGAACACGTACCGCACGGCGAAGAGCGTCGCCCACACGGCGAGCGTCACGAGCACCAGGCGGCCGATGGCGGCGGCGGAGATCTCGTGGGCGACGAACTGCACCTCGAGGCCGATGAGCACGAACAGCGCCCCGTTCAACAGGAAGACGCCGAACGGCCAGGCCGCGTCGGCCTGTCGGCGCGAGGCCGCCGTCGTCACGCGCGGCGACACCCAGGCGACGATGAGTCCGGCCACGACCACGGCGAGCACCCCGGACGCGTGGACGAGTTCGGCGAGCAGGAACGCGGAGAACGGCACGAGCAGCAGCGTGACGTTGATGACGATGGTGGAGGAGATGCGGCGCAGCAGCAGCGTGGCCAGGGCCGCGACGACGATCCCCGCGGCGATCCCGCCCACGTACGACACCAGCACGTCCCAGGTGACCGAGAGCGGCGTGACCTGGCCGCCCAGCGCGAGGGACACCGCGATGGCGTAGAGCACGAGCGCGGTGCCGTCGTTGGTCAGGCTCTCGGCCTTGAGCTTCATGAACATCCGACGAGGCAGCAGCCGGCCGAGGGCGGCGACGGCCGTGGCGTCGGGCGGCGCGACCGCGGCCCCGAGGATGAGGGCGATCTCCCAGGGCATGCCGAACAGCACGCCGATGCCGGCCACCGCGAACGCGGAGGCGACGACGAGGAGCGTGCTCATCGGCACGATGTAGCGGAAGTCGCGGCGGATAGACCGCAGCGATGTCGTGAGGCTCTCCCAGAACAGCATCACCGGCAGGAACAGCAGCAGGACGGTCTCCGGCGGCAGCTGGACCTCGCGCAGCGGCGGGATGAATCCCAGCAACAGTCCGAGGATGACGAGGACGAGGGGCAGCGCGAGACGCACGCGCGGGGCGATCAGGGTTCCGACGAGGATCGTGAGTCCGAGCAGGACGGTTACTTCGAGGCCTTCCATCGCTACTCCCAACAGTCGTGGGAGAAGGATATTCCTCCGTCAGCCGATCTGCTCCGTGAGTTCGAACCAGCGCAGCTCCAGCTCCTCGATCTCGGCCTCCTGCGCCGTGATCGCCTTCATCCGCTCGCCGAGGCCCGCATAGTCGGACTGGTCGTGGTCGGCGAGGGCGTGCTTGGCCGCGTCGACCTGCTGCGTGAGCTTCTGGATGCGACGCTCGAGGGCGGCGGCTTCCTTCTGCGCCGCCCGGAGAGCCGCGCCGTCGAGACCGCTCGCTGCGGGGGCCGATGCCGCCGTCGAGGTCGTCGAGGCGCTCTCGACGCGCTGCCGCAGACGAAGGTACTCGTCGACGCCGCCCGGGAGATGGCGCAGGCGCCCCGCGCCGTCCGGACCGGGAAGGATCGCGTACTGCTGATCCGTCACCCGCTCCAGGAAGTACCGGTCGTGGCTCACGACGAGGAGGGTGCCCGACCAGGAGTCGAGGAGGTCCTCGATCGCGGCGAGCATGTCGGTGTCCATGTCGTTCGTGGGCTCGTCGAGGATGAGCACGTTCGGCTGGTCGAGCAGCACGAGCAGCAGCTGCAACCGGCGCTGCTGACCGCCGGAGAGATCCTTCACCGGCGTCGAGAGCTGAGCCGAGGAGAACCCGAGCCGCTCCAGGAGCTGTCCTGGTGTGAGGTCCTGCGCCTTCGACCCGGCGCCGAGCGTGTACGACGTGCGCAGACCCGAGATGACCACGCGCACGGGGTCGTTCCAGTGCGGGAGGAGTTCGTCGAGGCGCTGCGTGAGCGTGCGCACCTGCACGGTCTTCCCCCGCTTGATCCGCCCCTCGGTGGGCTCGACCGTGCCGGAGATGAGCCCCAGGAGTGTGGACTTCCCGGCGCCGTTCACCCCGAGGATGCCCGTGCGCTCGCCCGGCGCGATCCGCCACTCCACGTCCTTCAGCACGGTCTTCCCGCCGGTTCCGGATCCCGCCTGGGTCCCTGAGCCTGTCGAAGGGTAAGTCACCCCCACATCGAGCAGGTCGACGACGTCCTTGCCCAGCCGCGAGACGGCGAGCGACTGCAGCGAGACCTTGTCGCGGATCTCGGGCACGTCGGCGATGAGCTCGTTGGCCGCATCGATGCGGAACTTGGGCTTGCTGGTGCGGGCCGGGGCACCGCGGCGCAGCCAGGCGAGCTCCTTGCGGGCGAGGTTCTGCCGCTTCGCCTCGGTCGCCGCCGCCATGCGGTCGCGCTCGACCCGCTGCAGGATGTACGCCGCATAGCCGCCCTCGAAGGGCTCCACGATGCGGTCGTGCACCTCCCACGTCTCGGTGCAGATCTCGTCGAGGAACCACCGGTCGTGGGTCACGACGAGGAGGGCTCCGGCGTTCGCGGGCCAGCGCTTCTTGAGGTGTCCGGCGAGCCAGGTGATCGCCTCGACGTCGAGGTGGTTCGTCGGCTCGTCGAGAGCGATGACGTCCCAGTCCCCGGTGAGCAGATTCGCGAGCGACACGCGGCGGCGCTGACCGCCGGAGAGGGAGCCGACCTGCGCGTCCCAGGGAAGATCGGTCAGCAGCCCCTCGATCACGTCGCGGACGCGGGCGTCACCGGCCCATTCGTGCTCGGCCATGTCGCCGACCACGGCGGCGCCGATCGTGATGTCGTCGGGGAGGGTGTCGGCCTGGTCCAGCACGCCGATGCGGGTGCCGCCGCGGACGGTCACCCGACCGGAGTCCGGCTGCTTCGTGCCGGCGAGCATGCCGAGAAGGCTCGACTTGCCGTCGCCGTTCCGGCCGACGATGCCGATGCGGTCGCCCTCCTCGATGCCGAGGGTCACGGCGTCGAAGACGACGCGGGTCGGGTATTCGAGGTGCAGGGCTTCGGCCCCGAGAAGATGTGCCATGTCCTCTCCAGGGTAGTCGCGCCGCGTCGGACGGTCTCCCGGTCAGACCAGCGACGGGGCGAAGAGCTCCGGCAGCGCGGCGGTGAAGACCTCGAAGTGGCTGTACCAGACGGTGTGAGCGGCCCCGGGGATGCTGCGCACCGTGACCCCGCCATGCTCGAACCGCCGCGCGTCCTCGTCGGTGACCCAGGCACTGGGTTCCGCGCGGACGACGATGGAGCCGGGGGCGGCGGTCCAATGACCGTCCTCCCCGCAGGAGACGGAGGCCGCGGTCGGCGGATCGAAGCGCTCGGCCGCCCGCGCCTCGACCGTGGCATCGTCGACGGAGTAGAAGGGCCGGAGCCGGCGGAGCTCGGCGGGCGACATGCGCGCGCGGCGGTCGTGCTCGTACTGCGAGATGAGAGAGGCGCGGTCCTGGCCGCCCTGGAGGGCGAGCGGCGCGTCGACGTAGACCGCGAGACTCGGATCGAGGCGGGGCGCGGCGGCGGCGAGCACGGTGGCGCCGAAGGAGTGCCCGACGGCGACGGCGAGCGGCGAGGCCGCCCCGTCCCCCGCTGCGGAACCTGCCCCCGGAGGGAGCGCCGTCTGCGCGAGCGTGGCGACGACGGCATCGGCCGCCGTCTCGATCGTGAGCTCCGGGTCACGCGGAGAGAGGCCGTGGCCGGGCAGATCGAGCGCGAGCACGCGGAAGCCGCGTTCCACGAGCAGCGGGACCACGCGGTGCCAGCTCTCGGCGGACCCCATCATGCCGTGCAGCAGCACGGCGACGCGGTCGCCCTCCCCGGCTTCGATGACGTTCAGGAGCACGGAGCCAGTCAACCACGGTCGTTATCCTTCCGTGATACGACTTTCGGCCAGAATCCTTCGAATCTTCGTTCGAATGTCGGTGGTCGGTGATGGACTGCCGTCATGCCCGCACTGCTCGACGCGACCGACTCCCAGATGGCGATGCTCGCCGATCTGGTGGAGGGGCTGGAAGCGGCGGAGAAGACGCTGAGCAGCATGCAGGCGGCCCGCGACGGACTGCTCGCGATGGCGGGGCGACTGGCGGTCGACATCGCCCGGCAGGCTCGGCATCCGGACGGCGGCGACATGGCGATCCGCACGGTCGCCGCGGAGATCGGGGCCGCACAGCGCGTCAGCGACCGCACGATCGAGCGGCGGATGTCCGATGCGTCCTGGTTGGTCGAACGGTTCCCCGCCGTCTGGGAGGCTCAGGGCGCCGGGCGGATCAGCGCCGCGCATGCACGCGTGATCGTGGAGGCGGGGGCTCACCTCCATGACCCGGACGACCGTTCGCGTTTCGCGGCGGAGGCGATCGAGGTGGCCGCTGCGGAATCTCCGAACCGGATACGCCGACTCGTGCGCCGACTGGCCGACCGGTTCCGGGAGCGGACCCTCGTCGAGCGACATCGTGACGCCAGGGAGCTGCGCCGCGTCTGGGTGACCGATCTCGAGGACGGCATGGCCGAGCTCGGCGCGCGTGGCCCCGCGGCGCTCGTGCACGGGATGTACGACCGGCTCTCCCAGATGGCGCATGCCGTGCTGGAGGAGAACGCGCAGGCACGGCGTCGGGAGGCGGAGGAGAGCATCCTCGACGACAGGACCGTGGATCAGCTGCGCGCGGATCTGCTCGCCGACCTCGTCCTGACCGGCGCTCCGGCGGGCCATGACTCGGAAGAGGGGCTGCTCTCGGAGCTTCGGGCGCGCGTCGAGGTCACCGTGCCGGTGCTGACGCTGATGCACGGCGAGCTGATGCACGGGGAGCAGGAACGGACGACAGAGGGCACTCGGATCCTCGCCGCCGAGCTGGACGGGATCATCCCGATCGATCCGGCCACGGCCCGCCGTCTGGCCGGCGCGGCGAGCGGCTGGGACCGGGTGCTCACCCACCCGATCAGCGGGGCGCTGCTGGCCGTCGACCGATATCGCCCGAGCGAAAACCTCCGCCGGCACCTGCGGGCCCGCGATCAACGCTGCCGCTTCCCGGGCTGCGGCCTCGCACCGCGGAAGTGCGACCTCGATCACAATCACGATGCGGCGCTCGGCGGAGAGACCGCGCACGACAACCTGGCGACATTCTGCCGACGACATCACATGCTCAAACACCACTCCCCGTGGCACGTCGAGCAGGGGCCGGGCGGCGTTCTGGAGTGGACGAGCCCCACCGGCCGGACCTACATCGACCGACCGCCGCCTCCGCACACCGTCACCTTCGCCGAGGAACCTCCGTGGTCTCCCGCCGTCAGCCCTAGAGTGGAGGGCATGTCGAGCCCCGAATCAGACAGGTCGGGGGCTGCCGGTCACACCGTCAGCCCCGCGAACCGCTGATCCCTTCGTCCGCCCTGCCGGCGGGCGCGCGCCGGTGACCCGGGCGCTGACCGTGGTGACGAGAAGCATTCCTCTTCCCTCTCACCTCGGAGCACTCGATGCCTTTCCCCCTCTATGCCCTTGCCCTGGCGGTCTTCGTCATGGGCACCTCCGAATTCATGCTCGCGGGACTCCTCCCCGCGATCGCGCACGAGCTCGACGTCCCGGTCGGCACGGCGGGCCTCCTCACCTCCGCCTTCGCGGTCGGCATGGTCATCGGCGCACCCGCCATGGCCGCGTTCGCGCGCAGCTGGCCCCCACGCCGCACACTCGTCGCCTGCCTCGTGCTCTTCGCCGCCTGCCATGCCGTCGGCGCGGTGACGTCCCTGTTCGAGCTTCTGCTCGTCACGCGCGTACTCAGCGCCCTCGCGAACGCCGGCTTCCTCGCCGTCGCCCTGCGCACGGCGACCCTCCTCGTCCCCCGCGAGCGCACCGGACGAGCGCTCGCGGTGCTGCTCTCCGGGACGACCGTCGCCACCATCGTCGGCGTCCCTGTGGGCGCCATCCTCGGCACCGCGCTGAGCTGGCGGGCGACCTTCGCCGCTGTCGCGCTCCTCTGCCTCCCTGCGCTGCTCGGAATCCTCCGCGGCGTGCCGACGACGATCCCGGGCACGGAGCCCGACCCCGCCCCGGCACCACTCCCCCGGAAGGAACCGGCCCTCCGCACGGAGCTCGCGCTCCTGGGGACACCGCGCCTGGCCCTCGCGATGACCCTGGCGGCCCTGGTGAACGCGGGGACCTTCGCGGTCTTCACGTTCCTCGCGCCGATCGTCACCGAGGTCGCGGGCCTGCCCGACGCTGCGGTCCCGCTCGCGCTGGTCCTGTTCGGCATCGGCTCGTTCCTCGGCGTGACCATCGCGGGTCGGTTCGCCGATCGACATGCCGGTGTCCTCCTCGCGGTCGGCGGCCCGCTGCTCCTCGGCGGCTGGATCGTCCTGGCGGCGGTCGCGACGCAGCCGATACCCCTGCTGTTCCTCGTCTTCGCGCAGGGCATGGCCTCGTTCGGCGTCGGAAGCACACTGATCACCCGGGTGCTGTATGCCGCCTCCGGCGCCCCGACCATGGGAGGGTCCTACGCCACCGCGGCCTTGAACATCGGCGCTGTGATCGGACCGGCGTCGGGAGCGTGGACCCTCGCGAGCGGGGCGGGCGCGCTCTCCCCCGTCGCTCTCGCGGCCACGCTGACGATGGCCGCGCTCCTCCTCGCCCTGGCGACGCGGCGATGGCAGCCCGTCGACTGAAGGCAGGACGGTGACGCGCCGCAACGGCGACGAGCCGCCCGGACCCGAGGGTCCGGACGGCTCGTCGTGTCCGATGTTCTCTGGGAACCCGGATGTTCGCGCTACGGCTTACTCGTACGACTTCACGATCTCGAGGAGGCTCGGGACGTTGGCGTAGGCCTCGGCCGCGTTCTCCTTGGTCACGATGACCGGCGGGAGCAGGTAGGCCGGGACGACCTTCTTGCCGTTGTCGTACTGGTCGGTGTCGTTGACGTCGACCTCGTCACCCTTCTGGAGCTGACCGACCATCTTGATGGCCTGCTCCACGAGCAGCGTGGTGTCCTTGTTGATCGTGGAGTACTGCACGCCCTCCATGATCGACTTCACCGACTCGACCTCGGAGTCCTGACCGGTGACCACCGGGACGGGCTTGCCGGCCTGCTGCGCCGAGGTGATGATGGCGCGGGCGAGGGTGTCGTTCGGGGACAGGACGCCGTCGAGGGTCTCCGAGCCGTAGCTCGACGTGAGGATCGAGTCCATCCGGCGCTGGGCGTTCTCCGGCTTCCAGCCCTCGGTCGCCGTCTGGGAGATCTCGGTCTGCCCGGAGACGACGTTCAGCGTGCCGTCGTCGATCTTCGGCTGCAGCACCTCCATCGCCCCGTTGAAGAACACCGCCGAGTTGGCGTCGTCCGGCGAGCCCGAGAACAGCTCGATGTTGTACGGCGCCTCGTGATCCGCGCGCTCGGCGAGCCCGTCGAGCAGCGCCTGGCCCTGGAGCTTGCCGACCTCGAAGTTGTCGAAGGCGACGTAGTAGTCCACCGCGTCGGTGTTCTCGATGAGACGGTCGTAGGCGATGACCGCGACACCGGCGTCGCGCGCGGCCTCCACCTGCGTGGTGAGCTGCTTGCCGTCCTTGGCGCCGATGATGATGACCTTGGCGCCACCGGTGACCATCGCCTGGATCTGGTTCTGCTGCTCGGCGACCGTGTTGCTGGCGGGCGCGTACTGCACGTCCGCCTTGAAGCCGGCCTTCTCGAGGCCGTCGGTGAACAGCTGACCGGCCAGGACCCAGTTCTCCGAGGTCTTGTCGGGCAGAGCGACACCGATCGTGGAGCCGGCGTCGAAGCCCGAGGAGGCCTCCTCGCCCGACCCCGAACCCGAGTCACCGCCGCGCTCCGAGGAGCAGCCGGTGAGGGCGAATGCGCCCGCGACGACAAGCGCTGTCGCCGACAGAAGGATCTTCTTCATGTGATCTCTTTCTCTGGTGTGTGCAGGTCCCGTCGCGCCTGCGTTGCGCGACGCGGCCCTTACTTTCCGCGCGTCTCCTCGACGGCGGGGGCTTCGTACTTCTGACTGGTGGGGTAGTTCGTCTTCGTGGGATCGAACGTGTCGGTGGCCGGATCCTGCTTGCGGCCGAGACGGCGCGTGAGGAACCCGATGATCGACGGACGGCCCTGCTGCTTGTTCCACACGTCGACGCCGACGGCGAAGAGGAGCACGAGGCCCTTGATCATCGAGACGACGTCGGCACCGGCGCCGAGCAGCGCGAGGCCGTTGTTCAGGAACGCCATCACGAGACCACCGATGATCGAGCCGATCACCGTGCCGATGCCGCCGGAGACGGCCGCGCCGCCGATGAAGACGGAGGCGATCGCGTCGAGCTCCCACCCGTTGCCGTCCTGCGGGCCGGACGCGGTCGCCCTGGCGACGTAGATCATGCCGGCGAGCGAGGCGAGGACCGACATGTTCATCATCACGAAGAAGTCGACCCAGCGGTCCTTCACGCCCGAGAGGCGCGCCGCCTGGCGGTTGCCGCCGACCGCGTAGATGTGACGGCCGAAGACGGTGTTGTTCGTGATGAACGAGTAGAGGATGACGAGAGCGAGGAGGATGACGCCCGAGATCGGGAAGCTCGTGCCCTCCCGTCCGGTGGCGAACAGCCAGCCGGCGACGAGGATGACGGCCGAGATGAGGACGACCTTCGTCACGCTCACCCACAGCGGCGCCATGTCGGAGCCCATCTTGCGCTGGATGCGCCGGGTGCGGATCTCCCAGAAGACGATCCATGCGACGCCGGCGAGCGCCAGCAGCATGGTCGGGATGTTGAACGGAAGCGGCAGGGCGATCTCAGGCAGGTAGCCGGCGCCGATGATCTTGAAGCCCTCCGGCACGGGCACCGACTGCGAGTCGCCCACCGCCTGGTTCGCACCGCGGAAGAACAGCATGCCGGCCAGCGTCACGATGAACGCCGGCACCCCGACGTAGGCGACCCAGAATCCCTGCCAGGCGCCGACGAGCACGCCGACACCGAGACCGAGGAGGATGCCCAGCGGCCAGGGGAGGTTCCAGTCCTGCATGGCCTTCGCCACGACGATACCCGTGAACGCGGCGACGGATCCGACCGAGAGGTCGATGTGCCCCATGATGATGACCATCACCATGCCGATCGCCAGGATCAGGATGTACGAGTACTGGTTGACGACGTTGATGAGGTTGCCGGAGGACAGCGTGAGGCCGGTGCCCTTGAAGATCCACGTCAGCACCTGGAAGACGACGAGGATGACGACGAGGCTGCCGAGGATGCCGAACTGACGGAGGGTCGACTGCCCTCCCCCGAACATCTTCGTGATGTCCTTGAAGTGGAAGCCGCGCTTCGCGGTGGTCGAGTCGGTGGTCATGCGGATGCTTTCTGGGTCGCGGAGGTCATGCTGCGCATGAGGTCTTCGGGGGTCGCCTGGTCGGCCGGGATGCAGTCGGTGACCCGGCCTTCGAACACGGTGTAGATGCGGTCGGAGATGCCGAGCAGCTCGGGCAGCTCGCTGGAGATCACGATCACGCCCTTGCCCTGGGCGGCGAGCTCGTTGATGATCGCGTAGATCTCGTACTTGGCGCCGACGTCGATGCCGCGGGTGGGCTCGTCGAGGATCAGCAGGTCGGGGTCGGTGAACATCCACTTCGCCAGGACGACCTTCTGCTGGTTGCCTCCGGAGAGCTTGCCGACGCCCTCCTCCACCGACGGGGTCTTGATGCGCAGGGTCTTGCGGTAGCGCTCCGCCACCGAGAACTCCTCGCGGGAGTCGACGACGCCGTTGTGCGCGATCTTGGAGAGCTTCGCCGCGACGATGGACCGCTTGATGGTGTCGAGCAGGTTGAGCCCGAGCACCTTGCGGTCCTCGCTCACGTACGCGAGGCCGTGCTTGATCGCGGCGGCGACGTCGGGGAGCTCGATCTCCTGGCCGTCCTTGACGAGCGTGCCGGAGAGGAACGTGCCGTAGGAGCGGCCGAAGATGCTCATCGCCAGCTCGGTGCGGCCGGCGCCCATGAGGCCGGCGATGCCCACGACCTCGCCGCGGCGGACGTTGATGCTCGACCCCTTCACGACCATGCGCTCCGGGACGGTCGGGTGCTGCACCCACCAGTCCTTGACCTCGAAGAACACCTCGCCGATCTCCGGCGTGCGGTCCGGGTAGCGGCTCTCCAGCGACCGGCCGACCATGCCGCGGATGATGCGGTCCTCGTTGATCTCGCCGCGGGAGATGTCCAGCGTCTCCACCGTGCGGCCGTCGCGGATGATCGTGATCTCGTCGGCGATCTGCTCGATCTCGTTGAGCTTGTGGCTGATCATGATCGACGCGATGCCCTTGGCCTTGAGCCCGAGGATCAGGTCGAGGAGGTGCTGCGAGTCGTTCTCGTTGAGCGCGGCGGTGGGCTCGTCGAGGATGAGCAGCTTGACGTCCTTGTTCAGCGCCTTGGCGATCTCGATGAGCTGCTGCTTGCCGACGCCGAGGGTCTTGATCGGCACGTCCGGGTCCTCGTCCAGGCCGACGCGGGCGAGGAGCTCGATGGTGCGCTCCTTCTGCGCCTGCCAGTCGATGCGGCCGAAGCGACGGATCTCGTTGCCGAGGAAGATGTTCTCGGTGACCGAGAGCTCCGGGATGAGCGCGAGCTCCTGGTGGATGATGACGATGCCGGCCTGCTCGCTGGCCGCGATGTCCTTGAAGCGCTGCTCCTGGCCGTACAGGAGGATCTCGCCGTCGTACGTGCCGTACGGGTACACCCCCGAGAGGACCTTCATCAGCGTCGACTTCCCGGCGCCGTTCTCGCCGCAGATCGCGTGGATCTCGCCGGCGCGGACGGTGATCGAGACGTCGGCGAGCGCCTTGACTCCCGGGAACTCCTTGGTGATGCGGCGCATCTCCAGGATCGGGCCTGACACGGTCGGCAACGTTGCTGTGGTGCTCACGGATCTTCCTCGCGACGTGCGGTCACCTTCGATGTGACCGTTCACATCGGTATATCGTCGTCTTCCGCGGGAGCGGTGTCAAGTCCGCGGCGTGTTTTCGTGTCGCTACCGTGATGCAGCGGATTCGCGCGCCCGCAGGAGGGTCTGCAGCGGGCCGAACGCGGGGGCCTTCTCGCCCCGGATCTCGGCGAGGAGGATGCGCACGGCGCGCCGCCCGAGCTCGGGGAAGTCCTGGTGCACCGTGCTCAGCGTCGGCGCCACGTGCGCGGCAACCGGGATGTCGTCGAAGCCGATCACGCTCACGTCGTGCGGCACGCGCAGCCCGGCGTCGCGGAATCCGTGCAGCAGCCCGATGGCCATGAGGTCGTTGGCCGCGAACACCGCCGTGAAGTCGCGCCGCAGCGAGAGCTCCTTGCCGGCGAAGTACCCGAAGTCGGCCGTCCAGTCCCCGCGGATCGGCGGGAACGTGGGCAGGTCGGCGTCGCGGAGCGCATCCAGATACCCGCGCATCCGGGACTCCGCCTCGATCCAGTCCTGCGGCCCGGCGAGGTGGAGGATGTCGCTGTGCCCCAGCGCGATCAGGTGCTCGGTCGCCGCCTTCGCCCCCGCCACCTGGTCGGCGGAGAGGCTGACGCCGTCCGATCCCGAGGCGGTCTGCAGGGTCACGAAGGGCATGGTGACGTTCATGCCGCGCAGGACATGGAAGACGCGCACCTGCGGCGCGAGCACCACGATGCCGTCGACCTGCTCGCGTTCGAGCTGGCGGACCGCTTTGCCGATCGCCTCCGGCGTGGTCGCGGGGAGGTTGAGCGTGGAGACGGAGTACCCCTCCTCGCGCGCCGCGTCCTCGATGCCGGCGATGGACGACGTCGGTCCGAACTCGCCGATCGTCGCGGACAGGATGCCGAGCATGTTCGACTTGCTCGTCACGAGCGCGCGCGCCGCCAGATTGGGACGGTAGTCGAGCACGGCGATCGCGTCGAGCACCTTCGCCTTGGTCTCCGGGCGGATGCTGGGGTGATCGTTGAGCACCCGGGAGACGGTCTGATGCGAGACGCCGGCGAGACGGGCGACGTCGCGGATGCTCGGCATACGGGCACGCTCGGAGGAGGTGGACATCCAGCCTCCTCGCGTGTGCACGGTCACATGACTACTTCATTATGTCTGCGATGACCCGCCGGGTGCACCTCGACCGTGCGTACGCTCCTCGCCGCTCGGACGCGAGGGAATCGGGCAGGCTCAGCCGATGATGCGGGCCCCGGGGACGGCGCCGTGCACGTGCAGCGGATCGAGACCGTCCTCGCGGAGGGCCGTCTGCACCGCCTGCGCGGACTCGGGATCCGCGCAGAGGAGGGCCACGGTCGGCCCCGAGCCGGACACGAGACCGTGCAGCGCACCGGCCGCGACCCCGCGTTCGATGGTCTGCGCCAGATCCGGTCGCAGGTCGAGCGCGGCCGCCTGGAGGTCGTTGTGGAGCGCGTCGGCGAGCTGCCAGGCGTCTCCGGTCCGCAGCGCCTGCAGCACCGGGATCGGCACGTCGAGCGAGAGCGGCGGATCGTCGGCGAGCGCCCCCTCCTGCTCGCGCAGCTCGTCGAGCCGGGTGTACACGGCGGGCGTGGACAGCCCCTCGTCGCTGGTCACCAGCAGCCAGTCGAAGCGCCCGCGGGCGAGCGCCGGGTTCAGCTGATCGCCGCGGCCGGTGCCCACGGCGGTGCCGCCGTGCAGCGCGAAGGGGACATCCGCACCGAGCCGGGCCGCGAGATCGTGCAAGCGGGCCGCGGAGAGTCCCGTGCCCCACAGCGCGTCGCAGGCGATCAGGGCGGCCGCGGCGTCCGCGGAGCCCCCGCCCATACCGCCGGCGACCGGGACGCTCTTCCGGATCTGCAGCGCGACCCCTCCGGGGTGATCCGTCGCCGTCGCCAGCAGCTTGGCGGCCCGCATCGCGAGGTTCCGGTCGTCGAGCGGCACCGAGCCGTCGTCCTCCACCCCGGTCACCGTGATCGAGAAGTCGTCGGCGTTCCTGGCGATCACGTCCTCGTACAGCGACACCGCCTGGAAGACCGTCGCGAGTGCGTGATAGCCGTCGTCATGGCGCCCGCCGACACCGAGGTAGACGTTGATCTTCCCCGGCGCGCGCACGTGCACGGACCCGGAGGATGCGGCGAGGCTCATGAGCGGGTCACAGGTCCGAGGAGGTCGCCCACAGGTTCACGTCGATGGCGCCCGCGAGCTCGTCGATGCGGCGGAGCTCCTCGTCGGTGAACGCGGGACCGTCGAGCGCGGCGAGGTTCTCGTCGAGCTGCTCCGTCCGGGAGGCGCCGATGAGCGCCGAGGCGACGACCGGGGTGCGCAGCGTCCACTGCAGCGCGAGCTGCGCGAGCGACTGCCCCCGGCCCTGCGCGACCTCGTTCAGCGCCCGGAGGGTCTGGACCGCGTCCTCGGACAGCTTGCCGTTCGGCAGCGAACCGCGCTGCTGTGCGCGCTCGGCCGTGCCGTCGCCGAGGTACTTGTCGGTGAGCAGCCCCTGGGCGAGCGGGGTGAAGGCGATGGCGCCGAGGCCCGACTCCTCCAGGGTCTGCGTGAGGCCGTCCTCGATCCAGCGGTTGAGGATCGAGTACGCGGGCTGGTGGATGACCAGGGGCGTCCCCAGCTCCTTCGCCACGGCGACGGCCTCGGCCGTGCGCTCCGCGCTGTACGAGGAGATGCCGACGTACAGCGCCTTGCCCTGGCGCACCAGGGTGTCGAGCGCGCCGACCGTCTCGGCGATCGGGGTGACCGGGTCGACGCGGTGCGAGTAGAAGATGTCGACGTAGTCCAGCCCCATGCGGGTGAGCGACTGCTCGGCGCTCGCGAGGATGTACTTCCGGCTCGCATAGTCGCCGTACGGTCCGGGCCACATGTCCCAGCCGGCCTTCGACGAGATGATCAGCTCATCGCGGTAAGGACGCAGGTCCTCCGCGAAGATGCGGCCGAAGTTCTTCTCGGCCGAGCCGTACGGCGGGCCGTAGTTGTTCGCCAGGTCGAAGTGCGTGATCCCGTTGTCGAACGCGTGACGCAGGAGCGCCCGCTGGTTGTCGAGCGGGATGTTGTCGCCGAAGTTCCACCAGAGGCCCAGCGAGATCGGGGGCAGGTAGAGGCCGGAGGCGCCCACCTGACGGTAGGCGAACCGTCCGTAGCGGCCCTCGTCGGCGGCGTACGGACGGTGCAGTTCGGGGACGTCGGGGCGGAAGCGGGGGGAGTCGGTCACCGTGCCAGATTAGCCGCTGACGCCGGAACCCTCGATCGCCGTTGCGTACTGGGCGATCCGCTGGTAGTCGTCGACGGTGAGGTCCTCCCCGCGGGCGGTCGGCGCGACCCCGGCGGCGGTGAGCACCTCCGTCGCCGCGGCGGAGCTGCCGAAGAGGCCGGAGAGGGCCTGCCGGAGCATCTTGCGCCGCTGGTTGAAGGCCGCGTCGACGATGGCGAAGGTGCGCCGGCGCTCCTCCACCGGGCCGCGCTCGCCCTCGGAGCGGTCGAAGCCGACGAGGAGGCTGTCCACGTTCGGCACCGGCCAGAACACCTGGCGGGAGACGTTCCCGGTGAGCTTCCACTCGCCGTACCAGGCGGCCTTGACGCTCGGCGAGCCGTAGATCTTCGACCCCGGCTTCGCGGCGAGCCGCTCGGCCACCTCCGCCTGCACCATCACGACGCCCCGCTGCAGGTACGGGAACGTCTCCAGGAAGTGCAGCAGGACCGGCACCGACACGTTGTACGGCAGGTTCGCGACGAGGACGGTCGGCTCCCCCGGCAGCTCCGTCACGCGGAGGGCGTCCGCGTCGACCACCGTGAGCATCCCCTCCGGCACGCCGTGCTCGGTCGCGGTCTGCGGCAGGCGGGCGGCCAGGCGGTGGTCGATCTCCACGGCGGTGACCGCGGCTCCCGCCTCGAGGATCGCGAGGGTCAGCGACCCGAGTCCCGGTCCGACCTCGACCACCCGCTCCCCCGCCTGCACGCGGGCGGCCTGGACGATCTTGCGGACGGTGTTCGCGTCGACGACGAAGTTCTGTCCGAGCTTCTTGGTGGGGGTGACATCGAGCTCGGCGGCCAGACGGCGGATCTCGGTGGCCCCGAGCAAGGTGACGGTCATGGTCCCATTCTCCCGGATGACGGGCCGTGCCCGGTTCCTGGGTGATGTCCGTGATCATCGCTATCCTTCGGAGGTGCCCTCCCTCGGTGAACTGATCGCTCCGCGGCGCCTGGGCAGGGATTTCCGCTGGCTGCTCGCGTCGTCGTGGACGAGCAACATCGGAGACGGTGTGGCGCTGGCCGCCGCTCCCCTGCTCATCGCGTCGATGACGTCGTCGCCGATCCTCGTGGCCTCCGGCGCCATCCTGCAGTTCCTACCGTGGCTGCTCTTCGGACTGCACGCGGGGGCCATCGCCGACCGCTTCGATCGGCGCCGCCTGGTGATGACCGCCAACGCCGTGCGCGCCGTCGTGCTCGCGGCCCTCTGCGTGTTCCTCGTGACGGGAACCGCGAACATCGGGATCGTCCTCGCCGTCGCGTTCCTCTACGGCACCGCCGAGGTCTTCGTCGACACCGCGGGGAGCACATTGCTGCCGATGCTCGTGAAGCCGGCAGACCTCGGCATCGGGAACGCGCGCCTGCAGGCCGGGTATCTCGTCGCCAACCAGTTCGCCGGGCCGCCGCTGGGCGCGTTCCTCTTCGCCGCCGGGAGCGCATGGCCGTTCCTCGTCGAGGTGCTGTGCGTGACGCTCGCGATCGTCCTCATCTCCCGCATGGCCCGCACGCCCGTCCCGCCGCGGGAGACCGAGACCCACCCGCCGGTGCACACCGACATCGCGGAGGGTCTGCGCTGGCTGTGGCGCAATCCGCCGGTGCGCATGCTCGTGCTCATCATCCTCGTCTTCAACGTGACCTGGGCCGCGCCGTGGGGCGTGCTCGTGCTCTACGCCACCGAGCACCTGCAGATGGGGCCCGTGGGCTACGGCGCACTCACCACGGCGTCCGCGGCGGGCGGCATCCTCGCGACGCTGAGCTTCGGCTGGCTGGAGCGGCACGTGTCGTTCGCGAGCCTGATGCGTGTCGTCCTCTCCCTCGAGGTGCTCATGCATCTCGCGTTCGCCCTGACCACCACGGGCGCGGTGGCCCTCGTCATCATGTTCTTCTTCGGGGCGTACGCCTTCGTGTGGGGCACGATCTCCACGACCGTCCGGCAGCGGCTCGTCCCCGCTTCCCTCCAGGGGCGCGTCGCCTCGGTCAACATGGTCGGCGTCTTCGGCGGCATGATCGTCGGCCAGGCCCTCGGCGGCGTGATCGCGCAGACCTGGGGACTGACCGCGCCCTGGTGGTTCGCCTTCGGCGGGGCGGCGATCACCCTGGTGCTGGTGTGGAAGCCCATCTCGCACATCGTCAGTGCCAAGCCCGTCGCCGAGACCGGGCCCGAGGACGTCGATCCGGAGGGTCAGCCGGCGAACGAGCCGTAGACCCGCAGCGTGTTCTCGGCGAGCTGCGCGGAGAGCTCTTCCACGTCCAGGTCGAGCTCCGCGGCCAGGAAGCGCACCGTGAGCGGCACGAGGTACGGCGCGTTCGGGCGGCCCCGCAGCGGGACCGGCGTGAGGAACGGAGCGTCCGTCTCGACGAGGAGGCGATCGAGCGGGGTGACCTTCAGCGCGTCGCGCAGGTTCTGCGCGTTCTTGAACGTGACGTTCCCGGCGAACGACAGGTAGTAGCCCGCGTCGGCGCACACCCGGGCCATCGCCTCGTCGCCGGAGAAGCAGTGGAACACGGTGCGCTCGGGGGCCCCGACCCGCGTCAGCGTCTCCAGCACGGCCTCGTGCGCATCCCGGTCGTGGATCTGCATCGCGATGCCGTGCTTCTTCGCGAGCGCGATGTGCGCCTCGAAGGAGGCGAACTGCGGCGCACGGCGCTCCGGTTCGGTGCGGAAGAAGTCAAGCCCGGTCTCGCCGATCGCGCGCGTGCGCGGATGGGCGGCGAGCTCGTCGATGACCGCGAGCGCCTCGTCGAGGCGCCCCTCCTCCGCGTACGTCGGGGCATCGTTCGGGTGGATGGCGACCGCGGCGAGGACCCGGGGGTCGGACGCGGCGGCCTCGACCGCCCAGCGGGACGACTCGATGTCTCCGGACGCCTGCACGACGCCGATGACGCCGACGGCCTCCGCCCGGTCGAGCTGGGTCTTGAGAGACATGGGCTGGTCACCATCGGCGATCTCGAGGTGCGCGTGGTTGTCGTACACGGGCACCGCGAGGAGCTCCGGGGCCGCCGGATAGGTCCGGTCCTTGCGCCCGTCGCCCGAGCGCTCGCGCACGTAGGTCTCCGCCATGGTGTCCTGCCCGGATGTCAGGCCGTGGACTCCACGCGCGGGAACAGCGGCGCGAGGCCGTTGACGCTCGTGCCCGGCTTCAGCACGCCCCAGGCCCCCGCCTCGCGGATCGGCTGGTCCTGCAGCCGCCCCAGGGTCTCCGCGGCGCCGAGCGCGATCCACAGCTTCTCGGTCGACTGCGGCATCACCGGCGACAGCAGCACGGCCAGCGCCCGCAGCCCCTCGGCGCACGTGTAGAGCACGGTGCCCAGACGCTCGCGCTGGTCCTCGTCGCGGGCGAGCGCCCACGGCTCGTTCTCGGTGATGTACCCGTTGAGCGCGTCGACGATGGTCCAGATCGCGGAGATCGCCTCGTCGATGCGGAACTGGCCGATCGCGGCGTCCGCCTTCGTCGCGGCGTCCGCGACGATCCGCTGGATCGCGAGGTCCGCCTCGGTGTAGTCGGCCGCCGGCGGCACGATGCCCTCGAAGTACTTCTCGATCATCGCGGTCGTGCGCGAGGCGAGGTTGCCGAAGCCGTTCGCGAGCTCGGCCTGGTACCGCGCGGAGAGGTCCTCCCAGGAGAACGAACCGTCCTGGCCGAACGCGATCGCCGACAGGAAGTAGAAGCGGTACGCGTCGGAGCCGAAGACGTCGGTGATCTCGGTCGGCGCGATGCCGGTGAGCTTCGACTTCGACATCTTCTCGCCGCCCACGAGCAGCCAGCCGTGCGCGAAGACGCCCTTCGGCACATCGAGCCCGGCCGCCATCAGCAGCGCCGGCCAGATCACGGCGTGGAAGCGCAGGATGTCCTTGCCGACGACGTGGTACGCGGGCCAGCGGCGCGCGAAGGTCTCCTCGTCGGAGCCGTAGCCGACCGCCGTGGCGTAGTTGAGCAGCGCGTCGACCCACACGTAGATGACGTGCGACTCGTCCCACGGCAGCGGGATGCCCCAGTCGAAGGTCGAGCGGGAGATCGAGAGGTCTTTGAGGCCCTGGCTCACGAAGGAGACGACCTCGTTACGCGCCGAATCGGGCCGCACGAAGTCGGGCTCGGTCTTGTAGAGCTCGAGCAGGCGGTCCTGGAACTCGCTGAGCTTGAAGAAGTAGTTCTTCTCCTGCAGCAGCTCGAGCGGCTTGGAGTGGATGGCGCAGACCTTCAGCCCCTCGAAGGGACCGGTGCCGTCGACGATCTCGGACTCCGGCTTGAACTCCTCGCAGCCCACACAGTAGAGCGCCTCGTACTCGCCCGCATAGATGTACCCGCGGTCGTAGAGCCGCTGGAAGAACGTCTGCACGTTGGTCTCGTGCCGCTCCTGCGTGGTGCGGATGAAGTCGTCGTTCGCGACGTCGAGGGTCTTCAGCAGCGGGAACCAGCTCTCGCTGACGAGCTTGTCGACCCACTCCTGCGGGGTGACGCCGTTGGCGGCCGCGGCCCGCAGCATCTTCTGACCGTGCTCGTCGGTGCCCGTCAGCATCCAGGTGTCGTCGCCCGCCTGGCGGTGCCACCGTGCGAGCGTGTCGACGGCCACCGTCGTGTACCCGTGACCGATGTGCGGCACATCGGAGGGGTAGTAGATGGGCGTGGTGATGTAGAAGGAGTCGCCAGCGGGCATGGGGACAATTCTAGGTGCCCCCATGCCCGTGGTTACGCCGTGCGGCTCGTCAGAGCCCATTGCGGCGGGCGACCTCGCCGAGCCAGGCCAGCGAGGGCTTCGGGAACCGCTCGAAGGTCTCGTGGTCGAAGCCGATGAGACCGAACGTCGGCCGGAATCCACTCGCCCATTCGTAGTTGTCCAGCGCGCTCCAGTGCTGGTAGGCGCGGACCTCGATGCCGTCGCTGATGGCGCGGTGCAGCCCCTCCAGCGCGCCCTGCGTGTAGGCGATGCGCCGGGTGTCGTCGGCCGTGGCGATGCCGTTCTCCGTGACGAGCACGGGGACGCCGCCGCTGCGCTCCCACGCGCTCCGGACGCCCAGTTCGAGGGCCTCGGGGAAGAACTCCCAGCCCGTGAGCGTCGTCTCCACGTCCGGCGACACCGGCAGTGGCCCCTCCGGACCGATGAACGTGCGGGTGTAGGCCTGCACGCCCACGAAGTCGTCTCCGGCGGACTGCTCCAGGTACCAGTGGTCGCGCGGGTCGCCGTACGTCGCGAGCATCTCGTCGGCGCTGGGCTCGCCGGTGGAGTGGAAGGCCTGGGTGGCGATCGTCCAGCCCGCCTGCACCCCGGGAACCGTGTGCAGGATCTCGGCCGCGCGCCGGTGGGCCGTCAGCAGCGTGTCCGCGACGCCGAGGTCGGGATTCGGCAGGCCGTAGGCGACGAGGTTCGCCGCATCCTCGCCTCCGGCCAGCATCGCCGCGATGTTCGGCTCGTTGATCGTGCACACGTAGCGCACGCCGTCGAGGATCGGCAGCACGGTCTCCACATAGCGGGAGAACAGGTCCACCGCGTCGTCGGCACGCCAGAAGCCGTCCTTCTGGAACCACTGCGGCACCGTGAAGTGCATGAGGGTGACCGTCGGGTCCAGCCCGTTCTCCCTGGCGGTGTCGATCATGCGGCGGTAGTGGTCGAGCATCGCCCGCGAGACGAACCCGCGCTCCGGCTCGATCCGCGCCCACTCGACCGAGAACCGGTAGGAGTTCAGCCCGGCCTCGGCGAGCAGCCGCATGTCCTCCGGGTAGCGGTGGAAATGGTCGGCGGCGTCACCGGAGGGCTCGACCATGGGCGAGTCGGGGGCGTGTTCCATCGCCCACCAGTTGCTCGTGGTGTTGTTACCCTCCACCTGATGGGCGGCGGTCGCGGCGCCCCAGAGGAAGCCGTCGGGGAATGCGAGCACGGATGCGCTCCTCTCTCTTTCTTGCAGTCGTTCGGCGCGTCAGCGGGCGCGGGCGGGGTTCGGCACGGCGTCGAGCAGTTCGACCGTGTACGGGTCCTCCGGATGCTGCAGCACCTGGGAGGTCTCGCCCCGCTCGACGACGCGGCCGCTGTTGAGCACGAGGATGTTCTCGGTGACGAGCCGCGCGCTCAGCAGATCGTGGGTGATGTAGAGCATGCTGATGCCCCACCGTTCGCGGAGGTCCTCCAGCAGCGCGAGCACGCCGGCGCGGAGCGACACGTCGAGCATCGACACCGGCTCGTCCGCGATGAGCACCTGCGGGTCGCTCGCGAGCGCCCTGGCGATCACCACGCGCTGCCGCTGCCCGCCGGAGAGCTGGTGCGGCAGCTTGGCGGCGAACTGCTCGACGGGCGTCAGGCCCACCGTCTCCAGCAGTTCGAGCACCCGGGCCCTGGCCTCCGCCCCGCGCAGCCTCGTGTAGTTCACGACGGGACGGGTCAGGGCGTACTCGACGGTGTGCAGCGGGTTCAGGGCCGCGTACGGATCCTGGAACACCATCTGCACGTCCTTGCGGAGGTCGCGGAGTCCTCGGCGCTTCAGGGCCGCGACATCGACATCGCCGAAGCGGATGCGGCCGGAGGTCGGCTTCTCGACGCCGGTGAGCATCTTCGCGATCGTCGACTTGCCCGAGCCGGAGGCACCGACCAGCGCCAGCGCCTCCCCCGGCTCCAGGCGGAAGGACACGTCGTCGACCGCGACGACCGGATCCTGCCCGCGGCGCGGTGCCGGATAGCGCTTGGTCACGCCCTCCACGACGATCGCGGCGTCGGCCCGCCGGGCGTCCCGCGGAGACACGGTCGGCAGGGTCTCGGTGACGTCCGTACGGCTGCGTCCCTCCCGGCGACGGGTGCCGAGATCGACGAACCCGGGGATCTCGATCTTCTCGGCGCGCGGGTCGGCGTAGTGGCTCAGCAGCATCCGGGTGTACTCGTCCTGCGGGCGGTGCAGGATGTCCTGACTGCGGGCGTCCTCCACGATGCGGCCCTCGTGCATGACCATCACCCGGTCGGTCGCCTCGAGGACGATCCCGAGGTCGTGGCTGATGAGGATCGCCGTGAAGCGCTCGGACCGCTGCAGCTCCTGGATCGTGTCCATGACCGCGTGCTGGACGAGGACGTCGAGCGCCGTCGTCGGCTCGTCGAACACCATCAGCTGGGGTTCGAGCGAGAGGGCGAGGGCGATCGAGGCGCGCTGCCGCATGCCGCCGGAGAGCTCACCGGGGTATCGGTCGAGCACCTCCGGCTTGAGCCCCACCTTGCCGACGAGCTCCCGCGCCCTGGCCTGGCGCTGCTCGGCGGGCACATGACCGTGCGCGGCGAAGATGTCGCGGAAGTGGTTGCCCACGGTCCGCACGGGGTTCAGCGCGTTCATGCCGGACTGCAGCACCATCGCGAAGCCGCCCTGCCGCTGACGCCGCAGTTCTTCGGCGTCGAGCTCGCGGATGTCGCGGCCATCGAACAGGATGCGTCCGCCGCTGATGCGCGCCGGCGGCTTCTGCAGCCGCGTGAGCGCGAAGCCGAGCGTGGACTTGCCCGACCCGGACTCGCCGACGAGCCCGACGAACTCGCCGCGCCGGAGCGCGAACGACACGTCGCGCACGGCCGGCACCGGCTCCTGCCCCGGGGAGGCGTACTCCACGGACAGCGACTGGACGTCGAGGAGGATGTCGTCGTGCTCCATGGCGCTCATCGGCCCTTCCCTTCGCGCAGGCGCGGATTGGAGATGCCGTCCACGCCGAAGTTGATGAGTGTGAGGCTGAGGGCGAGCAGCGCGATGCACAGACCGGGCGCGAACAGCAGCAGCCACTGGCCGGTGAGCAGGGAGTTCGAGTTCTGCGCCCAGTAGAGCATCGTGCCCCAGCTGACGATGCTGGAGTCGCCGAGGCCGAGGAATTCCAGCCCCGCCTCGGCGAGGATCGCCGCCGTCGCCGCTCCGAAGAGGGTGCCGGCGATGATCGACGTCATGTTCGGCAGGATCTCGCGGAAGACGATCCGCGCCCTGCTGTCGCCGGAGAACTGCGCCGAGGTGACGAAGTCGTTGCCGCGGAGGGACTGGGTCTGGCTGCGCAGCACGCGCGCACCCCACGCCCATCCCGTCACGACGATCACGGCGATGATCATGAGGATGCCGCCGTTCTGCAGGTAGGCCGCGATCACGATCATCAGCGGCAGGCCGGGGATCACGAGGAACAGGTTCACGATGAACCCGACGACCTCGCCCGCGAACCCGCGCATGTAGCCCCAGCTCAGACCGATCAGCACGGCCACGATCGTGGAGAGGAGCCCGGCCGCGAAGCCCACGAGGAGGCTGACCTGGGCACCGTAGATGAGCTGGCTGAGCACGTCCTCCCCGGCCGCGGTCGTGCCGAGCCAGTGCTCCCGCGAGGCGTCGGCGTTGCGCGGGAACCCGTTCTCCTTCGGGCCGTAGGGAGCCAGGAGCGGGGCGAACACGGCGACGAGCACGAAGAACGCGAGGAGGCAGAGGCCGATGCGGGCCTTGCCGTTGGACCACAGGGTGCCGACCATGCGGCCGAAGGCGCGCCACGGGCTGGGCGCCGCGATGCGGGCGGTGGGGACCTTGACGGTCACGGTGCTGGGGGTGGGGTTCGGGGTCGTCATCGGCGAGTCCTCGGGTCGAGAACCCCGTAGAGGATGTCCACGAGGAAGTTGGCGATGAGCACGCTCACGGTGATCATCAGGAAGAGCGCCTGCATGAGCGGGTAGTCCTGCCCGATCACGGCGTTGAACAGCAGGTAGCCGATGCCCGGATAGCCGAACACCTGCTCGACGAGGATCGAGCCGCCCACCACGCCGCCGAGCGTGAGCCCGAAGCCGGTGAGGTTCGGCAGGATCGCGTTGCGGGCCGCGTAGCGGAGGGCGATCGTGCGGCCGCGGAGGCCGTTCGCCTCGCCGAAGGTGATGTAGTCCTCGCCGAGCGTGTTGATCATCGCGTTGCGCATGCCGATGATCCAGCCGCCGAGGGAGGTGAGCAGGATCGTCAGCGCCGGCAGGAACGCGTGCCGGACGAGGTCGACGATGAAGTCCCAGGTGAAGCCCGGGGTGGTCGTCGCCGAGTAGGCGCCGGTGGTCGGGAACCAGTGCAGCACGTAGCCGAGGAAGAACAGCAGCAGCAGCGCCGTCCAGAAGTACGGGAACGTACTGAGGAACGACCCGGTCAGCGTCGGCAAGGAGTCCAGCCACGTGCCGCGCCGCCAGGCGGCCATCACGCCGATGAGGGTGCCGATCACGAAGGCGAGGACCGTGACGATGCCGACGAGGCCGAGCGTGTACGGCAGCGCGGTGGAGACCATGCTCGACACGGTCTGCGGGTAGAACGTGTACGAGACGCCGAAGTCGAGTCGCACGACCTGGCCGAGGTAGGCCACGTACTGGTCCCACATCGATCCGGTCGGCACTCCGAGCTGCGCCTCGATCGCGGCGCGCGTGGCATCCGAGACCGGACCGTTCTGGGAGAGCTTGGCGATCGCGGCGTCGGCGGGAGAGCCGGGCATGAGTCGCGGGAGGAAGAAGTTCAGGGTGATCGCGGCCCACAGGGTGAGCAGGAACAGGCCGATCTTCTGGAGGACGTACTTCACTGGTCTCCCCCGTCCGTGCGCTTCAGGTGGGTGAAGATGCCCAGCGGCGCCGAATCGTAGTTCTGCGGGATCATGTACGGATCGTCCGCGGAGGGCCAGCCGGTGAACTTCGCGTCGTTGAACAGGCCCCAGATCCCGCCGTAGTACAGGCCGATCACGGGGACCTGCTCGTACACGATGCTCTGCAGCTCGTGCACGATCTCGGTCTGGCGGTCGGGGTCGATCGTGGCGCGGTACTCCTCCAGCAGGGCGTCGGCCTCCGGGGAGCGGTAGCGCTCGAAGTTGTTGGTCGTGACCTCGCCGGCCGGCACGTAGAAGTCGCTGGAGAGCAGGCTGTTGTAGGCCTGGTACACGTCGCCGTTGCCCATGCCGCCGATCGCCATCTCGAAGTCGCCGGTGCCGATCGCGCTCTGGTAGCCGGCGGGCTGCGGGAGCTTGAGCGACACCTTGACGCCGACGTCCGCGAGCTGGCGCTGCACGGTCTGGGCGGCGCGCGTCCAGTCGGAGTATCCGTTGGCGGTGGTCAGCGAGAACGCGAGCTGCTCGCCGTCCTCGCCGACGAGCTGGTCACCCTGCAGGGTGTACCCGGACTCGGCGAACGCCGCGAGCGCGGCGTCGCGGTCCTGCGCGAGCATGCCCTGGTCCGGGATCTCCGGGTCGAGGCACTTCTCCTGGTTGGGCAGGATGAGGCCGGTCTGCCCGGCGGGCTGCATGTAGCCCTCGGAGGCGGTCTCGGCGATCTCCTCCCGGTCGAGCGCGAGCGCGATGCCGCGACGGAGGTTCACGTCGTCGAACGGGGCGACCTCGAGGTTGGGCACGAGCGAGATGACGCCACCCGGCGGGAACCACCAGGTGTTGTCGGGACTCGCCGCTCCCCAGGTGCCCTCGACGTCGGAGATGAAGGAGTAGGCCCAGTCGTAGCCGCGGGTCACGGTGTCGAGCTGGGTGTTCGTGGCCGGCAGGATGATGTGCTCGATCTCGATCTTGTCCGCCTGCCAGTAGTCCGGGTTGCGGTCCATCGAGTACTGCTGGTCGTTGTAGTTCCCGAGCACGAACGGGCCGGTGCCGACCGGCTCCTCGTTGCGCCAGGTGGCCGGGTCCTCCACGTCGGCCCACAGGTGCTCGGGCACGATCATGGTCTGCCCGAGGATCGAGAGCGACGGCGCGTCCTCGCCCTGGAGGTGGAACACCACGTCGTCGCCGTCGACCTCGATGCGGTCGATGTGCTGCCACGCGCCCTTGATGTCGAGCGAAGGCTCGTCCTTGATGAGCTGGAACGTGAAGGCCACATCCTCCGGGGTGAGGGGCTCGCCGTCGCTCCACTCCACGCCGTCGCGGACCGTCATCACGATCGTGCGGGCGTCGGGCTGGGTCCACTCGGACGCGAGCCACGGGGTGAGCTCGCCGTCGAGCGGGTTCACCAGGATGAGCGGCTCGTAGATCCACCGCGAGGCGGTCCGGGTGTTCGTGAGGTAGGGGTTGAAGTTCTGCGTGAAGAACGGGTTGCCCTTGTCGGCGTTGATGAGCATCGTGTCGTCGCCGATCGAGGGGTCGGGCTGCGAGCTGATCTGGATGCTGCAGCCGCTGAGTGCGACCGCTGCGGCCGCGAGCCCCACGACGGCGGCGCGGCGCCAGCGTCGGAAGGTGTGCGTCTCTGCCACTGGATGACCTCATGTCGTCTCTGTCATGAAGGGCGCCCCGGGGGGTGGGGAGTCCTGCCGGCCGAAGCCGTACACCAGATTGTAAGCGCATACATTTTGAATCGGCAACCCCGTGGTGAGCCAGGAGACCCTCCGGGGCGGCGCGGTCGCGTCGACTCAGGAGGGGCGCGTGGAGCTCTCGCGGAGGAGGATCTGGAGGGGCAGACGCGTGGTGAGCGGCGGGGCGTCCGGCTGTTCCAGCCGTCGCGCGAGCACCTGCACCGCCGCACGCCCGAGCTCGATCATCGGCTGCCGGATCGTGGTCAGCGGCGGCGACACCAGGGTCGCCGCCTCGATGCCGTCGAACCCCGTGACGAGGACGTCGTCCGGCACCCGCACGCCCGCCCCGCGGAACACGTCCATGGCCCCGAGGGCCATCTGGTCGTTGGCGGCGATGAGCGCGGCGGGCACGCCGTCGCGCGCGAGCCGCTCCCCCGCCCGACGCCCGGAGGCGCGGGTGAAGTCGCCCCGGAGGATGCGTACCGCTGCCGGGTCGCGCTCCGCCGCGGCGAGCGCGGTCGACACGCCCTCCCACCGCTGCTCGGCGTCGGGCGAGTCGGCCGGGCCGGCGAGGAACGCGATCTCCCCCTCCCCGACCTGGGACAGCACGTGGCGGGTCAGCTCCCCCATCGCCTCGACGTTGCTCACCGTGACGTGGTCGTAGGCATCGCCCCGCGGCGGTCCGGACAGCACGACCACCGGGATACGGCGGGCCAGCCGGGCGAGCACGGCGTCCGGCACGCTGCGGGCGAGCACCATGAGCCCGTCCACGCGGCCTGCCATGTCGCGGACGGTGGAGCGGTCGGGATCGTCGCGGCCGACGCCCACCATGAGCACGAACCCCTGCTTCCACGCCTCCAGCTCGGCGCCGCGGAGGACCTCGTCGAGGAACAGCATGGAGGAGTGCGGCGCGTCCTGCTCGTCCGACACGACCGTGAACGGCGGGCGGGCGGCGGCGGACAGCACGTCGAGGGGCGGAGCGTCCTCGGCGGCGTCGAATCCGGGGAAGTACAGCCCCAGCACCCCGGTCCGGCGCTCCGCGAGACCCCGCGCGCTCCCACTGGGGACGTACCCCAGCGCGGCGACCGCGTCGAGCACCCGCTCCCGGGTCACCGGACGGACGGCCTCCGGCGAGCGCAGCACCCGCGACACGGTCGCGATCGACACTCCGGCGCGGTCGGCGACGTCGTACACCGTCGCGGCCTTGCTCACGCGGACTCCTCTCGCTCGCGGGTTCTGGTCCTGGTTCTGGTCCGGGTCCTGGTCCTGTCAGCGTAGGACAGTCTCCCCCGGTGCCCCCTCCCGCTCCCGCGCGCGGGCGCAGATTCGCGTCGGTGTCGCAGGGATGGGGCCAGTCTCTGCGACACGGTGCAGGTCTGCGACACGGTGCAGACCTGCGAGGGCGTGCGTGGACGGGCGGGTCAGGAGCGGAGGGCGCGGAGGGCTCCGTGCGGGCGGGAGCTGATCTCGCCCGGTTCGCGCTCGCGGGTCTCGGACCAGTGCAGCTCGAGACCGGCCGCGGCGAGCAGCGGGGACAGGGCCTCCGCGGTCCAGAAGAAGGAGGGGGCGACGGCATGGGAGAAGGCGACCCGGGGTTCGCCGACGAAGAAGCCGAGGAGCAGGCTCCCGCCGGGGGCGAGCACCCGGGCGAACTCGGCGAACACGTCCGGGAGCTCGGCCGGAGGCGTGTGGATCACGGAGTACCACGCGAGGACGCCGCCGACGGTGCCCGATGCCTGCGGCAGCGTCCGGAACGACCCGTGATGGAACGAGAGGTGCGGATACTGCGCCCGCGCCCCGTGGATGAAAGCCGAGGAGAGGTCGATCCCCTCGACGTCCCGCCCCTCGCCCCCGTGCAGGAAGGCCGTCCAGTGCCCGGGGCCGCAGCCCGCATCGAGCAGCCGCCCCGGGGTCTCCTCGCGCCACCGCCGGATGAGCTCGCGGTCGCGCGGATCCATCAGTCCCAGGTCTCCCGCGACCTCCCGGTACTCCGCGGCCCTCTCGTCGTAGGCGCGCGCGACCGGGTCCTGTCCGGCGGGAGGCCGCAGATCCGGGCTCATGCCGCAGCCGCCCCCCGCATCCCCGCAACCGGGGTGCGAATCTGCGACGGGGGTCACCGCGACCGCGCCGCCAGGGCCGCCTGATACAGATCCCGGGAGGACAAGCCCGTCAGGGCCGCGACCTCGGAGGCCGCATCCTTCAGGCGGGTGCCGTCCGCGACCAGGGCCTGTACCTGGGCGAGGGCGTCCTCCGGGGAGGCCTCCCGCCGCGGTGCCCCCTCGACGACCACCACGATCTCGCCCTTCACGCCGTCGGCGGCCCAGGCGGCGAGCTCGGACGCGCCGCCACGACGGACCTCCTCGTACAGCTTCGTCAGCTCCCGGCACACGGCGATCCGGCGGTCCGCGCCGAAAGCGGCCCCCATGTCGGTCAGGGTCGTCGCCAGGCGCGAGGGCGACTCGAAGAACACCATCGTGCGGGGCTCGGCGGCGAGGGCGGAAAGGGTCGCCCGGCGCTCCCCCGGCTTCCGCGGCAGGAACCCCTCGAAGGTGAAGCGGTCCGTCGGCAGCCCCGAGATCGCCAGGGCCATGAGCACCGCGCTGGGCCCCGGGATCGCGGTCACCGTGACCCCCTGCGCCACCGCCTCGGCGACGAGGCCGTATCCCGGGTCACTCACGGTCGGCATGCCCGCATCGCTCAGCACCACGAGGTCGGTCTCCGCGGCGAGCGCGGCCAATTCCGCGGCCTTCTGCTTCTCGTTGTGGTCGTGCAGCGCGATCAAGCGGGGCCGGTTGTCGATCGCGAGGGCCTGCAGGAGGCGCTGCGTCGTGCGGGTGTCCTCCGCCACGACGATCTCCGCGTTCTCCAGCACCTCCACGAGTCGCCGCGACGCATCGCCCAGGTTTCCGATCGGGGTCGCGGCGAGGATGATCACCCGCCCAGCTTAGGCGTGGACCCGCAGCGGGACCGGAGCCGGCATACCGGGAGCACAGGGTGGAGTGTGTCTAGGCTGGACCGGTGACCGCGCCCGAGCCCCTCCTGCCCCTCCCCGAGGAACGGCTCACGCGCTACGAGCGACTCCGCGACCGCGTGCTGCAGGCTCCGGACTGGGGCCGGGCGATCGGCTGGCTGGCCCCGCTGCTGGTCACGGCCCTCGCGGCGGTGCTGCGCCTGGCGAACGTCGGCCATCCGCACCAGCTCGCCTTCGACGAGACCTACTACGTCAAGGACGCCTGGTCGCTGTGGAGCCTCGGGTACGAGGGGGTGTGGGGCGAGAACGCGAACGACGCCTTCATCACCCTGCAGGAGCTCCCGCTGACGAACAAGGGCGCCTTCATCGTGCACCCGCCGCTCGGGAAGTGGCTCATCGCGCTGGGCATGGCCATCGGCGGCCCGGACAACAGCGCCGGCTGGCGTCTGGCGACCGCCGTCCTCGGTGCGGGATCGGTGCTGCTGGTCTTCCTCATCGCGCGACGCCTGACCGGCTCCGTCGTGGCGGCGACGGTGGCGGGGACGCTCCTCGCGATCGACGGCCTCAGCATCGTGATGAGCCGCATCGCGCTCCTCGACGGCATCCTCACCTTCTTCGTGCTGCTGGGCGTGCTGTTCGTGCTCATCGACCGCCAGCGCACGATCCCCCTGCTCGAACGCCGGGACCCCGACGACGAGCACCCGCTGTGGGGACCGATCCTCTGGCGCCGTCCCTGGCTCGTCGCCGCGGGGCTCGCACTCGGCGCCGCCTCGGCGGTGAAGTGGTCGGGGCTGTACGTGCTCGCGGGCTTCGGACTCTACGTCGTCATCACCGACGCCCTCGCCCGGCGCCGCGGCGGGGTGGTGGTGTGGCCGGCGTCCGCGGTCTTCCGCCAGGGGCCGGTGTCGTTCGTCCTCCTCGTCGTCCCCGCGTTCGCGGTCTACCTGGCGAGCTGGACAGGATGGCTGGTGACGGCGAACGGCTACGACCGCGGCAGCGATCCGAACCCGCTCATCGCCCTGTGGAACTACCACGAGGCCATGCTCGGGTTCCACGTGGGCCTCACCCGCGGGCACCCGTACGCGAGCCCGGCGTGGGAGTGGCCCTTCCTGCTCCGCCCCACCGCGGTGTGGGTCGACAGCGACCCCACCGGCTGCGGCGTCGACCACTGCATCGGCGTGATCTCGGCGATCCCCAACCCGCTCATCTGGTACGGCGGCGTCGCGGCCAGCGTGTACCTGCTCTACCGCCTCATCCGCGGGTGGATCACGCGGCAGCCGGTCGGCCCGGCGCTCAGCCTCCCGCTCGTGGGGCTCGCGGTGACCTATCTGCCCTGGCTGATGTTCCCCGACCGGACGATCTTCCAGTTCTACACGGTCGTGATGATGCCGTTCCTCGTGCTCGCACTCACCGCCACACTGCGGATCATCGCCGGGCGCCGGGAGGACCCGCTCCCGCGCCGCCAGTCGGGACAGCGGACCGTCCTGATCTTCCTCGTCGTCGTCGTCCTCGTCTCGGCGTTCTTCCTGCCGCTGTGGACGGGGATGAGCGTGCCCTACGACTTCTGGCGCCTGCACAACTGGCTGCCGGGCTGGGTCTGACCGGCGTCTGACCGACCGGACTCCGAGCCCGGGTCAGGAGACCTCGTCGGCCACGTGCTCCACGAGCGGGAGCACGCGACCCGAGAGATGCGTGCGCATCGCGATGGAGGACGCGGTCCGCGCGACCCCCGGCACGAGGGCGACCCGGTCCAGCACCTCCTGGAGCCGCGTCGCATCGCGGGCGACGAGCCGAAGCTGCATGTCGCTCGCGCCGGTCACCGTGTGCATGTCGACGATCTCCGGCACCGCGTCCGCGAGGGCGGTCGCGACGTCGTCATGCCCCACCTTCTGATCGATCTCGACGAGACAGAACGCCACGACGCCGTACCCGAAGCCGGCGGGGTCGATGCGCGGCACGATCGCCTCGATCACGCCACCCTCGTGCAAGCGCGCGAGGCGGCTCGTGGCCGTCCCCCGCGCGATGCCCAGCCGGCGCGCGCACTCCAGGAGGGGCAGCTGCGGCGACTCCGTCAGCAGCCGGATCAGCGCGGCGTCGAGGCGATCGATCCGCACGTCACTCCTTGACGATGCCGGGGCGGGAGACACCCCGCGTCAGGCGGGCGACGACGAGCAGGACCGCGGTGAGCCCGAGCGTGAGCAGCAGCTGGATGCGCGCAGCCGGGTCGATCATCGCGAGCGCGATCACGGCGGCGAGCAGCACGAGGCACAGCCACGACACCCAGGGGAAGCCCCAGAGCCGCATGGGCATCGCCTCGCCGGCACGGTCGGCCCGCCGGCGCAGCACGATCTGCGAGATCGCCGTCGCCGTCCAAATCACCAGCAGGGTCGACCCCACGACGTTCAGCAGCGCCGGGAGCACCACGTCCGGGAAGGCCCAGTTCAGCCCGACGGTCACGAAGCCGAAGGCCACCGAGGCGAGGACGGCGACGAACGGCACGCCCTTGAGGCTCGTCCGGGTGACGGACAGCGGCGCCAGCCCGCGTTCCCCCAGCGAGTACGCCATCCGGGAGGCGCCGTAGATGTTGGCGTTCATGGCCGAGAGCAGCGCGATCACCACGATGAGGTCCATCACGAGGCCGACGCCCGGCACGTTCAGGGTGTCCAGGACCGCCGAGAACGGACCGGTCTGCACGGCGGGGTCGTCCCACGGGAGCACCGCGACGATGACGAAGATCGAGCCGACGTAGAAGACGAGGATGCGCACGAGCACCTCGCGCACGATCCGGCGGATGTTGCGGGAGGGGTCGTCCGACTCGGCGGCCGCGATCGCGACGACCTCGGTGCCGCCGAACGCGAAGACGACGATGAGGAGCGCCGCGGCGATGCCGGTGATGCCGTGCGGGGCGAAGCCGCCCTCATCCACCAGGTTCGAGATGCCGGTCGCCGGCACGCCGGGGATGAGTCCGACGATCGCGCACACGCCGACGACGAGGAAGGCGATGATCGCGGCGACCTTGATCGCCGCGAACCAGAACTCGAAACGGCCGTAGTTGCGCACGCCGAAGAGGTTCACCGCGGTGAGCGCCACGACGAACACGAGCACCCACACCCACGCGGGGATCCCGGGTACCCAGTTCGCCACGATCCCGGCCGCGCCGGTCGCCTCGGCGGCGATCACGACGACGAGCTGGATCCAGTACAGCCAGCCCACCGCGCTGCCGGCGCTGCGCCCCATGGCCTTCTGGGCGTAGGAGCTGAAGGCGCCGGAGCTCGGCCGCGCCGCCACCATCTCGGCGAGCATCGCCATCACGAGCACGACGATGCCGCCCGCGACGAGGTAGGAGATGAGTACGGCGGGTCCCGCGATGCTGATCGCCTGCCCGGAGCCGACGAACAGCCCCGCGCCGATCGCGCCGCCGAGCCCCATCATGGAGATCTGGCGGCGGGTGAGGCCCGGGTGCAGGCCCTTCGTGGTCGTCGTGGTGACGGGGACCTCGGTGGTCACGCGCCCACCTCCATCAGGTCGGAATCGTGGTCGGACTCGTGCGCGGCGTCGCCGGAGACCGCGAGGGCGGCTTCCACCCTGTCGATGTCGGCGGCGGAGCCGGACGAGATGCGGATGCCCTCGCCGGGGAAGGCGCGGGCGACCACGCCGCCGACATGCAGGAGGGCGTCCAGTTCGGCGGTGCGCTCCCCCGCGGGGACCCAGACGAAGTTGGCCTGCGAGCGGACGGCGGGCCAGCCGGCAGCGGTGAGCACGGTGTACAGCCGATCGCGCTGCGCCACGACCTCGTCGATGCGGACGGCGAGCTCGTCCTCCGCGGCGAGCGAGGCGAGGGCTGCGGCCTGGGCGAGGTCGGTGACCCCGAACGGCACGGCCACCTTGCGCTGTGCCTCGGCGATCGCGGTGGGGGCGATCGCGTAGCCGATGCGGAGCCCGGCCAGGCCGTACGCCTTGGAGAACGTGTGCAGCACCGCGACGTGCGGGTGGCGGCGGAACAGCTCGATGCCGGCGCCGCGGCTGTCCGTGCGGTCGAAGTGCACGTAGGCCTCGTCGATGACGACGAGGACGTCGTGCGGCACCGCGGCGACGAAGCGCTCCAGGGCCTCGGCGTCGACGACCGTGCCGGTCGGGTTGTTGGGGTTGCACACGAACACGAGACGTGTGCGCGGGGTGATCGCGGCGCGCATCGCGTCGAGGTCGTGTCCGTGATCGGTATCCAGCGGCACGGCGACGGGCGTCGCGCCCGCGATCCGGACGAGCGAGGGGTAGGCCTCGAAGGACCGCCATGCGAAGACGACCTCGTCCCCCTCGCCGGCGACCGCGTGGATGAGCTGGGCGGCGATCTCCACCGACCCCGCGCCGACGGTCACCTGCGCCGGGTCCACCGCATACCGGGCGGCGAGCGCCTCCCGGACCGCGGAGGCGCTCATGTCCGGGTAGCGGTGGATGCCGGCCACCCGGTCCTGCACGGCGCGCACGACGGAGGGCAGCGGCGGATGCGGGGACTCGTTCGAGGAGAGCTTGGAGGCACCGGCCGGGGCGGAGCGCCCCTGTCGGTAGGCGGGCACGGCGTCGAGACCGGCGCGGGCGGATAGAGTCATCGTCAGAGCATCCTTGCTGTGATCCGAGAGGGGTCGCGTCACCCTAGAACGGATCGCGGGCGCTGGGCAAACCGTGCACTCGAAGCTGCGCATCGCGCGCACTCGACGGGCAGACGGACGCCGCACGGTAGGCAGAATGCACAGCGCTGCGTCGGGGAAGGGCGCTCACCGTGCGCGCGAGACCGCGGCCGGATCGCTCACCGGCAGGCGACAGACGAAGGCGCGGCAGTCGTAGGCGCGCTCGGCGGTCGCCTCCTTGCCCTCGAACAGCTCGAACCCCGCGGCGGCGAACGCCGCGGTCTGCGCCGGCGTGACGACCGCGACGACATCGGCATCGGCTCCGCGGGCCACGGCGGCGAGCGCCCCACCCGGCTCCTCCGTCACCACGACGAGCTGCCGCGGCGCCGCGGCGAGTCCGGCGGCGACCCGGAGCAGACTGCCGTGGGCGAAGGGCTGGGCGAGCGCCCGGGAGGCGAGGGCCTCCACCCGCTCCACTGCTGCCGGGCGATAGCGGTCCCCCGCTCCCAGCCGCCAGGCGGTAAGCGCGGCGTGCGCGACCGCCGCCGTGTCGGAGGGGAGATCGCCGTCGGTGTGGTCGGGCGAGGCGGCGATGCCCTGCGCGCGGAGCATCGGGTCGTCCCCCGCGGCGCCGTCCAGCGCTCCGTCGAGGAGGCCCAGGGCCGTGGACGCCGGAGCGACGTCGCCGGTGGCCGCCGCGAGGGCGAACAGGCCCTCGGCGAGCAGCGCGAGGTCGGCGGCCGTGGCGACCGCGGCGGAGGCCCGGCCGTCCAGCGATGCCCGCACGAGCGCGCCGTCGGCCCCGCGGTTGGTGTCGAGCACGGCAGCGGCGGCCTCCGCAGCGGCGGCGATCCACGCGTCCTCGCCGAGCGCCGCCCCCGCCCGGGCGAGTGCCGCGATCGCGAGGCCGTTCCATCCCGTGATGACCTTGCCGTCCACGGCGGGCGGCTCCAGCGCCGCGCGCTCCGCGACGGGACGGAGGTAGTAGCCCCCCTCGCTGCGGGCCCCGTCGATCCACGATTCGGAATCCTGCGCAGCGCCGAAGCCGCCGCCCTCCTGCCGCAGCGTGCCGAGCAGGAAGCGGGCGATCCCGCGGGCGGTCTCCTCGTCGCCGGCGTCGAGCGCGACCTCGAGCAGCTGGGCGTTGTCGGTCAGCATGCGCTCGTAGTGCGGCACCGTCCAATCACGCCGGGTCGCATAGCGGAAGAACCCGCCGTCGGCGTCACGCAGATCCGAGTCCGCCATCGCCGCGAGGGCGCGTTCGGCCGCAGCCGCCGCCTCGGGTGCGGCCGCGCGGATGAGGGGCTCCTGGAGGAACCGCAGGGTCGTGGCCACCGGGAACTTCGGAGCTCCGCCGAAGCCGCCGAACTCCGCGTCCTCCCTGGCGGCGAGACCGCGGGCGGCCTCCGCGAGGGCCGTGGCGTCCGGGAGGCTCGATGCCGTGGTCTCCGCCGCCTCGGCGAGGGCCGCGGTCACCGCGTCGGCGGACTCCTCGGCCTGCGCCCGTCGCGTCGTCCACGCCTCGCGCACCGCGGCCAGCACATCGCGGAACGCGGGCATCGGCGGTCGCGCCTCGGGCGGCCAGTACGTCCCCGCGTAGAAGGCGCGTCCGGCAGGCGTGGTGAACACCGTGAGCGGCCAGCCGAGGTTCTGCGTGAACGCCGACGCGGCGGCCATGTAGGCCCCGTCGACGTGCGGATGCTCCTCGCGGTCGACCTTCACCGCGACGAACCCCTCGTTGATGCGGGCGGCGGTCCCCGGGTCGGCGAACGACTCGCGCGCCATCACATGGCACCAGTGGCAGGTGGAGTAGCCGATCGAGATCAGCATCGGCACGTCCCGGCGGCGCGCCTCGGCGAAGGCCTCCTCTCCCCAGGGGTACCAGTCGACGGGGTTGTCGGCGTGGGCCCGCAGATAGGGGCTGAGGGTGTCGGCGAGACGGTTCGTCATGCTCCCACGCTACGCGGGGCGCACCGGCTCCGGACCAGGATCAGCCGACGAGCAGCTCCGCGGGACGGGACAGGGTGTAGCCGACGAGCGGGAGGGCCCGCTCGGCCGCGAGCGCGATCCGCGCACGCAGCACGTCCGTCGCCACCTCGTAGCCGTCGAAGTCGGTCGTGCTCGCGTACACGCCAAGCGGGAGGGTGAGCGCCTGGAAGAACGCGAACAGCGGGCGCAGCTGGTGCTCGATCATGAGCGCGTGTCGCTCGCCGCCACCGGTCGCCGCGAGGAGCACCGGCGTGCCGACGAGGGCGTACTGGTCCACGAAGTCGAACAGGTGCTTGAACAGCCCCGTGAACGAGGCGCGGTACACCGGGCTGCCCACGATGAGCAGGTCGGCTGTCTCGATCGCCTGCAGCTGTGCCTCCACCTCCGGCGGGAGCTGGTCACGGGTGAGAGCACCCGCGAGCGAGGGCCCGACCTGCGTGAGCTCGATCAGCTGCGCCTCGACCGGGGCGCGCTCGGCGACCGCGGCGGTGATCGCACGGAGGAGGGCGGTGGTCTTGCTCGGCTCGTGGAGGGAGCCCGAGACGGCGACGACGCGGAGCGGAGCTGTCATGGGCTCGACGGTACCCACGCGGACGCCCCGTGTCGCGCGAAGCGACACGGGGCGTCATGTGGAACGGAGACGAGCCGCGGGCCGCGGGCTCGGGAGCAAGGCTCCGGTCAGTGCTGGCCCGGTGACGGCGTCAGTGCCGAGCCCGCGGCCGGTATGAGGGCGGGATCAGTTGACCTCGTCCGGGTGCGAGCCCACGCGGCCGGAGCCGTCGAGCGGGTCGAGCGCGTCGATCGCGGCGATCTCGGCGTCGGTCAGCTCGAAGCCGAACACGTCGAGGTTCTCGCGCAGGCGCTCCGGACGCACCGACTTCGGGAAGACGATGATGCCCTTCTGCAGGTGCCAGCGCAGGACGGCCTGTGCGGGGGTCACGCCGTGGGCGGCGGCCGCCTCCGCGATCGCCGGTGTGCCGAAGAGGTCGTACTTGCCCTGGCCGAGCGGACCCCAGGCCTCGATGCGGACGCCGTTGGCCTCGGCCCAGGCGACCTCCTCGCGGCGCTGGTACGCCGGGTGCAGCTCGATCTGGTTCACGGCCGGGACGACGCCGGTCTCCTTCACCGTGCGCTCCAGGTGCGGCACGAGGAAGTTCGAGACGCCGATGCTGCGGGTCAGGCCCGCGTCGCGCAGCTCGATGAGCTTCGCGAACGCGTGGACGTAGTCGTCCTTCGCCGGGGTGGGCCAGTGCACGAGGTAGAGGTCGACCTGCTCCAGGCCGAGCTTCTCGAGGCTCTCGCCGATGGCGGCGCGGGGCTCGTCGTCGTGGTGGCGGTCGTTCCACAGCTTCGTGGTGACGAAGAGCTCCTCACGGGGGATGCCGGAGGACGCGATGGCCGCGCCGACGCCCTCCTCGTTGCCGTAGATCGCGGCGGTGTCGATGTGGCGGTACCCGATCTCGAGAGCCTCGCTCACCGCCTTCTCGGTCTCTGCCGGCGGCACCTTGAAGACGCCGTAGCCCAGCTGGGGGATGGAGTTGCCGTCGTTCAGTTCGAGTGCAGGAATGGTCATCCCCCCAGCCTAAGACCTGTGATGACAGGTGCGCCCGTGCGGATGACGAAAAGCGTCAGCGCCGAGGCACGGCGGCCATCGCGGCGGCGCCCTTTCCGACGAGGCGTTCCAGGGGACCACGTCCGACGAACATCGCCCACAGCGTCGTGACCAGCAAGAGCCCTACGGCGGTGAGCGCCCAGAAGGCGTTGTCCGCGATGAAGCCTCCGGGGCCGGCGACGAGGACGACGGAGACGACGTGCACACTGTATGCCGTGAGCGGCATGGACCCCAGCGCGCCGAGGGGCAGCAGCGGCCAGCGCAGCGGACGGCTCAGGAGCAGGCACAGGGCGATCACCGCGAGGGCGAACCCGCCGGAGCCCAGGATCTCGGCGGTGCCGCCGCTGTGCGGGTCGACGGCGAAGACCGCGCGGACCATGGAGCCAAGCGGATCCGTCGCGGCGAGCGCCTCGGGGTAGCTCTCCCAGCCGGACGGCGGCATCACATCGTCGGGGATGAAAGACGACGACAGGCTCTCGCCGGGAAGGATCTCGATGCTCTCGCTCCCGGAGGACGCGCTCGTCGAGGAGACGATCGATTCCGTCCCGCCCAGCCCCGCGCCCGCTCCGAGGGCACCCAGACCGTAGCCGATCGCGGCGAGGACCACGCCGACGACGAGGGCGACGACGGCCGTGCGCAGCTCCTGCACCCGGAGCCGGCCCAGAGCCATGCCGCCCAGCACGAGAGCCAGCCACACGGTGATCGGATAGGTGCCGTAGAGCACGAACCCGATGCCCGCACCGAACGGCTGCAGCGCCACCGCGCTGAGCAGAGCGAGCAGCGCCGGACCGGCGAGGGCGAGGACGGCGGCGCCGAGGAGCAGCTGCCGGGGCCGCCACCGCAGCACGGGGATGACCGCGACGTAGAGCAGGCCGTAGAGGGTGAGGATCACGGCGATCGGCGTGTTGAGGAGCTCCAGGGCGAGGCCGATCACGAAGATCACCGCGCCGCGGCCCACGAGGTTGAGGCGGATGCCCGGGAGGCGCTCCCGCTCCGGCAGCACGTCGCGCCCGGTCATGAGGGCGATGGAGACGCCGGCGAGCAGCGCGAAGAGGATCGACGAGCGGCCGTGCACGAGGTCGGTCCACGTGGTCGGGTCGCCCCACTCGAACGCCTCCGTCACGCCGACGTGGGCACCGGCCATGCCGAGGATCGCCAGACCCCGCGCGACGTCGAGACCGAGGATGCGCGGCGGCCGCCCGAAATCACGGAACCAGCGCACGGGGCGGAGAGCAGTCATCACCCGATGATCGTATGCGGCGATCGCGGCGACCCCGGTGTGCATCCCGGCATACGATGGAGGGCTATGTCCTCCCCCGTGATCTCCTACCCTCCGGAGCTGCCCGTCAGCGCGGCCAGGGACGAGATCGCCGACGCCATCCGCGACCACCAGGTCGTCATCGTCGCCGGCGCGACCGGATCGGGGAAGACCACCCAGCTCCCCAAGATCGCGCTGGAGCTGGGCCGCGAGCGCATCGCCCACACCCAGCCCCGACGGCTGGCCGCCCGCACGATCGCGGAGCGCGTGGCCGAGGAGCTGCGGGTCGAGCTCGGCACGCTCGTCGGATACAAGGTGCGCTTCACCGACAAGGTCTCCGACGAGACCCGGATCGCGCTGATGACAGACGGGATCCTCCTCAACGAGATCCACCGCGACCGGCTGCTGACGCGCTACGACACGATCATCATCGACGAGGCGCACGAGCGGTCCCTCAACGTCGACTTCCTGCTGGGCTACCTCGCCCGCATCCTCCCGGAGCGCCCGGACCTGAAGGTGATCATCACCTCCGCCACCATCGACCCGGAGAGCTTCGCGCGGCACTTCGCCGCCGCCGACGGCACCCCCGCGCCGGTCATCGAGGTGTCGGGGCGCACGTATCCCGTCGAGATCCGCTATCGCCCGCTCGTCGACGAGGACGCGGAGCAGGACGCCGCCGGCGAGCCGGAGGACGAGGTGAGCGCGATCGTCGCGGCGCTCCGCGAGCTCGACCGGGAGGCGCCCGGCGATGTGCTCGTGTTCCTGCCGGGCGAGGCGGAGATCCGGGACGCGGCCGACGCCGTGCGGGCCGCCTACGCCAAGGATCGTTCGCCCACCGAGGTCCTCCCCCTGTTCGGCCGGCTCTCCGCCGCGGAGCAGCACCGGGTGTTCGAGCGCAGCACCGTGGCCGGCGTCCGTCGCCGGGTCGTGCTCGCGACGAACGTGGCCGAGACGAGCCTCACGGTGCCCGGCATCAAGTACGTCATCGACACCGGCACCGCGCGCATCTCCCGGTACAGCAACCGCTCGAAGGTGCAGCGGCTGCCCATCGAAGCCATCTCCCAGGCCTCGGTGAATCAGCGCTCCGGGCGCGCCGGCCGTACGAGTGACGGCATCGCCATCCGCCTGTACTCCGAGGAGGACTACGCGCGGCGTCCCGAGTTCACCGAACCCGAGATCCTGCGCACCTCCCTCGCCTCCGTCATCCTGCAGATGCTCGCGCTGGGCTTCGGCGACATCACCGCGTTCCCGTTCCTCACCCCGCCCGACTCCCGGGGTGTGAAGGCGGCGTTCGACCTGCTCACCGAGCTCGGCGCCCTCCGGCCGGCGCAGGGGCCGGACGACGGTCCCCGGCTCACCCGCATCGGGCGCGACATCGCCCGGATGCCGATGGACCCGCGGTTCGCGCGCATGCTCATCGAGGCGGGCCCTTCGACAAGCTCAAGGACCCAGCGGGGCTCAGGCCCTTCGACAGGCTCAGGGCCCCAGGGGTCGGTGCTGCGGGACGTGCTCGCGATCGTGGCGGGGCTGTCCATCCAGGACGTGCGCGAGCGACCGGAGGACCGCCGCGAGGAGGCGGACCGGCTGCACGCGCGCTTCGTGGACCCGACGAGCGACTTCCTCACTCTCCTGAACCTCTGGAACCACCTGCGCGAGCAGCAGCGCGAGCTCGGCTCCAGCGCGTTCCGCCGGCTATGCCGCAGCGAGCATCTCAACTACGTGCGGGTCCGCGAGTGGTTCGACGTGCACCGCCAGCTCCGGACGCTCGTCAAGAGCCCCGACCGCGGGACGGAGCCGAGCGGCGCGGCCGATCCGGATGCCATCCACCGCGCGCTGCTCTCCGGCCTGCTGTCGCAGATCGGCGTCCTCGACGAGCGCACCGTCCCCGCGGGGAAAGCCCACTCTCCCGCCAAGGACGCCCGCCGCCGGATCACGGAGTACCGGGGCGCGCGGGGCATCCGGTTCTCGATCTTCCCGGGGTCGGGGCTGCGCAAGAAGAGCCCCAGGGCGGTCATGGCCGCCGAGATCGTGGAGACCTCCCGCACCTTCGCCCGCACCGTCGCCGCGATCGACCCCGCCTGGGCCGAGCCCCTCGCCGGCGACCTCGCGAAGCGCCAGGTCACCGAGCCGCACTGGTCCAAGGACGCCGGAGCCGCCGTGGCGTTCGAGAAGGTCACGCTGTTCGGGGTCGAGATCATCCCGCGCCGGCGCGTGCAGTTCGCCCGCATCGACCGGGCCGCCTCGCGCGAGCTCTTCGTCCGCCATGCGCTCGTCGAGGGCGAATGGGACCCGTCCCGCATCGACAAGCGGGTCAGTGCGTTCTGGCGCAGCAACGCCGAGCTCCGCCGTCGTCTGGAGAAGCTCGAGGAGCGCGAGCGGCGTCGCGACATCCTGGCCGGCGACGAGGCCGTCTTCCGCTTCTACGACGAGCGCATCCCCGCCGACGTGTTCGACGTGCGCTCGTTCGAGAAGTGGTGGCGCGAGGCGCTGACCGCGACGCCGAAGCTGCTCGTGATGCGCGAGAGCGACCTCATCGACGACGAGGACCGCGCCGACCAGCGCGAGTTCCCGACCCGGTGGACGCAGGGCGACCAGGTGCTCGGCCTCGCGTACCGGTTCGAGCCGGGCGCACCGGACGACGGCGTGAGCGTCGTGCTGCCTCTGCCGCTGCTCGCCCAGATCGAGGACCGCGGCTTCGACTGGCAGGTGCCCGGGCTGCGCGCTGAGCTCGTCACCGGACTGCTGCGTGCGCTGCCCAAGGCCATCCGGCGCCACGTCGTCCCCGCCGCCGACTGGGCGGAGAAGTTCGGGGCGGCGCTGGCCGACGAGGGTCCGGAGGCGCACGGCGGTCTCCCCCCGCGCACCCTGAAGGAGGCGCTCGCGCGGCTCGTGCAGCCGCTCGCGAACCAGGTGGTCACGGCCGCCGACTTCGACGATGAACGGGTGCCGGCACATCTGCGCATGAACTTCCGCGCCGTGGACGAGCGGGGACGCGTGGTCGGTTCGGGGCGCGATCTCCGGTCGCTGCAGGCTCAGCTCTCCGACCGCGCGCGCAGCAGCGTCGCCCGCTCCATCGCGCGCCCCGGGCGTGCGGAGGCACCGGGACCGCGCGGGGCGGAGCGCGTGGCCGCCGCTCCGGTCGAGCAGACGGGGCTGACGGCGTGGACGTTCGGCGACCTCCCGGCGGTCATCGACACCAAGGTCGCGGGCGGCGTCGTCCGGGGGTATCCGGCGATCGTCGATGCCGGCACGAGCGTGTCGGTGCGGGTCGAGGCGACTCCCGACGCCGCGGCCGCCGCCACGCGCGACGGCGTGCTCCGTCTCGTCCTGCTCGCGGTGCCGTCGCCGTCGTCGTACGTGCAGCAGCACCTCACCAGCCAGGAGAAGCTCGCACTCGCAGCCTCGCCGTACCCGTCGGCGGCCGCGCTCATCGAGGACTGCCGGGCCGCCGTCGCCCGTCGAGTGATCGACGCGTCGACCGGAGGCGCCGACGGCCGGGACCGCGGCGTCGTGCGCACCGAAGCCGAGTTCGCCCGCGTGCGCGACGCCGTCTCGGCCGTGCTCGTCGACGAGCTCTTCGCCTGCGTCTCCCTGGTCGCCCGCATCCTCACGAAGGCGCGGGAGGTGGAGCGCGGCATCAAGGCGCAGAACGCGCTGGCGCTGCTCGGCCCGCTGAACGACATCCGCACCCAGCTCTCCGGACTGCTGCATCCCGGCTTCGTCGCGGCGGCGGGGGTCGACCGGCTCGCCCACTTCCCCCGGTACCTCGACGGCATGATCGACCGGCTGAAGACCCTCGCGAACGAGCCGGGCAAGGACCGCGCGCGGATGACGGAGTTCGAGCGGATGGCGGTGCTGTTCGCGGACGCCGGCGGCACGATCCCCCTCGCGCCCGACGCTCCCCCCGCGATCGTCGAGGTGCGCTGGCTCCTGGAGGAGTACCGGGTCAGCGTCTTCGCCCAGCGTCTCGGCACCGCGCAGCCGGTGTCGCCGCAGCGGATCACCAAGGCGCTCGCGGGGAAGTGACCCCCGCCGGGTAGCCTGAGGGCATGGCCCGTGCGATCGTCTACACCGAGTTCGGATCCCCCGCTGTCCTCCACCTCATGGAGGTGCCTGACCCCGTGCCCGTCCGCGGCGAGGCGCTGGTCCGCATCGAGGCGGCCGGCGCCAACCCCATCGACGCCAAGCTCCGCGGCGGCAAGCGCCCCTCCGCGCCGATCACCGAGCCGCGTCCGGTCGGGTTCGACGGCGCGGGAGTGATCGAGGTGCTGGGCGAGGGCGTCGACGGGTTCGAGGTCGGCGACCGCGTCGCGATCCGCGACACGCTCGGGACCTACGCCTCCGCCCTCGCGGTCGAGGCCGACAAGCTCGTGAAGCTCCCGGACGCCGTCACCGCCGCCGAGGGGGCGGCGATCGGCATCCCCGCCGGCACGGCGTATCAGTCCCTCCGCTCGCTCGCCGCGACGGCCGACGACGTGCTCCTGGTGCACGCGGGCTCAGGCGCGGTCGGCCAGGCCGCCGTGCAGTTCGCGGTCGCCTGGGGCGCGACGGTGATCGCCACCGCGAGCCCTGCCCGGCACGACCAGCTCCGCGAGCTCGGCGCGATCCCCGTGGCCTACGGCGACGGCCTGCTCGACCGCGTCCGCGCGGCGGCCCCCTCCCCCGTGACCGTGGTCCTGGACTGCGCGGGCACCGACGAGGCGATCGAGACCTCCCTCGCCCTGGTCGCGGACCGCGACCGCATCGCGACCATCGTCCGCGGTCCCGACGCGGCTGACTTCGGCATCCGGGCGTTCTCCGGCGGCTCCCCCGAGCCGCTCACGCCGCAGGAGCTGGAGTGGCGCGCAGAAGCGCTGCAGAAGACGGTCGACCTGCTGGCCGCGGGCGACTTCACCATCGAGCTGGGCCCGGAGCTGCCTCTCGCCGAGGCGGCGCGGGCCCATGAGCTCATGGAGACCGGCGCCGCCTCGGGGAAGATCATCCTCGTCCCCTGAGAGATCAGGCGGGAGCGACAGGGCGGCCGAGCGAGAGCATCAGCCGGTTCGCCCAGTTGAAGAAGGCCGCGCCGTGCACGACGTCCGCGATCTCCAGGTCGTCCAGTCCGGCCGCACGGAGGCGGGCGATGTGCGCGGCTCCGAACACGCGGGGCGTGTCGGTCAGCGCGACCGCGGCGGCGACGATCGCGTTCCAGCGCTCCCCGAGGTCCGCGTCCACGCCCTCGGCGAGGAGCGCGTCGACGTCCTCCGGCCGCTTGCCGTGATGCGCCGCGAACCGGGAGTGCACCGACGCGCAGAAGACGCAGCCGTTGCGGCGGGAGGCGGCGGTGGCCGCGAGCTCCCGCTCCGCGCGCGGGAGCCCCTCCGCGGTGTTGTAGAAGATGTCCTTGTCGACGAGGGTGCGTGCGCGGAGCACCTCGGGGTCGCGCGCGAGCAGCCGGAAGTACTCGTTCTTCGCGCGGGCGGCGTCAACGAGGCCATCGAGGTGTCGCGGGGTGAGATCCTCCTCCGCCAGCGGCGCGAGGTGCGGCGTCCAGCCGACCTCGGCGCGGGTGAAGGCGTCGGGATAGGGGGCGTCGTCGTGCCGGAGCACGGTGTCGGCGGCGGTCATGCGGCCTCCTCGTCGGTGTCGGTGTCGGCGGCGGTGTCGGTGGCTGTGGCGGTGGCGGTGAGCCCGTCGTCCTGGAGCACCCGCAGGCCGGTGACGACCCGCTGCTGGAAGGCGAGGAACGACACGAGCTGCGACAGCGTGACGATGCCGTCCGTCGACCAGCCGGCGTCGTGCAGGCGGCCGAGGTCGGCGCCGGATGCCTCGCGCGGGCGGAACACCAGCAGGTGCGTGTGCGCGAGAGCCGCCGCGAGGCGCTCCCCCAGGGCAGCCGACGCCGCCTCGTCCGGCACGTACCGCGCGCCGTCGGTGCTCTCGGCCTTTAGCCCGCGTTCGGTGTAGGCGCCGAACGGTCCGGTGGTCGCGGCGGCCTCGGCCTCTCGGGCGACGATCGCGGCGCGCTCCGGGTCGATCTCGCGGGCCTTTCCGGCGTAGAACTCCGCCGTGGGGTCGTCGGCACCGGCGAGAGCGGTCGCGAACGCCGCGATGAGCGCGCGCTCGGCGAGCGAGACGTGCTCCGCGGAGACCGGGTGGAACAGCGCGTCGAAGCTCGCCTGGAGCTGCTCCCTGGTCACGGGGCGGCGACGACGCAGCGCCTCCAGCTCCGGCGTCACCCCCGTCAGCTGGTCGACGATGTCGGCGGTCATGCGTTCTCCTTCACGGTGGGGGTGTTCTCGGCAGTGCGGGTGCTCTCGGGATCCGGCGGGGTCAGCGCGTAGCCGAGGGCCGGCGCGACCTCGGTCGCGAACAGCTCGATCGAGCGCAGGACGTGGGCGTGCGGCGCGTCGACCGAGTGCACCTGGAATGCCACCTCGGTCGCGCGGTGCAGCGTGGTGTCGGCGGCGAGCGAGGCGGCGACCTCCTCGGGCGTGCCGAGATGCGTGTCGAGAGCGGCGATGAGGTCGTCGAGGTCGTTTCCGGGGATGGTCTGGCCCTGCCGACGGAAGCCCTCGGCCGCCCGCCGCAACCCGACCTCGGCGAACCGGAGCGCCTCGGCGCGGTCGTCCGCCACGAACACGGTGCGGGAAGCGGTGATGCGCGGGGTCGCCTCGGCGGGCAGCGCGTCGAGGTACGCGTCGATGATGGGGTCCTGCAGCGCGGACAGCGGCGCGTGCAGCCGGTCGTGGGGGCGGGGCTGCGTGCGGGACAGCAGCAGTCCGTGACCGTGGACGCCCGCCCGATGACCGCCGGGTGCCGAGAACGTCGCCTGCCAGATGCGCGCGGCCAGCGACCCCGCGTCCGGATACAGCGTGTTCTCCGCACCGATGTCCCGGCCTGCGAGAGCGTCGAGCAGCACGCCGAGCTTGCGGTCGTAGGTGGGCCCCTTGTCGCGCACGTCCTCCCCGAAGGGCGCGAAGGACGACGGGGTACCGCCGCTGCCGAGCCCGAGGTCGATCCTCCCGTCGGCGAGCAGGTCGGCCACCACGGCGTCCTCGGCCACGCGGACCGGGTCTTCGAGGGGCAGGGTGATGATCCCGGTGCCGAGGCGGATCCGCGAGGTGCGTGCCGCCGCGTGCGCGAGGAAGACGAGCGGCGAGGGCAGCCCGCCTTCCGCAGCCCGGAAGTGGTGCTGCGCCACCCACGCCCTCCCCACGCCGTGCTCCTCGGCGTTCTGGATCTGCGTCAGGGCGAGGCGGTAGCGGTCGGCCGGGGACGCGTCGTCGAGGAGCCGCGTGAAGAACGCGACGGTGGGACGAGGGGTGGTGCTCATGCGAGGATCTCCGTTCGTCCGGGGACCGCGGCCAGCAGATCCCGGGTGTTCTCGTGCTGCGGGTCGTGGAACAGCTCTTCGGTCGGCCCGTCCTCCACCACGCGACCGCGGTGCATCACGGAGACGGTGTGGCTGATGCGGCGCACCACGGCGAGGTCGTGCGAGATGAAGAGGTAGGTGAGTCCGAGCTCGGCCTGGAGTGCGGAGAGCAGTTCGAGGATGCGCGCCTGCACCGTCACGTCGAGCGCCGACACCGCCTCGTCGAGCACGAGGATCTCCGGGTCGACGGCGAGCGCCCGCGCGATCGCGACCCGCTGGCGCTGCCCGCCGGACAGCTCGCTCGGGGTGCGGCGTGCCGCATCCGCCGGCAGCGCCACGCGTTCGAGCAGCGCGACCGCCCGATCCCGACGCTCGGAGCGGGTCCCGATGCGGAAGTTGTGCAGCGGCTCGGCCACGATGTCGGCGATCTGCTGCCGTGGGTCGAGGGAGGCGAAGGGGTTCTGGTACACGAGCTGGATCCGCCGGCGCAGCGCACGCAGTCGCGCCCCCTCGACGGCCGTCGCGTCCTCCCCTGCGAGCTCCACGGTCCCGGCGTCCGGACGGAGGAAGCGCGTGACCAGGCGCGCGGTCGTGGACTTGCCCGATCCGGACTCGCCGACCAGCGCATGGGTCGTCCCGCGCCGCACCCGGAAGGAGACGTCGTCGACCGCCCGGAAGCGTTCGCGTCCCGAGACCCGGAACTCCTTCACGAGGCCCGCGGCCACGATCTCCCACGGCTTCTCGGCGGCAACCGCCGCGGCATCCCGGAGGAACGGCGGCGCGTCCGGGCGTCGGAAGCCGGTCGTGAAGGCCGGCGCGTCGGCGAGCAGCTGCCGCGTGTACGGGTCTTCCGGATCGGCGAGCACCTGCGCACTCGGCCCCTGCTCCACGATCCGGCCGTCCTTCAGCACCGCGATCCGCGCCGCCCGGTCCGCGGCGACGCCGAGGTCGTGCGTCACGAGCAGGATGCTCGTGCCGTCCTCGCGCTGCAGCTCGTCCAGCAGGTCCAGCACGCGGCGCTGCACCGTGGCGTCGAGGGCACTGGTGGGCTCGTCCGCGATGAGCAGCCGAGGGCGGAGGGCGATCGCGGCCGCGATGAGGACGCGCTGCCGCATGCCGCCGGAGAGCTCGTGCGGATACTGTCGGGCGCGCAGATCGGGGTCGTCCAGCCCGACGCGGTCGAGCAGCTCGAGCACGCGGGCGTTCCGGGAACGACGGTCGCGATGACCGTGCAGGCGCAGCACCTCGGCGACCTGCACGCCGACGGGGCGCACCGGGTCGAGCGACGTCGTCGGATCCTGCGGCACCAGCCCGATCTCCGACCCGCGGATGCCGCGGAACGCCCGATCCGACCATCCGGAGATGTCGAGGTCGCCGAGCCGGACGCGACCGCCCTCGACCCGTCCGCCCTCCGGCAGCAGGCCGAGGAGGGCGTGCGCCGTGGTGGACTTGCCGGATCCCGACTCGCCGACCAAGGCGAGCGTCTCCCCCTCGGCGATGGCGAACGAGAGGCCGCGCACGACCTCGCGGGCGGCGTACGAGACCCGCAGGTCCGTCGCGGTGAGGACGGGTGTTGGCGCGGTCATCGGGTGCTCCTTCCGAGCCGGTGGCTGACGCGGTTGGCGCTGAGCACGACGGCGACCACCACGAGGCCGGGCAGCGCCGTGAGCCACCAGGCGGTCGCGATGTAGTTGCGTCCCTCGGCGATCAGCAGCCCCCACTCGGGGGTGGGCGGCGGGGCCCCGTAGCCGAGGAAGCCGAGGGTGGAGATGGCGAGGATGGCCGTGCCGAACTGCAAGGCGGCGAGCGCGACGATCGGGGTGAGGGCGTTCGGGAGCACATGCCGGCGCAGCACGGCGACGAAGGTGCCGCCGCTGCCGAAGGCCGCCTCGACGTACTCGGTGCGCCGCACCCGCGCCACCTCGGCGCGCATGAGCCGGGCGAAGGCTGCGACGCTGCCGAGTCCCACGGCGATCGCCGCGTTGACGGTGCCGAAGCCGAGCAGGATGATGACGGAGAGCGACAGCAGCAGCCCCGGGATGGCCAGCAGCACGTCGACGATCCGCATCAGCACGTCGTCCACGACGCCGCCGGTCGCGCCGGCGACGGCTCCGAGGAGCGTGCCGAGCGCGAGGCCGACCGTCACCGCGATCAGCGCACCCGACAGCGAGTGCACCGCGCCGTGGACGACCCGGCCGAACAGATCGCGGCCGAGCGCGTCGGTCCCGAACCAGTGCGCGGCGCTCGGGGGCAGGAGCTTGTCGGCGGGTACGCCGGTCAGCGGGTCGCCCGGCGCGAAGACTCCGGGGATCACCGCCCACAGCACCGCCACGGCGACGACCGCGAACGCCAGATACAGCCCCCAGGCGCGGAAGCGTCGTCGCGGACGGGAGGCCGAGACGGGAGCCGGGGCGGACGGCACGGGCGGGGCACCGGGCGTCTCGACGGTGGTCTCCGCGATCACGGGAGCGGTCATGCGGGCACCTCCTGGGCGGGACGGACGGGGCGGGACCGGGCGGCGCGCGCCGATCGCCGCTGCCGCGGATCGATCAGGGGCGTGGCGAGGTCGACGGCGAAGCTGATCACCACGAACCCCAGGGCCGACAGCAGCACCACCCCCTGCAGCACCGGGATGTCCTGGTTCGCGACCGCCTGCTCCGTGAGGCGTCCGATGCCGGTGCGGCCGAAGACCGTCTCGGTCACCACCGCTCCTCCGACGAGCTCTCCGAACAGCACCCCCGCGATGGTGAGCGTCGGGACGGCGGCGTTGCGCGCGACCGAGCGCGTAAGCACCCACGCCGGCGGCGCGCCCTTCGCCCGCACCACCGTCACGAACGGCTGCGCCTGCACCCGGTCGATGGAGCGGACCAGCACCTGGGCGAGGGGCGCCGAGATCGGCACGGCGAGCGTGAGGACGGGGAGGATCAGGCCGCTGACGGGGTCGGCTCCCACGATCGGCACCCAGCCGAGCCCGAACGAGAACACCTGGATGAGGAGGATGCCGAGCCAGAACACCGGCACCGCGACGAACAGTCCCGGCACCTGCCGCAGGCCGTCCCGCAGCCACGCGAAGGGGGCGAGCGCGGAGAGCGCCGCGATCAGCACCGCGAGCACGACAGCGACCAGGAGTCCGAGCGCCGCGAGCAGCAGCGTGGCGGGCAGCGCCTCGGCCAGCATCGTCCGCACCGGGGTGCCGTACTGGGTCGAGTACCCGAAGTCACCCGCCAGGAAGCCGAGACCCGCGTGCAGGTACTGCTCCCCCCACGGCACGTCGGCGCCGTAGGTCGCGCGGATGTCGTCGAGCTGCTCCGGCGAGAGCCCCAGGCTCGGGTCGGAGAACTTGATGAGGATCGCGTCTCCCGGCAGCAGCTGCAGCAGGAAGAACGTGGCCGTGAAGGCCGCGATCAGCACGATCGCGGCCTGCCCGGCCCGTCGGAGGACGAAGGTCATGGGGTCACCGTGGTCCTCAGTGCTCCGCGAGCCACACGCCGGAGAACGTGGGGCGGCCGACCGACTCGAACGCGACGCCGTGCACGTACGTGGCCGCACCGTAGACCTGCGGCTCCTCGAAGAGCGGGATCACGTACGCCTGCTCCGCGATGTAGTCCTGCACGGCCTGCGAGGCGGCCACCCGCTTCTCGGCATCCGGCTCGGAGGCGACGGCCAGCAGCAGCTCGTCGAGCGTCGCGTCCTGAGAGATGAGCACGTCGCGGTTCTTCGTGAAGTACTGGCTCTTGATCACGTCGAGGTCCGCACGGCCGACCATCGAGTGGTAGAACCCCGTCTTCAGCGGATCACGGGTGTCCTCCGCGTAGCTGCCCGCATCGCCGGGCTTGACGGTGAGCTCCACGCCGACCGCCGCGAGCTGCTGCGCCACGAGCTCCAGGGTCTGCTTCGACAGGGGCTGCGGCTTGGCCTCGTAGACCGTGATCGACAGCCGCTCGCCGTCCTTCTCCCTGATGCCGTCGGCGCCGGGCTCCCAGCCCGCCTCGTCGAGCAGCGCCTCCGCCTTCTCCGGATCGTGGGCGTAGTGCGCGGATTCGTCCTTGTATCCCGCGGCCTGCGAGGACAGCACCGACGTGGCCACCGGGTAGTTCTCGGTGAACAGGGTGTCGACGACCTCCTGCGCGTCGACCGCGGCGATGATCGCCTGACGCACGCGGATGTCGGACAGCAGCGGGTTCTCCGGGCGGAGGGCGATCGAGTTGTTCACGCCGCGGGTCTGCGGGGCGTACAGCGTGAATCCGGCGCCCTCCACGCGGTCCTCGTCGAACGCCTGGACGTAGCGGACGTAGTCGGCCTGGCCCGCGAGCAGCGACCCGATGCGGACGGAGTCCTCGGGGGTGACCAGCACGTGCACGGCGTCGAGGTACGGACGGCCGTCGTTCTCGGCGCTGTCCGGGCCCCAGGCGTAGTCATCGCGGGCGGTGAGGGTGTACTCGGTACCGAGCTTCTCGTCCGTGACGGTGAAGGGGCCGGAGCCGATGATGTTCTCCGCGTTGCCCGCGCCGAAGTCCTCGATCGTGCCGTCCAGGGTCTCCGGGGACAGCAGTCCCGAGTTGATGGTCGACGTCGCCTGCAGGAATCCGGGCGACGGCGCGCTGAAGCGGAACGTCACGGTGTCCTCGTCGACCACCTCGCTGCCGGCGTAGTTGTTGATGGCCTCGGAGACGGTGAGCCCGCGCTCGGCGTCGCCCAGCCCGTAGGTGTCGAAGTTCTTCGCCACGGCGGCGGCGTCCACGGGCGTGCCGTCCGAGAACGTCACGTCCGGGTTGAGGTCGAAGGTGTACTCCGTGGCGTCGTCGTTCACGGTCCACTCCGCGGCGATCCAGGGCTCGATCTCGAGCGTCTCCGGGTTCTGCCAGGTGAGCCGGGCGGCGATGTTGTTGACGATGCCGCCGTTCGGGTAGAAGCCGGCCTGCGGCGGATACAGGTTCGTGTAGGCCTGGTGCTCGAGGTAGGTGAGCGTGCCGCCGGAGACGGGGTCCCCCGCCGCGGCCGGGGTGTTCCCCGGGGCGGGCGAGCTGGCGCAGGCGGCGAGGCTGCCCGCCAGGACGAGCGGGACCGCGACGGCGGCGGTGCGGATGAGGCGGCGGTTCATGCGGAGGACTCCTCGGGTTCGGAAGGCAGGGTGTCGGGTGCGGGTGCAGTGCGGGTGGTGTTCACGGTAGGAAGCGGCGGGGTGCAGCGGCGAGACCGCGGACTCCGGGTGTCGCGAGACGACACGCGTGGTCACGCGCCGACTCGCGACGTCACACGGAGGCGGTCGCGCAGCGTCTCCGCACCGGCCCCCTGACCGGTCTCCTCCGGGGTCCGGAGAAGACCGCGACGACGGAGCTCGGGGGCTGCGAGGCGGGTGAAGGCCTCGAACTGCCCGGGCTGGAACGCCGAGAGGACGTTGAAGCCGTCGGCGGCGCCCTCGTCGCGCCAGTGCGCGAAGTGGTCGGCGATCGTGTCGGCGTCGCCGACGACGAAGGCCGCAGGGACGGCGTGCGCGGCGACGAGATGCCGCCAGGTCGGCGCGTCCGGCGTCCCGACCCGGAGTCCGGCGATCCCCGCGAGCCGTTCGACGAGCGCGGCGCCCCGCTCCCCCAGGCGTGCGGCCTCGGCGACCGTCACCGGGGTGTCGAAGGCCGCGGCCCGCAGCGGGTCGTCGGCGGCCACCTCCAGCGCGTCGGCCAGAGCCTCCACCGTGCGGTTCGCCGGGAATCCGACGCGCTCCCGCTGCCCGCCCTCCGCGAGCGGGACGAGCTCCAGCAGCCGCCGGACGATCCGGTGGGCGGCGGCGTCGGACCCCGCGACGACGGGGAGCACCGGGGCGATGACCTTCAGCTCCTCCGCGGGACGGCCCGCCTCCGCCGCGATATCCCGCAGCAGCCGCCGCGTGGCCACGGCGTCGGCGAGGGTGGGGGCGGCGATGAGGGCGAGGTCGGCGGCGGTCGCCGCGAGCGCCCGCGACCGCGGCGAGGTCCCCGCGTGCACGATCGGGATGCGCCCCTGCGGCGGGCGGGCGACGTTGAGCGGGCCGGCGACCCGCACGTGTGCGCCCTGGACGTCGGCGGCGCGCAGCCCCCGGGGGTCGATGAGCACGCCGCGCTCGGCATCCGCGACCCAGGCGTCCTCGGCCCAGGAGTCCCAGAGCCGGCGCAGGGCGACGACGAACTCCTCCGCCCGGTCGTAGCGCGTCTCGGTGTCGGCGTGGGCCTCGCGACCGTGGTTCCCTGCGGCGCGCGGCTCGGCGCCGGCGACGAGGTTGATCCCCGCCCGGCCGTCGGTGAGGACGTCGAGGGAGGCCAGGGCCCGCGCCGTGGCGTACGGGTCGGCATAGGTGGTGTTGACCGTCGCGATGAGTCCGATCCGGGAGGTCACCCCGGCGAGGAACAGCACCGCGCTCAGCGGGTCGATGCGGGCCAGCAGGTAGGGATCGCGGAACTCCAGGTCGGGTCCGGTCGCGAGCCAGTCGCCGAAGAAGAGGTAGTCCAGGCCCGCGTCCTCCCCCTCCCGCGCGATACGGCGGAGGATGTCGGCGTCTCCCGCGGGGTCGCGGTGGGCTTCGGGGTACCGCCACCCGGAGGGGTAGGCGCCGAGGGTGCGCACCATGGCGCCGATCACGAGGGGTTCCGTCATGCCGACACGGTAGGACCGCGGCCGCCACCCGGGCCACGGGGCGGAAGCCGGAGGTCACCGGATGTCACAGACGGTCACATGCGCCACCCTCTACGCTGAGAGGATGACTGGACTTCGTTGGGGAATCCTCGCGACCGGCGGCATCGCCGGCGCCTTCGCATCCGATCTGCGCACGGCCGGCCTCGACCTCGTCGCGGTGGGCTCTCGTTCGCAGGAGTCGGCCGACGCCTTCGCCGCACGCTTCGACATCGCGCACGCGCATCCGTCGTACGAGGCGCTGGTCTCCGATCCCGACGTCGACATCATCTACGTCTCCACGCCGCACCCGATGCACCACGAGAACGCCCGGCTCGCCCTGGAGCACGGCAAGCACGTGCTCGTGGAGAAGGCGTTCACCCTCAACCGTGCCCAGGCCGAAGACCTCCAGCGGCTCGCCGCCGAGCGCGGGCTGCTCGTGATGGAGGCGATGTGGACGCGCTACCTGCCGCACATGGTCCGCATCCGCGAGCTCCTCGCCGACGGCGCCCTGGGTGAGATCCGCGCCGTGAGCGCCGACCACACGCAGCAGCTGCCCACCGACCCCGCCCACCGTCTGAATGCGCTCGAGCTCGGCGGCGGCGCACTGCTCGACCTCGGCATCTACCCGATCTCCTTCATCTGGGACATCCTCGGGGCACCGACCACCATCCGCGCCGTGGGGCGTCTGGTCGAGACCGGAGCCGATTCCGAGGTCGCCACCGTCATGATCCACGAGAGCGGGGCGGTCTCCACGAGCCTCTCCTCCTCGCGCGGTGCCGGCCCCAACGCCGCGAGCATCGTCGGCACCGAGGCCCGCATCGACATCGATCGGGTCTGGTACACCCCCACCTCCTTCCGCGTCGTGCGGCCCGACGGCACCGTGCAGGAGGAGTACGTCTCGGAGGTCGAGGGCCGCGGCATGCAGTACCAGGCGCTCGCGGCCGAGCGTCTGGTCCGCGACGGTCTCCTCGAGGGCGACATCCTCCCCATCGCGGAGAGCGTCGCCATCATGGGGGCCCTCGACGAGATCCGCGCGCAGATCGGCGTCCGGTACCCCGGTGAGGAGGACGACCGTGGCTGAGACGACCGACGCCCGCGTGGCGGTGTACCTGGACTTCGACAACATCGTCATCTCCTGGTACGACCGCGTCCACGGCCGCAACTCCTACGGCAAGGATCGCCAGCGCATCACGGAGCACCCGAACGACCCCGAGGTCGCCGAGCGGCTGAACCGGGCGATGATCGAGGTCGGCGCCATCATCGACTACGCGGCGTCCTTCGGCACGCTCGTGCTGACGAGGGCGTATGCGGACTGGTCGTCGCCGGTCAACGCCGAGTACCGCTCGCAGCTCGTGGCGCGCGCGGTGGATCTCGTGCAGCTCTTCCCGGCCGCGGCGTACGCGAAGAACGGCGCGGACATCCGGCTGGCGGTCGACGCGGTCGAGGACATGTTCCGCCTGCCGGACCTGACCCACGTCGTCATCGTGGCGGGCGACAGCGACTATGTGCCGCTGGCCCAGCGCTGCAAGCGCCTCGGCCGGTACGTGATCGGCGTGGGCGTCGCCGGGTCCACGGCGAAGTCCCTCGCTGCGGCCTGCGACGAGTTCGAGTCCTACGACTCGCTCCCCGGCGTGGCGCGTCCGACGAAGGCGGCACAGCCCGCCGTCGCCCCCGCGGTCGAGGTTCCGGCGGAGCCGTCCGCGCCGGTCACCGCGGACACGGGCGCCCCGAAGCCCAAGACGGCGTCGAAGTCGCGCGCGAAGGCCAAGACGAAGACCGCCGCCGAGGAGCCCAAGGTCGAGGAGAAGATCGACGACCAGGGCGAGGCCACACGGCTCCTGGAGCGCGCGCTGCGTCTCGGCCACGACAAGGCGGACGCCGACGAATGGCTGCACAGCTCCGCGGTCAAGACGCACATGCGCCGCATGGACCCGTCCTTCAGCGAGAAGGCCCTCGGCTACCGGTCGTTCTCCGACTTCCTCAAGTCGCGCGACGACATCGCCGAGCTCGAGGAGACCGGGCACGAGCGCCTGGTCCGCCTGCGGGAGCCCTGAGCACGGCCCGGGGACACCGGGCCCTTCACTGTTGGCGGAACGCGGCGTCGAAGGCGGCCGCGGGCGGCGGCCACAGCAGGGAGCGCACGAATCCGAGCGCCTCGGGCGCGCCGTGCAGGCGGTCCATGCCGGCGTCCTCCCACTCGATCGAGATCGGGCCGTCATAGCCGATCGCGTCGAGCGCACGGAAGGCGTCCTCCCACGGCACGTCGCCGTGGCCGGTGGAGACGAAGTCCCAGCCGCGCCGGGGGTCGCCCCACGGCAGGTGCGAGCCGAGCACCCCGGCACGGCCGTTCCGCGGCCGCAGACGGGTGTCCTTGCAGTCGACGTGGTAGATCCGGTCGGCGAAGTCGACGATGAAGCCGACGGGGTCGATGTTCTGCCACATCATGTGCGAGGGGTCCCAGTTGAAGCCGAACGCATCGCGGTGGTCGATCGCGTCGAGGGCACGGTCGCTCGACCAGTAGTCATAGGCGATCTCCCCGGGGTGGACCTCGTGGGCGAAGCGCACCCCCTCCCCGTCGAACACGTCGAGGATCGGATTCCACCGGTCAGCGAAGTCCTGGAAGCCCTGGGCGATCACCGCCTCCGGCACCGGCGGGAACATCGCGACATAGGGCCAGATCGACGAACCGGTGAAGCCGACGACGGTGTCGACGCCGAGCCTCCTGGCCACCCGGGCCGCCCGCTTCATGTCCTCCGCCGCCCGCTGCCGGACGCCCTCGGCCTCGCCGTCGCCCCAGATGTACGGGCGCAGGATGCCCTCGTGGCGGAAGTCGATGGGGTCGTCGCACACCGCCTGCCCGGCCAGGTGGTTGGAGATCGCGAACACCTGCAGGCCGTGCCGGTCGAGGATCTCGCGCCGGGAGGCGACATAGGCGTCGTCCTCGTCCGCCCGACGGAGGTCCAGGTGGTCGCCGGACGCGGCGATCTCCAGCCCGTCGTAGCCCCACTCCGCGGCGAGGCGGGCCACCTCCTCGAACGGGAGGTCGGCCCACTGGCCGGTGAACAGGGTGACCGGGTGACTGCTCATGGATACTCCTTCGTATCGCGGGGCTTCGTGTCGCGAGCGGGGGTTCAGGCACCGAGGGCGCGCAGGTGGGCGATGCTGCGGGCGGCGAGGTCGTCCTGGCTCGCGGCGAGCGGTCTCCACACGGAGGCGGCGACGGCGATCGTCGCGTTCTCGCCCGTGAAGCTCTCCAGTCCCAGGGCGCCGCGGTAGCCGGCATCGTCGAGCGCGCGGAGCATCTCCGGCCAGTCGGTGTGGTCGTCGCCCACGGCACCGCGGTCGCTGCCGCACACCTGCACGTGCGCGATGGCGGCGCCGGCCGCGCGGACCGCGTCGGCCGGCCGCTTCTCCTCGATGTTGAGGTGGTAGGTGTCGAGGGCCAGCCCCACTCCGGCGCCGAGCAGCGGCGCCAGCGCGTCCAGACTCTGCGCCACGGTGTTCAGCACGCTGGTCTCGTAGCGGTTGAGCGGCTCGACGGCCAGCGTCACGCCGATCGCCGCGGCCTCCCTGGCGAGCGGAGCGAGGTTCTCCCGGAGCTCGCCGACGACCTCCGCCCGTTCCGCCTCGTCCATGCGCCAGGTGACGCCGGTCGGCGCGTAGAAGGGTCCGGCGACGATCGAGGCCCCGAGCACGGCCGCGGCGTCCAGGCACGCACGGAGGTAGTCCTGCGTCGCGGCGACGTCTCCGGCGCGCGCGAGCAGCGAGCGACCAGGACCCATCGCGCCGACCACGACCGCGCCCATGCCGAGGCCGTCCAGCACGGTGCGGGCCCGGAGCGGATCCCAGTCGCCGACGCTCTCCAGCGGCAGCTCCAGGGCGTCGTAGCCCATCCGCGCCGCCGTGCGGGCGAGCGGCTCCAGGGTGTCGTCCGTCAGCGGAGACGTCCAGACCCAGGTGTTGACGGCGATCGTGCGGGGCATCGTTGTCCTTGTGATCGTACGGGTGCTCCCACCCTCCCACTCGGCGCGGGCCGAGCGGAAGGGCGGGAGCACACGGGGTTACGGGATCTGACGCTCCTGCCAGACCGTCGGGTAGCCGGGGAGGTCCTCGCCGCCGAACTTGGCGTAGTGGCCGTCGGGCATCCCCTCGTTCGCCGCGAGGTAGTCGTCCAGCTCGGCCTCGGTGATCGGCTTCTGCGGGAGCACCCACTCCTTCGGCACCTCTTCACCCGCGAAGATCATCTGCGCCGCGAGCAGCGGGGTGCGCCACTGGAAGTTCGAGTATACCGGAGCGAGGCCGGTGAGACCCGTGTCCTTCCACTTGCGCAGGAAGCTCATCTCGTCCTCGCCGGTCATCACCGGGTAGTCGGCTCCGGCGTCCTCGAAGGCCTCGATGGCGGCGACGGCACCGTCACCCGCGTCCATCCAGATGCCCTGCACGTCACCCTTGGCGAGCTCGTCGCTGATGATGCTCTTGATCTCGGCGGGGTCGGCACCGGTGAAGTGGTCGACGGCCTCGATCCCGGCCTCCTCGAACAGCTTCTCGGCTCCGGCCCAGCGGTGCTCCAGCACGTCGACGCCGGGGAGGATCCGGAGAGCCACGACCTTGTCGCCCTCTTCCAGGTTGTCGATGAGGAACTCCGCGGTGTCGATGCCCCAGGCGAAGCCGCCGATCGGGTGGATGAACGTGACAGGGCAGTCGGTGTTCACGCCGCGGTCGAACACGACCACCGGCTTGCCCGTCTCGCACGCCCGCTCGACCGCGGGGGTCATCGCCGCCGTGCTGTTCGGCGAGATGAGGAAGACGTCGCAGTTCCCCTCGGAGATGAAGTAGTCGATGTCGGCGATCTGGGTGTCGTCGGAGTCCTGCGCGTCGCGGGTCTCCATCTCGCTGATCGCGCCCGACTCCTGCAGCACCTTCAGCTGCTCGTTCATCGTGATCCAGCCCGTCTGCCGCCACGGGTTCGAGATCGAGGCGTTCGCGAAGCAGGCCTTCTTGGCGCCGGTGCTGGCGAACTCCGACGTGTCGACCATCTCGGCGTTGATGTGCTGCAGGTAGGGCTGGTCGGCGGGGCCCTGGGGGTCGACGCCGCGCTCCTCGTCCTGCTTGTCGAAGAGCTCCTGGTCGAACCACTCGGTGGTCTCGGCAGACTCCTCGGGGTTCTCCGACTCCGCCGGCGCCACGGACGGGTCGGTCGTGCACCCGGCGAGCGCGATGAGGCCGAAGAGGGCCACCCCTGCGGTGGCGATCTTCATCGATCGTCGCATTGCTAATCTCCTCTGGTTGTAGGGCTTGATGCGGTGGTGCGGTTCTCGGCGTTCTCGGTCCCCGCGGTAGGGACGTCCGTCGGCTGGGGACCGCGCCGGCGGCGGGCTCGGAAGGCGACCCCCGCATAGGCGACGGCCGCGATGATGATGACGCCCTGCACGGCGTCGCGGAGCGTGGAGGGCACGCCCGCGATGTTCAGGAGCAGGAACAGCGCTTCCAGCGCGAAGGCTCCGGCCACGGCGCCGACGATCCACCCTCGTCCTCCGCCGAGCACGACGCCGCCGAGCACCACCGCGGTGATCGCGGTGAACTCGTAGCCGCGGCCGACGGACGGGTGCACCCCCGCGTACCCGACGAGCAGGACGGCGGAGAGGGTGGCCGAGAGGGAGGACAGCACGAACGCACGGGTCGTGACCCAGGCCCGGCGGGCACCGGCGTAGTCCACCGCGCGGGCGTTGTCGCCGATCGCGATGAGGGTCTTGCCCAGCGGGCGCTTGGTGATGACGATGCCGAGGGCGAGCCAGGCGGCGAGCAGGAGGACGGCCCAGGGCAGGAACTCCAGCACGGGGAGGTCGCGGATCCCGCCGCGACCGATCTCCCGGAAGCTGTCGGCCGGGTTCCCCGTGGCCGCGCCGCCCGTCCACCACATCACGCCGCCGAGCAGGGCGAGCATCATGCCCAGCGTCACGATGAACGACGGCACCTTGAGCAGCGTCGTGAGGACGCCGTTCACGAGCCCGACGACCACGCCGAACACGATCATGAGCAGCAGGACAGGGAGGGTGCGGGCGTCGTCCTGGCCGACGAGGTTGCCGGCGATGATGACCTGCGCCGTGATGAGCGATCCCTGGGAGAGGTCGAACTCCCCCGCGATGATCACGAAGTACTGCCCGATCGCGACGATCGCGATGGGGGCGACGCGCTGCAGGTACCGCATGAACTGCCCGGGCTCGGCGAAGCTCGGGTTGAGCACGGCGACCGCGACGAGCAGGATCACGAGCAGCAGGAAGACCGCCCCGCGGGGGCTGACGAGCGTGCGCAGCGCGTTCATGAGCGTCCTCCTTCCCGCACGGAGGCGGTATCCCCGGCGCTGTCGACGGCGGCGACCTCGGTGGTCGGATCGGCGAGCTCGGCGGCCGCGACCGCCATGTCGGCTTCGGCCGCCTTCGCGGCGTCGTCTCCCCCGGTGCGCGTGCCGCCGGCGCCGAAGCGGGGACGACGCCGCACGATGGCCCGCCGGCTGTAGACGGCGACCGCGGCGACGATGACGATGCCGCGCACCACGTCCTTGAGGAAGGGATTCACCTGCAGCACGCTCATGACGTTGTCGACGACGGCGAGGATGGCGACGCCGCCGATGGTGCCCCAGATCGAGCCGCGTCCGCCGAGGAGCAGGGTGCCGCCGAGCACGACCGCGGCGATGGAGAGCAGCGCGTAGCCACCCTGCTGACCGACCGTCGGGCTGCCCACGCCGAGACGGCTGGCGAGCAGGAGTCCGGCGAGGCCCGCGAACACGGAGCACAGCACGTGCGCCCAGATCAGCGGGAGGCGGGTGCGCACGCCGCTGAGCCGCGCGATCTCGGGGTCGCCGCCGACGGCGTAGAGATGGGCGCCGGTGCGGGTGCGGTTCAGCAGCACCCAGACCAGCACGGCGAGCGCGATCATGATGAGCGTGGACACCGGGATCGGTCCGACGCCGGTCGCGCCGATGAGCTGGAACGCCCACGGGACCTCGCCCGCCGAGCCTTCGAAGTTCGTGTTGAGGATGCCCTGGAGGATCAGCCCGACGCCGAGCGTCGCGATGAAGCCGTTGACTTTGAGCACGGTCACGATGAGCCCGTTCACGAGCCCGATCCCCGCGCACACGAGGAGCGTCACGATCACGGCGAGCGGGATGTTCCCCGCGTTCCCGGCCATCATCGTCGCCGCGAGCAGGCTCGACAGGCTGATGACGTAGGTGACCGACAGGTCGAGCGAGGCCCCGAGCACCACGAGCGTCTGCCCGATGGCCACGAGGCCGAGCACGCTCATCCCGGTCAGGATGTCGCGGATGTTCCCCGGGCTGAGGAAGTTGCGACCGACCGTGGCGACGAGGATCGCGCCGACCACGAGCGCGAGCAGCAGGATGCCGAGCACGATGACGGTCGAGTCGATGCGGAGACGGGCTCCGGTGCGGCGGCTCATCGCGCACCCCCGTTCGTCGAAGGACCGCGGTCGGCGCCGGTGGCCGCCGCGAGGATCTCGTGCTCGGCCGCACCGGCCGGCAGCTCGGCGACGAGTTCGCCGTCATGCATGACGAGGATGCGGTCGCTCATGCCGATGACCTCCGGGAGCTCGCTCGAGACCATGAGCACGGCCTTCCCCTGTGCCGCCAGCTCGCGCATGAGCTGGTAGACGGCGTACTTGGCCCCCACGTCGATGCCCCGCGTCGGCTCGTCGAAGAGCACGATCTGCGGCTGGGTGAGCAGCCACTTCGCCAGCACCACCTTCTGCTGGTTGCCGCCGGACAGGAAGCGCACCTCCTGGTCGAGGCCGCGCGACGACACCTCCAGCGTGCGGAGCACCCCCGGCACCTCCCGGCGCGACGCCGCGGCGCGTCCCGCGAACACGTTCCGCACCACGAGCAGGGCGTTGTCGAGGATCGACTGTCCGAGCGCGAGCCCCTGCGCCTTGCGGTCCTCCGAGACGAGGGCGAGCCCGGCGCGCACGGCCGCGCGTGGTCCGCCGATCCGCACCGGCTTCCCGTCGATCCGCACGGCGCCGCGGGTGAAGGCCTGGATGCCGAACACGCCCTCCACCAGCTCGGTGCGCCCCGACCCCTGGAGCCCGGCCACCCCGACGATCTCCCCCGCACGGAGCATCAGCGACACCCCGTCCACGTAGGCGTTCCCGCAGCCGTCGAGCTCGAGTCGAGGCGCGCCGACCGCCGTGCCGGCCACCGGGTCGGGGAAGTACGACTGGATCGACCGCCCCACCATCCGGCGCACGAGCTCGTCGGTGGTCAGCGCCGCTGTCTCGTCCGTGGAGACGAGGGCGCCGTCCTTGAGGATCGTGATCCGGTCGCAGAGGTCGAAGATCTCCTTCAGCCGGTGCGACACGTAGATGACGGCGACCCCTCGGGACGTGAGCCGGCGGATGATCGCGTACAGCAGCTCCACCTCGCGGTCGCTGAGGGCGGCGGTCGGCTCGTCCATCGAGATCACCTGCGCGTCGAACGACAGCGCCTTCACGATCTCGACGATCTGCTGCTCGGCCACCGTCAGCGAGCCCACGCGGGACTGCGGATCGATGAAGGAGACGCCGAGATCGCTCAGCAGCTCCCCGGTACGCACGTTCATGGCCCGGACGTCGATGAGCCCCGCGCGCCGCGGCTCCCGGCCGAGATAGACGTTCTGCGCGACCGTGCGCTCCGGGAGCAGGGTGAACTCCTGGAACACCGTGACGATGCCGGCGTCCATCGCCTGCCGCGGGTGCGCGTGGCGCACTTCCGCGCCGCGGTACGTGATCGTCCCCTCATCGGCCGGCTGCACGCCCGCGATGATCTTCATGAGGGTGGACTTGCCCGCGCCGTTCTCGCCGACGAGGCCGTGCACCTCCCCGGGCCGCACGTCGAAGTCGATGCCCTTCAGCACCTCCACGCCGAAGAACGCCTTGCGGATCCCGGCCACCCGCAGCACCGGCTGCGTCGTCGTCGCGGTCATGCCGGCACCTCCGTCCAGCGGCCCTCGTGGGCGGCGGAATCGAGCACGGCCTCGGTCAGCACGGCCGCGCGGTGGCCGTCGGCGAACGTCGGCAGTCCATCGGGGACGTCGCCCGCGATCGCGGCGTAGACGTCGGCGACGAAACCGTTGAAGGCATCCTGATACCCCATGGCATGCCCGGCCGGGACACGCTGCAGCCGGGCGGACTCCGGGTCGGCCGTGGCGGGGTCGCGCAGCAGCAGCCGCGACTCCTCGCGCATGCCGACCCAGAGCTCCTCCGGCCGTTCCTGCTCGAACCGCAGACTCTGCCGCGTCCCGTGCAGCTCCAGGGTGAGGGCGTTCTTGCGGCCCGCCGCCATCTGCGAGATGAGCAGCGTGCCGAGCGCCCCCGCCGAGGTCTCGACGAGCACGGCGACGATGTCCTCCGTGTCGACGGCCTGCCCGGCCCGCTCGGCGAAGACCCGGCGGGTACGGGCGCTCAGGGCGCGGATCCGGTCACCCGTGACGAACTCGAGGAGGTCGCACAGATGCGAGCCGATGTCGGCGAACGCGCGGGAGGCCCCGCCGGACGAGGATCGCACCCGCCAGTCGTCGTCGGTGGGCCGCAGCATCCAGTCCTGCAGGTACGAGCAGTCCAGCGTGAGCAGCTCCCCGGCCTCGCCGCGGGCGATGCGCGCCCTGGCCTCCCGCACCATGGGGTGGTATCGGTACACGAAGGGGACGGCCGCGACGAGCCCGCTCTCGGCGGCTTCCGCGGCGAGCGCGGCGGCGTCGGCGGCGGTCGTGGCGAGGGGCTTCTCGCACACGACATGCTTGCCCGCCCGCAGCGCGCGCAGGGCGAGGTCGGCATGCGTGGCGTTCGGGGTGCAGATGTGGACGACGTCGATGTCGTCGGCGTCGAGCAGCGCCTCCGCGTCGTGCTCGGCGCGTGCGGCGCCGAGCAGCTGCGCGGCATCCCTCGCGCCTTGGGCGGACCGGGTGGCGACGGCGCGCAGCGCGCCGCCCGCGTCTCGGGCGGCCGTGCGGTGCACGCGGGCCATGAAGCCCCCGCCGAGGATCCCGGTTCGGATCGTCCCGAGACCGGTGTCAGTGACATCCGTTGTCATGGCGGCGAGTCTGACACAGCGGTCAGGACTTTTGCTAGCCCTTCGTCAAAAGTTGTTTGTAACGAATCTGAAGTCGCACAGCCGACTGCGAGAAGTGCTGTGCTTTACTGACGCCATGGTTGACGTGCTGAGGCCGCTCGCGACGCCCTCCCCCGGGACCGGCGAGATCTTCCAGATCCTCCGCGACGGACACGCGCGCACCAAGACGGAGCTCGCCGCCCTCACCGGCCTCGCCCGCTCCACCGTCGCCTCCCGGGTCGACGCGCTGCTGGCCGCCGACCTGCTCCGCCCCGCCGGTGAAGCGGTGTCGACCGGCGGTCGTCCTCCCGCCCGCGTGGCGTTCAACCCCCGCGCCGGACTCGTCCTCGCGGTCGACCTCGGAGCCACGCACGCGACCGTCGCCGTGGCCGACCTCGCCGGCGTGATCCTCGACGCGCGCACCCGCGCGATCGACATCGGCGACGGCCCCGAGGCCCTCCTCGACGCGATCCTCGCGGAGGGGACGGCCCTGCTCGCCGTGACCGCCGAGGGCCTGCCCCTCGTGGGCGTCGGCATCGGCGTCCCCGGCCCCGTCGAGCACTCCACGGGGCGCCCGACCAACCCGCCGATCATGCCGGGCTGGGACCGCTTCGACGTCCCCGGCTACGTGCAGCGCACGTTCGACGTCCCGGTCCTCGTCGACAACGACGTGAACATCCTCGCGCTCGGCGAGCAGGCCACGAGCTGGCCACGGGTGGACGACCTCGTGTTCGTGAAGGTCTCGACCGGCATCGGCGCCGGCATCATCGCCGGTGGTCAGCTGCAGCGCGGCGCCCAGGGGTCGGCGGGCGACATGGGTCACGTCCAGGTGCCGATGAGCGCCGGCTCGGGGCGGGAGCCGGGCGACGAACGGGATCTCGAGGCCCTCGCGAGCGGTTCGGCCCTCGCCGTCGCGCTGCGCGCCGAAGGCCACGACGTGCACAGCGCCTCCGACGTCGTCGACCTCGTCCGCGCCGGCAATGCGGCAGCCATCGAGGCAACCCGCCAGGCGGGTCGCGATGTCGGCGAGGTGCTCGCGACGGTCGTGAACCTGCTCAACCCGTCGATCATCGTGCTCGGGGGCAGCATCGCCCGCGCGGGAGAGCACCTGCTCGCCGGCGTCCGCGAGGTCGTCTACCGCCGCTCGATCCCGCTCGCCACCCAGCACCTCGCGATCGTGCAGTCGCAGGCGGGCGACCGCGCCGCGGTGCTGGGGGCGGCGATCATGGTCGCCCGCGAGGTGCTCTCCCCCGCGAACGTGGACCGCTACGTCGCCGCGAAGGGATCGAAGTCGGCGGGCAGCGCGCCCACCTGATCCAGCGTGCTCGCGACCTCCACGAACGTGCGCCGCGCTGCGGCCTCCTCGATCGAGAGGAGCGTGTCGAGCACGTGGTACCCGAAGTCGCCGGTGGCGACGTGCGGTCGGTCCTCCGCGATCGCGCGCACCATGTCGAGCAGCCCGAGCCCGCGCCCCGCGAGCACCCCCTCCGGCGCGACATCGACGACCTCCTGCACCACCGGCTCCGGTGGCACGAAGTGCCGGGACAGCGGCCGGGTGATCGTGATCGGCCCGCCGAACGTGTTCGGGTCGGGGATGACGAGGGTGCCCTCGGTTCCCGTGATCTCCACGATGCCCTGCCGCACCAGCGGCGAGTCCGTGCTGTAGAGGCTCTGCGCCTGACCGCCGCCTTCGAAGTCCATCAGGACGCTGAGCGTGGACGGGATCTCGACCGGGAACTCCTCCCCGGCGCGGTCGCCGACCTGCACGCGGCGGGTCGGCGACCCCTGCAGCCCGAGGGCGGCCACGGCGGCCACCGGCCCGAAGACGTGGACCAGGGTCGAGACGTAGTACGGCCCCATGTCGAGGAGCGGCCCCGCCCCCTTCGCGTAGAGGAACGCGGGGTTCGGGTGGAAGATCTCCGGTCCCTGCCACTGGAAGGTCGTCTGACCGAACAGCGGACGGCCGATGTCGCCGCGGGCGATCGCGCGCTTCGCGGTCTGCACGCCGGGGCCGAGGACGGTGTCGGGCGCGACGCCGACACGGAGTCCGGCCGCTGCGGCCGTCTCCAGCAGGCGTCGCGCCTCCTCGCGGTCCACGCCGAGCGGCTTCTCGGTCCACACGTGCTTCCCGGCGGCGACGATCGCCTCCGAGACGGCGACGTGCGCGGCCGGGATCGTGAGGTTCACGACGATGTCGATGTCGGGATCGTCGAGCACGACCTCCACACCCCCGGCCCGCGGCACCCCGTACGCCGCGGCCTGCGCGCGCGCCCGCTCCTCGACGAGGTCGCCGATCGCCCGCACCTCCACGTCCGGGAAGCGCGTGAGGTTCTGCAGGTATTGATCGCTGATGTTTCCGGCGCCGATGAGGCCGACGCCGACGACGCCACCCCCGCGCACCATCAGCGCGCGGCCTCGGCGTCGAGGAAGACCCGGCTGCGCTCGATGGCGTCGAACAGGTCACCGTCGTAGTGGTCGAACTCCACGATGGCGAGTTCGAGCGCGGGCGCGGCGGCGATGGCCTCCCGGAGCGGCACGGCCCCGTCGCCCGCGGGCACCTGATCGGCCGGCGGGTACGCGTCCAGCAGCGCGGGGTCGAGGGTGCCGTCCTTCGCGTGCACCGCGATCACGCGCTCGCCGAGACGCTCCACGAGGGCCACCGGGTCGACGCCGCCCCGGGCGACCCAGTACAGGTCGACCTCCAGCACGACGCGCTCGTCGAGGTGCCCCGCGAGGATCTCCAGCCCGGTCACCCCGTCGAACACCGCCTCCAGCTCATGCGCGTGGTTGTGGTAGCCGACTCGGACACCGGCCTCCGCGCCGATCTCCGCCGCCTCGTTGAGCAGCCGGGCGGTCTCGACGATCTGGTCGACCGATTCCCAGCGCGCCGGCTCGGTGTAGGGATCGATCACCGTGTCCATGCCGAGCGTCTTCGCGGCCGCGAAGACCTCCGCGGGCGGAGGGACGGGAGCCGTGGTGCCGGAGCCGTCCGGGCGCACGAAGGTCGGGGTCGCGAGGAACGCATGCCCGGACGGGGCGGTCAGTCCCGCGGCCGACACGGCGGCGGCCATGTCGTCCGCCCGGCGCACGAAGTCGTAGGGCTCGACCGCGGTGAACCCGCGCGCCGCCACCGCGGCGAGCGTGCCCTCGAGGTCGGCCTCCAGCTGCTCGCGGATCGTGAACAGCTGCAGAGAGGTCTGGATCGTCATCGGTCGTGCTCCTCGGTCGTCGGTGACAGGCGGGCGTTGCGCGCCCTGCAGGCACGTTAGCACCGAATACCTCCAGGTGGAAGTTTCTTGTCGATAGACTCGGGACATGCCCGCCGCCCCCTCCGACGACTCCGGACGCCCGCGTCCCCGCGGGACGTACGCCAAGGGCATCGCCCGCCGCCAGGAGATCCTGGACCGCGCGATCGAGGTGTTCGCGGCCCGCGGCGCCGACCGCACGAGTCTGCGGGCGATCGCGAAGGAGGTGGGGGTGACGCATGCCGCCCTCACCCACTACTTCGGGTCGCTGGAGGAGCTGCTCGTCGCGGTCTACGTCGAGAGCAACGCCCCGGGACGCAAGACCGAGCCGGAACCCGCGAACCCCGTCGAGGGGATGATCCGGTCGGCCAGAGCCAACCGCGAGGTCCCCGGTCTGGTGCAGCTGTACTCCACGCTCGTCGCCAGCGCGCTCGAGGAGGGCCATCCTGCCGCCCGCGCCTTCGCGACCGAGCGCTTCGCCCGCCTGCGGGCCGACATCGCCGAGACGGTCCGCGAGCAGCAGACGGACGGGCGCATCCGGGCCGACGTCGATCCTCTCGCGGTCGCCGCCCTCGTCGTCGCGGCCTCGGACGGCCTGCAGACGCAGTGGCTGCTGGACGACACGGCTCCGCAGCACGAGGCCCTCGCCCTCCTCGACCGTCTGCTCCGCCCGGCGGACGGCACGGGCCGGGGCGGCGTCCCCGAGGGCTAGGCTCGAACCGTGACGCCCGTGCCGCAGTCCCCGTACGCGAGGGCCCTCGGCGAGCGCCTCGCCGAGCTTCACCCCCGACTCCGGACCTACTTCCAGGCGGTCCCGGACGGGATGGTCGGCGTCGGCGAAGGCACGTTCCAGCGCGTCGGCACGCCGCGCCGCGCGCTCTGGCCGCTCCTCCGCCGCCTCGAGCGGCGCGGGGTGATCGCCGCCCGCTGGGAGCGCGACGTGCCCTTCCGCATCGAGAACCGGACCATCGCCTCCCGCGCGATCGCCGAGCGCACCTTCCGGTTCGCGAGCGGGCCGTGGGTCATGCGCGACGCCGTGGCACCGACGCGGCACGGCCGCATCGTCGACGAGCTCGGCGAGCCCGGGCTTGTCATCGCCTGCTTCGCCGTGGAGCCCCGCGCGGGCGCCCTGCACCTGACCAGTCGCGCGGTGGGCATCCGTCTCGGGCGCTTCCGGCTCCGCATCCCGCGGATCGTGGCTCCCGTGGTCCGGCTCGTCGAGCGCTGGGACGACGAGGCCGGTCGTCAGCGGGTGCGCCTGACGGTCGACGCCCCGCTCCTCGGCCGCCTCTACGAGTACCGGGGCAACTTCGACTACGCCCTCGAACCCGATCGGAAGGACGACAGCGCATGAGCACGGACCGGGCGGTCATCGGCGGGGCCACAGGGTTCATGGGGCGATTCCTCACGGCGCGACTCCGGGATGCCGGGCGCGAGGTCGTCACGATCTCCCGCTCGGGAAGCGACCTCACCTGGAGCGATCAGGACGGCATCGACGCCGCCGTCGACGGGGCCTCGCTCGTGATCGGCCTCGCGGGCAAGAGCGTGAACTGCCGCTACACGCCGCGCAACCGTGCCGAGATCTTCCGCTCCCGCCTGGACACGACCGCGGCCCTGAGCCGCGCCATCTCCCGCGCGGCCACCCCGCCCCCGCTGTGGATCAACTCCTCGACGGCGACGATCTACCGGCACGCCGAGGACCGGCCGATGACGGAGTCCTCCGGCGAGATCGGCACGGGCTTCTCGGTCGAGGTCGCCAAGGCGTGGGAGCGTGCACTCTTCGCCGACGCGCTCCCCGGCACCCGCCGCGTGGCCCTCCGCACCGCCATCGTCCTCGGCGACGGCGGTGTGCTGGAACCGCTGCGCACGCTCGCGCGGCGGGGGCTCGGCGGCCCGCAGTACGACGGGTTCTGGCCGGTCGGCCCCGCGCGCCGCGCCGCCGGTACCGCCCACCACCCCGGCGCCCGTCGCGGGCGACAGCGCTTCAGCTGGATCCACATCGAGGACGTGGCGCGCATCATCGAGTTCCTCGAAGCGACCCCCGCTCTGGACGGACCGGTCAACGCCGCCTCGCCGCACCCCGTCGACAACGCCGCCTTCATGGCCACCGTGCGCCGCGTGCTAGGGGCGAAGGTCGGCCCGCCGATGCCGCGCTGGATGCTCGAGCTCGGCGCCATCGGCATCCGCACCGAGACCGAGCTCGTGCTCAAGAGCCGCTGGGTCCTCCCCGAGAAGCTCACCGCCGCCGGCTTCACCTTCCGCTACCCGGACCTCGAGGAGGCCGTCCGTGCCTCGTTCGCCGTCACGGACGCGAATCCCCGGACGCACGCGGCCTGACCCGGCGGGCGCAGAGGGGTCACCGCCAGACCGCTGACTCCGGATCGATGCCATGACGCCGGGCCTCGGCCTCGATGCTGCGGCGGAACCACTCCGCCAGCCCCGCGCGGATGCCGTCGTAGTGCGCCGCGTAGCCGGGGTCGGCGACGAACAGCCGACCGAGCACGACCTGCATCTCCCTGCTCAACGGGAAGTATGCCGAGAACACCGCACGGTGTCGCTCGACGAGCGCATCGGCGTCCGCCGTCCCGGGAGCCACACCGGCATCCATGGCCGTCGCGAGGGCGGACTCGAACTCCCGCATCGCGTCCGCGACCGCCTGCCATTCCCCCGCATCGCGCGCGGCGGATCGCTCCGCGTACTGCTGCCACTGCACCGTGTCGCCCCAGCGGCGGCGCGCGTCGAGAGGCCAGGACGGGTCCCAATCGGGCCCGAACACCGCGCGCTGCTCGCCCGCGCTCAGCATCAGGCCGCGCTCGTGGGAGGTCACCATCCGCTCCAGTTCAGCCTGCAGATCGGTCAGGCGTGCGATCCGGGTCGCGAGCTGCTCCTGCTGCGCGCGCAGCGCGGTGAGGATGTCCGTGGCCGGATCGTCCAGCAGCCGGCGGATCGCCTCGAGGCCGAGACCGAGTTCGCGATAGACGACGATGCGCCGCAGGCGCTCCTGATCGACGTCCGTGTACACCCGGTATCCGGCCGCCGAACGCGCGGACGGACGGGCTAGACCGATGTCGTCCCAGTGATGCAGCGTCCGCACCGTCACCCCGGCGAGCGCCGCGGCCCGACCGACGGTCAGGTCCGCGGCGCCGCTGTCATCCGGCATCCACTCCTCCTCCGACCTCCGCCGTGTCCGCGGGCGGACGGATGCCCATCTCCGCGAGGGTGGCCGCCTCGACGCTCGCCGGCTCGTAGGGCTTCGCCGCCGTGAAGACGACGCGCACGTTCTCGGGGGTCACGATCTCCACATCCCGGGTGTTCCAGGGCGTGTCGATCGGATCCCCGACCGTGCCGGGACCCCACGCACGACAGGCCGCCACGAGCGGCTCGATCTGGCCGAGCACGCACGCGAAGCTGACCCGCAGGCCGGGTGCTGTCTCCTGTGCGGTCTCGCCCGGCACGAGCAGCACATCCTGGAAGGCCCACCGCCGGAGGTGGACGATCCGCCCCGGCACCCCGAAGAGCTCGAAGAAGCCCAGGCCCCGCGTCCAGAACTCGACCGAGGCGGCGAGGTCCGTCGTAGGGATGGTGACGAAGGCGGGCATCCCGTAGATGCCCCGGAACAGCTCCGGTGCGACCGCGTCGGGGCCCGGCGCCGGCACCGGGCTCATCTCGAAAGCGTTGTAGTGATCAGTCATGACTCCACGATCGGGCCTCACGCGGCGTCAGGGTCAAGCCGATTCCCGGAGCGTCGGGAACGTCCAGCTGCCGTCGAGCACCTCGGGGCGGGGGCGGTAGAGGCGGACGAGGTAGTTCCAGCCCTCCGTGATCGGGAGCACGTTCGGCACGCCCTCCGGATGGTCGCCGAAGCGGACGGTGATCGTGCCGTCGTCGTTGCGGACGCCGGTGATGTCGTTGATCGTGTAGGCCTCGCGATCGTTCGGCTCGAAGAAGCCGTCGGCGTTGTACACCGAGATCGACCAGAAGCCGTCGACGGGGACCTCGTCGACCGTGAGCTCGTAGCGGCCCACCGGCAGACGCGGATCGACGCCGATGTAGCTCGCCTCGGATGAGGGAAGCCCTCCCCAGCCCGCCGCCGTGCCGATGAGGTGCCGCACCGGGTCGACCTCGTCCTCGCTGCCGAACATGCGGTCGAAACCCCGCAGGTTCCGGGCCAACGCGAGCAGCGCCTGGCGGGTCTCATCGAGGCTGACGGTGTCGTAGTCCGGCATCGCGAAGGGCGTGGCCGATCCGCTGTGCAGCGCGATGCGGTCCTGCAGCGCCCCCACCTCCGCCACATCCGCCGGGTCCGCGGGGTCCACGAGGATGCGCACGGCCAGCACGACGTACGGCGTCCCGAACTGCGCCTCCGTCAGCGTGTGCTCGCCCGCCTCGTGGAAGATCGCATCCACATAGTGGTGCTCGTTGACGACCATCGCCGAGAGGTAACGGTCGCCGTGCTCCGGGATGCTGAACGTCGCGCCCTCGCTGATGTCGAGGACCGCGAAGCTGTACAGCGTGTCGCGGTTCAGCCGGATCACGGTCTGCCGGTCGATCGCGGCCGGAGCCCGGTTGTGTAGGAACCGGTCCACGCCCCCGGCCTCCTTCTGGAGGTCGCGCATCATGCGGTGGGTCTCGGCGAGGGCGAAGTTGTCGACGTTCACGAGGATGCTCATGACGGCATCCTGGCAGGCCGCACCGCTCGGCGGCTAGGACGACGGAAGAGCGTCGTCTCCCCGTTCCCGACGCCGCTTCTCGATCTCCTCGCGCAGCCGCCACTCCTCGATCTCCCGGTCGAGGTCCGCGATCTGCTGCTCGGTGGACCGGACGTCGACCGGCGGCGCGGGGCGTGCGACCGTCGTCGTCGGGGCCGCGGGGCGCTCGGCGCGCCGCATCCGCGGGAGCGGAACGCCACCCTCCCCGTACTCCCGCCCGAGCGCGAACCACAGCGCGCTGCCGATCAACGGCAGCAGGATCACGATGATGATCCAGACCATCTTCGGCAGGTGCTTCACCTGCGAGTCGTCGCGCGTGATGATGTCGATCAGCGCACCGATCATCAGCGCGATGACCAGGAGCGAGAACAGGAACGGCATGGGTTCAGGGTAGACGACGCACGGACCGGAGCCGAGGGTTCACGGCAGCAGGTGTCCGGCGGCACGGAAGAGCTCGTACCACTCCGGGCGGGTGAGCACGACGTCCACTCCGGCCGCTGCCTCCTGCACGCGGTGCGGCGTCGTGGTGCCGAGCACGACCTGCATCCCGGCGGGGTGCCGGGTGATCCAGGCGGTGGCGATCGCGGTCGGTGTCACTCCATGGACTCCCGCCAGGCGCTCGATCACGGCGTTGAGCTCGGGGTAGTCCGGGTGCCCGAGGAAGACGCCGCCGCCGAAGCCGCTCTGGTACGGAGACCAGGCCTGCACGGTGATGCCGTGGATCCGGCAGTAGTCCACGATGCCGCCGCCGTCGCGCGCGATGCTCTGGTCATGGCCCGCCATGTTCGCCGCCACCGGCTGCGCGATGATCGGCGCATGCGTGAGGGACAGCTGGAGCTGGTTCGCGACCAGGGGCTGCCGCACCGCGGTCTTCAGCAGCTCGATCTGCGACGGGGTGTGGTTCGACACCCCGAACGCGCGCACCTTGCCCGAGGACTCGAGGTGATCGAAGGCGCGAGCCACCTCATCCGGCTCGACGAGGGCGTCCGGCCGGTGCAGCAGGAGGACGTCGATGCGGTCGGTGCGGAGGGCCGCGAGCGAGCCCTCGACCTGCCCGACGATGTGGTCGTAGGAGAAGTCGAACATGCCCTGCGCCGGCACGATGCCGCACTTGGTCTGCAGCACGATCTCGTCCCGCTCCGTGGTGCTGAGCCGGAGAGCGTCCGCGAATCGCGCTTCGCAGTGGTGCATCTCCCCGCCGTAGATGTCCGCGTGGTCGAAGAAGTCGATCCCGGCATCCCGTGCGGTCGCATACAGGCCGCGGATCTGCTCGTCGTCGAGGCTGTCGATGCGCATCATCCCGGCGATCAGGGCCGGAGCGGTCGTCGATCCGAAGGGTACGGTCTTCATGCGCCCACGCTACTTCATCGCCTCGCCCCATCCGAGGCGCGGGCGGGCATCGTCTCAGGGCGCGCAGGGCAGCAGCCGGGTGACGGGGACCTCGAGCACCGCCGCGATCCCCGCCACATCCTCCATCGTGAAGTCCGCGCGCTCCTCGAGGAGGTCGGCCAGCGCGGCCGGCGCGATCCCTGTCTGCTCCGAGAGCTCGATGAACGACACTCCGGCGTGCAAGCGAGCGGCCTCCACGGCCGATGCCATCAGATGACGCAATTCTGTCCCCATGCGCCTACGGTACCGCCACGCACGGACACCGAGAGGGCCCTCAGCTACCAATATGACGGCATCCTGCTCTCGGTGCGCTGCTAAGGTGAGCCGGATGAAGACACCAGCCGAGCAGTTCAACGAGGCGGTCGGCCGTCAGATGCGGGCGGAGATCGCGGCGGCACGCAGCAGCATCGCCGCCATGGCACGCGATGTGGGCATCGCCCGGAGCGCCCTCGACAACTACGTCACGGGCAAGCGCGCCATTCCCGTGCCGGTGGTCTACGCGGTGTGCGCCACGCTCGGCGTCGAGCCGCACGTCCTCGTGGCCCGCGCCGAGGAGCGTCTGGCCGCCGACGGCATGTCGGCGATCGTCACTCCCCTCCGGCGCCGCACCGATGTCGCCACCCCACGCGATAATGCCCGCGAGGTCGCCTTCGAATCCGGATCCACCCGCGAGACGGACACCGACGACCTCTACGAGTAGACGACACCGACCGGACGGAGGCCCATGCAGCAGCTTCTCCGTCTGGCCGACGAATTCGGTCTCCGCGTGATCGAACGCGCAGGTCTCACCCCCGGGGGCTTCCAGCCCGTCACACGCACGATCCGGCTCGCCCCGGGGATGAGCAGGCGCACCGCCCGCAGCGTGCTCGCCCATGAGCTCGGTCACGCTCACCTCGGTCATCAGCCCACGTGGCAGGCAGCCCTTCGGGCTCGACAGGAGCGGCAGGCCGATGAGTGGGCCGCGCGACGCCTGATCACGCCGGCGGCGTACGCAGCGGCGGAGCAGCTCCGCGGCACACATCTGGCCAGCCTGGCCTTCGAGCTCGACGTCACGATCGAGATCGTCCTCGCGTTCCAGCGGGTGCTGCGCCGCGAGCACCTGGCCATCCCCGCCTGAGGGCCGGGCACAGCGGGCGACGCTGGTTGAATGACACCATGGCCTTCCACGTCGCCCCCGCCCCCGTCACTCTCACCGGCGAGCTCGTCGAGCTCCGCCCTCTCGACCGGTCGCACGTCGACGGCCTCGTCGAAGCGGTCTCCGAAGGCGACCTGTGGAAGACCGCCTGGTACACCTCGGTTCCGGCGCCCGACGGCGTCGCGGCCGAGGTCGACCGGCGCCTGAACCTCGTCGCTACCGGCGAGATGGTGCCCTTCACGGCCTTCGACGCCGCCGGACGCGTGCTGGGACTGACGTCGTTCTACGACATCGTCGCCGACGTCCCCCGACTGCACATCGGATACACCTGGAACCGGCCGTCCGCTCATGGCACGGGCACCAACGCGGAGTCGAAGCTGCTGCTCCTCCGCCACGCCTTCGAGACGCTGGGGATCTTCCGGGTCGGGCTGACGACCCAGTGGGTGAACTTCCAGTCCCGCGCCGCGATCGAACGACTGGGCGCGAAGCAGGACGGTGTGATGCGGGCCATGAGCCGCTACCGCAACGGCGCACTCCGCGACAGCGTGGAGTACTCCATCATCGAGCCGGAGTGGCCTGCTGTGCGGGCGAACCTCGAAGCGAGGCTCGCCCGGCGACGGTGAGCGCGGGGCGCCGCCCCGCGGCGGTCACTCGGTCGGGCTGCCGGTCCAGTTCTTGGAGCGACGCGTGGCCGAACCGCGCTGGCGCATCGCGAACCCGAGAGCCAGCGAGACGAGCAGGATGCCGCCGACGAAGGTGAGCGCGGCGAGCGTGTCCGGCATCTCGTGGGCGATCCCCAGCAGCCAGAAGCCTCCGAGGAACATGATCATGAAGAAGAGGAAGCTGAGGATCACGGGATCTCCTGTCGTCGGTGCTCTACCAGGATAGCCCGGACCCGGAAAGGCCCTGTGCCGCCGCCCGCATCTCTGATGGAGTCGGAGCATGGACACCTCCCTCACCGCCCTCGCGATCTCCTGCACCCTCAAGCTCTACCCCGCGTCGTCGAGCTCCGATCTGCTCGCGCGTCAGCTGCTCGATGCCCTCGCCGAGCACGGGGTCACGGGTGACCTCGTCCGTGCCGTCGACCACGACATCCGCCCCGGCGTCGAGAAGGACATGGGCGACGGCGACCAGTGGCCGGCCCTGCGTCAGCGAGTCCTCGATGCCGACATCCTCGTGTTCGTCACGCCGACGTGGATGGGACAGCACTCGAGCGTCGCCCAGCGCGTGCTGGAGCGCCTCGACGCCGAGCTCAGCGAGACGGACGAGCAGGGCCGCCCGATCCTCTTCGACAAGGTCGCGATCGCCGGCGTCCTCGGGAACGAGGACGGCGCGCACCACATCTCCGCGATCCTCTTCCAGGCGCTGAACGACATCGGCTACACGATCCCGGCCCAGACGTCGGTGTACTGGAACGGCGAGGCCATGCAGACCGTGGACTACAAGGACCTCGATGAGACTCCGGAGGCCGTGAGCTCCGCGATCGCGACCGCGACCCGCAACGCGGCGCACCTCGCGCGGCAGCTCACCGCGCAGGCGTACCCCGCCGAGTAGCGGAGGCGCTCAGTCGGCGGGACCGTCGACGACCTCGTCCACGAGGCTGATGCCTCCCGACGAGCTCGCCTCGACCATGAGAGCCTGGATCCACTTGACGTTCAACTCCGGCGTCTCCGGCTCCGAGAAGGTGAAGCGCAGCGGGATCGACGGATGCAGCCAGATCGTCGAACGTCCCGGCACGTCGCCGTCGGGGTGCTTCCAGGAGAGCGTGAAGCTCTCGTTCCGGCGAAGCTTGGTCGCGATCGCGACCTTCAGATGGGCCAGGGCGCGGTCCTCGATCTGGATCTCGCTGCCGGAGCCGTACTGCATGGTTCCCATCCCACGACTCTACGGCCCCGAGCGGGCGGGACGCGAGGAGCGACACTCGCGCGCGTTTCCGGTGTGCCCGTGCGGCCGAGACGGCCGGAACCGCTCGCCGGGAGCGGCACGAAGGCGTCAGCGAAGGAGACCCGCGCTCACCGCGACGGTCATCCGGCGGCCCGACGCTGGAGGAGCTGGCGCACGTGCGCCTCGATCTCCGCGTCGTCGACGAAGCCCATGCGGGCGTACGGGGATTCCGCCGCTGCCGCCGGCGCTGCCGGGAGGCTGACGGGCGCTGCCGGCGCCATCTCCTCGGCGCGGGCGCGGAGCGCGGCGACCCGAGCAGCCTTGCGGCGCTCCTCCTGCGCATCGATCTCGGCGCGAGCCGCCTGGGCGCGCGATCCCGTGACCGACACCATCGGCTCCGGGAGCGGGCGCGGGGTCCAGGTGGCGGGGCCCTGGTCATGCAGGGCCGGAGCGACCCTCTCCGCGACGGTCTCGACGGCCGCGGGCTGCGGACGACGGGCAGCGCGCACAGCGACCGCGGCCATCCGCTGCAGGACGATGGTGGCGATGAGGGCTGCCACCCCACCGCTCCAGAGGAGCACCGCTCCCCCGGTGGCCAGGAGCTGCCAGATGCCGAGCCCGACGGCGGCGAGCCCCAGGACGAGCGCGCCGGTCGCCGTCAGGCGCACGCGTCGGCGGACCCGGGCGCGACGGATCACGGGGTCGGCCCGCGTGGCGGCGAGTTCCTGGCGGAGGGCCTCGAGCTCCGCGGCTTCCCGCTGGGCCTGCAGCCGCTTCGCGAGCTTCTGCTGCGCGACGACGGTGCGGGCGTTGAGCTCCATGTGCACCTCGCTGGGCGTCTCGCTCGTCTCGGCGAGGATCCGCAGCGCCTGATTGAGCCGCACGGCGTTCCGCTCGGCCGCGTTGTACTGGAAGCGCCCGCGCCAGGAGGGCAGCAGGTACAGCATCCACAGGAGCACGGCGACGAGCACGATCACTCCCCCGCTCAGCACCGGCCCGTCCATAGGACAACGGTAACGGCGGCGGACCGGCCGCGCCGTGCAGTCGGGGCGCGTGTCGCGGCGTGTCCTTCCGCAACGGGCGATGTCAGAGGCTGATGCGGTCCGCCGGCGGGATCGTCGCCGCGTGCGGCGGCACCTGTCCATGGATCCACCGGGCGAGCACGCCCTGCGGAACCTCCTCCTGCGTGAGGGCGAAGGCGTAGTGGTCGCGCCAGTCCCCGTCGATGTGGATGTACCGCCGGCGCAGCCCCTCGTACCGGAAGCCGAGCTTCTGGACCACGCGAAGGCTCGCGGCGTTCTCGGGCCGGATGCAGATCTCCATCCGATGCAGCCCGTACTCCGTGAAGCAGGCGTCGGTCGCGAGCGCGACCGCGGTCGGGGTGATCCCCCGCCCCGCGAAGCGCTCGCTCACCCAGTACCCGATCGTCGCCGAGCACAGCGAGCCCCGAGCGACGCCCCAGACGTTCAGCTGCCCGGCGACCTCACCGTCGTACTCCATGACGAACGGGTAGCCGCCGCCATCCCGGTACTGCTGGAGCAGCCGGCGGATGCTGACCCGCATGTCGAAGGACACCGCCCCGTGCGGGATCGTCGCCTCCCACGGCTGCAGCCACGCGCGGTTCGCGAGCAGCTCCTGCTGCAGAGGCCGCGCGTCCTTCGTCCGGATCAGACGCAGCTCGACCGGTCCGTGCCGCATCCCCGTCGACAGCTCCACGCCGCACCTCCGACGACCGCGAGGCGCCTAGAGGCGCTCCGCGAAGTCCTTGAGCCAGGGGCGCAGCTCCGAACCCAGGTCGTCGCGGTCGGCCGCGAGCTGCACGATCGCCTTGATGTAGTCCACGCGGTCGCCGGTGTCGTAGCGGCGGCCTCCGAAGACCACGCCGACCACGCCCGGTCCGCCGTCCGCCGTCGCGAGCTCCTGCAGGGCATCGGTGAGCTGGATCTCCCCGCCCTTGCCGGGCTCGGTCCGCTCGAGGATCTCGAAGACCGACGCGGGGAGCACGTAGCGTCCGATGATCGCGAGGTTGGACGGGGCGTCCTCCTTCGCGGGCTTCTCGACGAGGCCCGTGACACGAACGGCGTCCGACCCCTCGATCGGCTCGACGGCGGCGGCCCCGTACATGTGGATGCTGTCCGGGTCGACCTCCATGAGGGCGATGACGGCGGCGCCGGTGCGCTCGTGCTCCGCGATCATCTCCGTGAGCAGCGGGTCGCGCTCATCGATGAGGTCGTCGCCGAGCAGCACCGCGAACGAGCTGTCGCCGACGTGCGTCCGAGCGCGGAGCACGGCGTGGCCGAGACCCTTGGGCTCGCCCTGACGGACGAAGTGGATGTCGGCGAGGTCGCTCGACTTCATCACGCGCTCCAGGCGACCGGTGTCGCCCTTCTCCATGAGCTTCACCTCGAGCTCCGGCACGGAGTCGAAGTGGTTGGAGATCGCATTCTTGTTGCGTCCGATGATCACGAGGATGTCCTCGATCCCGGCGTTCGCCGCCTCCTCGACGACGTACTGGATCGCCGGCTTGTCGACGACGGGGAGCATCTCCTTCGGCATCGCCTTCGTCGCGGGCAGGAATCGTGTCCCCAGCCCGGCAGCGGGAATGACAGCCTTGATCTTCTCGTGAGCCATTCCCACAGCCTACCGGTGGGGGCCGCCCTAGACTCGGACCATGGCTAACGACGTCGAGCACGCCAAGCGAGCCCTCCGCGCGGAGCTGCGCGAGCGGCGGCAGCTGCTGTCCGATCCCCAGCGCGAAGCCGCTGCCACGGCGATCGGCGAACGGCTGGACGCCCTCGTCGACGAGCTCGGCGCCCGCTCCGTCTCCTGCTTCCTCTCCACCACCACGGAGCCGGGCACCAGGGAGTTCGTCACGCGCGCGGTCCGCCGCGGGATCCGGGTGCTCCTCCCGGTCACCCGCTCCGACGGACTGCTGGACTGGGCGGTCGCCGACGACACCGACGAGATCGCGGAAGGGCTGTACGGGCTGCCCGAGCCCACCGGCGAGGTGCTCGGGCCGATCGCGGTGAACGACGTCGATCTGATGATCGTCCCCGCCGCCGCCGTCGACCGCTCGGGGATGCGCATGGGCTGGGGCCGCGGCTACTTCGACAAGACCATCGGCTCCATGGAGAAGTGCCCTCCGGTGTACGCGGTGATCTATGATTCCGAGGTACTCGACGAACTGCCGCGCGAGGTGCACGATCAGCCGGTCGACGGCATCGTGACCCCGTCGCAGACGCTGCATCTGTCGCCTCGGCGACGCTGACCCGCAAGGACCGCCATGCCCACCTACGCCTATGCCTGCACCGCGTGCGGGCACCAGTTCGACGCCGTCCAGAGCTTCTCCGACGACGCGCTCACGGTCTGCCCCGAGTGCGGCGGCGCGCTGCGCAAGCAGTACGGCTCGATCGGCGTGACCTTCAACGGCTCCGGCTTCTATCGCACGGACTCGCGCGCCAAATCCGGGGGTTCGAAGGATGCTTCGGCATCATCGAAGTCGGATTCGACGACGAGCGCCAAACCGGCCGCTGCGTCGACTCCCGCCTCGAACTGAGGCCCAGTCGACTTGGGGGTTTCCATGCTCAAAGGTTTCAAGGACTTCCTGCTCCGCGGGAACGTCATCGATCTGGCCGTCGCGGTCGTCATCGGCACCGCCTTCACGGCGATCGTCACAGCGGTCGTGAACAGCATCATCAACCCGCTCATCGCGCTCTTCCTCAAGGCGGACGCCGCGGGGCAGTTCGGCATCCAGGTTCCGAACATCTACGGCGAGACCGTCACGTTCCCGATCGGCGACCTCATCTCGGCGATCATCAGCTTCCTCGCGGTCGCCGCGGTCGTCTACTTCGTCTTCGTGCTGCCGATGAACACCTTCAAGGCGCACGTCGAGGCACGCAAGGGCACGCCCGCCGAGGAGCCGGAGGAGGAGCCGGCCGCCGCGACCGAGGCGGAGCTGCTCGTCGAGATCCGCGATCTGCTCAAGACCCAGCAGGGTCCGCGCGGCGTCTGACCGCACCGCGCTCACGACCCACGGCTCTCCTCGGAGGGCCGTGGGTCTTTCTCGTTCCGGGTGCGGCCGCCTCAGTAGTGCGGAGGCACGTCGCGGAGGAGCTGGTCGTCGTTGGGACCCTTCCGATCGCCGGGGGCGGACCGGCGCGGCGTCTCACCCCCCGGGACCTCCGGCGCCGGGTCGCTGCCCTCGACGGGCGTCAGACGCGCCCGCCGGGAGCCCGGCACCCGGACGACCCGCTGACGCGGCTCGTCACGGCCGTCAGTCATTCCGGTGGTCGCCGAGGTCGAGGGGCTGCGTGTCGTTCTCCGCGCGCGGGGTCGACTCCGAGATGCCGAGCACCGTCGCGATCCGGGACGCCACCGTACGCGGGTCGCTGTAGAGGTCGAACGCGTGGACGCGGACGTAGTGCCAGCCGAGGCGGCGGAGCACATGCGGGCGCAGCCGGAGCGTCTCGCGCAGCGACTCTCCCCGGGACTCCGGATCGGACTCGATCACGACGGCCTTGCCGTTGTGCTGCGCCACGAGCGGCAGGAGCCCCCGGTAGTCGACGTCAACGGAAGCGCCGAGACGCCGGAGCTCCCTGGCCAGTGCGAGCGTGAGCGGGTCGGCCAGATCCTCCAGGCGCGCGTCGCGGGCGCGGGCCGCGAGACCGCCGAGGATCGACATGAGCGTGGCCGCGCCGTGCTCGAGACGCCCGTCGTCGAAGGCCGAGGGGCGGATGGACGAGACGATCACCATGGAGCGCCGCGCCCGGGTCATCCCGACGGTCAGCAGCCGCTCGCCGTCCGGCGTCGACAGGTCGCCGAAGTCGCTGAGGACGCGGCCGTGCTTGGTGAGTCCGAAGCCGAGCGAGAAGATGACGCGGTCGCGGCTCTCGGCGACGGACTCTTCGAGGGTGAGCACGGCGAACGGCTCCGCGGTGTCGCGGGCGACGAAGTCGGCGACGTCGGAGCGGCCGGCGAAGGCGGCGGTCACGGCGGCCCGCACGCGCTCCGCGTGACGGGTGCTGGCGGTGACCACCATGAGCGACTCCGTCGGGCGGTGCACCGCGTGCTCGACGACGAGCGTGACGACGCGGGCGACCTCGGCGTCCGGGCTCTCGACGGCGCCGGACACGGGATCGGGCGTCCCGGTGCCCCCTTCGACGTAGTCGACGGTGAGGCTGCCGCGGCCCAGGTACGACCCCGCCCACGGAAGGGAGACGATCTCGCCACCGTAGAACGCGTCGTTGATGAGCTCCGCGAGGTCCTCACCGCCGGCACGGTAGCTCCGGGTCAGCGTCATCACGGGGAACAGCTCGGACAGTCGCTCGAAGACGGAGACCTCGTCGAACGGGACCTCCTCCTCCCAGTCCTCCGCGGGGTCGACCGCGATGCGGAAGGGAGAGGGCCGCTGCGTGACCGGGTCTCCGAAGGCGACGACCTGCCGGGCACGGCGGATCGCCGGGGCCGCCTCGGCGAGGTTGATGGCCGCGGCGTCGACGAGGAGCACGGTGTCGAACTCCACCGCGTCCGGGATCTCCGGGACGAGGTAGGGCGACGAGATCCAGACCGGAGCCAGGACGTCGACGAGGGTCGGCGCGGCGCTGACGACCTCGGCCGCCGTCGTCGCGGACTGCGTGAGGGCCCGGCGCAGGTTCTGCGACTGCTCGGGCTCGTCGACGATGGCGATGCGCCACTGGTTCGCGAGCTGCCAGGCGAGCAGCGGTCCGGCCATCGCCGCGTGCGCCTCGTCGACCAGCCGGAAGTCGCGCTCGAGGCGGTCGACCACGGCGGTGTTCGCTCCGAGCAGCGCGCGGTTGTCCTGCAGCGCGCGCTCGAGGAGGGACTGCCACCAGGCGAACTCGAGCTCGTCCCCCACCCGCGCTTCGGAGACATGGCGCACCGAGAGCTCGGTCAGCAGCGGCTCCAGGCCGAGGAGGGCGAGCTTGTCACGCAGCTGCGCGCGCTCGACGAGGTTCTCGAAGACGTCGGACTTCGCGGCGAGACCCGCGAGCATGCGCACGAGTCGCGCGACCGGCAGCGAGGACAGCGGTTCGCGGCGGCCGAGTGCCGCATCCAGCTCTGCCAGCTCAGCCTCCACCCGCTGCCAGGAGGCGAACACGTCGGCGAGGCCGAGCGGGATCTCCGGCGCGACGCCCGCGTCGACGTAGCGCTGCCACTGGGTGCGCTGGGTCTGAATGCGCAGCAGCGCCTCGTGCATCTCCGTCACGTGCACGCCGGGGCGGACGTACTCCTTCGCGAGGCGGCGGAGGCGGCGACGGTTCGCTCCGGACATCCCGGGTGCGTCCCGGCGGGAGCCGTGCGCCTGGATGAGCTCCCCGAGCGGACGCTCGAACACCGTCGGGCTGAACCGGTCCAGGGTGTCGCGGATGCCCTGCAGCAGCTCGAGGTAGTCGCCGAGCTCGTCGATCGTCGAGAACGGTCGCATGTGCGTCTGCGCGATGAGCTCGTAGCCGCGCTCCAGCAGGGCGGGCACGCTGACGGCATGGAGGCGCCCGGCGAGCTCGTGGGCGGCGCGGGCGGCCTCGGTGCTGCCGAAGGTGACGCCGTACCAGGGCGAATCGTTCGGTCCGACGCGGAACTCGCCGAGTCGTGCGGCCTGAGCCAGTGCGGCGGCCGCCTCGGTGCGATCCTGCGCGAGCCGGCGCAGGGCGTCCACGCTCAGTCGGGCCGTGGTCGACGGCGGGACCGGCAGGGACGCGAGACGGGTGAGGTGCCTGGTCGCGTCCAGGACGGAGGCGTCGAGGCCGGGGATCGGAACGGTCAGAGCGTCGCGATAGTCGCGGAGCACCGTGCGCAGCCGCACGAGCGCGTCGTCGACCTCGCTCACCTTGGGCGCGGTCGCCTTCTCGTTCCTGCCGATCGCACGGACGAGGTCTCGGCGCAGGCTCGCCGGGGACACCGCGAGGCTGTCGAGGCCGATGCCGGCGAGGCGGTGGCGCACGCCGTCGAGCGTCGACCGGCGGGCCGAGACGACGAGCACCTTCTTGCCGGCGCGGACGAGCTCGCCCAGCGCGTTGATGACGGTCTGCGTACCGCCGGTGCCCGGCAGCGTCGCCACCGTGAGGGAGTGACCGGCGGTGATGCGGGCCAGCACCGCCTCCTGCTCGGCATCCGCGTCGAGGAGGAGCGTGTCCGAGGCGGGCGCGCGGTCGTCCGGACCGACGTGGTGCGGGACGGCGCGCGGTGCCGTGACCTGCTCGCGATCGCCGACGTGGCCGCCGAGGGCGTTGAGGACCGGGTGGTCGAGGCTGCCGCCGTCCTGGGCCATGGCGCCAGCGACATCGGCGAAGGTGGAGACGACGAGTCGAGGCTCGACGGAGAACGTCTCGATCGATCGGGTCAGACCGCGCAGGCTGTCGATCACCGGCTGCGGCTTGAAGATGCCGCCGTCGTAGGCGAGCGCCGCGAGGGCTGAGGCGTCGAGCGACAGCCCGAAGTGCTCGCGGGCGACCCGGACGAGCTCCGGATTCACCTCGAACGCCCCCTGCAGCTTGAGCTCGAAGTCGGTGTGATGGCGGCGGATCGCGAGGGGTCGCAACAGGACAGGGGCGGCGAAGGTCGCCCCGCCGATGCGCCACCGCGCGACGCCGACGGCCAGGTGCACGGCTTCGATGCCGCGGACCGTGCGCAGCTCGGTGTTCTTGGCCGTGATGCGCTCGGCGGCCAGCCGCGCGGTACGCAGGCCCACCTCGTCGCGGAAGAGGTTGGAGAGGAGCGTCGACTTGCCGGTGATGAACTGCGGGAGACTGCCCGGGTGCGCCTTGGAGATGTCGATGCCGGATTCCGGCCCGTCGCGGAAGCTGCTCAGCGGCGAAGGGCCGCCCAGATCGGCGGCTTCGGCCCGCAGGCGCGTGCGCTCGGCCTCGGCGGCGTGCGCGATCCCGACTCCGGTGGACGAGTCGTGCAGGTCACCGAGGGACACAGCGTTGTCCACCGCTGTGCTGTTCGCAGACCTGCTTTCCCGTCGCCACACACTCACACCCTAGGCGCGACACCGTCGGAGATCGGTATCCACGGCGGGTTTCCGGTGAAAAACAGCCCGGCACCGCGCTCCGCCGACTACTCCTCCCCTCGTGTCCGCACGCTGCCGTTCTCCACCGAACGCGGAACCGCTCCGTCTCGCGCCGTTCTGCGCCCGGATTCGGCGGCCAGGATGGGGACATGACTTTCCGCTATGACTTCGCTCCGACGCCCTTCGGCGACGCCCTCGCGGTCTTCTCCGACGAGGGCATCGTGCGCTTCGACCTCTCCGAGTCCGCAGACCCGCAGGTGCCGTGGCTGCTCGAAAGCGTCTCGCGGCAGCTCGGTGCCGTCCCGGAGCCCGACCCGGGCGCGGCCGACGAGCTCGTCCCGCTCCTGGACGCGTACTTCGACGGCGACCCCGTGCGCTTCGACGAGCATCTGCGTCTCGACTGGCGTCTCGTGGAGGGTTTCCACCGGGCGGCGCTGCACACCGTGTGCGACATCCCCTGGGGCCAGACCCTGAGCTACGGGGAGGTCGCGGTGCTGGCCGGCCACCCGGGGGCGGCGCGCGCCGTCGGGACGGCGTGCCGCCTCACGCCGTTCTCGATCATCGTGCCCGTGCACCGGGTCGTGCGATCCGACGGCTCCGCGGGGCACTACGGCGGCCATCCGGAGCGGAAGCGCTTCCTGCTGGACCTCGAGTCGCGATGAACCCCGCTCCTGGGGTGCGGGCCCGGCGAGTAGGCCGCCGGGCCCGCACCCGAGGAGGTCGCGTCAGTGGTCGACGGCCTTCTCCGCGCCGAAGCCGGTGAGCGAGCGCACCTCCATCTCGGCCGCCAGCTCGGGAGACTCGCGCCGCGTGCTGGTGACGGTCCCGAGCCAGCCGAGCGCGAACCCGAGCGGTATGGACACGATGCCCGGGTTGTTCAACGGCCAGACGGCGATGTCGATCCCGGGGATCATCGACGTCGGCGTGCCGGAGAACACGGGCGACAGGATGATGAGGATGATCGCCGAACCGAGCCCGCCGTACATGCTCCACACCGCGCCCCGCGTCGTGAACCGGCGCCAGAACAGCGAGTAGAGGATCGTCGGCAGGTTGGCCGACGCCGCCACCGCGAAGGCGAGCGCCACGAGGAAGGCGATGTTCTGCCCCTGCGCCCCGATGCCGCCGACGATCGCGAGGATGCCGATGACGATCACGGTACGACGCGCCACGCGGACCTCGCCGTTGGGATCGGGCTCGACCGGCTTCCCCGAGGCGTCCTTGCGCCCCTTCTGGATGACGTTCGCGTAGATGTCGTGGGCGAACGACGCCGCCGCCGTGATGGTGAGTCCGGCGACGACCGCGAGGATCGTGGCGAACGCCACCGCGGAGATGAACCCGAGGAGCACCGGACCGCCGAGCTTCAACGCCAGCAGCGGGGCGGCGGAGTTCACTCCCCCGGGTGCCGCGGCGATCACATCGGCGCCGACGAGCGCACCGGCTCCGTAACCGAGCACCAGCGTGAGCAGGTAGAACCCGCCGATCAGCCAGATCGCCCACACCACCGAACGCCGTGCCTCCTTGGCCGTCGGCACGGTGTAGAAGCGCATGAGCACGTGCGGCAGACCCGCGGTGCCGAGCACGAGGGCCATGCCCAGCGACAGGAAGTCCCACGGGTTGGCGCCGTACTGCAGACCGGGCGCCAGTACCGCCTCGCCCTTGTCGGAGTTGGCCACCGCGGCCTCCAGGAGGGTGTTCAGGCTGAAGCCGTTGATCGCGAGGACCCAGATCGTCATCGCCAGGGCACCGCCGATGAGGAGCACTGCCTTGACGATCTGCACCCAGGTGGTGCCCTTCATGCCGCCGATGAGCACGTAGACGATCATGAGGATGCCGACCACGGCGATGACGACCGACTGCCCGACGCGCCCGTCGATCCCGAGCAGCAGGGACACGAGACCGCCCGCCCCCGCCATCTGCGCGAGGAGGTAGAAGAAGCAGACCGCGAGCGTGGTGATCGCCGCCGCCATCCGCACCGGACGCTGCTTCAAGCGGAACGAGAGCACGTCCGCCATCGTGAACTTGCCGGTGTTGCGCATGAGCTCCGCCACGAGCAGCAGCGCGACCAGCCAGGCGACGAGGAATCCGATGGAGTAGAGGAATCCGTCGTACCCGTTGATCGCGATGGCGCCGCAGATGCCGAGGAACGACGCGGCGGAGAGGTAGTCGCCGGCGATCGCGAATCCGTTCTGGGGCCCGGTGAAGGAACGACCGGCCGCGTAGTAGTCGGCGGCCGTCTTGTTGTTCCGACTGGCGCGGATCACGATGAACAACGTCACCGCGACGAAGGCGAGGAAGATCGAGATGTTGAACACCGGGTTGATGTCGAGGGCGACATCCTCGGTAGCCGTGCGGATGATGGTCATGCGTCCGCCTGCGCCTTCTCGAGTTCTTCACGGATCTCGGACGCCAGGGGGTCGAGCTTCCTATTCGCGAATGCGACATACGCCATCGTGATGGCGAATGTCGTCACGAACTGACCGAGCCCGAAGAGCAGCCCGACGGTGATATCCCCCCAGACGCGTTGCGCCATGAAATCGCGGGCGAATGCCGCCAGCAGCACGTAGACGAAATACCACACGAGGAAGAACGCGGCGAGGGGGAAGATGAAGGACCGCTGCGTCCGTTTCAATCTCAAGAATCGAGGGGATTGCTCGACGGCGACATAATCGATCGCACCGTTCTGAGGGGTCGGAACCTGTTCGCTCATGGGGCCTCCTTGCCACATGTCCGCTGCACGCGCGGCTGTCGCCGCCCGAGTGGTAGGGTCGACGCTACGAAACGGGGAACGGTGCCGTCACCCCCGAAAGTAGGTATTCGTGAGCTCTCCGATCACCGTCGAATCCGAGGCGGAGCTCGTCGCCAACGCGGTGCGCGAGCTCGCGCGGCGCACGCGCTTCCCCGTCGCTTTCGGCGGGCTGATCGAAGAGGGCGTCGTGAGCGTCACGAGCATCGTCGGGGCCCGCACCCGCGCTCTCGACGGGCTCCGCGTGCGCCCCGAGCGCGGTCTCGGTGGCCGCGCCATGATGGAGCTGCGCCCGCGGATGACGAGCGACTACGGCTCCTCCCGCCAGATCACCCACGACTACGACGTCTTCGTGCTCGGCGAAGGCCTGCGGACACTGCTCGCCCTGCCGATCGTCGTCCAGGGCCGCCCCCGCGGCGTGCTCTATGCCGGCGCCTGGGCCGAGGAGAGGATCGGCGGCGTGACGACGGCACCGGCGATGCAGGTCGCCCAATCCGTCGCCGATGAGCTGCGCATCCGTGACGAGGTGCAGCGCCGTCTGCGGGCCGCGTCCCCGTCGCCCGCCGCCGTCGCGCCGGCCCAGCGCGAGGAGTTGCGGGAGAGCTTCGCGGAGCTGCGCAGCATCGCCGCCACCGTCGACGACGCCGGCATCCGCGCGCGGCTGGCGCAGGTCGAGCGCCGACTGCTGACCCTCGCCGGCGACGACCTCCCGACGACGACCGGCCCCGTTCCCGTCATCCACCTCTCCCCGCGCGAGACCGACGTGCTCGCGTGCGCCGCCCTCGGATCGACGAATGCGGAGATCGCCGCGCATCTCGGTCTGCGGGAAGGCACCGTCAAGGCCTATCTCGGCACCGCGATGTCGAAATTGGACGCGTCGACGCGGCATGCCGCCGTGACCAAAGCACGTCGCGCGGGTCTGCTTCCCTGAATCGGGCATTCTCCGCGACCGCGTCATACGGCGCCATGAAGGAGCGGCTTTTGTTGTGCGCATTCCCGCCGCCGCGATAAAGTCGCCGTCATGGCGAGACGAATTGTGCACCAGCTGGTCGACGATATCGACGGCACCGTCCTGGAGGTCGGAGAGGGCGAGACCGTGCATTTCTCGCTGAACGGCACCTCCTACGAGATCGATCTGAATTCCGCGCACGCCGAGGAATTGCGCCAGGCCCTCGAGCCGTACATCACGGCAGGGCGTCGGGCGGGATCCGGTGCGTCCACCGGCGGAGGGCGCTCCTCGTCCTCCTCCTCGTCGCGGAAGCGGCCCTCACGCAACCCCGAGGTCGCGGCGATCCGCGCCTGGGCGAAGGAGAACGGGTACACGCTCTCGGAGCGGGGACGAGTTCCGGCCCCCATCCTGGACGCGTACCGCGCCGCTCATTGATCCGGTCCCGCCCCACCTCACGGTCGGGCGGGATCTTCGTGTGCGCCCTGCGCGGCCCACGGCTCGTCACGCAGGGTGATCTCCTCCGTCATGTCCTGGAGGAACCGGATCACCACATCGCGCTCCGCCGCCGACAACCGCGCGGCCGCGTAGAAGCGCTTGGCCTGCTGCCGCCCGACCGTCTCCATCGCGGCGTGCCTGGTCTCCGGAGTGATCGTGATCGCGAGGGCCCGTCGGTCTGTGGGATGCGGCGAGCGCCGGATGTGCCCGCCCTTCTCGAGCCGGTCGAGCAGCTTCGTCGTCGCTGCGGTCGAGACCCCGAGGTGATGGGCGATCCCGCTGGGGGTCGCCACCAGCGACCGATTCGCGCACACGATCAGATAGTGCAGCGCCCGCATGTCGGTCTCGTTCAGCTGCATGTACCGGCGCGACGCCTGCGACAGCCGCTGCTCGGCGTCGCGCAATCCGCCGAGCACCTCCATGACGCGAGCGATCTGCCGCAGATCCTCCGGCGCGACGCCGGAGCGGTCGATGAGCGTGCTGCGCGGATCGCTGGCCTCGACGTCGTAGATCGCGCCATGGGTCAGGTCGTCCGGCCCCGCGGTCGCCGGCGCCTCGGCGACCGGGGTGGTGCGGGGCTCGGAGTGCATGCGATCATGTTACACACCAACAGCTTCATGCTAAGTTGATATTTCGCCAGGTTAGCTAAACGACGAGAGGGCGCCATGGACAACGTCACACTCCTCGCCGAAGACGGGACTGCCGTCGGCATCCTGCCCAAGAGCGAAGTCCACACGACCGACACGCCCCTCCACCTCGCCTTCTCCTGCTACGTGCAGGATCGGGAGGGACGCCTGCTCGTCACCCGTCGCGCCCTCGGCAAGCGCACGTGGCCCGGCGTCTGGACCAACAGCTTCTGCGGGCACCCGCAGCCCGGCGAGGACATGACCGACGCGGTGCGCCGGCGTGGCTCCGACGAACTGGGCATCCAGGTGACCGAGATCCGCCTCGCCCTCCCCGACTACCGCTACCGCGCCGTGGACGCGAGCGGCATCGTGGAGAACGAGATCTGCCCGGTGCACGTCGCCGTGATCGACGGGCAGCCCGCCGCGAATCCCGACGAGGTGGCGGAGTGGGAATGGGTCGACGTGGACGACCTGCTCGCCGCGGTCATCCGCACCCCCTTCGCCTTCAGCCCCTGGCTCGCGGAGCAGCTCCCGCTCCTCCGACGACACGGAGAGGTCTGAGCCATGGCCGTCACAGTGACAGAGGAAGACCTCGGCACCCGCATCGAGGCGGTGCTGCGACGACGCTTCGCCGAGCGCGCGGTCGCCGCCGAGCACTACGGGGCGGAGTTCGCCGCGCTGTGGCACACCGCGGCCGAGCACGCTCTCGGCGGGAAGCTCCTGCGTCCGCGGATGCTCATGGACCTCCTGTCCGCGCTCACCACGGCTCCCCTCACGGCGGAGGACACCGCCCGGGCGATCGACGTGGCCGCTCATGTCGAGCTCCTGCACTTCGCGTTCCTCCTGCACGACGACGTGATCGACGGCGACCTCACGCGCCGCCGCCGCCCCAACCTCATCGGCTCCCTCGTCTCCCGTCGCCCCGATGCCGGTGGCGAGGCGGCGCTGCATTGGGGCCGGTCGAGCGCCATCCTCCTCGGAGACCTCCTCCTGTCCAGTGCCGTGCTCGGGTTCGCCCGCGCCGACATCCCCGCCACGCGACGGGAGCGGCTCCTCGCCCTCCTCGAGACGACGGTGTTCGAGACCGTCGCCGGCGAGCACTCGGACGTCGCCCTCAGCGACGGCATCATCGCGGCCGACCTCCGCACCATCCTCGCCACGAGCGCGTCGAAGACGGCCGCCTATTCGTTCGTCCTCCCCCTCCGCGCGGCGGCCATCCTGTCGGGGGCGTCGACGGCAGCCGAGGAACAGCTGACCGAGATCGGCGGCCACCTCGGCCTCGCCTACCAGCTGCAGGACGACCTGCTGTGCGTGTTCGGGGATCCGGAGACGCACGGCAAGGACCCCTATTCCGACCTCCGCGAGGGCAAGGAGACCGCGATCATCGCCTACGCGCGGATGACCAGCCACTGGCCCAGCATCGAGCTGCGGTTCGGAGCCACCGACCTGAGCGTCGAGGACGCGGCGGAGATGCGCGACCGCCTCCGCGAATGCGGCGCGGAGGGCTTCGTCCGCGGTCTCGTGGAGGAGCAGCTCGCCGCCGTCTCGACGGTGCTCGCGGAAGCGGAGGAGGCGGGCACGCTCTCCGCCGATGCAGGACGCGTGGTCCTCGCGCTCGCCGACCGGATCGAGGGCCGCAGCCGATGACCGCGACCCCCGCCGAGCATCGCGACGACGCGGCGCTGCGCCGCTTCAGCCGCACCGCCGAGATCGCGACCTCCGACGTGATCCGCACCTATTCGACATCGTTCGGCCTGGCCACCCGCCTCCTCGGGCGACGTCATCGTCAGCACGTCCGGAACATCTACGCCATGGTGCGCATCGCGGACGAGATCGTCGACGGCGTCGCCGCCGAGGCCGGGCTCGACGCGGGCGCCCAGGCGGCCGCCCTGGACTCGTACATCGCGGAGACCCATCGGTCGATGCGGACCGGCTACAGCAGCGACCTCATCCTGCACGCGTTCGCGCGGACGGCGCGCGAGTGCGGGATCGGCGAGGACCTCACCCGGCCGTTCTTCGACTCGATGCGCGCCGACATCGCCGGTGACTCCGGCTTCACGGCCTACGACGCCGACGCGCACGCCGCGTACGTCTACGGGTCGGCGGAGGTCGTGGGACTCATGTGCCTGCGGGTCTTCCTCCGCGACGCCACGCGGACGCCGGCCGAGCTCGAGATCCTCGAGCGCGGGGCTCGGCGGCTGGGAGCCGCGTTCCAGAACGTGAACTTCCTCCGCGATCTGGCCGACGACACCGACCGCCTGCAGCGCGGCTACCTCGGCGGCTCAGCTCGTCTCACCGATGCCGACCGCGACTCCTGGGTCGACACCGTCCACCGTCAGCTCGCCGACGCGAGAGCTGCGATCCCGCTGCTCCCGAAGGACGCCCGTGCCGCGGTGCGCAGCGCCCTCGCACTCTTCGCGGCCCTGACCCGGAAGGTCGCGCGGACGCCGGCCGCGGAGCTGTACCGCCGGCGGGTCCGCGTGCCGGATCCGATCAAGGCGCTGCTCGCCGCGCGGGCCGTCGTGGTGACGAGCATGGAGCGGGACCGATGAGCCGCATCGTCATCATCGGCGCGGGCGTGGCCGGCCTGGCCACGGCCGGGCTGCTCGCACGCGACGGCCATGACGTCGTGGTGCTGGAGAAGAACGACCGCGTCGGCGGACGGGCCGGCACCATCGAGCGCGACGGCTTCCGATTCGACTCCGGCCCCTCGTGGTACCTGATGCCCGAGGTGTTCGACCACTACTTCGCGATGATGGGCACGAGCACCGAGGAGCAGCTCGACCTGACCCTGCTCGACCCGGGGTACCGCGTCTTCCGCTCCCCCGAGTCCGGCGACGCCCCGGTGACGGTGCCCGCCGGACGGGACGCCGTCTCGGCGCTGTTCGAGTCGATGGAACCCGGCTCCGCCGCCGCGCTCGACACCTACCTCACCTCCGCCCACGACGCCGGCGCCATGGCAAGGAGCTACTTCCTCTACAACCCGTTCACCCGGACCAGGACGCTGGCCGCGCCCGAGGTGGTGCGCGCGCTCCCTCGGCTCTTCTCGCTGCTCGGCACGCGCCTCCAGGCCTTCGCCGCCCGCCGCTTCCGGAACCCGGTGCTGCGCCAGATCCTGGGCTACCCCGCGGTCTTCCTCGGCACCGATCCCCGGACGGCCCCGGCGATGTACCACCTGATGAGCGCGCTCGACCTCGACCAGGGCGTGCTGTATCCGCAGGGCGGCTTCTGGCGCGTCGTCGAACGGTTGGCGGCGCTGGCCCAGGATGCCGGCGCCCGGATCGTCATCGGCGCGGAGGTCACCGGGATCCGCACCCAGGATGCCGACGGCGCGACCCATGCGACCGGGGTCGGCTGGACGGACCGCGACGGCCACCAGCACGTGGAGGACGCGGACATCGTGGTCTCCGGCGCCGATCTGCACCACACGGAGACGGCGCTGCTGCCCCCGACGCTGCAGTCCTATCCGGAGTCCTGGTGGGCGCGGCGCACGAGCGGGCCCGGCGGCGTGCTCGTGATGCTCGGCGTCCGCGGCGCCCTGCCCGAGCTCCCCCATCACTCGCTCTTCTTCACCGACGACTGGGATGCGAACTTCGACGCGATCTTCGGTCGCACCCCTGCCGTCCCCAGCCCGGCGTCCACCTACGTCTGCCGTCCCAGCGCCACCGACGCCGGGGTCGCGCCGGACGGGTACGAGAACCTCTTCGTACTGGTGCCGGTGCCGGCCGACGTCGATCTCGGGCACGGGGGAAGCGACGGCGCCGGCTCCGCGGCTGTCGAGAAGGCTGCGGACGCCGCGATCGACATGATCGAGACGTGGGCGGGGATCCCCGACCTGCGGGAGCGGATCGTCGTCCGGGAGACCGTGGGGCCGGCCGACTTCCGCGACGACTACCACTCCTGGCGGGGCGGGATGCTCGGGCCCGCGCACATCCTGTCGCAGAGCGCGATGTTCCGCGCGCAGAACGCGTCCCGGCGCGTGCGGGGGCTGTACTACGCCGGAGCGACCACCGCCCCCGGTGTGGGCGTGCCGATGTGCCTTATCAGCGCCGAGATCGTGCTCAAGCGCATCCGGGGCGACCACTCCCCCGGTCCGCTGCCGGAGCCGGCCCCACGCCCGACGAGCGCGGAGCGGGCATGATGGGCGCGATCTACCTGGCCGCCCTGCTCGTCTCCCTCGGCTGCATGCTGCTGCTGGACTGGCGGTTCCGCCTGTTCTTCTGGCGCGATGCCGTGGCGGCGACTGTCGTCACCGCCGTCGGCCTCGCCTTCTTCCTCGTCTGGGATGTGGCCGGTATCGCGGCGGGGATCTTCTTCCGCGGTGAGGCGGCGATCGCCACGGGCATCGTCCTGGCTCCCGAACTCCCTCTCGAAGAGCCGATCTTCCTCGTCTTCCTCGTCGTGTGCACGATGGTGCTCTACGGCGGCGCCGTGCGCGTCCTGGAGCGCCGCCGCGGCACTTCCGAGGCGGAAGGAGCGGCGCGATGACCTACCTGCAGCTGTCCGCGGTGTTCCTCGCCGTCGCCGTCCTCGCCGCGGTCGCCCTCGGCGTCGCCGCGCGCCGTACTCCGCACCTCGGCGCCCTCGCGCTGACCACCCTCGCCCTCCTCGTGCTGACCGCCGTGTTCGACACCGTCATGATCGCCACCGGGCTCTTCCACTACGCGCCCGGCCCGCTCGCCGGCCTGCACATCGGGCTCGCCCCGATCGAGGACTTCGCCTACCCGCTGGCCGGGGTGCTGCTGCTCCCCGCGCTGTGGACCGCCCTCCGCGGGCGCCGCTCCCGGACACGCGCCGCCGCCCGGACGGAGGAGCAGGCATGACCGATCAGACGTCCCGCACCGGGGGCCTCGGCCGCGACGTCGCCCAGATCGTCCTCTCCTCCCGACCGATCAGCTGGATCAACACCGCCTTCCCCTTCGCCGCCGCCTACCTGTTGAGCACCAGGGAGATCGACGCGACGTTCGTGATCGGGACGCTGTACTTCCTCATCCCGTACAACCTCGCCATGTACGGCATCAACGACGTCTTCGACTACGCCTCCGACCTGGCCAACCCCCGCAAGGGCGGGATCGAGGGCGCGCTGCTGTCCCCGCGGATCCACCGTGCGACGCTGTGGGCGGCGGCGGTCACGAACGTGCCCTTCCTCGTCTACCTGTTCGCGGTCGGCACTCCGGCATCCTGGCTGTGGCTCGCCGTCAGCGTCTTCGCCGTCCTCGCCTACTCGGCACCGGTGCTGCGCTTCAAGGAGCGGCCCTTCCTGGATTCCGTGACCTCGAGCACCCACTTCGTCAGTCCCGCCCTCGTCGGCCTCTCCCTCGCCGGAGCCCCCGTCACGACGACCACCGTCCTCGTCCTCGTCGCCTTCTTCCTCTGGGGCATGGCGGCTCATGCCTTCGGCGCCGTGCAGGACATCGGACCCGACCGCGAGGGCGGCATCTCGTCCATCGCGACCGTGATCGGCGCCAGGGCCACCGTCCGGCTCTCCCTCGTGCTCTGGACGATCGCCGGCGCCGCGATGCTGCTGACCCCCTGGCCCGGACCGCTCGCCGCCGTGCTGGCGCTTCCCTACATCGTCAACGCCGCGCCGTGGTGGAACGTCACCGACGAGACCTCGGCCGGCACGAACCGCGCCTGGCGCCGGTTCATCGCGCTGAACTACATCGCCGGCTTCCTCGCCACGATGATCCTCATCCTCGCCTGGGTCTCCTGACCCCCGCGTCGCCTCCCCCGCCACCGCTCCCGAAAGGACCCCCGATGTCCCGCCCCGCCCCCGCACCGACGCCGCCGACCCGCGCGCGCACCCGACGCCACTCCTGGCTGCGGGTGTTCCTGCCCGTCGCCCTCATCCTGGTGTGGCTGGCGGGCGCGTCCTTCGGCGGTCCGCTGTTCGGGAAGGTCGACGAGGTGTCGTCGAACGACCAGACCACCTACCTCCCGGAGTCCGCGGACGCCACGACCGTGCAGCAACTCCTCGGCGAGTTCACCGACAGCGACGCCATCCCGGCGATCGCGGTGTTCACCTCGGAGGAGGAGCTGACGCCGTCCGAGCTCGAGGCGATCTCCGACGCGGTGGCCGACGCACCCGACGTGGAGGGCGTCGCGGACGACGTCTCCCCGGCGCTTCCGTCCGAGGACGGCCGAGCCGTGCAGGCCTTCATCCCGATCGACGGCGACGCCGAGCTCAGCGATGCCACCACCGCTCTCGGAGACGAGCTGCGCGCCGCGGTGCCGGACGGCATCACGGTCTACATCACCGGTCCTGCGGGCTTCACGGCCGACCTCGCCGCCGGCTTCGCCGGCATCGACGGCCTCCTCCTCGGCGTCGCCCTGCTCGCCGTGCTCGTGATCCTCGTCCTCGTCTACCGCTCGTTCCTGCTGCCGCTCGTCGTGCTCTCCACGAGCCTGTTCGCCCTGTGCGTCGCGCTCCTCGTCGTGTGGTGGCTGGCGAAGTGGGAGATCCTGCTGCTCAGCGGGCAGACCCAGGGCATCCTCTTCATCCTCGTGATCGGCGCCGCCACCGACTACGCGCTGCTGTTCGTCGCGCGGTTCCGGGAGGAGCTGCGGGTCGCGCAGGACAAGGGCGTCGCGCTCCTCGCCGCGTGGAAGGGGTCGGTCGAGCCGATCGTCGCGTCCGGGGGCACCGTGATCGCGGGGCTCCTGTGCCTGCTGCTCAGCGACCTGAAGTCGAACAGCACCCTCGGCCCGGTCGCGGCGATCGGCATCGTGTTCGCGATGCTGTCCGCGCTCACGCTCCTGCCCTCGCTGCTGCTGCTGTTCGGGCGCGCGGTCTTCTGGCCGCGGCGTCCCCGCTTCGAGCCCGAGGTCGTGGCCGAGGAGCACGGCATGCGCACCACCGGGCTGTGGGCGCGACTGTCCGGCCTCATCAAGAAGCGTCCCCGCGTGATCTGGATCGCGACCACGCTCGTCCTCCTCGCCGGCGCGGCAGGGGTCACCCAGCTGGACGCTCAGGGGGTGCCGCAGTCCGACCTCGTCCTCGGGGCTTCGGAGGCGCGCGACGGCCAGGTCGCGCTCGGCGAGCACTTCCCCGGCGGCTCGGGGAGCCCGGTCTCCGTGATCGTGGACGAGGACCGGCTGCAGGATGCCGCCGACGTGCTCCTCGCGAGCGACGGGATCGACGGGGTGACCGTCACCGCAGCCGATTCCCCGAGCGGGTCCGCTCCGGTGACGGCGGACGGGATCACGGCCGTCGGCCCTCCGGGGACCCCCGCTCCGGAGCCCACGACGGTCGACGGTCAGGTGCTCCTGCAGGGGACGCTGACGGACGCCGCCGACTCCGCCGCCGCGGCCTCCACCGTGCGCGAGCTGCGCGGAGAGCTCGACGACCTCGGAGCCGTGGTGGGCGGGGTGACGGCCACCTCGATCGACACGAACGACGCGTCCATCCACGACCGCAACCTCATCATCCCGGTGATCCTCGTCGTGATCATGATCATCCTCATGCTGCTGCTGCGCTCGATCCTCGCGCCGGTGCTGCTGATCCTGACGACGGTGCTGTCCTTCGGCACCGCCATGGGCGTCTCGGCGCTCGTGTTCAACGGCGTCTTCGACTTCCCCGGCGCCGATCCCGCCGTCCCGCTCTACGGCTTCGTGTTTCTCGTCGCCCTGGGCATCGACTACAACATCTTCCTCATGACGCGGGTGCGGGAGGAGTCGAAGCAGCACGGGACGAGGGAGGGCATCCTCCGCGGGCTCTCCATCACCGGCGGCGTCATCACCTCCGCCGGCCTGGTGCTGGCGGCGACCTTCGCGGCGCTGTCGGTGATCCCGATCCTCTTCCTCGTGCAGCTCGCGTTCATCGTCGCGTTCGGAGTACTGCTTGACACTTTCGTGGTGCGCTCGCTGCTCGTGCCGGCCCTGGCCTACGACATCGGCAAGGCCATCTGGTGGCCGTCGAAGCTGTGGCGGCGCGGCCGGCCCTGACGCGTGCGGAAGCGGGAGTGCCCTCGACAGGATTCGAACCTGCGACCTGCCCTTTAGGAGAGGGCTGCTCTATCCTGCTGAGCTACGAGGGCGCGCAGCCCAGTCTACGGGACCAGGGCTGCGCGCCCTCGCGCCGTCCGTCAGGCGGCGAGGGCGAGGTAGGGCTCCCAGCGAGGATCGCTGCGCTCCACCCCGCGCACCGTCCATGCGGTGCCGTGCGGGGGGCGCGGCGTGAACCGCAGCTGCCACCGCATCTCCTGCGGGGTGCGGTTGCTCTTGAGGTTGTTGCAGCGCAGGCAGCACGCGACGAGGTTCTCCCAGGAGTCCGCGCCGCCGCGCGAACGCGGCAGGACGTGGTCGATCGTCGCGGCCGCCTTGCCGCAGTATCCGCAGCGATGACCATCGCGTCGCAGCACGCCGCGGCGGGTCACTGGGACGCGCCGGCTCGTGGGGACGCGCACGTAACGGGAGAGGATGATCACCGCCGGGCGGTCGTAGACGCCGTGGGTGCCCCAGACGGGGTCGTCCTCGACGCGTTCGATGACCGTCGCCTTGTCGTTCATGACCAGGACGAGGGCTCTCTTGAAGGACACGATCGCCAGCGGCTCGTATCCGGCATTCAGGACCAGTGTGCGCATTCGTCATCCTCTCGATCCGCCGGGACGGCTTCCCGGCACTCTCGACTCACACGACGTCGTGCAGGAGGAAGAGTGTTCGCAGGGACGAGAAAAGGCGCCGTCTAGAGACGGCGCCTTTCGCGCGCGGCAGGACCGCGGCATTCCTGCGGGCAATGCCGAAGGACGTGACGACCGAGAGCGTCCATGGTTCGGATGCTCGGTGTACGCTCCATCAGCCTCTCCCGCCTGTATGACGACGGGTTCAGGCTAACCCATCCCGCAGGGACCGCGGCGAAACGGGAGGTGAATGACCGAGAACGTGTCCCGCTCAGCCGGCGTTGACGGAGAGCCAGGACATCGGCTCGACGAGGCCGCCGTTGATCCAGACCTCGAAGTGGAGGTGGTTCGCGGTCGAGCGTCCGGTGCTGCCCACATAGCCGATCAGCTGACCGGCCGCGACCGTCTGGCCGGCCTGCACCTGGCGCGACCCGTACAGCATGTGCCCGTACGTGGTCTGCACGCGCTGACCACCCACGACGCTGTCGAGCATGACCGCGACGCCGTAGCCGCCGATGCTCTCGGCGGAGGCGCGCACGACGCCCGAGGCGGCGGCGTAGATCGGGGTGCCGGCCGGAGCGAGCATGTCGGCTCCGTTGTGACCACCGCCCACGGTGCGGCTGACATTCCAGGAGCCGAGGGGCAGCGGATAGCGGACCTCGCCCGAGCCCGGAGCCACGAGCGCGTACCCCGCGGTGTTGAACGTGCCGGAGGAGGGCGTGGAGGCGGACGCGGCGGCGGCCGCGGCGCGGGCGGCGGCGGCAGCGGCCTCTTCGGCCTTCTTCTTCTCGATCTCCTCGGGGGTGGTGGCGCTGAAGGCACCGCGCACGAGCGGGGCGGCCGTGGCCTCCGAGGCGACGACCAGCGACTGCGCGTCGACGGCGGCGAGCTGCTGGACGGTCTGCGCGGTGGCATCCGTCGGCTTCGACGCCGCGTAGGCGGGGAGCGCGACGGCGGCGACGAGGGCGCCGACGGCACCGAAGATCGCCACCGACCGGAGAGGGGCTGCGATCTTCCGAACGCCGACCCGGGCGCCGGAGCGTCGGGCGGGTACTGGGTCTTCAGATGTCTTCGCGGTCGGTTCGATGTCTGCGGCCAAAACGTGGTCCTCCTGAGCCCTCGCACCTCGGGTGGCGCTGGCTCGTCGACACTCTCTGCCCCAGGGCAGGGATGCACTGCTCGGGTTCGAGCGCATCCCTCTCGGGAAGACGACGAGCCGGAAGGCGGATCTTCGCGGTTCGCCCCCAGCGGGCTTCTTCGCTGAGGACCTGACCGAGGTTACCGGAAGATAACGATCATGTCACCCTGGGAAACTGACAATCCTCGGTGAGCCGATCAGGCGGGCTCGCCGACGAGGAAGATGTGCGAGGCGAGCTCGACCGGGAGCTCCAGACCCTCCTCCTTGCCGTCCATCTGGATGAGCACATAGCCCTCGTTGAAGCGGAAGTCTCCGCGCGCGCCAGGGACGACGCCCGCGTCACGCAGCTGCTCCAGGAGCTCGGGGTCGACCTGGGCCGGCTCGGCGAGACGGCGAACCGTCCCCTCGACCGGCTCGCCCGCGGCGTTCAGCCGCTGCACGAGGCCGATGACGCCCTCGTCGAAAGTGCGGGCGGGAAGGTCGCCGAGCTGGTCGAGTCCCGGGATCGGGTTGCCGTACGGCGACTCGGTGGGGTGACCGAGGAGCTCGACGAGACGGCGCTCGACTTGCTCGCTCATCACGTGCTCCCAGCGACAGGCCTCCTCGTGGACGAACGCCCAGTCCAGCCCGATCACGTCGGACAGCAGGCGCTCGGCGAGGCGGTGCTTGCGCATGACGTCGACGGCCTTGCGGCGTCCGGCGTCGGTGAGCTCGAGCGTGCGGTCTTCGGACACCACGACGAGGCCGTCGCGCTCCATTCGTCCGACGGTCTGCGAGACGGTGGGACCGGAGTGGCCGAGGCGCTCCGAGATGCGCGCCCGCAGCGGCACGATGTTCTCCTCCTCGAGCTCGAGGATGGTGCGGAGATACATCTCCGTGGTGTCGATCAGATCCGTCATGTGGCCCTCCGAAAGTTCTTAGGCAAGCCTACATTCCTCCGGCGACATCGGACGGGGCGCAGGCGGGAGGAACGGCGGCGCGATCCCCCTAGAATCTAGCCATGGCGATCGAGATTCCCCGTGACCTCCTGCCCACTGACGGCCGCTTCGGCTGCGGCCCCTCGAAGGTGCGCGGTGCGCAGCTCGAGTCGCTCGTCACGACGGGTGCCTCGATCCTGGGGACCTCGCATCGTCAGGCGCCCGTGAAGAACCTCGTCGGCAGCGTCCGCGAGCAGCTCGCCGCGCTCTTCCGTCTGCCGGAGGGCTACGAGATCATCCTGGGCAACGGCGGGTCGACCGCGTTCTGGGACGCCGCCGCCTTCGGCCTCATCGAGCGCCGCAGCCAGAACCTCGTGTTCGGCGAGTTCGGAGGCAAGTTCGCCAAGGCCGCCGCCGCTCCCTGGCTGGAGGCTCCCGACGTCCGCTCCGCCGAGCCCGGGTCGCGCAGCGCCGCCGAGCTCGTCGAGGGTGTGGACGTGTACGCCTGGCCGCACAACGAGACCTCCACCGGCGTGGCCGCGCCGATCGAGCGCGTCCACGCTGAAGGGGCGCTCACGGTGATCGACGCGACGAGCGCCGCGGGCGGCATCGACCTCGACATGGCGCAGGCCGACGTCTACTACTTCGCCCCGCAGAAGAACCTCGGCTCCGACGGCGGTCTCTGGTTCGCCGCGGTCTCCCCCGCCGCGATCGACCGCATCGAGCGGATCGCCGCCTCCGGGCGGTACATCCCGGAGTTCCTGAGCCTGAAGCAGGCGGTGGACAACTCCCGGCTCAACCAGACGCTCAACACCCCCGCCCTCACGACGCTGCTGCTCCTGGACGACCAGCTGCGCTGGATCCTCGACAACGGCGGGCTCGGCTGGGCTGCGGCACGTACGGCCGAGTCCTCCTCGGTGCTGTACGACTGGGCCGAGGCCTCGGCCGTGGCGACGCCCTTCGTCAGCGATCCGGCGCAGCGCTCGCCCGTCGTCGCGACCATCGACTTCGACGACAGCGTCGACGCCGCGGCGATCGCGAAGGCGCTGCGCGCGAACGGCATCGTCGACACCGAGCCGTACCGCAAGCTCGGCCGCAACCAGCTGCGGGTGGCGACCTTCGTCTCGATCGAGCCGGACGACGTGCGTCAGCTCATCCGTGCCATCGACTTCGTGCAGGAGAACCTCGGCGGCTGATCGCCCGGCTCACTCCTCTTCGTCGCCGGCGTCCGCATCGCGGGCGTCGGCGTCGTCGTCCTCAGAGCCGTCTGCCTCGTCGTCCTCGGCTTCGTCGTCCTCGGGCTCGTCGTCCTCGTCGGACGCGTCGTCCTCGGAGTCGTCGAGCTCATCGATGTCCACCCCGTCGAGGTCGCCGGCGTGGAGGATGTCGGAGCCGTCCTCGTCGAGCTCGTCATCGTCGATGCCGTCGTCGTCGAGCTCGCCGTCGGCGTTCTCGTCGTCCGTGTCGGCCTCGTCGTCTCCGCCGCCGGCCGCCGCCTCGGCCAGCTCGGCCTGGTGCGCGCGGTACTCGGCCAGGCGCTCCGCCCACGGCACCCATTCCGGAGCGAGCAGCGCGCCGTCGCCGGGGAGCAGCTCGACCTCGAGGACGGTGGGCTCCTCGTCGTCCACGCGGGCGACCGTCACGGTCCAGTACCAGCCGGGGTAGCCGGGGAGCCGGTTCTCGAAGCGGAGGGAGACGGATCCGTCGTCCTCCGGGATGAACCCGGCAGCCGGGCCGATCGTGGCGGCAGGTGTGATCTCGCGCAGAGCGGAGAGCGCGAGGTCGTGCGCCTCGACGAGACGCGCGTCGGCGTCAGGCTTCGAGGTCATCGGCGACCTTGCGCAGGACGGCCGCGATCTTGCGACCGTGGCTGGAGGAGGGGTAGCGGCCGCGGCGCAGATCGCCGCCGATGCCGTCGAGGAGCTTCACGAGATCCTCGATGATGATGGCCATGTCGTCGGCGGGCTTGCGCTTGGCCTTCGCCAGGCTGGGCGGCGCTTCGAGCACGCGCACCGACAGCGCCTGGAGGCCGCGCTTGCCGTCGGCCACGCCGAACTCCACGCGCGCACCCGCCTTCACCGCGGTGCCGGCGGGCATCGCGGAGGCGTGCAGGAAGACGTCCTGGCCGTCATCGCTGGCGATGAAGCCGAAACCCTTGTCTTCGTCGTAGAACCTGACCTTGCCGGTGGGCATGGGAGAACCTCGCTGGGATCGAAATGCAGAACGGGACGCGCTCGTGCGCGTGCCCCCAGCCTACCGGTCACGGGCGGATCGGAGCGGCTTCCCGGCGTGCGAGTAGGCTGGGGCGGATGAGTACGCAGAGCCGTGGACCGGAGGTCCCCATCCGTCGGATCGACCGCATCCTGGCGTTCACCGCGCTCGGCATCGCCGCGGCGGCGGTGATCTGCTTCTTCGTCATCATCATCGGCACGGCGCTGGGCATGGACCGGGCGGCCTTCGGCGAAGGACTGTGGCCCGTGATAGCCGCGATCCCCTACTGGGGTCTGCCGCTCGCATTCGTCATGATCATCGTGCTGCTGGTGATGAGCTTCGTGCGGAAGGGCCGCGCAGAGTCGCGTCGGTGAGGCCGCACCGATGAGCACGCACGCACGCCCGCTGGCCGATCACCTGGCTGCGGCGAGCGATGACGAGCTGACGGCGCTGCTGAGCGCACGGAGCGTCCGTCCGGATGCCGGATGGCAGGACTTCTTCGACGCCGCGGAGGCGCTGCTGGAGCCGTCCTCGATCGCCCGCGTGCTGCCCGCTCTGACCGCCGCCGAGGCCACGGCGCTTCTCGATGCCGCCTCCGGGAGCGTCGTCGGCGCCGAGCGGGAGCGCCTGATCGCCCTCGCCCTCCTCCGCCCCGACGGCACCCCGCACCCGCCGGTGGCGGAAGCGGTCGCCGGGAAGACCCGCCCCGCGGTGCCGGACGAGACGGCGGCGCCGGCCTCCACGGAGTCCGTGGCCGCACACGCCGCCGAACGCGCCTTCACCACCGTCGGCGCGGTGGCCGACATCCTCCTCCTCGCCAGGGATCAGCCCTTCGCGCTGCTCATGGGCGGCGCCGTGAGCGCGGGGCAGAAACGCCAGCTCGCCGACGCCGGCCTCCCCGTCGAGAGCGTCGATCCTCTGGTGACCCTCGCCGTCCGCGCCGGGCTCGCGACGCCGAGCGATCGACTGCTGCGCACGACGGCCGCCGCGGAGGAGTGGTTGCGCTCCCCCGCGATCGCACGCTGGAGCGTGCTGGCCACGGCCTTCCGCGACGCGCTGCCCCGCGGTGTGCGCACGGAGCCGGGAGGGTGGCTCCCGCTCACGCAGTGGCACCGCGCCCACCCCTGGGACCCGGCCTGGCCGGAAGACGCGGCGCGGCAGCTCGAAGGCGCCCGGCTCCTCGGTCTCGTCGCGGAGGACGGCTCCGAACCCGCCTGGTCCGAGGCCCTGCGGCGCGGCGCGGCGGCTGACCCCTCCGCCCTCGCCGCGCTCCTGCCCGCAGAGGTGGACCGGATCTTCCTCCAGAACGACCTCACCGCGATCGCCCCCGGTCCTCTGCAGCCCGCGCTGGACGTGCGCCTGCGCACCATGGCCCGCCGGGAGTCGGCTTCCCAGGCCTCGTCGTACCGGTTCACCGCGGAGTCGGTGGCGCACGCCTTCGCCGCGGGAGAGGACGAGGCCTCGATCCTGGAGTTCCTCGGCGGCCTCTCGCTCACGGGCATCCCCCAGCCCCTCGGCTACCTCGTCGCGCAGACCGGCCAGCGCCACGGACTCGTGCGGGTCTCCGTGGACGACGAGACGGGGCGCACCCGGGTGGAGAGCACGGACGCGCACCTCCTCGAGGCCATGGCGGTCGACCAGTCGCTCCGCCCTCTCGGACTCACCGCGCACGTCGGCTCGCTGACCACCAAGGTCGGGCAGGACACGGTGTACTGGGCGCTGACGGATGCCCGGTATCCGGCGACCCTCGTCGATCGCGACGGGACCGTCGCGGTGCGCACGCGCCATCCGGCCGCCGTTCCCGACCACGCTCCCGCCCCCGACTACGGACCGCTGATCGCCCGGCTGCGCGAGCACCAGGGCCCCGACGCGGACGCCGCGTGGCTGGACAGGGAGCTGGAGGCGGCGGTGCGCGCGAAGGCCGTGCTGCGGGTGACGGTCGGCATGCCGGACGGATCCACCAGGGATCTCCTCCTCGAAGCCACCGGGATCGGCGGTGGTCGGCTGCGCGGCAGGGACAGGGCGGCCGATGTCGAGCGCACCCTGCCGGTGTCGAGCATCCGCGCCGCGACCGTCGTCCCGACCTAGGCCCCGTGCGGCCAGGGGCCGGTAGACTGGTCAGCTATGTCTGATGGCCCCCTGATCGTCCAGAGCGACCGCACCGTGCTCCTCGAGGTCGCCCACGCCGACGCCGAGAGCGCCCGTCACGAGCTCGCGATCTTCGCCGAGCTGGAGCGCGCCCCCGAGCACATCCACACCTACCGCATCACGCGCCTGGGTCTGTGGAACGCCCGCGCGGCCGGGCACACCGCCGACGACATGCTGGAGACGCTCGACCGCTGGTCGCGCTTCCCGGTGCCGCCCTCCGTCGCGGTCGACCTGCGTGAGACGGTCAACCGGTACGGGCGCCTGGTCATCGAGCGCGACGACGAGGGCGTGCTCATCCTGCGTTCGACCGACCCCGCCGTGCTGGCCCAGGTCGCGAACAACAAGCGCATCCAGCCGCTGCTCATCGGGCACCCCACGCCGGAGACCTTCGTCGTCGACGCATGGGCCCGCGGCCAGATCAAGCAGGAGCTGCTGAAGATCGGCTGGCCGGCCGAAGACCTGGCCGGCTACACACCCGGCACGCCCCACGAGATCGAGCTGGCCGAGGACGGATGGACCATCCGCCCGTACCAGCAGGACGCGGTCGATGCCTTCTCCAAGGACGGCTCCGGCGTGGTGGTCCTCCCCTGCGGGGCGGGAAAGACCATCGTCGGCGCGGGGGCCATGGCCGCCACGAAGACCACGACGCTCATCCTCGTGACGAACACCGTGTCCGCACGGCAGTGGCGGGACGAGCTGCTCAAGCGCACCAGCCTCACGCCCGAGGAGATCGGCGAGTACTCCGGGCAGGCCAAGGAGGTCAAGCCCGTCACGATCGCGACGTACCAGATCCTCACGGCGAAGCGGAAGGGCGAGTACGCGCACCTCGCGCTCCTCGACGCCCTGGACTGGGGCCTCATCGTGTACGACGAGGTGCACCTGCTGCCCGCCCCGGTGTTCAAGCTCACCGCCGACCTGCAGGCGCGGCGCCGGATCGGCCTCACCGCGACCCTGGTCCGCGAGGACGGCCGCGAGGGCGACGTGTTCAGTCTCATCGGCCCCAAGCGCTTCGATGCCCCCTGGAAGCAGATCGAGGCGCAGGGGTTCATCTCCCCCGCCGCCTGCTTCGAGGTGCGGGTCGACCTCCCCCCGGCGGACCGCCTGGAGTACGCGGCGGCGACCGACGACGAGCGCTACCGGCTCGCGGCCTCCGCACCGGCGAAGATCGATGCGGTGCGCGAGCTGATCGCGGCCCACCAGGGCGAGCAGATCCTGGTCATCGGTCAGTACCTCGACCAGCTCGACGCGCTCTCGCAGGCGCTCGACGCCCCGCAGATCACCGGATCCACCCCGGTCGAGGAGCGCGAGGAGCTGTACCGGGCGTTCCGAGAGGGCGACATCTCGCTGCTCGTGGTGTCGAAGGTCGCGAACTTCTCCATCGACCTCCCCGAGGCGTCGGTCGCCATCCAGGTGTCCGGCTCGTTCGGCTCCCGGCAGGAGGAGGCCCAGCGGCTCGGGCGGCTGCTCCGCCCCAAGCAGTCCGGCCACACCGCGAGCTTCTACACGCTCGTGGCCCGCGACACGATCGACCAGGACTACGCGCAGAACCGGCAGCGGTTCCTCGCGGAGCAGGGGTACAGCTACACGATCATGGACGCCGAGGCGATCGCCGCCTGAACAGGGTCGCGGCGCTCAGCCGTGCATCCTCCCCGGGAGGAGATGCGTTCCGCGGGCGACGGCGGCGGGCGACGCGGTCCGGGTGATCCCTCTCCGGCGCGCCCAGCGGTCTGCGACGACGGCGAAGACGAGCATCGCCGCGGCCGAGCCCAGGAGATCCACCGGCGACCCCGAGGTGGCGTTCGCATCGACCACGGCGACGGAGCCGAGCAGGAAGATCATCAGGTTGTTCACGATGTGCAGCGCGATCGCCGCCTCCAGCCCGCCCGTCCGCCACGTGAGCCAGGCGGCGACGACGGCGAAGAGGCCGACGCTCGCCGCACCCCACACGTCGTAGCCGTGCCCCAGCACGAACAGCGGCACCGGCAGCAGGATCGCGAAGGCGGGGTGCCGGAGCCAGGTCCCGACGAGCTGCATGAGATAGCCGCGGAAGACGTACTCCTCCGCGGCGGCCTGGAACGGGATCAGCACGAGCAGGAGCACCACCATGAGCAGGAGCCCGGGGTGGGAGAAGTCCGGTGTCACCGCATCGCCGAGGGCCGCCGACCAGCCGAGCACCACGGCGAAGTAGACGACGAACACCGCGGACGCCAGCCCGAGGGTCCGACCGAGCCAGTCCATCCGCAGCCGCCCGGTGACCGACGACAGGAGCCCGACGCCTCGTCCTTGAACGACCCGCGAGGCCAGGAGCAGGGCGGGGATCATGAGGATGAGCGGGAGCACGAGCGCCACGAGGAGCCACGGACGGTCCAGCTGGAAGTACGCGGTGGTCCGGAACAGCATCTGCAGCTCGGCGCCCCACCCGGGCACCAGGGCCGACACGACCACGAGCGGCACGACGACGAGCACGAGGATCGCGAGGTAGAACGCGATGCCCAGGAGGCCGGTGAGCAGCGGCTTCCACCACCGGGGGCGCGGGCGGAGGAGCGCCAGACGGTGGTACTCGAGCCCGCGCTCGGACACCTCGGGGGACGGCGCGGACGGGGTGACGGGGGCGGCGGTGGCGTCCTCGATCGAACTCATGCCTCGATCCTCCCCCGGGCCGCCTGTGCGGCACATCCACCCGCCGACGGATCGACCGCATCCACGCCGTTCCGCAGGATAATCAGCCCGCGCATGGCCGAAGTCACCATAATGGGGTCATGACTGCTGCGCGCATCCTGGTCGTCGACGACGAGCCCAACATCCGCGACCTGCTCTCCACGGGTCTCAGCTTCGCCGGGTTCCAGGTGAAGACGGTGGCCAACGGCGCCGCCACGATCTCCGCCGTCCTCGAGGAGGAGCCGGACCTCATCATCCTCGACGTCATGCTCCCCGACATGAACGGGTTCAGCGTGACCAAGCGCCTCCGCGGCGCCGGATTCACCGCCCCCATCCTCTTCCTCACGGCCAAGGACGGCACGGAGGACAAGATCGAGGGCCTGAACGCCGGCGGCGACGACTACGTCACCAAGCCGTTCAGCCTGGACGAGATCGTCGCCAGGGCCCAGGCCATCCTCCGCCGCACGATGCAGGCCGACGAGGAGTCGATCATCCGCGCCGGCGAGCTCTCCATGGACCAGGACACGCACGACGTGCACGTCGGCAAGGAGCCGATCGACCTGAGCCCGACCGAGTTCAAGCTCCTCCGCTACCTCATGCTGAACCCGAACCGGGTGCTGTCGAAGGCGCAGATCCTCGACCACGTCTGGGAGTACGACTTCAACGGCGACGCCGGCATCGTCGAGAGCTACATCTCGTACCTGCGTCGCAAGATCGATCCGCACACGGAGGAGTCGCTGATCCAGACGAAGCGCGGCTTCGGGTACATGCTCAAGGTGGGCAAGACGGTCTGAGACCGTCGAGCCCGCACCCGCCGTCCCCGGACGGCATCGCCGCCGCACGAGGGAGGACCGCATGGCGCACAAGCCGGATGCGGTCACCGCCTGGTGGCGGCGCATCAGCCTCCGCGCCAAGGTCACCGGCGTCACGGTCGCCGTGCTCGCCCTCGGTCTCCTCGTCGCCGGGATCGGGACGGTGCCGCTGCTGCGGAACGCCCTGGTCGAGAACATCAACGCGCAGCTTCCGGCACTGGTGACCAGCGACCTCGTCGACCGGTACTTCGACACCACGACCATCGACGGCGTGACCACGTACACCCCGCGGGACGAGAAGCCCCGCGACTTCTCCTTCGCGATCTACGATGCGGAGGGCGCCCTGCGTGCGACGGCCCCCAGCGCCTCCGGTCGTGCCCCGGTCTTCCCCGCGGAGTACTCCCTGTCGGACGCCCAGGCGAACGAGGATCAGGTGCTCGCCCTCGAGGACACGGACGGCCGGGTCTACCACGCCGCCGCGGCCGTCGTGCAGCAGGAGGGCGACCCGCTGAGCATCCAGATGGTGGCGCTCCCCCTCGCCGAGGCCGACCGCATCATCAGCCAGTACTTCGGGATCTACATCACCATCGCCCTCATCACGATCCTCGTCGCGGCTCTGCTCACCCGCGGACTCGTGACGCTGACGTTCCGCCGGCTCGGGCAGGTCGAGCAGACCGCCATGTCGATCGCCGCCGGCGACTTCCGGCAGCGGCTCACCGACCTGGAGCCGACCACCGAGGTCGGGCGCCTGAACGCGGCCATCAACACGATGCTCGATCGGGTGGATCGCTCCCTGGCCCAGCGCGATCGCACCGTGCAGCACATGCGACGCTTCATCGGCGACGCCAGTCACGAGCTGCGCACTCCGCTCGTCAGCGTCCGCGGCTATGCCGAGCTGTATCGCATGGGCGCGATCAAGGGCGAGGAGGACACCGCCAGGGCGATGGAGCGCATCGAGAAGGAGGCGATCCGCATGGGCGTCCTCGTGGAGGACCTCCTCGCGCTCGCCCGACTCGACGAGGAGCGCGAGCCGCAGATCGTCCCGCTCGATCTCCGCCCCATCGCGCGCGATGCCGCCCTCGACGTGCGGGCCGCAGCTCCGGGCCGCACGATCTCCGTGATCGACCGCACGCTCGAGAACGTCCCGACCACACCCATCCGCACCCCGGTGGTGCCCATCGCCCCGGAGCCCGCGCCGAAGCCGCGCCCCCGTGCCACCCTGTCGCGCCTTCGTCGCCGCGCGCGACCGCAGGAGCAGCCGCCGGCCATCGACTTCACCGAGGTCGCCGACATCCCGGTGCGTACACCGCCGATCGTGCTCGGCGAGGAGAACAAGGTCCGTCAGGTCGTCACGAACCTCCTGGGCAACGCCCGCCGCTTCTCCCCCGAGGACAGCCCGATCGAGATCGTCGTGGACTCCGACCGCACGGCGGGCACCGCCAGCATCTCGATCGTCGACCACGGCGAGGGTGTCCCGCCGCAGATCCGGGAGCAGATCTTCGAGCGGTTCTGGCGAGCCGACACCTCCCGCGCGCGGGAGACCGGCGGCTCCGGCCTGGGGCTGGCGATCGTCGCCTCCATCCTCAAGGCGCTCAACGGCGACATCGCGGTGTCGGAGAGCCCGGGAGGCGGCGCCACCTTCACCGTCACGCTCCCGCTCGCCCCCGCGCGCTCGACCCCGGAGCATCTCCTCGAGGACACGCAGCCGCTGGAGCGGCTCGACGACCTCCCGTAGGCACTCGCTCCTGCACAGACCTCTCGCGGAGCGCCCCTTCTCCCGGCTTCCGCACCGGATGCGGGCTCGCCTCTTCGACGGCGCTGCAGCCCCCGTACCGTCGGAGCTTCCTCGAAGGGAGATCCCATGACCGTCTTCACCGTCGACACCGACGCCGTCCACGCGGCAGAAGCCGCGACCCGCGCCACCATCGAGCGCCTGCGCGCCGAATCCGCCACGCTCATGTCTCAGCTCCGGCACCTGCAGACCGCGTGGGTCGGCACGGCCTCGGCCGCCTTCCAGAGCTGCGCCGAGGAGTGGCAGGGCGCCCAGCAGCACGTCGAGCTCGTCCTGGACGGTATCGGCACATCGCTCGGCGCCGTGGCCACCCAGTACGCCGAAGCGGATCAGTACTCGGCGAGCCTCTTCCGCTGAGGGACGCAGAAAGCCCCCGGCCGGAGCCGGGGGCTTTCTGTGTGAGACGGGGTCTCTGAACCTCTCAGAGGATCAGAAGTCCATGCCGCCCGTGGGGTCACCAGCGGGAGCAGCAGCCTTCTCGGGCTTGTCGGCGACGACGGCCTCGGTCGTGAGGAACAGGCCGGCGATCGACGCGGCGTTCTGCAGCGCGGAACGCGTGACCTTCGCCGGGTCGATGATGCCCTGTGCGAACATGTCGCCGTATTCGCCGCTGGCGGCGTTCAGGCCCTGGCCCGCGGGGAGCTCGGAGACCTTGTTGGCGACGACACCCGGCTCGAGACCGGCGTTCAGCGCGATCTGCTTCAGCGGAGCCTCGATCGCGACGCGCACGATGTTCGCACCGGTCGCCTCGTCGCCCTCGAGCGAGAGAGCGTCGAGCGCCTTCGTGCCGGACTGGATGAGCGCGACGCCACCACCGGGGACGATGCCCTCCTCGACGGCTGCCTTCGCGTTGCGGACGGCGTCCTCGATGCGGTGCTTGCGCTCCTTGAGCTCGACCTCGGTCGCCGCACCGGCCTTGATGACGGCCACGCCACCGGCGAGCTTCGCCAGGCGCTCCTGCAGCTTCTCGCGGTCGTAGTCGCTGTCGGTGTTCTCGATCTCGCGACGGATCTGCGTGACGCGACCCTCGATCTGGTCGGCCTCGCCGGCACCCTCGACGATCGTGGTCTCGTCCTTGGTGACGATGACCTTGCGCGCACGGCCGAGCAGGTCGAGCGTGGCGTTCTCGAGCTTCAGGCCCACCTCTTCGGTGATGACCTGGCCGCCCGTGAGGATCGCGATGTCCTGCAGCTGCGCCTTGCGACGGTCGCCGAAGCCGGGAGCCTTGACGGCGACCGACTTGAAGATGCCCTTGAGCTTGTTCAGCACGAGCGTCGCGAGAGCCTCGCCCTCGACGTCCTCGGCGATGATGACGAGCTCCTTGCCGTCCTGGATCACCTTGTCGACGATCGGCAGGAGGTCCTTGATGTTGGAGACCTTCTGGTTCGCGATGAGGATGTACGGGTCCTCGAAGACGGCTTCCTGGCGCTCCGGGTCCGTGACGAAGTACGGGTTCAGGTAGCCCTTGTCGAAGCGCATGCCCTCGGTGAGCTCGAGCTCGGTGCCGAAGGTCTGCGACTCCTCGACGGTGACGACGCCCTCCTTGCCGACCTTGTCGATGGCCTCGGCGATGAGCTCGCCGATCGCGGGGTCGGCGGCGGAGATCGAGGCGGTCGCGGCGATCTGCTCCTTGGAGTCGATCTCCTTCGCCGTGCTCAGCAGCTCCTCGGTGATCGCGGCGACGGCCTTCTCGATGCCGCGCTTGAGGGAGATGGGGTCGGCACCGGCCGCGACGTTGCGCAGTCCTTCGCGGACCAGGGCCTGGGCGAGGACCGTGGCGGTCGTCGTGCCGTCACCGGCGACGTCGTCGGTCTTCTTGGCGACCTCCTTGACGAGCTCCGCGCCGATCTTCTCGTACGGGTCGTCCAGCTCGATCTCCTTGGCGATGGAGACACCGTCGTTCGTGATCGTGGGGGCGCCCCACTTCTTCTCGAGCACGACGTTGCGACCACGCGGGCCGAGGGTCACCTTGACCGCGTCGGCGAGGATGTTGAGGCCACGCTCGAGGCCGCGGCGGGCCTCCTCATCGAAGGCGATGATCTTTGCCATGAGTTTTGTCGTCCCTCCTGGACGTAGACGGTGGGTTTAGCACTCAGAGTGAGAGAGTGCTAACGCCATTCTGGCACTCGACACCATCGAGTGCAAGCCGTGCGATCCGAGAGTGAGACGGGCGTCAGGGCGCGGGAGTCTCGGGCACCGACGCGGCCCGGTCGACGCCGATCACGATGGTGAGCTGCTTCTGGCCGTCCTCGGTCTGACCCGCGTAGTAATCGCTCTGCTGCACCTCGGCACCGCCGATGACGCCGGCGAGGCCCCTGGCCGCCTCCTCGTCCTCGGCGCTGACGTAGTAGACGGTCGTCGTGGCGAAGTCGTCGCTCTCGCTGTCGCTGGCGAGCACCGTGTCCGCCGCCCAGCCGGCGTTGATGAGGGTGTCGCGCATCTGGTCGTCGAGGCCGTTGTCCGGGGTCGCGTTGAGGATCAGCACCGAGTAGGTCGGGTCGATCACCCCGGTCTCCTCCGGCGTGGCGACCGCGGACGGCGTGGCATCGGGGAACAGCTCGATCCGCCCCATGACGGCCAGGGCGCCGAAGATGCCGGCGATGATGAGCACGAGGGCGGCGACGAACGACCACAGCAGCACGACCCAGCCGTTCATGCCCGGGGCTTCGGCGCGGTGCGCTCCTACGCGTCCGGTGGAACGGGGGACCTCGTCGAAACGGTCACGGGGGGGCTTGGACACCCCTCGATGCTAGCGGCACGTCCCTGGTAAACCGGTCCGCGACGGGCCCGATCCGTGCGGTCGGCGTCCGCTCAGCCGGTGAAGCCGGGGATCCGCGCGGCCCGTCTGGCGCCGCGGGCGTCGCGGAGCCGACGCAGCCGCCGCACGAGCATCGGGTCGAACTCGAGCGCGGCCTCGGAGTCGATCAGCCGCCCGAGTAGCTGGTAGTACCGCGCCGCGCTCATGCCGAGCCTGCTGCGGATGACCTCCTCCTTCATGCCGCCGTGGCGGGGCCAGGCGGCCTCCAGGGCGAGGATCGCGCGATCGCGCTCCGTGAGGTGGTCTGCGGACATGCCCTCAGATTAGGTCGTCGGACGGCGATCCCCGGCGCGCCACTCCCACCACGCGCCGAGCGGATCCGCGGCGGCGCGCACGCCGCCGTCGTGCGCGACGACGAAGCCCGGCCAGGTCTCCGCGGCGACCGGTGGCTCCCACACGTCGAGGAGGCTGGGAGGGTCGATCGTGACCCAGTGCGCCGGCAGTCCCGCGATCGTCGCGACGAGCTCCGTCCGCTCCGCCCGCGGGATGTGCACCAGCACACCCGGGGTCGTGATGACCAGAGTGGCGTCCGCCGGAGCCGACGCCGCCAGATCGTCCAGGTGGGCGGCCGCGTCGCCGGCGACGAGGAGCGGAGGGTCGGCGGCGACGATGTCGAGCGCGGCGGTGATGCGCTGTTCCCTCCCCTCCTCCCCCGGCCACACGAGCGCGCGGAGCCAGCGCCGGTCGTCGGCGGCCGCCGCGTCCAGGGGGGCGAGGTCGATGCCCGCGCGCCACACGACCTCGGGCAGGCGCAGCGGCGGCAGGTCTCCGGACACGGTGCTCTCCAGCAGCACCGTCGAGGGGCCATCGAGGGGATCGAGGGCGCGGCGGACGTGTCCGTCACGGTCGGTGAAGCGGAACGAGTAGCGATCGGGGTAGAGGCACAGGCCCGCCGCGGCGCCGATCTCCAGCAGTGCGATCGGCCCGTCGATCTCGGAGAGCACGGGCAGCAGAGCGGCGGTCCGCAGAGGTTCGTTGGTCTGCAGGGCGCGCCGGGTGCACTCGGCGACGAGCCCGTCGGCCTGCGCGAGGACGAACTCACGCCACTGCCGGTACGATCCGTGACCGGCGCCGAGCAGGCGGGACACGGCGAAGACGAGGGGCGGCTGGCGTCGGGTCGGCGGGATCCGTCGCAGAAGCTCCCTGATCTCCGGGTCGGCGGCGACCCCGGCCGCCCACTCCGCGTACAGCGCGCTGCGCCCAGGAGCCTCCGTCGCCGCGAATCGGGCATAGCGCTCCTGCACGGCGTCGGTCATGCGTCCATTCTGACGCGAAGCGCCACCGGCGCTCCGCACGAGAGAGAATGGAGAGGACTCAGGAGGACACGATGCCCTACAGCGTGAACAAGACCGAAGACGAGTGGCGCGACGAGCTCGGCGAAGAGCAGTACGCCGTGCTGCGCCAGGCGGCGACCGAGCGCGCCTGGACGGGTGAGCTGCTCGATGAGGAGCGCGCCGGCCTCTACACCTGCGGCGCCTGCGGTGCGGAGCTCTTCAAGAGCGGCACCAAGTTCGACTCGGGCTGCGGCTGGCCGAGCTTCTACGAGTCGGTCCGGCCGGATGCGGTCGAGCTGCTCGAGGACGACAGTCTCGGCATGGTGCGCACGGAGGTCCGCTGCGCGACCTGCGGTTCGCACCTCGGCCACGTCTTCCCGGACGGCTTCGGCACCCCCACCGGTGACCGCTACTGCATGAACTCGATCGCGCTGAACTTCACGCCCGACGAGTCGTGAGCGCCCTCGACGCCGTCCGCGCACGGCAGTCCTGGTCGAAGGTCGGCGACACCGCCCCGGGGCGCGAGGAGCTGGTGACGCTCGTCGGCGCCGCCGGCCGCGTCGCCGACCATTCCTCGCTGCGCCCCTGGCGTCTGATCGAGCTGCGCGGCGCGGACCGCGAGGCGCTCGGTGCCGCGATCGCCGAGGCCCAGGGAGACGCGGAGCCGTCGACGAAGCCGCTGCGGGCTCCGCTCCTCATCGCGGTGGTCGCGAGCTACCGTCCGAGCGAGAAAGTGCCGCGCTGGGAGCAGGAGGCGGTGGCCTCCGGCGTCGCGCATGTGCTGAGCCTGCTGCTCGATGAGGCGGGGTGGGGCGTCATCTGGCGCACCGGACACTACACGCGCTCCGAGCCCGTGGCGCACATGCACGGGCTGGGCCCCGACGAGGAGCTCCTCGGCTGGCTCTACGTCGGCGCGAAGCCCGAGGGCAAGAGTCCCGGCAGGCGCAAGACGGTCGACGCCCGCGCGCTTCTCACCCGGCCGCCGAAGCTCTCTCCGGAGGAGCGCGCGGCAGCCGAGGCGGCAGCGCAGGAGGCCGAGAGCAAGAAGGCCGAGAAGGCCGAGAAGAAGGCCCGCAAGAAGGCGAAGAAGAAGGCGAAGAAGAAGGCCGCGAAGGCCGCGAAGAAGAGCCGCTCCTAGAGCCGGCGTCGACGCCAGGGCACCGCGACCAGCACCGAGCCCACCGCCACGATGACCATCGCGATCACCTGCCACAGCGCCGGTCCCGCCTGCGCCGGCCAGAGCAGGTCGATCACGACGGACGTCACGAGCTGCCCGAGCACCGATCCCAGCCCCATGAGCAGCACGCCCGTGTGCGCGACGATGAAGGCGCCGAGCAGGATGTAGCCCGCACCGAGGAAGCCGCCGAGGTAGAGCCAGGGCTCGGTCGGCAGCGCGGCCGGCCACCCCCGCACGGCGACGCTGGTGCCGGCGGCGACCGCGAGCACCAGCGTCCCGGCGATGAAGCTCATCAGGGTGGCGGCGATCGGCGACTGCACGCGCTGCGCCAGCCGCCCGTTCGTCGCCGCCTGCCAGGCGATGCCGACACCGGCGGCGAAGGGCAGCAGCAGCATCCACAGCGGGGCGGTCGCCAGCACGTCGCCCGAGAGGGAGATCCCCACCGCGGCGAGCGCGAGCACGCCGCCCATCACCCGACCGGGGGTCACGGCCACGACGCCCGCCGGCCCGAAGCCGATGCGGTCGAGGACGAGGCCGTGCAGGGTCTGCCCTGCCACGACACCCACCGTGAAGAGGGAGACGCCGAGGATGCCCGCCGTCAGACCCTGAGTGGACACGGTGAGTGCGCCGCAGGCTCCGCCGAGGAGCATCCAGAACGGGATGCTCCGATCGCGGATGCCACGCCCGAGGCGCAGGGCACCACGGCGCGCCGAAGGCAGGAAGGAGATGACCACGGCGAGGGCCACCAATCCCACCGCGAAGGACAGGAACCCGGCGACGATGCCGTTGTCGACGCGCACGCCCAGGACCCCGTTGATGCGCGCCTGGATCGCGGTCATGACCCCGATCGCGACGGCTCCCCCGAGCGCCAGAGGGGCGGGGAGGCGGCGGGCGGGAGTCACCTCTCGACACTATCGGAGCGTCCGCGGGCACCTGTCCTCCACGGCGCCGTCCCCCCGGAGGACGATCGCACCGCACCGGGGAATCGTCCTCCGGGAGGACGCGCCGCGCCCCGACGGTCCGTAGCGTGGGGACCATGATCACCGCAGAAGGCCTCACCAAGAGATTCGGGGACAAGACCGCCGTCGACGGCGTGTCCTTCACCGTGCAGCCGGGGACCGTCACCGGCTTCCTCGGACCGAACGGCGCCGGGAAGTCGACGACCATGCGCATGATCGTCGGGCTGGACCGTCCGTCGGCCGGCCGGGCGACCGTCGCCGGCCAGGAGTATCGCAAGCTCCGGGCGCCCCTCACCGAGGTCGGCGTGCTCCTCGATGCCAAGGCCGTGCACACCGGACGGACCGCACGCGACCACCTCCGGGCCATGGCCGCCACGCACGGCATCCCGACGTCGCGGGTCGACGAGGTCATCGAGCTCGCCGGCATCGGCGCGGTCGCCCGCAAGCGCGCCGGGAAGTTCTCCCTCGGCATGGGGCAGCGCCTCGGGATCGCCTCCGCACTGCTCGGCGACCCGCACACCCTCATCCTCGACGAGCCGGTCAATGGCCTCGACCCGGAGGGAGTCCGCTGGGTGCGCCAGTTCGTCCGGCATGCCGCCTCCGAGGGCCGGACGGTCCTGCTGTCCAGTCACCTCATGAGCGAGATGGCTCAGACCGCGGACCACGTCATCGTGATGGGACGGGGCAAGGTCCTCGCCGACGCTCCGCTGGCCGAGCTGGTGCGGTCCTGGACGACAAACCGCGTGCGCGTGCGGACACCCCGCCCCACCGACCTCGTGGCCGCGGTGGGCGGTCCGGACGTGGAGATCGTCAGCGCCGCTCCCGATCTGCTCGACATCGCGGGGCTCCCGGCAGCCCGCATCGGCGACCTCGCCGCGGAGCGCGGGATCCCGCTGCACGAACTCACCCCGACCACCGGATCCCTCGAAGAGGCCTACCTCGCCCTCACCGGCGACGCCGTCGAGTACCGCACGAAGGAGCTCTCATGACCGCCGCCCCCGCCGTGACGACCCCGGCCGTCGCGCCCCCTGCCGTCGACTCGGGTCGGCGCCTCACCTTCGCACGCGCCGTGCGCGGCGAGGCGATCAAGCTCATCACCCTCCGGTCGACGTGGTGGTCCATCGCGATCGCCGCCGTGCTGACGATCGGCATCGCCGTCCTCATCGCCCAGGCGATCGATGCCCCCGGGTTCGACCCGATCCAGGCCGTCGTCATGCCGATCCAGTTCACGATGCTGCTCGCCGGCATCATCGGGGCGATCTCGGTCACCGGCGAGTACTCCACGGGCATGATCCGCTCGACGCTGACCGCCGACCCGATCCGCGGGTCCGTGCTGCTGGCGAAGGCCCTCGTGCTCGCGGGCTTCCTGTTCCTGTCGTCGCTGGTCATCTTCGGTGCCGCGGCGGCCGCCGTGTCCGCCGTGGTCGCAGGACGGGAGCAGGGCATCGACTGGTCGGACCCCGCGGCCTCCGTCCTGCCGATCGTGGTCGCCTCCCTCGCCATGGCCGTCTTCGCGCTGATCGGCGTGGCCTTCGGCTTCATCCTGCGCTCGGGTGCCGGAGCGATCGCAGCGACGGTCGGTCTGCTGTTCGTCCTGCCGATCGTCGCGAGCTTCTTCGCGATGGCGGGAGAGGCCTGGGCCTGGGTGATCGACGCCTCCGCCTACCTCCCCGTCGCCGCCGCGCAGAGCGCGATCCTGCCCGGTGACACGGCGACGCTGGATGCGCCGGTCGCCTTCCTCACCCTCGGCTGCTGGGTAATCGGAGGTCTGCTGGCCGCGTGGGCCGTCCTTCGCACGCGCGACGCGTAGGAGACCGGGTGCCGACGAAGCGACGCGGAACGGACACGGTCCGGGAGGACGAGGGGCTGCGGCTCCCTCGTCCTCCCGGCGTGTTCCGGCGTTTCTGGGCGCGCCATCCCGTCCTCGCCGACGTCCTGCTCACCCTGCTCTGCATCGTCCTCACGATCACACCCGCCGCGCGCATCGACGATGCCGACCGCGGCCCCGTCGGGCTCGTGCTCGCCGCCCTGCTGCCGCTCTGCGTGGTCGCCGCCTCCGCCACCCTGCTCTGGCGCCGACGGAAGCCGTGGCTCCCGGCGATCGCGGCGATCCTGCTCGACGTCTTCCTCCTGTTCACCGCGCTGCCGGGGAGCAGCCCGCTGCTGCTGTTCGCCGGCTACTCCCTCGCCGTCTACCGTTCCACCCGTGCCGCGTGGACAGCTTTCGGCATCGGCGTCGCCGCCAGCGCCTCCGGAGCCGGGCTCCTCCTCTGGTCCGGCATCTTCACACTCCAAGAGGCGGTCAACGCCCTGCTCGGCACGGTCGTGCTCGGCCTGATCGGCACCCTGATCGGCGCGAACGTCGGCAACCGGAAGCGCTACCTGGACGCCGTCATCGACCGCTCCCGGCAGCTCCTCGTGGAGCGCGACCAGCAGGCGCAGCTCGCCGCTGCGGCGGAGCGGGCGCGGATCGCACGCGAGATGCACGACATCGTGTCGCACTCCCTGACCGTGGTCGTGGCGCTGTCCGAGGGAGCGGCCGCCACCCCGGACCGCGAACAGGCGCGCGCGGCGGCCACCTCTGCGGCGGACACCGCCCGCAGCGCGCTCACCCAGATGCGGGCGATGCTCGGGGTGCTTCGGGACGACGACGCCCCGCTCCTCCTCGCGCCGGTCTCGCCCGCATCCCCGCAGGAGACCGTCGCGGCCGCGCAACGGACCGGGTATCCGGTGACCCTCGCCACCACCGGCCACGCGGACGTCTCGTCCGACGTCGCCCACGCGCTCGGCCGGATCGTGCAGGAGGGGCTGACGAACGCGATGCGGCACGCGCCGACCGCGACCGCCGCATCCGTGCGACTCGAGTACACGCCCGCGTCCGTGGTCGTCGAGATCGTCAACGACGGCGTCGCGGGCTCTCCGGGCGAGGGAGGCTTCGGTCTCCGGGGTCTCCAGGAACGCGCCGCCCACGTCCACGGCACACTGGAGTCGCGGCCGGACGGTGCGGGCCGATGGATCCTTCGCGCCGTGCTGCCGACAGAGGAGGAGAACAGATGACATCACCCATCCGCGTGCTCCTGGTCGACGACCAGGAGCTGATCCGCCTGGGGTTCCGCATGGTCCTCGAGGCGGAACCCGACATCGTCGTCATCGGGGAGGCCGCCGACGGGAGGGCGGCGATCGCGCAGAGCGCCGCACTCGCCCCCGACCTCGTGCTCATGGACATCCGGATGCCGGAGCTCGACGGGATCGCGGCGACGACCGCCATCGTCGGCGCGCATCCCGAGACGAAGGTGCTTGTCCTCACGACCTTCGATCTGGACGAGTACGCCTTCGGCGCGATCCGGGCCGGTGCCAGCGGGTTCCTCCTGAAAGACGCCCAGCGCCAGGAGATGCTCTCCGCCGTCCGTGCCGTCCATCGCGGAGACGCCGCGCTGGCGCCGCGGGTGACCCGCGTGCTGTTGGAGCACGTCGGCTCGCAGCTCGGAGCCAGCGCTCTCGACGAGGTCGACGACGCCGGGTACCGCTCCCTGACCGAACGCGAGCGCGAGGTGTTCATCGCGATCGGCCAGGGGCTCACGAACGCCGAGATCGCGGCGTCGCTCTACGTCGGCGAGTCCACGGTGAAGACGCACGTCGGGCGGATCCTGGCGAAGCTCGGGGCGCGGGACCGGATCCATGCCGTGATCCTCGCCCACCGGCTCGGCCTCGTCGGTCGGTGAGAGCGGGTCAGCCCTGCGGCGGCGTCCAGGCCGACACGCGGTTCAGGCGCTCGACCTCCTCGGACGACAGCTCCAGCCGCGCTCCGGCGAGCAGATCCGGCACCTGATCCACCGTCCGGGCACTCGCGATGGGCGCGACCACGGTCGGCTGCGCACGCAGCCAGGCCAGGGCCGTCGCGGCGACCGAGGCGCCGTGCGCTCCGCCGATCTCGTCCAGCGCGTCGATGATCCGAAGTCCCGCCTCGGTGGCGTACTTCGCAGCGCCGGCGGCCCGCGGAGACCCCTCTCCCCCGGCGTCCGTCGATCGGTACTTGCCGGTGAGGAAGCCACTCGCCAGCGCGTAGTACGGCACGAGGCTCAGCCCGAACTCCTCGGCGACGGGGATGATGGTGTCCTCGACGTCGTTGCGGTGCACGAGGTTGTAGTGCGGCTGGACGGCGACCGGTCGCGCGACGCCGAGGCGGTCGGCGATGTCGATCCACTGCCGGATGCGGTCGGCGGTGTAGTTGGACACCGCCACGTGCCGCACGAGCCCGTCCGTGACGAGGGCGCCGAACGCCTCGACCGTCTCCTCCAGCGGCACGGACTCGTCGTCGAAGTGGGCGTAGTAGAGGTCGATCTCGTCGACGCCGAGGCGAGCGAGCGACGCCTCCGCCGCGCGGCGCACGTTCCCCTCCGAGAGACCGCGGAAGGCGGGGTGCTGGCTGACCTTGGTCGCGACGACGACGCCCTGGGGCTTCCGCGCCGCGAGCCACGCTCCGATGATCGTCTCGCTCTCGCCGCCCTCGTTGCCGGGCACCCACGCACTGTAGGAGTCCGCCGTGTCGATGAAGTCGCCACCCCCGTCGACGAAGGCGTCGAGGACGGCGAAGGAGGCGTCACGGTCGGCCGTCCAGCCGAACACGTTGCCGCCGAGGGCGAGGGGGAAGACGTCGAGGTCACTGGAGCCGATGCGGGTCATGTTCGAGACAACCGCGACGAGCGGCGCGAACATTCCCGCGGTGACGCGAAAAGATGCGCAGGTGGCCGGGGCGGGGTGCCGACCACCTGCACCTCAGTAACATAACACCCTCCGAAGTGATACGCGATATGCGGGCGCGCGACAACGCGCCACGCAGAGGCGCCGCGATCACGCGGAGGGGTCCGTCAGAGAGAGCCGACTACGGGACTCGAACCCGTAACCCCCGTATTACAAGTACGGTGCGCTACCAATTGCGCCAAGTCGGCGGATGCCATCACAGCTTAGCGATGGCCGGGACGCTCGACGGACTACTTCGCCGGCGCCGAGGTGGCGGTCGGGGTGGGCGTCGGAGACGTCGACTCGTAGTAGGCCTCGCTGGCGACGGACATGACGAACGTCGACAGCTCCTGCGGGTCGTCCAGCGCCCCGACGTACGCCTCGCCGTTCACGACGATCATCGGGGCGGCGGTGAGCACGAGGTCGTCGGAGCCGGGGAGCGGCCCCTCGAGCGCGCGGGTCGTCGCCTCCTTCGCCCAGCTGACGTAGTCGCCGTCCTGGATGCACGAGCGCACGGTCTTGGCGTTGTCCACGCCGACGGCGCCCGCGAGGTTGGCGAGCTCCTCGTCGGACATCCCGTCGCTGCCCACGTCGGGCTGGTCGTCGAGGAGGTCGTGGTTGAACGCGTAGAACTGGTCCGGCGAGTGCGTCGCCACGCAGGCGGCGGCCGCGGCGGAACGCAGCGAGTACTTCGTGCCGTTGGAGCTGGCGGTGAGCAGAGCGACCGGGTGGTAGCTGACGGTCGCGGCGCCGTCCTCGATCCACTGCGCGAGCAGACGGGCGTTGGCGCGCTCGAACTTGCCCGCGTCGGGCGAGAGGTAGTCGACGTAGACGTGCACCTCGACGGCGCCGGCCGCGGACGGCTCGGGCGACGGCGTCTCGCTGGCGCCGGCCTCACTGGGCTCGGGGTCCGGCGTGGGGGACGCGGTGCCGGCGATCGCGGCGGAGGCGATGTCCGTCACCACGACGCCGTCCGCCTCCATGCCGCTCGGGCTGAGCTGCGGCTTGGACGTCTGCGAGGTCACGGCGAGCGTCACGGCGGTCCCGATCGCACCGACCGCGATGATCGCGACCGCACCGATGATGATCCGTCGCATGAGACGCGCCCGCGACTGCTGGGCGTGCACCTTCTGTGCCTTCTCCCGCACGGCCTCGCGCGAAGTGCGAGGGGCGGGGACGTTCGGCGTTTCGTCGCTCGACATCGTTCCTCTTGAGTCTCAGGGGGTCCGGGTTGGCCCCGACCACCGTCGGGCGGTGATCGCCGCTGCGCACGGCCGGGTTCGATGCTAACCAGTGAGGCTGAGAAATACCCAGGTGCGGCCGTTCGTGCCATACTGATCCCGACCCGATGGAGGGTCACGGCGGGTCGCTCCGCCGCTTCATTCACTACGGATCGTCCGGCACGTACCTGCCGGTGAAGGAGAAACACGATGGCATCTGTGACTTTCGACGAGGCCACCCGCCTGTACCCCGGCGGCACCCGTCCGGCTGTCGACAAGCTCAACCTCGAGGTGGGAGACGGCGAGTTCCTCGTCCTGGTCGGTCCCTCCGGTTGCGGTAAGTCCACCTCCCTCCGCATGCTCGCCGGCCTCGAAGAGGTCAACTCCGGCCGCATCCTCATCGGTGACCGCGACGTCACCGACGTGCCGCCGAAGGACCGCGACATCGCGATGGTGTTCCAGAACTACGCGCTGTACCCGCACATGACCGTCGCCGAGAACATGGGCTTCGCGCTCAAGATCGCCGGCGTCGGCAAGGAGGAGCGCGCCGCGCGCGTGCTCGAGGCCGCGAAGCTCCTCGACCTGGAGCAGTACCTCACCCGCAAGCCAAAGGCACTCTCCGGTGGTCAGCGTCAGCGTGTCGCCATGGGTCGCGCCATCGTGCGTCAGCCCCAGGTCTTCCTCATGGACGAGCCGCTGTCGAACCTCGACGCCAAGCTCCGCGTCCAGACCCGCACGCAGATCGCGTCGCTGCAGCGTCGTCTCGGCGTCACCACGGTCTACGTCACGCACGACCAGACCGAGGCGCTCACGATGGGTGACCGCATCGCCGTGCTCAAGGACGGTCTGCTCCAGCAGGTCGGCTCCCCGCGCGACCTGTACGAGAAGCCGAACAACGTGTTCGTGGCCGGCTTCATCGGCTCCCCCGCGATGAACCTGTTCAGCGCCGACCTCGCCGACGGCGGCGTGCAGTTCGGCACCGAGGTCGTGCCGCTGGACCGCGACACGGTCGGCCGCGCGTCGGGCTCGCAGGTCACGGTCGGCGTCCGCCCCGAGGACATCACGGTCGGCCCGGCCGACGGTCGCGGCCTCTCGGTCGTCGTCGACCTCGTCGAGGAGCTCGGCGCCGACGGCTACCTCTACGGCCACACGGAGATCAACGGCAAGCGCACCGACCTCGTCGCCCGCGTCGACGGCCGCAACCACCCGAACGCCGGGGAGACCGTCACCCTTGCCGCGAACCCGGGTCACGTGCACGCGTTCGACCTCGAGTCGGGCGACCGCCTGAACGACAAGCCGGTCGTCTCGGCCTGATCGGACACTCCACCGCGGCGCGGGCTGACTTCGGTCGCCCGCGCCGCGTCGTTTCCCCGGCACCCTCAGGAGCCCCCATGCAGGAATCCCTCCGGATCACCGCCAAGACGGTCGACCCCGGTCTGCTCGCTCTGCCCTGGTCGACGCCTCTGGAGAAGTGGCCGTCCGAGCACATCGTCTCGCTGCCCAAGGGCCTCTCCCGCCACCTCGTGCGCTTCGCGGATCTCTCCGGGCGCGTGGTGGCGGTGAAGGAGACGACGACCGAGATGGCGCGCCGGGAGTACGAGATGCTCGGCAACCTATCGCGACTCGACGTGCCGTGCGTGGAGCGCGTCGCGGTGATCGCGGGGCGCACCGACTCGTCGGGGGCGCCGCTCCCCGCGGCATTGGTCACCTCGCATCTGCGCTTCTCGATGCCGTACCGGGCCCTCTTCACCCGGGTGCTCCGCCCGGACACGGCCACGCGCCTCGTCGACGCGCTCGCCCTGCTGCTCGTGCGTCTGCACAACGTGGGCTTCTACTGGGGAGACGTCTCGCTCTCGAACACGCTGTTCCGCCGGGATGCCGGGGCGTTCGCGGCGTACCTCGTCGACGCGGAGACCGGCGAGCTGCACGAAGAGGGCCTCACCGACGGTCAGCGCGCCTACGACCTGGACCTCGCGCGCACGAACATCGCGGGGGAGATCATGGACCTCGCCGCGGGCGGCCGCCTGGAGCATGGGGTCGACGCCGTCGCCATCGCGGACGGCATCGTGTCGTCCTACCGCTCCCTCTGGGCCGAGCTCACCGCGCAGGAGTCCTTCTCCGCCGCCGAGACGTGGCGCATCACGGAACGTGTCGAGCGGCTCAACGCCCTCGGCTTCGACATCGACGAGATGTCGATGTCGACGACCGCCGACGGCACGGTCGTGGAGATCCAGCCCAAGGTCGTCGATGCCGGGCACCACCAGCGCCGACTCATCCGCCTCACCGGTCTCGACGTCGAGGAGAACCAGGCCCGGCGGCTCCTCAACGACCTCGACGAGTTCCGTGCCCGCTCCACCAAGCAGTGGGCGGACGAGGAGATGTACGCGCACGAGTGGCTCACGCGCGTCTTCGAGCCCGTCGTCCGCGCGATCCCCTACGACCTGCGCGCCAAGCTGGAGCCGGCCGAGGTGTTCCACCAGGTGCTCGAGCACCGTTGGTACCTGTCGCAGGCGCAGGGACGCTCGGTCGCCCTCGCGGAGGTGCTGACGAGCTACATCAACGATGTGCTCCGCCACCGGCGCGACGAGGCCACCATCATGGGGCCGCCGACCGAGACGATGGGCCTCCCCGTCGTCACCGGCACGCTCGCGCTCGGCGACGACGACGAGGTGGACTGGCGCGACCTCGTCTGAGACCGTGCCCGCCGGTCGGCGCCGCGCCGGGCGGCGTCAGTAGCCGACCGTGAACCGCTCACGGTGGTGGTTGCCCTGCTCGATCTCGTCGACGATCGCGACGGCGAAGTCCGCCCCGGAGATGTACGACTTCCCGTCCTCGTCGCGGACGAGGACGTCACCGCCGTCCCGGTAGTGTCCGGTGCGCTCCCCCTCGGCCCACGGCCCGAAGACCTCGGCAGGGTGCACGAAGAACCAGTCCAGGCTCTCCGCGGTGCGCTCCAGGAGCGCGAGCGAGTCGATGCCGACCTGCGCCTCGTGCTTGTACTCCTCGGGGAACCCCTGATCGAACAGTCGGGGGCCACCGGGCGCGACGAGGCTGCCGCCCGCGCCGCCCACGACCCCGAGCCGGGTCTCGGTGCCGTCGAGCAGCGCGACCACGTTCGTCAGCGCCTCGAGGACACGGTCCTCCATGTCACCGCGCGGCGAGAGCGCGGAGACCACGGCATCGGCACCCGCGAACGCCTCGGTCAGCGTCGCGGGGTCGAGCGCGGACCCCTGCACGTACGCCGCACCCGCGACCGGATCCGCGGGGGTCGAGCGCGAGATGGCGACGACCGCGTGATCGCGGCTCACCGCCTCCGCGACGATGTGGCGCCCGGCGTAGCCGGTTCCTCCCAGGACGATGATGCGGGCCATGCGTGTTCCTCTCGGTCAGTCCGCGGCGCGGACGGTCGCGACCTGGTACAGCGCGACCGAGGCCGCGATGCCGGCGTTCAGCGACTCGGTCGCCGCGGAGATGGGGATGGAGACGATCTGGTCGCAGGTCTCGGTCACGAGGCGGGACAGGCCCTTGCCCTCCGAGCCCACGACGATGACGACGGGACGGTCCGCCAGCTCCAGCGCGGGCAGCGAGACGTCGCCGTCACCGTCGAGTCCGAGCACGAACACGCCCTGCTTCTTGAACTCCTTGAGCTGCGTGGTGAGGTTCGACGCCAGGGCGACCGGGATGCGCGCCGCCGCGCCCGCACTCGTCTTCCACGCCGCGGAGTTCACACCGGCGGAACGGCGCTGCGGCAGGATGATGCCGTGGCCGCCGAACGCCGCCGTCGAGCGGATGATCGCACCGAGGTTGCGCGGGTCCGTGATGCCGTCGAGGGCGACGAACAGCGGCGTCTCGCCGCGGTCGATGACCTGCTCCAGGAGGTCCTGCGGGTGCGCGTACTCGTACGGCGGCACCTTGAGGGCGACGCCCTGGTGCACGCCGTCGAAGCCGGCCATGCGGTCGAGCTCCTGGCGGGTGACCTCGAGCACCGGGATGTCGCGGTGGGTCGCGATCGACAGCATCTCCTTGACGCGGTCGTCCATCTCGACGCGCTGCGCGATGTACATCGCCGTCGCCGGGATCTTCGCGCGCAGCGCCTCGAGCACGGAGTTGCGGCCGGTGACCGTCTCGGTGTCGGTGGTGTTGTCCTTCGACCGGGCGCTGCGGTTCGGGTTGCCGCCGGACGCGGGGCGCCCACCGGGCTTGCCCTTGCCGCCCGCAGCCGCGTAGCGCTCGGCCGCGGCCTTGCGCTTACCCGCGGGGTGCCACGCGCGGTCCTCCGCCTTCGGCGTGGGCCCGCGCCCCTCGAGCGCCTTGCGCCCGAGACCGCCGGTGCCCTTGGTCGGGCCCTTCTTGTTTCCCTTGCTCGCGCCGGGGCGCCCTGGCTTAGCCATCGATACTCCAATGAGTTCCGGCCGGAGTGTCCTCCAGCGTGATTCCTGCGGCGGCGATCGCGTCACGGATGCGATCCGCCGCCGCCCAGTCCTTCTCCGCGCGCGCGGTGGCGCGCTGCGCGATCATCTCCTGCACCAGCGCGTCCAGCGCTGCTGCCTGCGCGCCCCCGGCGGCGCCGGATTCCGTGCGCGGGTCCAGACCGAGGATCCCGGTCATGGCGAGCACCGCCCGCGCCGCCTCCAGGGCCGTGCCGGTGTCGCCCGCGTCCAGCGCCGAGTTCCCTGCTCGAACGCTCTCGTGCACGACGGCCAGCGCCTGCGGCACGCCGAGGTCGTCGTCCATCGCCTCGACGAAGGCGTCGGGCAGGCTCCGTGCGTCCTTGGCACCGATCTCCTCGCCGGCCGCGCGGAATGCGCGGTCGAGGAAGGAGCGGATGCGGCCGAGCGCGGCGTCCGCCTCCGCCCAGGACGATTCCGAGAGGTCGAGGCTCGACCGGTAGTGCGCGGCGGCGAGGGCGTAGCGCACGACCAGCGGGTCCCGCTCCGCGAGCACGTCCCGCGCGAGGGTGAAGTTGCCGAGGGACTTCGACATCTTCTGGCCGTCGACGGTCACGAGGCCGTTGTGCACCCAGTAGCGGGCGAAGCCGTCACCCGCGGCCGTCGACTGCGCGAGCTCGTTCTCGTGATGAGGGAACCGCAGGTCGAGGCCGCCGCCGTGGATGTCGAACTCCGCACCGAGGTACCGCTTCGCCATGGCCGAGCACTCGATGTGCCAGCCCGGACGCCCCGGCCCCCACGGCGACGCCCAGGTCGCATCGGCGGGCTCGTCGGGCTTGGCGCCCTTCCACAGGGCGAAGTCCTGGGGGTTGCGCTTGCCCCGCGGGTCGGCGTCTTGCGCCGCCTCCATCGCGTCCACCGACTGATGGGTGAGATCGCCGTAGGACGACCAGGAGCGCACATCGAAGTACACGTCGCCCGACCCGTCGGGAGCGGGGTACGCGTGGCCCCGGTCGATGAGCAGCGCGATGAGCTCCTGCATCTGCGGGACGGAGGCCGTCGCCCGCGGCTCGTACGTGGGCGGCAGGATGCCGATGCCGGCGTAGGCGGCGGCGAACTCCTGCTCCATCCGATAGGCGAGCGCCCACCACGGCTCGGCGTCCGTGGCGTTGGCGAGCACCTTGTCGTCGATGTCGGTGACGTTGCGCACGAACGTCACGCGGCCGTGGCGGTGCGTCAGCCAGCGGCGCAGGAGATCGAAGCTCAGGGCCGCGCGGACGTGGCCGATGTGCGGGCCGGACTGCACGGTGGGTCCGCACACGTACATCGTGATGTTCTCGGGATCGAGAGGCACGAAGTCGCGCAGCAGCTGTGCGCGGGTGTCGTAGAGGCGGAGAGTCACCGCTCAAGCCTACTCGGCGGGCGCTGAGAGACCCTGCTCCGGTCGCGGGATGACGATCGCGACGGCCGTGACCGCGATCCCCTCGCCCCGTCCGGGGAAGCCGAGGCCGTCGGTCGTCGTGGCCGTCACGGCCACCGGAGCGCCCCCGAGCGCCGCCGACAGAGCAGCCTCGGCCTCTCCGCGTCGTCCGCTGAAGCGCGGGCGGTTGCCCTGGAACTGCACCGACACGTTGCCGATCATGAATCCCGCCGCCGACAGGAGCTCCGCGGTGCGGGAGAGGAAGACATCGGCGTGCGCCCCCGCGTACTCCGGGTGAGCGGTGCCGAAGTGCTCACCGATGTCGCCGAGCCCGGCGGCGCCGAGCAGCGCGTCGACGATCGCGTGGGCGACCGCGTCCCCGTCCGAATGCCCGGAGAGCGCGGGCTCCCCCGGCCATTCCAGCCCGGCCAGCCACAGCGGCCCGTCGCCACCGAAGGCGTGCACGTCCGTGCCGATGCCCACGCGGGGTGCGCCCCCGACGGGAGTCGACGGCCGCGCCGCCGAGGAGGGCGATCCCGACGACGTCGCGACGAGGAGGCGGGCGCGCTCCAGGTCGGCGGGAGTGGTGATCTTGAACGAACGCTCGGAGCCCGGCACCAGGCGAACGGTGTTCCCGGCCGCGGCGAAGAGCGCGGCGTCGTCGGTGTACTCGGCACCCCGGGCGGTCGCCTCCGCGTACGCCGCTTCCAGCAGCGCGCGCGGGAAGCCCTGCGGAGTCTGCGCGGCCGCGAGCTCCGCACGATCCACGGCACCGACGACGAGACCGTCCGCGACGCGCTTGAGCGTGTCCACGACAGGCAGGCTCGGCACCGCACCGGCATCGGCGACCACGGCCGCCGCCACCGCGTCGATGACGCCGGGCGGCGTGAGGGCGCGCGCCGCGTCGTGCACGAGCACCGTCGTGACGTCCCCCCACAGGGCGGCGAGCCCCGCGGCGACCGACTCCTGCCGCGTCGCCCCTCCGGTGACCACGCGGCCCAGGTCGGCACGATCGCCGGCGGCCTCCCGCAGCTCCGTCTCCGCGTCGCCTTCGTAGCCTGCGGGCGCGACGACCACGACCTGCAAGGGCGCCGCCGCGAAGACGCCGTCGAGGGCGTGCCGCAGGATGGTGCGGCCGTCGATGCCGACGAACGCCTTGGGCGCTCCGGCCTCGAGACGGGTGCCGGAGCCGGCGGCGACGACGATGATCGCGGTATGCGGGACGGGGAGGATGCTCACAGCTTCACGTTACCGGCGGAGACGACAGAAGGCGGGTGCCGCAGCACCCGCCTTCCGTGAAGGACGTCTCAGGACGCGAGGACCTCGTCGAGCAGTGCGCCCGCCTTGTCCTCGTCGATCTTCTCGGCCAGGGCCAGCTCCGAGATGAGGATCTGCCGGGCCTTGGCCAGCATCCGCTTCTCACCCGCGGACAGGCCGCGGTCCTGGTCGCGGCGCCAGAGGTCGCGCACGACCTCGCTCACCTTGATGACATCGCCGGACGCGAGCTTCTCCAGGTTCGCCTTGTACCGGCGCGACCAGTTGGTGGGCTCCTCGGTGAACGGCGCGCGCAGCACCTCGAACACGTGGTCGAGGCCCTCCTTGCCGATCACGTCGCGGACGCCGACGAGGTCGACGTTCTCGGCCGGGACCTCGATGATGAGATCGCCCTGCGTGACGTTGAGCTTCAGGTATTTCTTCGTCTCGCCCTTGATGACGCGTTCCTTGACCTCGATGATGGTCGCAGCGCCATGGTGCGGATAGACGACGGTCTCGCCAACCTCAAAAAGCATAAAAACATGTCCTTTCGGCAACCTCAAGGATACCACAGGGGATATGCGCTAAGGTTCGCGCTTCCTGTTCCCAGCGGCTCCTCGACTTACCCATAGAATGGGGAGGGATATCCCGTCGGACCTCAGGAGGACCCGTGAAATCGCGCCTTGTCGCGTCTGCCGCCATCAGCGCCCTCGTTCTGCTCGGCGCGACCGGGTGCACGTTCATCACGCCGCAGTCGACGAAGATCGAGTACGCGGCCTCCGACGGCGTGAACGTGTCGGACGAGGACGGCCCCATCGCCGTCCGGAACGCCCTCATCATCGCGAACGAAGACGGCACGGCCGGGAACTTCGTGGGCGCGGTCGTCAACCCGACGCAGGACCGCGCCACCCTGACGGTCTCCCTCGAGGGCGGCGAGCCGTTCATGATCACCGTGCCCGCCGGCGGATCGGTCAGCCTCGGCGCCGACCAGGAGCCGGTGGAGATCGTCGGCCTCGACACCATGCCCGGCGCCACCGTCGCGATGCACTTCCAGTCCGGCGACTCCGCGGGTGTGACCACGCAGGTGCCCGTCCTCGACGGCACCCTGCCGTACTACTCGGACCTCGCTCCGCAGGACTGAGTCCGCAGACAGACAAGAGAGGCCGGCACCCACGGGTGCCGGCCTCTCTTGTGTGCGGTCACCCCTCGAAGCGATACCCCAGGCCGCGGACGGTCACCAGCATCACCGGTTCGCTCGGGTTCTCCTCGATCCGCGAGCGGATGCGCTTGATGTGCACGTCGAGCGTCTTGGTGTCGCCGAAGTAGTCACTCCCCCACACCCGGTCGATGAGCTGGCCGCGCGTGAGCACCCGGCCGGAGTTGCGCATCAGCACCTCCAGCAGCTCGAACTCCTTCAGCGGCATGTTGATCTGCTCGCCGGCCACCGCCACCGTGTGCCGATCGATGTCGAGCGAGACGCGCCCGCCCTCGAGCACCCGCTCGTCGAGCTCGGCCTCCGCCTGCACCACCCGCCGCAGCACCGCCCGCATCCGGGCGAGCAGCTCCCGCGACGAGTACGGCTTGGTGATGTAATCGTCCGCGCCGAGCTCGAGCCCCACGACGATGTCGACCTCGGAGTCCTTCGCCGTCAGCATGATGATGGGCACGGCCGACGTGGACCGGATCTGCCGGCACACCTCGGTCCCCGGCATGCCGGGCAGCATGAGGTCGAGCAGCACGATGTCGGCACCGCGCTCCCGGAACGCCGTCAGCGCACCGGGGCCGTCCTCGGCGATCTCCACCTCGTAGCCCTCGCGGCGCAGCAGGTAGGCGAGCGGGTCGGCGAGGTCGGGCTCGTCTTCGACGAGAAGGATGCGGGTCATGCGGTCTCTCCGTTTCGGACGCGCGTCGCCCCGGTGGCGGGGACGGCCTTGCGCGCGCGCTTCTTCTTGCTCTTCTTGCCCTGCCCGGTGTTCGCGGGGGCGTCGATCCGGGGCAGGCGGATGGTGAACGTGGACCCGCGGCCCGGGCGCGACCACAGCCGCACCTCTCCTCCGTGCCGCTGGGTGGCGTGCTTGACGATGGACAGCCCGAGGCCGGTGCCGCCGGTGCGCCGGGAGCGGGCCTCGTCCGCGCGGTAGAACCGCTCGAAGATGCGCTCGCGGTCGGCCTCCGCGATCCCGATGCCCTGGTCGGAGACGGCGATCTCCACGACGTCGTCGTCGGCCTTCACCCCGACGCCCACCCGGGAGCCGCGGGGCGAGTAGACGATGGCGTTGGCGATGAGATTGCCGACGGCCTCGATGAGGATCTGTGCGTCGCCGCGGACCCAGACGCCGCGGTCTCCACCGCGGGCGAGCTCCACACCGGCGGAGTCGGCCTGCACGACGTGGGCTTCGATCGAGGAGGCGATGACCTCGTCGATCGAGACCGGGGCGACCTCGGTCAGCCCGTCCTCCGCCTGCAGCCGGGACAGACTCATGATGCGTCCGGTGAGCTGACCGAGACGGCCGGCCTCCGCCGAGATCCGCGACGCGAATGCCCGCACCTGGGCGGGGTCGTCGGCGGCGGACTCGATGGCCTCGGCGAGCAGGCTCACGGCCCCGACGGGCGTCTTGAGCTCGTGGCTCGTGTTGGCCACGAAGTCACGGCGCATCTGGTCGAGGCGCTCCTGCTCGGTCACGTCGCGGATGATGAGGAGCACGAGGCGCGTGCCGATGGCGCTCGCCCTGGCCGACACGAGGCGGGGGTCGAGGCTGAGACCGCCGCGGGTGATGCGCAGCGACTCGGTCGCCGTCTCCCCCGTCGACCGGACGCCCCGCACGAGTTGCCGGAGCTCCGGATTCTCGAGCGTCGATCCGACCTCGATCCCGAACCGTGCGGCGGCTTTCGACGTGGCGAGCACGAGGCCGGAGACGTCGACCACGCACGCGGCGTCGTCCATGCTGCGCAGCACGTCGGTGATCCCGGGCGGGATCGCCATCGACGTCTCCTCCTCCGCCCGCGCCCGCGCCCGATACGCCCAGACGACGAGGAGCGAGAGGCCCACCCCGATCGCCAACCCGATGGCGAGGGAGGACAGCGCGAGCTGCGGCAGGGTCATGACTCCAGCGTAGAGCGCGTTCACCGTCGATCCGGCGGGTTTCCGCGCCATCCCGGGGAGCGGAGACGTACTATTCACTCGCTGGGCACCGTTCGTTAACCTTCGGAGCAGACAATCGCTTCAGGCCTGCGCGCGCGCAGTGCTCTCCCCGCGGACGCCCGCCGCCCCGCGCTGGACCGTCAGCCGGGATCCGAATGAAAGGTTGCGCCCACCATGCGCGAAGTCTTCCACCAGTCCCTCGAGGACCTGCAGTCCCGCCTCGTCGAGATCGCCGAGCTCGTCACGGTCTCCATCGACAAGGCGACCCGCGCGTTCGCCACGAGCGACGTCGCGCTGGCCGAGGAGGTCATCGCCGACGACGCGAAGATCGACGAGCTCGCCGTCGCGCTGGACGAGCAGGCCATCGAGATCCTCGCCCGACAGCAGCCGGTCGCGCGCGACCTCCGGATCGTCGTCACGGCGCTCCGCGTCAGCGCGTCCCTGGAGCGGATGGGCGACATGTCCGAGCACATCGCCCAGCTCGCCCGCCTGCGCTTCCCGGAGCGCGCGATCCCGAAGGGCCTGAAGGGCACGTTCGTGAAGATGGGCGAGCTGGACGTGGAGATCTCCCGCACGCTCACGGAGCTCCTCCGCACCCAGGATCTGAAGTTCGCGGACGCGATCCGCAACGCCGATGACGACGTCGACGAACTGCACGCCAGCGTCTTCGAGAAGGTGCTGAGCGACAACTGGAAGGGCGAGGCCGTCGCCACGGTCGACGCGACACTCGCCAGCCGCTACCACGAGCGGTTCGCGGACCACGCGGTCGCCGTCGCCAAGAAGGTCGTCTACCTCGCGACGGGCGACTGGCACGTCGAGGAGGAGGACATCGCCCTCGCGGTGGAACAGCAGGAGCAGCTCGGCCACGCCTGACCGAGACCCCGCCTTATCGTCGAGACCCCCTGCTGCAGTCGCCTGCGGCAGGGGGTCTCGACGTGAAACCGGGGTCTCGGTTACTTCTTGCCCTGGGCGGCCACGGCCGCGGCACCGGCGGCGGCGGCCTCCGGGTCGAGGTACCGGCCGGGACTGGTCGGCGCGTTGTTCTCGTCGAGCTCGTACACCAGCGGAATGCCGGTCGGGATGTTCAGGCCGGCGATGTCGTCGTCGCTGATGCCCTCGAGGTGCTTGACGAGGCCGCGCAGCGAGTTGCCGTGCGCGGTCACGAGGACGGTCTTGCCGGCTTCCAGATCGGGGACGATCTCCGCGTCCCAGTACGGCAGGAGGCGATCGATGACGAGCTTGAGCGACTCCGTGCGCGGCACCTCGCCGTCGATGCCCTCGTAGCGGGCGTCACCCACCTGGCTGAACTCGCTCGCGTCGTCCAGCGGGGGCGGCGGCACGTCGAACGAGCGGCGCCACAGCTGGAACTGCTCCGGACCGAACTCCTCGAGCGTCTGTGCCTTGTCCTTGCCCTGCAGCGCCCCGTAGTGGCGCTCGTTGAGCCGCCAGGAGCGCTTCACCGGGATCCACAGCCGGTCGGCGGCGTCCAGCGCGATGTCGGCGGTCTGGATCGCCCGGCTCAGCAGGGACGTGTGCAGCACGTCGGGCAGGATGCCGGACTCGGCGAGCAGCTCACCGCCGCGACGGGCCTCGTTCTTGCCCTGCGCGGTCAGGCGGACGTCCACCCAGCCGGTGAAGAGGTTCAGTTCGTTCCACTCGCTCTGGCCGTGGCGGAGCAGGATCAGGGTGCGCTTCGCAGTCATGTCGCCAGTTTATCCGGGGCGCGGAGCGGGCACAGCGGCGGAGGAGGGAGGATGGACGCATGGCGTCATCTCCCCTCGGTCGGCCAACCCGCGGCACGACAGGGACGAACCGGCTGCGTCGGAACGACCGGTGGATCGCCGCCTCCCCCGCCTTCCGACGCGCGCCCGACCCCCTCGTCGTCGACCTCGGTTTCGGGGCGAGCGGGGTGACCGCGTTCGAGCTGGCCGCCCGACTGCGACGCGTGCGGCCGGACGCGGAGGTGCGCGGTCTGGAGCTCGACCCGGACCGGGTGGCCACCGCGGAGCAGCAGCTCGCCGAGGTCCAGGCCGGCCGCACGCCCTTCCCTGCCGACCTCCGCGTCTCCTTCGCCCGCGGCGGGTTCGAGGTGCCGCTCCCGGGCGGTCGTCGGCCCGCCGTCATCCGGGCGATGAACGTCCTGCGGCAGTATGACGAGGCCGAGGTCGCCGCCGCCTGGCGGACGATGGCGCACCGCCTCGCGCCGGACGGGCTCCTGGTGGAGGGCACCTGCGACGAGATCGGGCGCGTGGCGAGCTGGGTCGATGTCGATCCCGGCGGCACGCCGCTCCGCTTCACCGTCTCCCTCCGCCTGCGCGGGCTCGAGGTCCCGAGCATCGTGGCGGAGCGGCTGCCCAAGGCCCTCATCCACCGCAACGTCCCCGGCGAGCGCATCCATGCGCTGCTCGTCGACCTGGACCGGGAGTGGGAGCGCGCTGCTCCCCTGTCGACCTTCGGGGCCACGCAGCGCTTCCTCGCCGCGGTGACCGCGCTGCGCGCGCAGGGCTGGCCTGTGCAGGGCGGGCGGAGCCGCTGGCGACTGGGCGAGCTCACCCTGCCGTGGGACGCCGTGGCACCGGCCTGACCAGGGTCCGGTGTCTCAGACCCCGGCGTCGCGGGGATCGGGCGCCGTGGGTCGGCGGGACAGCCGCGTCAGGCGCGGGATGTCCGCGGTGGCGCCGGCGTCGGCCGGGACGATGATCTGCTGGGACGCGGCGATGTCGATCCCCTCGGCCCGGACGACGAGATCGCCGATCGGGGCCCGACGGGACAGGAGAGCGAGGGCGATCGGCCCGTCCTCATGATGCCGCGCGGAGGAGGTGATGTGCCCGACCTCATCATCGCCCGCGAACACGGGGGCTCCGGGTTCCGGAAGCACGGCGTCGCTGCCGTCGAGCTGGAGCAGTGCGAGCCGCCGCGGTGGATGACCGAGGTTGTGCACCTTCGCGACGGTCTCCTGCCCGCGGTAGCAGCCCTTGTTCAGGTGCACGGCGCTGCGGAGCCAGTCCGACTCGTGCGGCAGCGATCGCTCGTCCACCTCGGCCGCCCACCGCGGACGCCAGGCGGCGATGCGCAGAGCCTCGGCGGCGAGGAGACCGGCGGCGTCCTCCCGCTCGAGCTCCGCGGCGAGCGCCCGCGCCGCCGTCTCGGGCACGATGCCGACCCGCCAGGCGAGGTCGGCCCCGGGGTGCGCGGCCACGTCGGCGTACTGATGGCCGCCGACGGCGACCTGCTGCCACGGGTCGACCCAGATCCGCGCGTCATCGAGGCCGCGCACGCGCTCGGCCGCGGGACCGCCGTCGACGAAGCCGAGCAGCGCGAGGTCGGGGCGCAGCTCGACCGTGGCCTGGGTGCGGAACTTCATCCGCGTCAGCCACGTCGCAAGCCCCTCGGCATCGCCGGCATCCGCCAGGAGCCAGGTCGAGGTGCCGTCGTCGAGGACGCCGGCCGCGTGCTCCACCCGTCCCTGCGGATCGAGGACGAGGAGCTCGGTGCTCTCCCCCGCGCGCAGGCGACCCACCGCCTGCGACGTGATGGAGTCGAGCCAGGGGAGGCGTTCGGGACCGGACACCTCGATGACCGTCCGGTCGTCGAGGGGCGCGATCGCCGTTCCGGCCGCGAGGCGGCGCTGCTCCCGGAACGGATCACCGAAGTGGGCGATCCCGCGCTCCCCCGCTGTCGCGCCGGGGACGCCGTCGAAGACGCTGGTGCTCACCGTGTGCTCCGTTCAGACGCGGGCGAGACGCGCCGAGGCGTGCGCCCGCAGAGGTGTGCCGAGGGCGGCGATGTCCCACGCCCACAGCAGGTGCCCGTCGACGAGTCCGTACATCCGCGAGGCGGAGCCGTAGTCCTTGGCACCGGCGCCGCGCACGATCGCGTCCGACGCGAGGTCGACCCGCGGTCCGTTGATCTCGCCGAGGTAGTACTCGAGCATGCCGTCCGAGCGCGCCAGCGACACCTCGAGCGGGAACGCGCCGTTGTCCGACCGCAGCGCCTCCACGTCGTCGACCGTGCGGGTGACGGGGGTCGCCGTCGGCGGCAGCAGCGCCGGTCCCGCGTCGGTCGCCGCGGCCGGACGCGCCAGACGCCAGAAACCGGACTCGGCGGTCAGCGGGACGGCGGGCGCACCCTCGTCACCGACGAAGGTCGCCGTGGCCGCGTAGTTGAGGAACGGTCCCCCGTCGTGGCTGAAGCTGACGCGATGCGTGAACTCGCCCTGCAGACGCTCCTCGCCGACCGGGTAGTCGATCACCCCGGAACCCTCCCACACGCCGATGAGCCACGCCAGCGGGGCGAGGTCGGCGGGAAGGTCGGTGGGGAGTTCGATCATGTCGTCAGCGCTGGCCGCGGAAGAGGTTGCGCAGCACCACGGCCGACACGAAAACGATCGCGAGGCTCGCCAGGCCGAGCAGGCCGATGAAGAAGATTTCGAGCGCCATGATGTCCATGACCTCCACCTTACCCCCGGCGATCCGGGTCAGGAGGGGATGAGGGCGGCCAGGCCGAAGCCGACCGAGATGATCCCCATCAGCAGCAGCGCACCGGTCACGCTGCTCGCGACGCGGAAGATGAAGCCCTGCGTGCGCCCGTACCAGAGCTGCACGGCGAAGGACAGCAGCACCACCGCCCCGAAGCCGACCAGCATCCAGGGGATGCGCCACTCCTCCGGAGCGAAGATCCCGATGACGATGCTGCCGACGAACGCGGTCGCCCAGACCGCGATGACGCCGGTGAAGGCGTTGCGGGGCGCGAGTGCCGGTTCTGACATGTCTCCATTCTTGCGCATCGGTGGCCGCTATCATGGCGGCACGGCGTCGATCCCCCCGCCGGTGAGGAGTGCGCGTGGCCCTGGTGCTGGTTCTGACCAATGCTCCGCTCTCGGAGCAGGTGCTGCCCGCCCTCGAGCTGCTGAGCCATCGCACGCGGCAGATCCCGGCGGAGCCGGCGCAGCTGATCAATGCCCCGGAGTACGACATCGTGATCGTCGACGGCCGCCACGACCTCGTCGGGGCGAAGTCGCTGTGCCGACTGCTGCGGGCCACCGGACAGGACGCGCCGCTCCTGCTCGTGGTGACCGAGGGCGGCATGAGCGCACTGTCGGGCGAGTGGGGCATCGACGACGTCCTGCTGGCGACGGCCGGTCCCGCGGAGATCGACGCACGCGTGCGTCTGGCGCTCGCGCGACGGGACGAGGTCGCCGAACCGGCGCGCGTGCAGGCCTCCGGCGTCACGATCGACGAGCAGTCCTACTCGGCCAAGCTCCACGGGCGGCCGCTGGACCTCACCTACAAGGAGTTCCAGCTCCTGCACTTCCTCGCCACCCACCCGTCCCGGGTGTTCACCCGCGAGCAGCTGCTCAGCGAGGTGTGGGGGTACGACTACTTCGGCGGCACCAGGACCGTCGACGTGCACGTGCGACGGCTCCGCGCCAAGCTCGGCGATCAGGAGCAGATCATCGGCACCGTGCGCAACGTCGGGTACCGCTTCAACGTCTACGAGGACGACAGCCTGGTCGGCTCGCGCTGACCGCCGTTCACACGCCCGACACCTGCCGGTGCTTAGATGTACCCCATGATCGATCCCGCACTCGCCGACGCCGGACTCGGTGACGCCGAAGACGACGACTTCGACGACGCCGTCGAGGCGCCGGACTCGCAGCTCCCCGACCATCGCTACCTGGACCGCGAGCTGAGCTGGCTCGCGTTCAACCAGCGGGTGCTCGAACTCGCGGAGGACCCGTCGCTGCCGGAGCTGGAGCGGGCGAACTTCCTGGCGATCTTCGCCAGCAACCTCGACGAGTTCTTCATGGTGCGCGTGGCCGGTCTCAAGCGGCGCATCATGACCGGTCTCGCCGTGCCCACCAACATCGGGCGCTCCCCCGTCGACGCCCTCGCCGACATCTCGCGGGAGGCGCACGCCCTCCAGCTCCGCCACGCGGACGCCTGGACGAAGCTCGTCCGCCCCGCCCTCGCCGACTCCGGCATCGAGATCACGGAGTGGTCGGATCTCACCGACGACGAGCGCAGCGCGCTGTCCGACTACTTCGGCGCGCAGGTCTTCCCGGTGCTGATGCCGCTGGCGGTCGACCCGGCGCACCCGTTCCCCTACATCTCCGGACTCTCCCTGAACCTCGCCATCCGCATCCGCAATGCGCGGACCGGCCGCCAGGAGTTCGCGCGCCTCAAGGTGCCGCCCATGCTGCCGCGCTTCGTCGAGGTGCCGTCCACCGGCGAGATCAAGCGCTTCCTCCGGCTCGAGGAGCTCATCGCCAACCACCTCGGCGACCTGTTCCCCGGCATGGAGGTGCTCGACCACCACGCGTTCCGCCTCACCCGCAACGAGGACGTGGAGATCGAGGAGGACGAGAGCGAGAACCTCATCCAGGCACTGGAGGCCGAGCTGCTGCGCCGCCGGTTCGGCCCGCCGATCCGGCTCGAGATCACCGACGACATGGACGAGGTCACGATGGACCTCCTCGTGCGCGAGCTCGACATCACCGACCAGGAGGTCTACCGCCTCCCCGGGCCGCTCGATCTGCGCGGCCTCTTCGATCTGTCGCGCATCGATCGCCCCGATCTGCGGTACCCGCCGCACCTCCCCACCACCGCGGTGGCCTTCCAGCCGACGGGCTCCAACACCCGTGCGGACATCTTCAAGGCGATCCGGAAGTCCGACGTGCTCGTGCACCACCCGTACGAGTCCTTCACCACGAGCGTCCAGGCGTTCCTGGAGCAGGCCGCCCGCGACCCGCACGTGCTCGCCATCAAGCAGACGCTGTACCGGACGTCCGGCGACAGCCCCGTCGTGCAGGCCCTCATCGACGCCGCCGAGGCCGGCAAGCAGGTGCTCGCGCTCGTCGAGGTGAAGGCCCGCTTCGACGAGGCCAACAACATCGTGTGGGCGCGCAAGCTCGAGAAGGCCGGCGTGCACGTGGTGTACGGCCTCGTCGGGCTCAAGACCCACTGCAAGCTCGCCCTCGTGATCCGCGAGGAGGAGGGCAGGCTCCAGCACTACTCGCACGTCGGCACCGGCAACTACAACCCGAAGACGAGCCGCATCTACGAGGACTTCGGTCTGTTCACCGCCGATGCCCAGGTCGGCAAGGACCTCACCCGGCTGTTCAACGAGCTCAGCGGCTACGCGATCGAGAAGAAGTTCAAGCGTCTGCTCGTCGCCCCGCTCCACCTCCGCAAGGGCCTCGTGCGGCTGATCGACGCCGAGCGCCGGATCGCCGAGTCGGGCAAGCCCGCGCACATCCGCATCAAGGTCAACTCGATGGTCGACGAGGAGATCATCGACGCCCTCTACCGCGCCAGCGCCGCAGGGGTGAAGGTCGACGTGTGGGTGCGCGGAATCTGCAGCCTGCGGCCCGACCTCGACGGGATCAGCGACAACATCACCGTCCGCAGCATCCTCGGCCGCTACCTCGAGCACTCGCGCATCTTCACGTTCGAGAACGATGGCGACCCGCAGGTGTACATCGGCAGCGCCGACATGATGCACCGCAACCTCGATCGGCGCGTCGAGGCCCTGGTGCGGGTCACCGACCCCGCGCATCTCAAGGAGCTCACCGCCTTCTTCGACCTGGCGATGGATGACCGGACCTCGTCGTGGCACCTCGGCCGCGACGGCGTGTGGGAGCGCCACGCCGTGGATGCCGACGGCAAGCCGCTCACCGACCTGCAGGATAAGACCATGGGGATGATCCAGCGACGTCGTCGGGCACGGGCGGTTCGATGACGGCGCGGCAGGTCCAGCTCCCGCCGTCCGCGGCCGACGCGAAGTGGGCGGACAAGGCCGTGTACGCGGCCGGCGCCGTCGTGTGGCGGCTGGTCGACGGCAAGCTGCGGATCCTGCTCATCCATCGCACGAAGTACCGCGACGTCACCCTCCCGAAGGGAAAGGTCGACCCGGGCGAGATGCTCGCGGAGACCGCCGTCCGTGAGGTGCACGAGGAGACCGGCATCCGCGTGGCCCTCGGCGTGCCGGTCGGGATCAGCCGCTATCACCTCGCGTCCCGCAAGCAGAAGGTGGTGCACTACTGGGCTGCCGAGGCGACGGACGCCGCGATCCGCGCGTCGACCTTCGTGCCCAACCGCGAGATCGCCGCCCTCGAGTGGGTCAGCGTGAAGAAGGCCCGTGCCGCGCTGAGCTACCCCGTCGACCTCGAGATCCTCGATGCGTTCGCGGCCCTCGTCGACGACGGCGTGCTGCGGACCTTCCCGGTGATCGCCCTCCGGCACGCGAAGGCCCTTCCCCGTTCGGAGTGGGACAAGGCGGACGCGGCCCGGCCGCTCACCGACCGCGGGAAGCGCCAGGCCAAGGCCATCGTCGGACCGCTCCGCGCGTTCGGGGTGCGCAAGATCGTCACCAGCGACGCGGTGCGCTGCGTGCAGACCGTCACGCCGCTCGCCAAGGCCCTGGACCGCAAGCCGGTCCTCACCGAGAAGATCAGCCAGGACGCCTGGGAGGACGGCGTCGCCGATCTCCGCTCCGTCGTCGGCCGCCGCATCCGCGCCGGCAAGCCCGCCGTGCTCTGCAGCCACGGCCCGGTGCTGCCTGCGCTCCTCTCGGAGATCGCCCTCGCGACCGGCACCGTGCACGGCTCGTACGTCGGCAGCGCCGCCGATCTGGAGACCGGCGCGTTCTCCGTGGTGCACGTCTCGGCGACCAACCCCGGCTCCGGCATCATCTCGATCGAGACCCACGCCCCCAAGGTCTGATCGTTCCCGTCGTTCGAGTCGCGCACTTCGCTGCATCTCGGCCGGGGATGGCGCAAATCGGGCGATTCGAAACGGAGGGGGCCGCGCAGTGACGGGGATCGGCTCCAGAGAGTCGCCGGTCGTTCACCTGCCGTTCACCTGCGCGGGAGAGTCTCGTTAACCGTCGCCCCTAGCGTCACTGTGTGCCCTGCACCGGGCCCCACCCCTCCAAGATCGAAGGATCCACAGTGAAGATCTCCCGAATCGCACGAATCGGCGCCATCGGCGCCGTCGCCGCTCTCGCCCTCGCCGGCTGTGCCGCGAACGAAGGCGGAGCCGGCGGCTCCAGCGAAGAGCCCTCGGAGTCCACGCTCTCCGGCACGATCGACGCGACCGGCGCGTCCTCGCAGACCGCAGCCCAGGAAGCCTGGGTCGCCGCCTTCCAGACCGCCAACCCCGACGTGACGGTCAACTACGAGCCCACCGGCTCGGGCACCGGCCGCGAGAACTTCCTCGAGGGCGGCAGCAACTTCATCGGCTCGGACCGCGCGTTCAACGACGAGGAGCTCGCCGCCGGCGGCTTCGGCGCCTGCACCACCGACGACATCGTCGAGGTCCCCCTCTACATCTCCCCCGTCGCCGTCGCGTTCAACCTCGAGGGCATCGACACGCTGAACCTCGACGCCGCCACGATCGCAGGCATCTTCGCCGGGACGATCACCAACTGGAACGACGAGGCCATCGCCGCCCTGAACGACGGCGTCGAGCTCCCCGACCTGGCGATCTCGCCGGTGCACCGCTCCGACCCCTCGGGCACGCAGGAGACGTTCGCCAAGTACCTCAGCGCGACGGCCCCCGACGTCTGGACCTACGAGGTCTCCGACGAGTGGCCGATCCAGGGTGGCGAGGCCGCTCAGGGCACCTCGGGCGTGAAGCAGGCCCTCACCGCCGGCAACGGCGCGATCGGCTTCCTCGACGCCTCGCAGGCGGACGGCCTCGGCCAGGTCGCCGTGGGCGTCGGCGAGGACTTCGTCTCCTACTCGGCCGAGGCCGCCGCGAAGCTCGTCGAGGGCTCGCCGCTCGCCGAGGGCCGCGGCGAGGGCGACCTCGTCTTCGACGTCGACCCGGCCGCCGCCGCGGACGGCGCCTACCCGATCGCCCTGGTCAGCTACCTCATCGGCTGCGAGCAGTACGAGGACAGCAACGTCGCGGAGCTCGTGAAGGAGTACTTCACGTACATCGCGAGTGCCGAGGGCCAGGACGCCGCCGCCGAGAACGCCGGCAGCGCCCCGATCTCGGACGGCCTGCGCGAGCAGGTCCAGGCCGCGATCGACCTCATCCAGGTCGGCTGATCCTGCCGATCCACTGACGACGGTGCCCCCGCGTCCCCGAGCGGGCGCGGGGGCTCCGCCAGGTCAGCACCCGATCCATCTCCACCCGGCCCGAAACAGGGAGATCATGAGCACGACCGCGCAGGAGCCGACAACGGCACCGGCACCGACACCGGCGCCGCCCACACCGATCAAGGCCAAGCAGCGCCTCGGCGACCGGGTCTTCTCCGGCACCGCGCTGGCCGCCGGCATCATCATCCTGATCGTGCTGGCGCTCGTCGCCGCCTTCCTCATCATCCAGAGCCTGCCGGCCTTCCAGCTCGACACCACCGACAACCACATCCTCCGGGGCGAGTCGTTCTGGGTGTACGTCTGGCCGCTCGTCTTCGGCACCCTCTGGGCCTCGTTCATCGCCCTGCTGATCGCCGCCCCGATCGCCATCGGCATCGCGCTCTTCATCTCGCACTACGCCCACCGCCGGCTCGCGTCGTTCCTCGGCTACATCATCGACCTGCTCGCCGCGGTGCCCTCCGTGGTGTTCGGCCTCTGGGGCGGCCTCGTGCTCGCCCCCATGCTCCAGCCGATCTACGTGTGGCTCAACGAGAACGCCTCGTGGGTGCCGTTCTTCGGCGGTCAGGTCTCCGCGACGGGCAAGACGATCCTCACCGCCGCCCTCGTCCTCGCCGTGATGTGCATCCCGATCATGACCGCCATCTGCCGCGAGGTCTTCCTGCAGACCCCCAAGCTCCACGAGGAGGCGGCCCTCGCCCTCGGCTCCACGCGCTGGGAGATGGTCCGCATGGCCGTGCTCCCCTTCGCGCGCGGCGGCATGGTGTCGGCGGCGATGCTGGCCCTCGGCCGCGCGCTCGGCGAGACGATGGCCGTGACGATGGTGCTCTCCCCCTCGGCGGTCGTCAGCTTCCTCGTGCTCACCGCCACGAACCCCACGCCGATCCCCGCGAACATCGCCCTCGCCTTCCCGGAGGCGCACGGCACCGGTGTGAACACGCTGATCGCGACCGGCCTCATCCTCTTCGTCGTGACCTTCGCGGTCAACGCGCTGGCGCGCTGGATCGTCGCCCGCCGCGCCGAGTTCTCGGGAGCGAACTGACATGACCGCCCTCACCAGCGCTCCGCCCGCCGCGAGCACCACCGCCCTCACCTCCGGCCGCCTGCCGAAGTGGGCTCCATGGGCCCTCCTCGGCGTCTCGTTCGTCGTCTCCGCCGCGGTGTTCGGCGTCGCCGCCGCCGGCTCCGACACCCCGCTCGCCGACTTCAACATCGCGGGCACCGTCGTCGTCGGCATCCTGCTCTACATGGTGATCATCACGGTGATCTCCTCCATCGCGGAGAGCCGTCGCAAGGCCGTCGACCGCCTGATGACCGCCCTCGTCGCCACGGCCTTCCTCATCGCCCTGCTGCCGCTGATCTCCCTGCTGTGGACCGTGGTGGCGAACGGCCTCGAGCGCTTCGACGCCGAGTTCTTCACCTACTCGATGCGCAACGTCGTCGGCGACGGCGGCGGTATTGTGCACGCCATCTGGGGCACGGTCCTCATCACGCTGACGGCCACGATCATCTCGGTCCCGGTCGGTCTGATGACCTCGATCTACCTGGTCGAGTACGGCCGCGGCAAGATCGCCAAGGCCATCACGTTCTTCGTCGACGTGATGACGGGCATCCCCTCGATCGTCGCCGGTCTGTTCATCTACGCGGTGTTCGCCCTCCTGATCCGTCCCGGGATCTCCATGGGCTTCATGGGCGCTCTCGCCCTCGCCGTGCTGATGACGCCTGTCGTGGTGCGCGGCAGCGAGGAGCTGCTCCGGATCGTCCCGAACGAGCTGCGCGAGGCCTCCTACGCCCTGGGCGTGCCGAAGTGGCTCACGATCCTCAAGGTCGTCCTGCCCACCTCGATCGCCGGCATCATGACCTCGGTCATGCTCGCCATCTCCCGCGTGATCGGCGAGACCGCCCCGCTGCTGCTCACCGCCGGCTTCACGCAGAGCCTCAACACGAACATCTTCGACGGCCAGATGATGACCCTCCCGGTGTTCGCCTACAACCAGTACATGAACCAGGGCACGAGCCCGGACGCCGCCGTCGCGCGCGCCTGGGCCGCCGCCCTCACCCTCATCCTCATCGTCATGGTGCTGAACCTGCTCGCCCGCCTGATCGCGAAGCTGTTCGCCCCGAAGGTCAACGGCCGCTGAGCGCCCGACCACTCAGAATAGGAATCCACGTGTCCAAGAGCATCGAAGTCAACGACCTCAACGTCTACTACGGCAACTTCCTCGCGGTCGAAGGCGTCTCCCTCGACATCCAGCCGCGCAGTGTCACGGCCTTCATCGGCCCGTCGGGCTGCGGCAAGTCCACCTTCCTCCGCACCCTGAACCGCATGCACGAGGTGATCCCCGGCGCCCGCGTCGAGGGCGAGGTGCTGCTCGACGGCAAGGACCTCTACGGCGCCGGCGTGGACCCGGTGCTCGTGCGTCGCCAGGTCGGCATGGTGTTCCAGCGGCCGAACCCGTTCCCCACGATGTCGATCAAGGAGAACGTGCTCGCCGGCGTGAAGCTCAACAACAAGCGCATGTCGAAGAGCGAGCAGGACGACCTCGTCGAGAAGTCGCTCACCGGCGCGAACCTGTGGAACGAGGTCAAGGACCGCCTCGACCGTCCTGGTTCCGGGCTCTCGGGCGGCCAGCAGCAGCGTCTCTGCATCGCCCGCGCGATCGCCGTCTCCCCGGAGGTGCTGTTGATGGACGAGCCGTGCTCCGCCCTCGACCCCATCTCGACCTACGCGATCGAGGAGCTGATCGGCGAGCTCAAGAACGAGTTCACGATCGTCATCGTGACGCACAACATGCAGCAGGCGAGCCGGGTCTCCGACAAGACCGCGTTCTTCAACATCGCCGGCACCGGCAAGCCCGGAAAGCTCATCGAGTACGACGACACGACGAACATCTTCACCACCCCGTCGGTGCAGGCCACCGAGGACTACGTCTCCGGCCGTTTCGGCTGACCCGTCCCCCACCCCCGTCCCAGTCCCTCCTGCCCCCGGGCACAACTTCGGAGATGTTCGGCGACACGCCGTCGCCTGGCCTCCCGCCCCGGCGTGTCTCCTTCGATCTCCGAAGCTGCGCACGGGTCGTGACTCCTGCACGGATCGCGAGTGGCGAGGATCGTCCACGGACGGCGGGCTACCGAGTAGTGGCGCGGCCAGTGAGGGCGAGGCGGCGCGAATGATGGCGGGATGTGCACGGGGCCAGGGACGCAGGTGTGGCCGTATGCCGCGCTCCGCGCCCGGCACGGATGACGGCAGATCGAGCGTCAGGTGCGCGGTGGCGCCCTCATCCGGGTCCGGCGCGGGGTCTACGCGACGTCCTCCGCGTGCGGGGAGGTCGTGACCGCCGCCGCTCACGGCGGGGTCCTCGGCTGCGAGTCCGCGGCGCGGCACCTCGGGATCTGGGTGCTGGACGAGCCGGCTCTGCACGTCTGGATGCACCACGACCGCCATCAGTATCCCCACGAGGACTGCGACTGCGTGACGCATTGGGATGCGGCGACATCGGGCAGTGCCTTCGAGCAGCCGGGGGTGCCCCTCGTCCTCCGGCAGATCTACGGCTGCCGCGGGGCGGAGGCGTTCTTCGTCGCTCTGGAGTCCGCCCGGCGGCTCGGACTCATCGATGCGGTCGGGCTGCGCCGTCTCGGTGACCGGCTCGGGCCCGAGGGGCGCGACCTCATCGCCTTCTCGCGGGCCGATGCCGACAGCGGCCTGGAATCCTTGGTGCGAATGAGGATCCGACGCTACGGGTGGCGCGTGCGGACGCAGGTCAGCGTGGTCGGGACGGGCCGGGTGGACCTCCTCATCGATGACTGGCTCATCATCGAGACGGACGGACGCGCCAACCACGAGGAGAGCTCGCTCCGGCACCGCGATCTGGTCCGCGACGCCACTGCCGCCGGCTGGGGCCACGCCACGCTCCGCTTCGACTAAGCGATGGTCCTCCACGACTGGCCCCTCGTCGAGCGCGCCATCGTCGAGACCATGCGTCGCCGCCCCTGATCCCGCCTGGGCCGGGCACAGCTTCGGAGATCATCGACGACACGCCGGTGTCGGGGCGCGGCCTCCGGCGTGTCGTCCGGCATCTCCGAATTCGTGCCCGGGGACCCGGAGGACTCAGTCGCGCGGGGAAAGGAGGTAGGCGTTGAGGTCGTCCGTGAGGGCGGCGTCCACGGCGACCGGCGTGCCGTCGATCGCGGTGATGGCGGTCGCGAGACGCACGCTCGACACGAGCCATGCGGCGTCGGCCCGCGTCAGATCGGCGGCGGGGATGCGGTCGTACCCGACCTCGAAGCCGCGCGCGAGGAGGTGGTCGTAGACGCTGAGCTGCGTGGTGCCATGCAGGATCCCGCCGTTCGGGGCCGAGGTCGTGAAGCGGTCGCCGAAGCGCAGGATGAGGGAGGCCGTCGGAGCCTCCAGCACGAAGCCGTCGCTCGACAGGAAGATCGCGTCGTCGGCTCCGCGGCGCTTGGCCTCGCGCAGGGCCGCCATGTTCACGGCGTAGGACAGCGTCTTCGCTCCGAGCAGCAGCCAGGGCGCCCGTTCCGCTGCGCCGAGGTCGTATCCGCGGTCGAGGGTGACGACCTTGACACCGTTCCGCCGTACGGCCGCGAAGTCCGCCGCCGGAGCCGCCGTGACCCAGGCGGTCGGCGTCGGCCCGTGCTCGACGCCGCGACTGAGGATCAGCTTGATGACCGACTCCCCCGCCCCGAGCTGTGCGGCGGCCTGCTGGATCGCCCGCCGCCACTGCTCCTGGTTCGGCACCGGGAGGTCGCAGAGTCGCGCCGAATGCGCAAGGCGTTCCAGATGCGGGACGACCTCCTGCGCATGTCCGTCGACGACCCCGATGGACTCGAACACGCCGTCGCCCCGTTGCGTGCTCAGCTCGCCGACACTGAGGGCGGGGGCCGCGGCGTCCACCTGCGTGAACGTGTCGGCGTAGTCGGCACGCTGCTCGTCGGCGGCGACGGGATCGATCATGAGGGCGAAGCGACGGGTCATGTCACCGAGCCTAGGCCGCCGGGAATACCCACCGCGTCCTCGCGTTACACTGGAGTGGCCGGGCCGCATAACCCCGGGCTCCAATTTTCGCCGCTGCGAGCGGCCTTCCGCCGAGAGGCGTTCTTGCGGCCCGGTCTTTCTCTGTCCGGACGCCGGCCCGCCCGCTCGGACTCAGGCCAGGGCGCCGGTGCGCCACAGGGCCGCCGACGCCGCGAGGTCCTGGGCATAGCTGCTCAGCCGCAGCGCCCGCGTGGTGAGCTCGCTCGCCCGAGCGGGCTCCGTGGGCTCGTAGTCGTCGGCGGTGTGCGTCGCCCCCGAGGCCTGGACGCGGCAGAACGCCGCCGCCCGCTCCAGCGCCACGGCGAAGTCGCCGCGGAAGGCGCCGCGCAGGATCGTGTCGATGAGCGCGACGAGCTCGTCCGGGCTCGCCGGCACGGGCGCCCCGGCGACCACGGCGTCGGCCGACGGCAGCTCGACCCGTCCCCGGTCGTAGAGCAGGGCCGCGGTACGCGGATCGCCGTGGATCGCGAGCTGGAGCACGTACAGCCGCCACAGCGACCCGGGGAGGGTGCGCGACGGCGCCTTCGACCACAGCTCCGCGATCTCGTCGATGCCGTGCTCGCTCGTGAAGGCGATCAGCCGCTCGACGCTCGCCCCGCTCTCGTCCTCGCGGACGCGGGTCAGCAACGCGGAGGCGGTGGCGTGTGCGACACGCGTCTCCTCGGCGGGATCATGGGCGCCGACGATGTTGTCGAACGCGCTCGTCGGACGACGCACGGGGCGGTGGTGCTGCTCGGGCATCCCTCCAGGGTACGCCCCGCCTCCGACGCTCAGGCCGTCGGGATGACGATCACCGGGTCGGTCGTGGGGAGCCCGGACGGCGATCCGCCCTCCTGCTCGACCGTCACCGCGATGGCGTCGCCCGCCTGCATCTCGCCCTCGAGGAGCGCGGTGGCCTCTTCGTCGTCGACGTCGAAAACACCCGCGGCGATGGGATCCTCCCCGCGCACGAACCACAGCTCATAGGTCTTGCCGTCCGCCAGCTCGGGCAGTCCGTCCGTGACGAGCACGGCCTTGCCGACCGAGCCCGACCAGTGCGCCGTCGCCGTCGCGCCGTCGTCGAGCTCGACCGTCGCCTTCTGCGCGTCGCCCGCGGATTCGATCTCCTGCAGCGCGACGACGCTCGCCGGGCGGTTCAGCTGGTCGTTCAGAGCGACCGCACCGATCCCGACGCCCACGAGGAGCGCGAGGCATGCGGCGAGCGCGAAAGCGAGCCGGGTCCAGCGGCGAGCCGGAGCGGGAGCGGCGGCACCGGAGGCAGGGCTCTCGTCCGCGGGTCCGTCGGGCTCGCCCGAGTCGGACGAGGATTCCGCGGCGCCGCCCTGCGGAGTCTGGGCGATCTGCGCGAGCAGAGCCGCACGGATACCGGCGGGCGGAGCTACCGGGGCCACGCCGTCGGCGAGGAGAGCGCCCGTCTGGGCGTCGGTGTCGTCCTGCGCCGCCCACTCCGGGTGCTCGGCGAGGGCACGGCGGTACCGGCGCTCGTCGTCCGCCGAGAGCGCGTGGAGCGCGGCACCTGCCGCGAGTTCCGCGAAGTCCTTCTCGTTCATGCCGTCACCCCCATCGCCGTGCGGAGCCGGGTCAGCCCGTCTCTCATCCGTGTCTTGATCGTGCCCAGCGGTGCTCCCACGAGCGCCGCGATCTCGTTCTGACTGTAACCGCCGTAGTAGGCGAGGACGAGCGCCTCCCGCTGCGCCTCCGGAAGCCCCGCCAGCGCCGCGACGACCCGCTCTCCCTCGATCCCCAGCTCCACCCGTTCCGCCACGCTGTCGTGCGCGACGCCGAGGTCCTTGAAGCCCGCGCGTACGTCCCGGTCCGCACTCGACTGCGAAGCCCGCACCCGATCCACGGCCCGGCGATGCGCGATGGTCATCACCCAGGTTCGTCCCTGTCCCTTGTTCGGAGCGAACCGGGAAGCGGATTGCCAGATCTCGAGGAACACCTCCTGCAGCACTTCCTCGCTCTGCGCGCGGTTCACGAGGACGCGCAGGATGAGGCCGAACACACGGGAGGAGAGGGAGTCGTACAGCGCAGCGAAGGCAGCCTGATCACCGGAGGCGACGCGGACGAGGAGGTCGGCGACAGCATCCTGCGGCGCCGTCCCGTCCTCGGGGACGTCCATCCCATCGATGACCATCTCCATAAGCATGCCGTATCTCCTCCCTCTTCCCGTGCAGACGTCACCCGAATGTGAACGAATACACCTCGACGCCGGTGGGGACCTCGAGCGTGAACGTGCCCTTCTCGATGTCGTCCTGCTCGAGCAGGCCGTAGGAGCGTGGCGTCCCGTCGATCCGGATCGTCTGCGCGTTCCCGTCGGCGTCGGTGACCACCACCTCGCCCGACCCCGCGACGACCATGCGCACCTCGGCCGCGCGATACTGCAGCCGGATCCGCGCGTCCTCAGCGGTCGGCGTGACGTACTGCGTGTCCACGGTCCAGTCGCCGTCCAGCGCGAAGCTGTCGTCGGGCTGGTCATCGGGGAAGCGGAAGCTGCCGTCGCCGCGGCGGTACTCGTCGCCGCCGCCGTAGTTGACGTCCTTGGAGGAGCCGAGGAAGGTCTCCCGGGTCGTGGCTCCCACCTCAGGGGTCTCGTCCTTCACGTCCGTGGCGGCGGGCAGCTCGACGTCGGGGTCGGCGTCCTGCAGCAGCTCCCGGATCATCGCCTCGGTGGCGGCGTAGTTGCCCTCGCCGAAGGAGATGTGGCGGACGGTCCCCTCCGCGTCGATGAGGTAGTGCGCGGGCCAGTACCGGTTGCGGTAGTTGGTCCAGGTGGAGAGGGTGTTGTCGAGAGCGACCGGGTACTCGATGCCGAAGTCGCGCGCGCCCGCCGCGACGTTCCCCGGATCCTTCTCGAACGCATACTCGGGCGAGTGGATGCCGATCACCTGCAGCCCCGCGTCCCGGTAGGCCTCGTCCCAGGCCACGACGTGCGGGATGGAGCGCTGGCAGTTGATGCAGGAGTACGCCCAGAAGTCGATGAGGACCACCTGTCCGCGCAGGTCTTTCAGGTCGATCGCCTCCCCGTCCGGGGTGTTGAGCCACTGCTGGATCCCCTTGATGGAGGGCGCCGTCCCGCAGGACTCCAGCTCGGTCGCGCCGTTCGTGCACTTGTCGAGGTCCTTGTTCTCCTCGTTCACCAGGCCGCCGAGGTCGAGGGCGTCCTGCACCTGCTCGGAGTCGGCGATCTGCTCCTGCAGCGGCGCGGTGTAGTCCGGGAGCAGACGCTGCAGCGCCTGCGGCACGTTGAAGACGAGTCCCACGGCGAGGGCGATCATCGCCACGCCGGCGGCGATCCGCAGCGCGCGCTCCTTCGTCCGGAAGGCCCGGATGCGCTCGATGACGCTGCGACCCGCGAGTGCGAAGACCAGCAGCGGCACCGCGACGCCGATCGCGAAGGAGACGGTGAGGAGCACGGTGCCCACGCCGATCCGCCCCGTGGAGCCGGCGACGATGATGGCCGCGAGGACCGGGCCCGCGCAGGGGACGAACACGGCCCCGAGAGCGAGGCCGACGCCGAAGCCGTTGCCGCGGTTCTTCACCTCGCGCTGTCCGAAGCGCTGGAACGGCCGCTCCAGGATGTGCTGGAACCGTGGCACGATGAGCCCCACCCCGATGACGACCAGCACGGCGATGCCGACCCAGCGGATGATGTCCTGCGGCAGGTTCAGCAGGCCCAGCAGGAGCGACCCGGCGAGCGTCACGAGCGTGAAGCTCAGCACGAGGCCGGCGATGACGAAGTAGGGGCGGCTGCGCTTCGCCGGCACCGCCTCCCCCTCGTAGGACGCCGACTGGGCACCGCCGGTGAGGAAGATCACCGGGAGCACGGGCAGGATGCACGGCGAGATGCCGGTGATGAGCCCGCCGAGCAGGCCGATGATGATCAGGTCCATGAGGTCCTCGTCTCTGTCGGGTGCTGTTCGCGCCGACCCCCCGCAGCGGATTGGATCGGATCCGATTTCGGAGAATCTCGAAATTCCTCCCATCCGATCCGCAGAGGCTTCCGAACAGCCCTCGACGCCACGGAGAGGCCGTGGCCGGAGTTTCGAAGGAGCTCGACATGTTCAGCACCAAGAAGAAGGTCACCGCAGCAGTCACCCTGGGTCTGGCGAGCGCATTCCTGCTCTCGGCATGTTCCATGGGCAGCGGAACGAGCACGGAGGAGTCGTCGGAGCCGACGACGCCGGAGACGTCGGAGTCGACGCCGATGGAGATGGACCCCGCGGCGAACCTCGTCGGCCCGGGCTGCGCGGCGTACGCGGAAGAGGTCCCGGACGGCGCCGGTTCCATCCAGGGCATGTCCCAGGACCCGGTGGCGGTCGCCGCCTCGAACAACCCCATGCTGACGACGCTCGTGTCGGCGGTGAGCGGTGAGCTGAACCCCGACGTGAACCTCGTCGACACGCTCAACGGCGACGAGTTCACCGTGTTCGCGCCGGTCGACGACGCCTTCGCGAAGATCGACCCCGCGACCATCGAGACGCTGAAGACCGACAGCGACCTGCTGACCTCGATCCTCACGTACCACGTGGTCCCCGGCCAGATCGAGCCGTCCGACATCGAGGGCATGCACACCACCGTCCAGGGCGCCGACCTCGAGGTGACCGGCAGCGGTGACGAGTGGATGGTCAACGACGCCAACGTCATCTGCGGCGGCGTGCAGACCGCGAACGCGACCGTGTACCTCATCGACACGGTCCTGATGCCCCCGGCTGAGTAAGCCAGGGACGGTGCCGGCGACCCGACCGGCACACGGCCTCCCCTGTTGTCAGGAGGGACACGGGGCAGGTGAAGGGGCCGTCGGCGGCTGTGGCGCCGACGGCCCCTCGTCGTGCGCCCCCTAGACTGGGAGCACGGGCCTCTAGCTCAGTTGGCAGAGCATCGGACTTTTAATCCGCGGGTCGTGGGTTCGAGCCCCACGGGGCCCACCGCATCCTCAGTCGTCGCCGCCGACGTTCCCGGCGAGCAGGTCGTCGCGGATCCCCGCGACGCCGTCCGGCAGCGTCTCGCCGTGCATCACGAAGTCCGGGGCCTCCGGGCTTCCCCCGATGCCGCAGACGGCGACGTTGTCCTGACCGTCGATCGACTCCGGGACGGCGACGAACCACACCGCCGACCCCTCCAGCCACTCCGTGGTCGCCATGTCGGCGAAGAACGTCGCATCCGGCGAGATCGAGCGGATCTTCTCGGTGCAGAGCGACACGAGCTGCCCCTTCGCGAAGGCGCCGGCAGCCGGCGGCGAAGACGTCTCCGTGGGCGTCGGGGCCGTGGTCGGGACGGGCGAGGACGACGGCGTCTCCGAGGGGGCGGAGGTCACGGTCGGTGTCGGTTCCGGAGCCGGCGTGCAGCCGGCGAGGACGAACAGCACCGGCAGGAGGAGGAGAGCAGGGCGGAGGCGCATGTCTGGATCGTATCGAGTCGCCGATGCCATTCCCGCCAGCGCGGCCGCCCTGTATCACCGTCGTCCACGGCTGGCCACCCCCTGGCGGCGCCCGGAGCCCTGCGAGAGGGTCGAGGAGTCCCCGGAACAGGGCGACTTCCTACCGAAAGGACGGACCATGACTCTCACCGGAAACCGCGTGGCATTCCTGGCGACGGACGGCTTCGAGGACAGCGAGCTCACGAGCCCCTGGGAGGCGGTGACGACGGAAGGCGCGAGCGCCACGCTCATCGCCCCGGACGGAGCAGCGATCACCGGGAAGAACGGCCACGAACAGGCCGTCGACCTGAAGGCCGCGGACGCCAGCGCCGACCAGTTCGACGCGCTCGTGCTGCCGGGCGGCGTGGTGAACGCCGACCACCTCCGCATGGATCAGGCCTCCATCGACCTGGCCCGCGCGTTCTTCGAGCAGCACAAGCCCGTGGGCGTGATCTGCCACGGCGCCTGGATCCTCATCGAGGCCGGTGTCGTCGACGGGCGGACCATCACGAGCTACCCGAGCCTGAAGACCGACCTCCGCAACGCCGGCGCGAGCTGGGTGGACGAGGAGGTCGTGGTCGACGAGGGTCTCGTGTCGAGCCGCACCCCCGATGACCTCCCGGCGTTCAACGCCAAGCTCGTCGAGGAGATCGGCGAGGGCAAGCACGCAGGGCAGACCGCCTGACCCTCAGCTGACCCGCGCCCGATGGCGCCGCACGGCCGCCCGGTTCGCGCACCTCACGGAGCAGAACCGCTGGCGGCCGTTGCGCGTCACGTCCGCGACGACGTTGGTGCACGGCGGCGCGTCACAGCGCCCGAGTCGGTTCATCCCCCGGGTCACGAGGTGCAGCGCCGTGCCGAGGTTGATGATCGCGCGCAGCACGAAGGGCAGCGAGCGCACGTCGTCCCGGTAGTGCAGGTGCCAGCCCTCGTCATCGTGATTGGTGAGCCGCGGATAGGCACCCGCGGTGGCGAGCTGATCGTTGAGCAGGGCGGCCCGCGCATCGGGGTCCTCCTCATCCACGATGGCCAGCCAGTCGTCGATCACGGCGCGCACCTGCGCGTGGTCGTCGGGGGCCGGCGGAAACGTCTGCGTCATCCCGAGCGCGAGCGATCGCTCCTCGATGCCCGCGCGATCGGCCGGCCAGTCGTTCGCGAGGGAGGCGGCGAGGAGCACCGCGTACTCACCGTAAGGGTTGAGATGCATAAGACCATTACATCACGCTGGTCCCATGACCTCCTCCGACACCCTCCCGATCCCCCGGCTCGCCTCCGCCGACGACATCCACGAGCACGCCTGGCTCGTGGAGTCGCGTCACCCCACCAGCGAGGGCGTCGTCGTCTACGTCCGGTGCGCGGGCTGCGACTCCCGCCGGGTCGACCTCGCCACGCATACCCCGATGCCGCCGACCGCGCTGAGCCGGGCCGTGGTCACGCCGTCAGCGCGATGAGCTTCCGCACGCTGCGGAGGTTGCGCGCCGTACCGGGAACGCCGAGCGCCCGGTCCAGGACGGCCTTCGTGAGCTTCGTCGTGTGCACCCCGCCGGGGGCGTAGTCGATCCACAGATCGTGTCCGACCAGGGCGAGACGCTCCCCCGGGACGAGGCGCTCGTGCAGCGCCTCGAGGGCGCCCGCGGCGGGAGCGCCCTCGAGGAACATCGCGTGCACGAGCTTCAGCTCCCCCTCCGGGAAGGGCTGGGCCGCTTCGGACTCGGCGAGCTCGGTGTGCGTGCGGTGGATCACCGGAGTGTCGACGCCGAACTCCGCCGCGATGAGCGCACGGATCGACGCGCAGGCCGCCGCGGGTTCCCGCGGCGTCGCGCAGAGGATGTTGCCGCTCGCGATGTAGGTGGAGACGTCCTCCAGGTCGGTCGCGGCGGCGAGCACCTCCCGCAACCGCGCCATCGGCACGCGGTTGCGTCCGCTGACGTTGACCGCGCGGAGGAGGAGGACGCTGCGGCTCACGCCTCCGAGCTCTCGACGAGCTCGGCACCGGCGTGCGCGAGCTCGGCGAGGGCCGCGGCACTGGATTCGGGCGCGACTCCGGCGACCAGGTCGGTGAGGACGCGGACGTGGACGCCGTGGGCGATCGCATCGAGTGCGGAGGCACGGACGCAGTGGTCCGTGGCGATGCCGACGACGTCGGCCGTCACGACGCCGGCCGCGCTCAGCACCGCGGCGACCGTCGCCCCGTCGTCGGTCACCCCCTCGAACATCGAGTAGGCCGGACGGCCCTGTCCCTTGCGCATGTGATGGGTGACGCCGTCGGTCACGAGCAGCGGGTCGTAGTCGGCTCCGGCCGTGCCGGCGACGCAGTGCACGGGCCAGGAGTCGGTGTAGTCCGGGATCGTGGAGAAGTGGCCGCCGTTGTCGCCGTCGGGATCGTGCCAGTCCCGGGAGGCCACGACGACCTCGTAGTCGTCGGCGTGGGACGCGAGGTAGGCGGAGACGGCGGCGGCCACCGCGTCACCGCCCGCAACCGCGAGGGCACCGCCCTCGGTGAAGTCGTTCTGCACGTCGACGATGAGAAGCGCTCTGCTCATGCTCCGAGCGTACGCCCCGCGGCCGGGCCCGGAGACGGGGAAACCCCCGGGACCACGAGGGTTCCGGGGGTTTTCCTGAGCCGCTTGTCAGAATCGAACTGACGACCTTTTCATTACGAGTGAAATGCTCTGCCGACTGAGCTAAAGCGGCGTGCGACGCGTGAGCGGCGCGATCACCGATATTACCCTGTCTCGCGCTCGCTCGCGAATCGAGGCTCTCTCACTCGCAGCGCAGGCCGTCTTCCGGCACCACGTCTTCGAGGAGGAACGCCTCCACCGCCTCGTCGACGCAGACGTTGCCCTTGTTGTAGCCGGTGTGGCCCTCACCCACGCGGGTGATGAGGACGCCCTCGGAGAGCTGGTCGGCGAGCGACTCCGACCACTCGTACGGGGTCGCGGGATCGTTGGTCGTGCCGACGACGACGATGGGACCCGCGCCTTCCGCGGTGATCTTCTCGCGGGTGCCGGTGGGCGGATACGGCCACACCTCGCACGGGTCCGGTCCCGACCAGTACGGCGCGATGGTCGGCGCCCCGTCCGCGATCTTCTTCTCCGTGGCCGCCTCGGCCGCAGGGTCGTCCTCGACCGGGTAGTCCATGCAGTTGTACGCGCGGAAGGCCTCGGTCGAGTTGTCGATGTAGGTGCCGTTCTCCCGGCCGTTGTAGAAGTCGGCGAGGCGGAAGGCCGTCGACGGGTCACCCTGCAGCGCCTCGTCCAGGGCCTGGGTGAGGATCTCCCAGCTGTCCTCCGAGTACAGCGCCGCGATGATCGCCGTCATCAGGGCGTCGGCGCCCATGAGCCGGCCGTCACCGTTCTTCAACGGCGTGCGATCCGCGCTCGCGAGCAGGGCGCCGAGATCGGCCATCGCCTCGTCGACCGTCCCGCTGAAGGGGCACGAGCCGGAGTCGAGGCAGTTCTGCATGTAGGCCCGCAGGGCCGACTCGAAGCCGAGCGCCTGCGTGGCACCGACCTCGAGACCGGGGACGGAGGGATCGATCGCCCCGTCGAGCACGAGCCGCCCGGCCTTCTCCGGGTAGAGCTTGGCGTAGGTCGCGCCGAGGAACGTGCCGTACGAGTACCCGAGGTAGTTGAGCTCCTTGTCGCCGAGGACGGCGCGGAGGAGGTCCATGTCGCGGGCGGCGTTGACCGTGGTGATGTACGGGAGGATGCCCCCGCTGTTGGCGTCGCACGCCTCTCCGAAGCCGCGGGCGGAATCGAGCAGCTCGGTCTCCCACTCCGGGGTGCCCCGCGGCGCGGATGGGATGCCGTAGAGGTACTCGTCCATCTCCTTCGCGTCGTAGCAGGTGACGGCGGTGGAGGCGCCGACCCCGCGTGGGTCGAAGCCGATGACGTCGTAGTTCTCGATGAGCGCCGGACCCACCGCGTAGTCGAGGCTTCCCTGGATGAGGTCGACGCCGCTGGAACCGGGGCCACCGGGGTTCGTGAGCAGCGAGCCGATCGCCTCGCCCTCGGCCCGATGCCGCACGACGGCGAGCTCGATCTCTCCCGCTCCCGGGTCTTCCCAGTCGAGCGGCGCGGTGACGGTCGTGCAGTCGAAGCCCGGACCGCACTCGGTCCAGTCCAGCCCCTGGGAGTAGAAGGGAAGCAGATCTTCCGCGACACCCTCGGTGTCCGGGGTCTTCTCCACGGCCGGCTTCGAGGACTGCTCCGGGATCATGGCGTAGAGGCACCCGGAGAGCACGACCGAGGCGGCGGCCAGACCGGCGATGAGCGCCGCGGAGCGACGGAGGCGGGGCAGGGATCGAGTCTTCACGGTTTCCTCCCGCTCGTGACGGTCACGAGCAAACTCTCGAGTGCGAGCAGCGGGGCGACGTTGCGCTCCAGCGCCTCACGGGTCTCGGCCAGGTGGTCGAGCACGACGAGCGTACGCTCGACGCTCCAGGCGGCGGCGAGGGCGGCCAGCTCGGCGTGCAGCTCGCGATTGATGAGATCGTCACCGCGGCCGTACTGCAGCATCACGACATCGCGGAAGAGCGACTGCAGATCCGTGAGGACCCGGTCGATGCCGTCCCGCAGACTCCGCGTCGCCCGCTTCTTCTGTTCGTCCTCCAGCGCGGACACCTGGGCCCGCAGCGCCGGAGGCACGGCCTGTCCCTCGGCGACACCGACGGTGCGCAGGAGCGCGGCACGTTCGGCCGCATCCCGCTCGGCCGTGAGCGCCTTGGCGTCTTCCGTCGCCGCCTGGATGATGCGCCCGGCGACCTCGACCGCGTCGTTGACCCCACGCACGCCCATCACGGCGCGGAGCGTCTCGTCGCGGCGTCGCCGGGCGGCGTCGTCGGTGGCGAGTCGCTGGGCCATGCCGATGTGGCGCTGCGCGTGTCGGGCGGCCTGCTCGGCGACGGCCTCGTCCACCCCCGTGCGGAGGCTGATGAGGCGGGACACGTCCGCCACGTCGGGTTCGCGGAGTCTGAGCGACCGCACGCGTGACCGGATGGTCGGGAGGAGGTCGGCTTCACTCGGCGCGCAGAGGATCCATACGGTCTGCTCCGGCGGCTCCTCCAGCGCCTTGAGCAGCACGTTCGAGGTGCGCTCGACCATCCGGTCGGCGTCTTCGACGACGATGACCCGGTAGCGACCGGCGGACGGGGCGAAGTAGGAGCGCTCGACGAGGGCCCGTGCTTCGGCGATGGTGATGATCACCTTGTCGGTGCGCAGCGCCGTCACATCGGGGTGGGTGCCGGCGAGGACCTGGCGCATCGTGGCCTCGTCGTCGGGCCCCTCGGCGATGAGCGCCGCGGCGAAGGCATAGGCGAGCGTCGAGCGTCCGGATCCCGGAGGGCCCGTGATCAACCAGGCGTGCGAGAGCGCGGCCGGATCGGCCGAGGCGGCGCGCAACGTCTCGACGGCGGCCTCCTGCCCCCAGACATCGGCCCAGGGAAACGGCGGGGCGAGGGTCGAGGGCATGCACTCAGCCTAATCGGGACCGCCGACGCTCCCACCACCCGCTGACGGGCCGTGCGTCCCGTCGGACGAAGCCCTCTCTGTGGAGGATCAGTCGAAGAGCGCCGAGACGCGGGCGCGGATGCGATCGGCGATGCGCTCGGGCGACGCCGCGGCGTCGATCACGAGGAACCGGGCGGGCTCCGCACGGGCCAGTTCGAGGTAGGCGTCGCGCACACGGGCGTGGAAGGCCTCCTTCTCGGCCTCCAGCCGGTCGAACGGCTTGTCGGCCGAATCGAGGCGGGTGCGCGCGGTGGCCGGATCAAGATCGAGGAGCACGGTGAGATCCGGAAGAGCACCCTCCGCAGCCCACAGTGAGAGGTCGCGGATCTCCGTGGCGTCGAGGACGCGTCCGGCGCCCTGGTACGCCACCGAGGAGTCGAGATAGCGGTCCTGCAGCACGATCTCGCCGCGAGCGAGCGCGGGGCGCACCACCGTCGCGACGTGGTGCGCGCGGTCGGCGGCGTAGAGCAGCGCCTCCGCGCGCGGCGCGATGTCACCGCGGTGGTGGAGCACGATGTCTCGGATGAGCTGCCCGACCTCGGAGCCGCCCGGCTCCCGGGTGCGCACGACCGTCCGACCGCTCTGCTCGAGCCACGTGGCGAGGAGGTTCGACTGGGTCGTCTTCCCGGAGCCGTCCCCGCCCTCCAGCGTGATCCAGAGGCCGGGGCCTGCGGTCACGAGTCCGCCTTCTCTGCCGCCTTCGCCGCCGCGTTCGCGGCCCGGGTCGCCGCTGCCTTCTTGGCCGCCGCCGAGCGGGCTGCCGACGTGGTCGACGTCTTCGCCGCCGTGGACTTCTTCGCCGTGGAGGCCTTCGCCGACGTCTTCTTCGCCGGCGCCTTCTTGGCCGGAGCCTTCTTCGCGGGAGCCTTCTTCGCCGCTCCCCGCTTGGGTGCCGGACCCTTGGCGCGCTTGTCCGCGAGCATCTGCACGGCGATCTCGAACGTGATGTCGTCCGGGGTCTGTCCGCGCGGGATGGTGACGTTCGTCTCACCGTCGGTGACGTACGGGCCGAAGCGGCCGTCGCGCACGCGGATGGGCTTGCCGCTCACCGGGTCGGCGTCGAACTCCGCCAGCGCGCTCGACGCCCGGCGGGCGCCGTACTTGGGCTGCTGGTAGATCTCCAGCGCCTGTTCCAGCGTGACGTCGAAGATCTGCGACTCGCTCTCCAGCGACCGGGAGTCGGCACCCTTCTTCAGGTACGGACCGAAGCGGCCGTTCTGCGCGGTGATCTCGTCGCCCGACTCCGGGTCGACGCCGACCACGCGCGGCAGGCTCAGCAGCTGCAGCGCGGTGTCGAGGTCGATCGTGTCGACCGACATCGAGCGGAACAGCGAGGCGGTGCGGGGCTTGGGCGCCGCTTCCTTCTTCGCACCGCGCTTCCCCTTCGCGCTGGGTGCCTGAGCCTGTCGAAGGTCGACGACCTCGCCGGTGGCCTCATCGACGACGGCGTCGTCGGAGACCGGATCGTTCTCCTGCACGTAGGGGCCGAAGCGTCCGTCCTTGACGACGACGACCTTGCCGTTCTCCGGGTTCACCCCGAGGACACGGTCGCCGGCGACCGGCGCGTCGATGAGCTCCTGGGCCTTCTCCGCCGTGAGCTCGTCGGGCGCGAGATCTTCGGGGACGTTGACGATGCGCGGCTTGGCCTCCGGATCCTTCGGGTCCGTCACCTCGAGGTAGGGGCCGTACTTGCCGAAGCGCAGCGTCGCGGTGTCGGTGATCCGCGTCGAGTTCAGCGCGCGGGCGTCGATCTCGCCGAGGTTGTCGACGACCTGGCGCAGACCCACGTGCGAGTCGGAGCCGAAGTAGAACGACTTCAGCCACTCGACACGGTTCTGCTCGCCGCGGGCGATGGTGTCGAGGTCGTCCTCGAGCGCCGCGGTGAAGTCGTAGTCGACGAGCTCGGCGAAGTGCTCCTCGAGCAGACGCACCACGCTGAACGCGAGCCACGTCGGCACGAGGGCCTGGCCGCGCTTGACCGCGTACCCGCGATCGAGGATGGTCTCCGGGATCGTGGCGAAGGTCGAGGGTCGGCCGATGCCCTTCTCCTCGAGCACCTTCACCAGCGAGGCCTCGGTGTAGCGCGGCTTCGGCGTGGTGCGGTGACCCTTCGCCTCCGCGGCGGACACGGCCAGCTCGTCGCCGACGGAGACGGCGGGCAGGGACTGGTTCTCCGCGGCGTCGGCGTCGCTGCGCTTCTCGTCGCGACCCTCCTCGTACGCCTCGAGGAAGCCCTTGAACGTGTAGACCGTGCCGGAGGCGGTGAACTCCGCCGTCTGGCCGTCCGCCTCGACCGCGATGGTGACGGTCGTCGTCTCGTACTTGGCGTCCGACATCTGGCTCGCGACGGTGCGCTTCCAGATCAGGTCGTACAGCCGCTGCTCCTCGCGGTCGAGCTCGCCGGACAGCGAGGACGGCGTGCGGAAGTTCTCCCCCGACGGGCGGATCGCCTCGTGCGCCTCCTGGGCGTTCTTGCTCTTCGACTTGTAGACGCGCGGCTTGAGCGGCACCGCATTGTCGCCGTAGAGAGCCACGGCCTGACTCCGGGCCGCCTGCACCGCCTGGGTGCTCAGCGCCGTGGAGTCGGTACGCATATAGGTGATGTACCCCTTCTCGTAGAGGCGCTGGGCGACGCTCATCGCCTGCTTCGCGCTCATCGAGAGCTTGCGGCCCGCCTCCTGCTGCATGGTGGAGGTCGTGAAGGGCGCGTAGGGGCTGCGGGTTCCCGGCTTGGCCTCGACCTTGGTGACGGTTCCCGCCCCGGCGGCGTCGACGGCGCGCGCAAGGGCCGCCGCCTTCGCCTCGTCGAGGACCACGACCGCCTTCTTGAGCTTCCCGGTGTCGTCGAAGTCGGAGCCGCGGGCGAGCTGGCCGCCGTCCACGCGCACCAGGCGGATGCGGAAGGACGTGCCGGTCGCGGCCGCGTCGGCGTCCACGTCCCAGTACTCCGCGGAGACGAAGGCCATGCGCTCGCGCTCGCGGTCGACGATCAGGCGGGTCGCGGCGGACTGCACGCGGCCGGCCGAGATCCCGGTCTTGACCTTGTACCAGAGCACGGGCGAGACGTCCCACCCGTAGAGGCGGTCGAGGATGCGGCGGGTCTCCTGCGCATCGACGAGGGCGTGGTCGAGTTCACGGGTGTTGCCGACAGCGGCCTGGATCGCGTCTTTGGTGATCTCGTGGAAGACCATGCGCTTGACCGGCACCTTGGGCTTGAGCGTCTCCAGCAGGTGCCAGGCGATGGCCTCGCCCTCGCGGTCCTCATCAGTGGCGAGCAGGACCTCATCCGCGTGCTTGAGCGCGCGCTTGAGCTCGGCGACCGTCTTGGTCTTGCGGTCCGACACCACGTAGTAAGGGTCGAAGCCGTTGTCGATGTCGATGGAGTACTTGCCGTACGCCTTCTTGTCCTCGGCCGGGATGTCCTTCTTGTCGGCGAGATCGCGGATGTGGCCGACGGAGCTGAGCACCTCGTAACCGTCGCCGAGGTATCCCTGAATAGACCGCATCTTCGTCGGGGACTCGACGATGACGAGCTTCTTGCCTTCAGCCAAGGGGCGTCCTTTCTTCGAAGCACACCATACACACCGCTATCAGGGGTCGTTCACAGCGGGCGAGGGGTAGAGCCGCCGTCATGGTTCCTCGGGTGGCCCGGCACGAGCGCGGGAGACGGCAGCGAGTCCAGCGTACGCCGCCTCCACCGACACGGTCGCCACATACCCTTCCAGCGAACAGCTCGTCAGGGCCGCCCCGTCCGCCGCGGCGACCCTGGCGGCCAACGCACAGGGCTCGTCCGCCGTCGGCACCGCGCCGCTCGCGGCATCGGCGGCGGCGAGCGCGGCGGCGTCGGCCGCGCCCGCCGCACGCTGTGCCGTGACCGCCGCACCGCCCACCGCCGCGAGACCGACGGACAGCGTGGCGCTCACCACGAGGAGCGCGGCCGCGAGCGCCGACCCCGCCATCAGCGGCCCCCGTCCAGGGCACAGCTCGAGGCGCGCAGCGGGACGCTGATGACCGCTCCGAGCGACACCCGGAGCGTCGCCGTGGCGCACACGAGATCGCCGGCAGGGGCGAACGCGGTACCGGCGCCCGGGATCGCCTCGTGGATGACCCGGGCAGCCGCCGCCGCGTCCTCACCACGACCGAGCAGTCGGGCGGCGTCGGCGGCAGCATCCTGCAGCGCGACCTGCCGCGACGCCGCCAGGAGAGCGCCCGCCCCCAGCAGCAGCACCAGCACGATGGCGGGCAGCGCCAGGGCGAGCTCCGCCGCGACGGCACCGCGGTCGCCCCGCCACCATGCCGGGGCCGCGGTCGCGCGAGCGTCGTGTCCGCCGTGCGTCATGACACGGTCAGGGCTCGACGGACGAGACCGGTGAGGATGCCCCGCACCTCGTCCGAGCGCATGATCGCCACGAGCAGACCGGCGAAGGCGACCGCGGCCATGGTGGTGATGGCGTATTCGGCGGTCGCCGCGCCGGTGTCGTCTCCGAAGAGCGCCCTGGCGCGGCGCCGGTCCAGGGTGGGGAGTGTGTCGTTCATCTTCGTACCTCTTTCTTTGTCGGTGATCACGGAAGGGTCAGGTCGGCAGCGGCGTGGAGGCGAGCACACTGAGCAGGAGGGGCGCCACACCGAGCAGGAGGAACGCCGGCAGCGTGCAGACGCCGAGCGGAAGCAGCAGGCGCGTGGAGAGACGCGCGGCGCGGAGACGCCCGTGCACCCTGGCGCGATGCCGGTCCTGCGCCGCCGCCGCGCGCAGCAGCTCCACGGCGGGGACGCCGGCCGCGCGGGAGAGCTCGAGCACCTGGCCGACGCGGTCGCGCTCGGCGGGGTCGACGACGCCGGTCTCGGTGACGAGCGCGACGGCGCGGTCGATCGGTGCGCCGCCGGCGAGCGCCACCGCGACGAGTTCCGCGGCCATGCCCGGCGTGCCCGGCGCTGGGCGTGCTTGGCGCAGCAGCCGCCCTGTCCAGAGCCGAGCGGCCGCGACCAGCAGCAGCCCCGCGACGACGCACACACCCCCGAGGGGGTTACCGATGATCGCGCCCAGGGTGTCGAATCCCAGCGCGACGCCGAGCAGCAGACCGGCCAGCGGCATCCACAGCAGCAGTCGCGCCGTCCCGGCAGGCTCGGCAAGAGCCACTCGGACATCGTCGGCCGCCGACGCGGCATCGCGCAGCGCCTCGGCGATGGTGCGGAGCACGTCGGCCAGCGGTGCCCCCACCGTCGTGGCGACCTCCCACGCCGCCGCCAGCTCCGTCCACATGCCACCCTGCGCCTCGATCGCGGACACCAGCGGCATGCCCTCACTCGTTCGTTCGAGCACCGCCGTCGCGGCGGGGTCCCCCGTGCCCGCGAGGTGCCGCCAGGCGACGAGGGGGATCGCCCCGGCCTGCAGGAGCACGGCGAGCGTCTGGACGGAATCGGCGACATGCGGACCGGGATCCGACGCCGGACGCGGCACACGGAGCGTCACCACGACTCGACCTCCTCGATCGTCAGGCGGTCGCCCGCGAGCGCGAGACGGCCGGCCTTCGCGATGCGTCGGACGCCATCCCGAGCCCGCTCCAGGTGCAGCACGATGGTGAAGGCACTCACCGCCTGACGCGCGAGCGCCACCGCGTCCATGCCGGCGAGCGCTCCCAGGGCCTCCAGCCGCGCGGGGACGTCGGCCAGGCCGCTGGCGTGCAGAGTGCCGGCGCCGCCGTCGTGCCCGGTGTTGAGCGCGGTGAGCAGCTCCCGCACCTCCACTCCTCGGCATTCGCCCACCACGAGGCGGTCGGGCCGCATGCGCAGGGACTCCCGCACCAGCCGCGCCAGATCGATCTCACCGGCGCCTTCGAGGTTGGCCTGCCGCGCCTCCAGAGCGACATGGTGCGGGTGCCGGGGCCGCAGCTCCGCGACGTCTTCGATGGTGACGATGCGCTCCTCGGGCGGGACCTCCGACAGCAGGGCCGACAGCAGCGTCGTCTTGCCGGAGCCCGTGCCCCCGGTGAGGAGGAGGTTCGCCCGGTCGCGGACCAGCGCGCCGAGCCATCGCCGCTGCCGCGGGTCGAACGCTCCGCGCGCCGCGAGCGCATCGAGGTCGGCGGCATGCACGCGAGGGACGCGGATCGACAGGGCTGTGCCTCGCGCCGACACCGGAGCCAGCGCGGCGTGCACCCGGACCCCGGAGCCGAGGCGGACGTCGACGCACGGCGTCTGATCGTCGAGGTGTCGCCCGCCGATCGCGACGAGCGCCACGGCGAGCTCCCGGACCTCCCGCTCCGTCGCCCGCCACTCCGGAACACGTACCGCGCCCCTCCCCCTGTCCACGAACAGCGCGTCCGCGCCGTTCAGGAACACGTCCGTGACCTCGTCGTCGATGAACGGCGCGAGCGGGGCGAAAGCCGACTCACCCCGGAGAGCCTCCTGCGGCGAGCGTGGCGCCGCGCGCGTCTCGGACGAGCGCGGCTGGATGACGAATCGGTCAGGCATACGGCGACGGTAGGCCGCAGGCCGCCCACCTGGACCGCGCGGTGCCTGGGCTCCCGCGGCGCGTGTGCACAAGCCGGCGCCGTCTCCCGCAGTGCAGGAGCCGATCGCGAAGCGAGCGCGGATCGGGAGCGCTCCCATGAGAAAGGGCGGCACCTCATGGGGGGAATGAGGTGCCGCCCACGGCGGCTCTCGATCGGGGGAATCGGGCACGCCAAGGCCGGAATGAGATTTCGGCTGTCGTCGAGTGTACGCAAGGCGACCGTCCTGACAAAACCCACCCGACTACCGACTTTCGGCAGTATTCGACGGTGGGGGCCGGGGATAGATTCACCCTGACCTGGTCGCACTCCCCCTGCGGCCATGCCTGCACGACCCGAACGCCGCAAAGGAGCGCCTGCCGATGAGCAGTCAGATCGATCACCTTCTCGACGAGACCCGGCGCTTCGCGCCGTCGGAGGAGTTCGCCGCCCAATCCGTCGCCTCGAAAGAGCTCTACGAGCGCGCCGCCGCGGATCGCGAGGGCTTCTGGGCCGATCAGTCGCGCGAGCTCGTGCACTGGCACAAGCCCTTCACCCAGGTCCTCGACTGGAGCAACCCGCCCTTCGCCAAGTGGTTCGACGACGGCGAGCTCAACGTGGCCTACAACTGCCTCGACCGGCACGTCGAGGCCGGCAACGGCGACCGCGTCGCGCTCTTCTGGGAGGGCGAGCCGGGCGACAGCCGCCGCATCACCTACGCCGAGCTGACGGACGAGGTCAAGCGCGTCGCGAACGTGCTCGAGGGTCTCGGCATCGGGCAGGGCGACCGCGTCGCGATCTATCTGCCGATGATCCCCGAGGCGATCGCCGCGATGCTCGCCGTGGCGCGCCTGGGCGCCATCCACTCGGTCGTCTTCGGCGGGTTCAGCGCGGACAGCCTGCGCTCCCGGATCGACGACGCCGGCGCCAAGCTCGTCATCACCGCGGACGGTGGGTACCGCAAGGGCCGCGTCTCCGCGCTGAAGCCGGCGGTGGACCAGGCGCTGGCCGACCGCGGCGAGGGCGAACAGCAGACCGTCGAGCACGTGCTCGTGGTCAAGCGCGGCGAGAACGAGGTGGAGTGGACGGAGGGCCGCGACCTCTGGTGGCACGACGTCGTCCCCGCGGCCTCGGCCGACCACACGGCGCAGGCGTTCCCCGCCGAGAACCCCCTCTTCATCCTGTACACCTCGGGCACGACGGGGAAGCCGAAGGGCATCCTGCACACCTCCGGCGGCTACCTCACCCAGGCGGCGTACTCGCACAAGAACGTCTTCGACCTGAAGCCGGAGACCGACGTCTACTGGTGCACCGCCGACATCGGCTGGATCACCGGACACACCTACGTCACCTATGGCCCGCTCGCGAACGGCGCGACGCAGGTGCTCTACGAGGGCACGCCCGACACCCCGCACCCCGGCCGCTGGTGGGAGCTCATCGAGAAGTACAAGGTCTCGATCTTCTACACGGCCCCGACCGCGATCCGCTCGTTCATGAAGATCGGTCGCAGCGTCCCGCAGAAGTTCGACCTGTCCTCGCTGCGCGTGCTCGGCTCGGTGGGCGAGCCCATCAACCCCGAGGCCTGGATGTGGTACCGCGAGGTCATCGGCGCCGGCGCGACCCCGATCGTCGACACGTGGTGGCAGACCGAGACCGGCGCGATCATGGTGTCGGCGCTCCCCGGCATCACCGCGACGAAGCCCGGCTCCGCCCAGGTACCGCTGCCCGGCATCTCGATCGACGTGGTGGACGAGCAGGGCGTCGAGGTCGGCAACGGCAACGGCGGGCTCCTCGTCATCACCGAACCGTGGCCGAGCATGCTGCGCGGCATCTGGGGCGACCCGGAGCGCTTCCGCGAGACCTACTGGGAGAAGTTCGAGAAGCAGGGCTACTACTTCGCGGGTGACGGCGCACGGCTCGACGAGGACGGCGACCTCTGGCTGCTCGGACGCGTCGACGACGTGATGAACGTCTCGGGTCACCGCCTGTCGACCGCGGAGATCGAGTCCTCCCTCGTCGCGCACGAGGCCACGGCCGAAGCCGCCGTCGTCGGCGCCTCGGACGAGACCACGGGTCAGGCGGTCGTGGCCTTCGTGATCATCAAGGAGAGCTACCTCTCCGCGCACGACCCGGCGGGACTCGCGCAGCAGCTGCGACTCTGGGTGGGCGAGCAGATCGGCGCGATCGCCCGTCCGCGTGACGTCTACATCGTCGGCGAGCTGCCGAAGACCCGCTCCGGGAAGATCATGCGCCGTCTGCTCCGCGACGTGGCCGAGGGGCGCGAGGTCGGCGACACGACGACGCTCGCGGACACCGCCGTGATGAGCATCATCTCCGCCCAGGTCAAGTAACGCGAGACCCCGGGTTCACGTCGAGACCCCCTGTTGCAGACGTCTGCAGCAGGGGGTCTCGACGTGTGCCCGGGGTCTCGGCGTGCCGGGCGCGGGAACTACGCGAGGCGGAACGTGACCTCGACCTCGACGGGGCTGCCGAGCGGGAGCTCGGCGACGCCGACGGCGGCACGCGCGTGCCGGCCCTCCTCGCCGAAGATTTCGCCGAGCACCTCGCTCGCGCCGTTGATGACGCCGGGCTGTCCGGTGAAGCCCTCCGCCGAGCCGACGAAGCCGCCGACCCGGACGACGCCGGCGATGCGGTCCACGCCGCCCGCGACGTCGGCCGCGGCGGCCAGCGCGTTCAGAGCGCACGTCCTGGCGTAGGCCTTCGCGTCCTCGGCGGACACCTCCGCGCCGACCTTGCCGGTCGCGGGGAGGGCGCCGTCGACGAACGGGAGCTGGCCCGACGTGTAGACGAGGCCACCGTGCACGACCGCAGGCACGTAGGCGGCGACCGGAGCGGCGACGGCGGGCAGCTCGATGCCGAGCTCGGAGAGGCGGGCGGCGATGCTCATGCCTGGCCTCCCTCGAACTGGCGCGAGGCCTCGGCGGCGGCGGCGAGACCGGCGTTGGTCGAGCCGTCCGTGGTCACGGGGCGCTTGAAGTAGGCGACCAGACCGCCTTCGGGGCCCTGCACCACCTGGACGAGCTCCCAGCCCTGCTTCCCCCAGTTGTTGAGGATGGCCGCGGTGTTGTGGATCAGCAGCGGCGTGGTGAGGTACTCCCACGTGGTCATGGCACTCCTGTCGATCAGGGCGCGTCCAGGGCAGACCGGGCCGCGCTCGTCAAAGCCGGTATTCAGGGAACTCCCCTACGATCAAGCGTATGCCCCAAAAGAACCGCACGGTGAAGGGCGTGCTCGGCGGTCTCGTCGGGCTCGTCGGACTGAGCGCCATCGCCGGTCTGCTGGTCACCGCCAGCGTCACCCCCGTCCTCGCGATGACCGGCGTCGCCGGCACCACGGCGCTGACCATCTTCGATGAGCTGCCCGAGGTGCTGAAGGTCGACACTCCCATGGAGCAGTCGACCATCTACGCCACGAACCCCGAGGGCAAGCCGGTCGTGCTGGCGTCGTTCTACGAGCAGAACCGCGTCCCGGTGAAGTACGAGGAAGTCTCGCCGGTCCTCTACGACGCGATCCTCTCGAGTGAGGACAAGAACTTCTACACCCACGGCGGGGTCAACCTCGGCGCGACGGTGAAGGCCCTCGTCGACAACGTGCGCGGCACCTCGAGCCGTGGCGCCTCGACCATCAGCCAGCAGTTCGTGAAGAACGTCCGCATCCAGCAGTGCGAGCAGAACGTCAGCACCGCCTCCGAGACCTACGCGGACGAGCTGCAGCAGTGCTGGCAGGACGCCACCAACGCCTCCGGCGTCGACGGCATCGAGCGCAAGCTCCAGGAGATGCGCTACGCCATCCAGATCGAGAAGGACTACTCGAAGAACGACATCCTCCTCGGATACCTCAACATCGCGAACTTCGGCGGCACGGTCTACGGCATCGAGGCCGCCGCGCGGTACTACTTCTCCACGACCGCCGCGAAGCTCACCGTCGGCCAGGCGGCGACGCTCGCCGGCATCGTGCAGAACCCGAACACGTACCGCATCGACAAGCCCGGCGGCACCTACACGACCGACGACGGCGTCGCGCACAACTCCGCCGAGGACGGGTACAAGGACGCCAAGGACCGCCGCGACTACGTTCTCGGCCGTATGCTCACGGACGGCAAGATCACCCAGGCGCAGCACGACGAGGCGAAGGCCGCCGCGATCACTCCCGCCATCAAGGTCCCGACCCAGGGCTGTGCCGCGGCCGGACGCAACGCCTACTTCTGCCAGTACGTGAAGTCGATCGTCGAGAACGACGAGGCGTTCGGTGCGGACATCCAGGAGCGTCGCGACCTGCTGCGCCGCGGTGGTCTGAAGATCTACACCACCCTCGACTTCCGCGTGCAGGACCCCGCGGCCGAGGAGATGGCCAACGTCGTCCCGGCGAATTTCGACAACAAGTACTTCGGTGCTGCCGGCGTGTCGATCGAGGTCGGCACCGGCCGCATCCTCTCGATCACGCAGAACACGAAGTTCTCGGAGACCCCGACCACCGACCAGCAGTACTCATCGCTCGTCTTCGCCGGCGACCAGAAGTACGGCAACTCCGGCGGATTCCAGGTGGGCTCGACCTACAAGCTCTTCACCCTCATCGACTGGCTCGAGAAGGGCCACTCCGTGCGGGAGTCCTTGAACGGTGCGGTGCAGACCAACCTGCAGATTCCCGTCTGCGGCAGCCCGCAGACGACCGACACGGCGAAGATCGGCAACTTCAACCGCGTTCGCGGATTCACGGGGACGCCGATGGCCTTCACGGCGCAGTCCCTCAACAGCGGGTTCTTCGCGATGGCCGCCAAGCTCGACGTCTGCGACATCAACAAGGTCGCCGACAAGATGGGCGTCACGCTCGCCAGCGGCGAGAAGGTCACCGAGGAGAACGTCCCCTACGACGTCCTCGGCCCGAAGAACATCTCCCCCATCGCGATGGCCAACGCCTACGCGACGGTCGCCAGCGGCGGCACCTACTGCACGCCCCGCGCGATCGACAAGGTGATCGACGCCGAAGGCAAGGAGCGCCCGCTCCCCAAGGCTTCCTGCACCGAGGGCGTGCTCTCGAAGGAGGTCGCGGCGACCGCGGCCTATGCGCTGCAGGGCGTCATGGCCGGCGGTGGCACGGGGTCACGGGCCAACCCCTTCGACGGCACCCCGCTGATCGGCAAGACCGGTACGCACGACCTGTGGTCGACCATGATGATCGAGTCCAGCACCAAGGTCGCGACCGCGGTCTGGGCCGGCCGGTCGAACGGCAACCACGACAACGTGTTCAACGTCTGGACGGGCAGCCACCTCCTCAACGAGGTGCGGTACCCGCTGGCGCGCGCCGCGCAGCACGCCGCGAACCAGGCCTATGGTGGTGACCGATTCCCGGAGCCGGACGGCAACCTCATCCGCCAGATCCGTGTGGACGTGCCTGATGTCGTCGGCCAGACCGTCGAGGAGGCGACCGCGACCCTCGAGCGCGCCGGGTTCGAGGTCTCCGTGGGCGATCCGGTGGACAGCGACAAGGCGACGAACATCGTCGTCGAACAGAGCCCGTCCGGTCAGGCCACTGCCGGGGCCACCATCACGATCTCGCCCAGCAACGGCAACGGCGCGACCGTCCCGGATGTGACAGGGCAGAGTCCGACCGAGGCCAACGCCGCACTCGTCGCCGCCGGCTTCACGACGGTCGAACGAGAAGGCTCCTGTAACGCGGAAGACGCGACGGTGACGGCGACGACCCCGGCCGCGAACTCTGCGGCGACGAAGGCCACGCCGATCCGAGTGTCGTGCAAGTAGGCACGTCCCGCGCGGCGCACCCGGCCCTCATCGCGCTCGGCGCGGTGGGGGCCGTCGGAGCGGCCGCCGCGATCTGGGGTATCGGCATCGAGCGGTACCTGTTCACGGTGCGGGAGGTCTCGGCGGAGGCCCTTCCGGCGGGCGCGGCGCCGCTGCGCATCCTGCACCTCTCCGACGCGCACATGGCGCCCTGGCAGCACCGGAAGCAGGACTGGCTCGCGTCCCTGGCCGATCTGAAGCCCGACCTCATCGTCAACACGGGCGACAACCTCGGGCACGAGGAGGGCTTGCAGGGCATCCGCCGAGCGTTCGCCCCCTTCGCCGGTGTTCCCGGGGTGTTCGTGCACGGCTCCAACGACGTCAACGGCCCCTCCCCCCGGAATCCGCTGCGGTATTTCGCCGGACCATCACAGAAGCACCGCGAGCCCACCCTGCTCGACACCGCCGCGATGGACCGCTACTTCACGGACGAGCTCGGCTGGGCCGACCTGAACAACACGGCGACGCGCCTCACGGTGCGCGGCGAGGCGGTCGACCTGTTCGGCGTCGACGACGCCCATCGCGACTGGGAGCGCCTCGACGTGCTGCCCGCGGCGCTCGAAGAGCTCGGGTCCCGGTCGGACGCCACCCCCGTGCTCGGCGTCACGCATGCGCCGTATCAGCGGGTGCTCAACGGCTTCGTCGACCTCGGCGCGGACGCCATCCTCGGCGGCCACACCCACGGCGGACAGGTCTGCCTTCCCGGTTTCGGCGCCATCGTGGCCAACTGCGACATCCCCCTGAAGCAGGCCAAGGGACTCAGCACCTGGACGCATGGTGACCGTTCGGTGCCGCTGAACGTCAGCGCAGGCTGCGGGCACTCCATCTACGCGCCCGTCCGCTTCGCGTGCCGTCCCGAGGCGACACTGCTCACGCTGACCGCCCACGCTTGACCCCGCGAACGGTTCCGCCACGCGGGTGGAGTGCTCGATTCGGTACTGGAAGCATTTCGCTGTAGACTCGAAGGGTTGCAAAACGGGGTGTGGCGCAGCTTGGTAGCGCGCTTCGTTCGGGACGAAGAGGTCGCAGGTTCAAATCCTGTCACCCCGACCAGTGACACGAGAAGGCCGCCCGCAGGGGCGGCCTTCTCTGTATCGGGATGTCGTGCGAGAGGGGAACGCATGGGGAGGCTCCTGCCACCGCCGCGGCGTTCGACGCGCGTGTGGGCTGCCGCCCTCGGGCTCCCCTTCTTCATCGGCGTCGCCCTTCTCACGCTCACCCCCGCGCGCGTGGAGCAGACGATGCCCAACCTGCTCGACCTCCTCCTTCGCGCGATTCAGCGGCTCGGCTGGACGAGCTTGGACTTCACGAGACTCGAGGTTCTGGCGAACGTCGCCGTCTTCATCCCGCTCGGGGTGCTCGCGTTCCTGCTCGTGCCTCGGCGCGCGTGGCTGCTATCGCTGCTCGTGGGTCCGGCCCTCTCGCTGGCGATCGAGACGGCGCAGTACCTGGCCCTCCCGCACCGCGCCGCGACCGTGAGCGACGTGCTGGCCAACTCCACCGGGGCGAGCATCGGCGTCGTCCTCGCGATATTCTGCACGCTGTTCGCCGCCACACCGTCCTCCCGGCCGCGAACACCTACAGTGGAGGCATCATGACATCGCCCTCTCTCATCGCCTTCGACCTCGATGACACCCTTGCCCCTTCCAAGGGCACGATCGACCCGCAGATCGCCGCGCTCCTGGGTGACCTGCTGCGTTCCGTGGATGTCGCGATCATCTCCGGCGGCAACGAGGCACAGTTCCGCACGCAGGTGGTGGCGCAGCTCGCCGACGCCGAGCCCGCGGCCCTCGCCCGACTGCATCTGCTTCCGACGTGCGGCACCCGGTATCTGCGGCACGACGGCACGGACTTCGTGGCTGTGTACGCGCACGATCTGAGCGACGAGGAGAAGTCCGCCGCCCTCACGGCTCTCCGAGAGGAGGCGGAGCGCCTCGGGCTCTGGGAGGCCGAGCCCTGGGGCGAGATCCTCGAGGACCGCGGCTCGCAGATCACGTTCTCCGCGCTCGGCCAGCAGGCCCCACGCGACGCGAAGCACGCATGGGATCCGACGGGTTCGAAGCGAGGCGCGCTACGCGATGCCGTCGCCGCGCGGCTCCCAGGCCTCGAGGTGCGCTCGGGCGGCTCGACCTCGATCGACATCACCCGCGCCGGGATCGACAAGGCGTTCGGCATGCAGCAGCTCGCCACCCACACCGGCATCGATCTGACCGCGATGCTGTTCTACGGCGACCGTCTCGACGAGGGCGGCAACGACTACCCCGTCCTCGCGCTGGGCGTGCCGTCGGTGGCCGTCGAGGGCTGGGAGGACACGGCGGCCCGCCTCGAGGCTCTCCTGCCGACCCTCTCCACCCGGGTCTGACGCGCACGTTCGCACGACGTCGACCCGCCTGCACGACGAGAGGATCGAATCCGTCGTGCAGGCGTGGTCTGGTCGTGCAGGTGGGTCAGTGCACCTCGACGCCGGCCGCGCGGGAGACGGGCACCAGACGGGTGAGCTGGGTCACGTGCCCGGGCTCGAGCTCCGCGAGGGAGGCCACGCCCAGCAGCCGCATCGTGCGCTCGATCTCGCCGCGCAGGATGGCGATGGTGCGGTCGACGCCCTGGCGGCCTCCCGCCATCAGGCCGTAGAGGTAGGCGCGGCCGATCAGCGTGAAGTCGGCACCGAGCGCGACGGAGGCCACGATGTCGGCGCCGTTCATGATGCCGGTGTCGATCATGACCGTGAAGTCGTCGCCGACCGCACGACGGACCTCGGGCAGGAGGTGGAACGGGATCGGGGCGCGGTCGAGCTGGCGCCCGCCGTGGTTCGACAGCACGATGCCGTCGACGCCCGCGTCCCGCAGGCGCACGGAATCCTCGATGTTCTGCACGCCCTTGATGACGATCTTGCCGGGCCAGATGTCGCGGATGACGGCGAGGTCGTCGTAGCTGATCGTCGGGTCCATCGCCGCGTCGAGGAGCTCGCCCACGGTGCCGCCGGTCGTGCTCAGCGACGCGAACTCCAGCTTCGGGGTGGTCAGGAAGTCGAACCACCACCAGGGCCGCGGGATGGCGTTGATGATCGTGCCGAGGGTGAGCTGCGGCGGGATGCTGAAGCCGTTGCGCTTGTCGCGGAGACGGGCGCCGGCGACCGGTGTGTCGACGGTGAACTGCAGGGTGTCAAAGCCCGCGGCGGCGGCGCGGCGGGCGAGCTCGTACGAGATCTCGCGGTCGCGCATGACGTAGAGCTGGAACCAGTTCCGACCGGGCACGGGGCCCTGCGGCTCCCGGACCGTCGCCGCCTTGACGTCCTCGATCGAGGTGGTCCCGAGGGTGGACAGCGTGAACGGGATGCCCGCGGCGGCCGCGGCTCCGGCACCCGCGACCTCGCCCTCGGTCTGCATGAGCCGGGTGAAGCCGGTCGGCGCGATGCCGAACGGAAGCGCGGACGGACCGCCGAGGATCTCGACGGCCGTGTCGACGTCCGGCGCCGGCTTGAGGATGCCGGGGTGGAACTCCACGTCCTGGAACGCCTGACGGGCGCGGCGCAGCGACAGCTCGCCCTCGGCCGCGCCGTCCGTGTAGTCGAAGGCGGCCTTCGGTGTGCGGCGCTTGGCGATCGTGCGCAGATCGTCGATGGTGAGCGCGGCGTCGAGACGGCGCTTGCGCCCGTCGAGCTCGGGCTTCTTGAACTTCATGAGCTCCAACAGCTCGGCGGGGTTGGGGAGCTGGCGCTGGACCATGTTCTGCCTCTCAGTTCTGCGGGGGGGACGGTGCGGGTGAGGCCCGCGGCGGTGTAGTAGCCGGTGATGTGGGCGCGGACCAGGCGCCGGGCGATGTCGACCTCGCCCGCATCGATCGCCGCGACCAGTGCGTGGTGCTCGGACCGCAGGCGGTCGGCCATGCGATCCCAGTCGTCGACGGTCGCCGCGCCCGCGAGCACGTACGACTCGATGGCGGAGCGGAGGCCCGCCATCATCGCCGCGATGACGGTGTTGCCGCTACCCTCCGCGAGGGAGAGGTGCAGCTGCGCGTCGAGGGCCAGGAACTCGGCCGGAGTGAGGGCACCGTCGTCCATGGCGGTGAGCAGCTCGTGCGCCCGGACGGTGTCGCGGTGGGTGGCGCCTGCCATCGCCTCCACGACCGCGTCCTCGAGCACGAGTCGCGTGCGGACGACGTCATCGAGAGGGAAGCCCTGCGCGGCCACCTGGAGCCGCAGGAGCGCCGACATCCCGCCGGTGGGGGTGGCGATCACGATGGCGCCCGCCTGGGGGCCCGAGCCGGTCGCCGTGCGGATGAGCCCGAGCACCTCGAGCACGCGGAACGCCTCCCGCACACTCGATCGCCCGACGCCGAGGTCGCTCGCGAGGTCCCGTTCGGACGGCAGCCGGTCCCCCGGGCCGAGACGACCGTCGAGCAGGTCACGCTCGATGTGCTCGAGCACGAGTCGCCATGCACGCGCCGGCTGCTCCGTCATCCCGCCTCCTGTGGTCAGACCACAGGGTAGCGCGTGTGGTCAGACCACGCAACGCGGCGATGCGGCGCGCGCGAGCCACCCCTCTTCGTGCGTCCCGGCCCGGTGCGTACGCACGCAGAGGGGTGGGGCGACCGGAAGGGGGTGGGTCGGCGGGTCAGCCCAGACGGCCGCCGGACTCCTCCAGATAGCAGGTGCCGCACAGCGACTCGTAGGTCGTGAGCTCGGGCGAGGCGGAACCGTCGGCGCCCTCGTCGATCGCGACCTGGTCGCCGTCGAACACGAAGCGGCCGCCGACCACGCGGCCGTTGAACACCGCCTTGCGCCCGCAGCGGCAGATGGTCTTGAGCTCCTCCAGGGAGTGCGCGATGGCCAGGAGCCGGGCGGAGCCGGGGAACGCGTGGGTGCGGAAGTCGTTGCGGATGCCGTAGGCCATCACCGGAATGCCGTCCTCCACCGCGATGCGGAACAGGTCGTCGATCTGTGTCGGCGTGAGGAACTGCGCCTCGTCGATGAGGAGACAGGCCACGTCGATCGGGCCGGTCGGGAGGAGCTCCTCCTCCGTGGACCGCTGCATCCGCTCGCGGTGGACCCCGAAGAGCGCGCGCACGTCATCGTCCGGACCGACGAGGAAGTCGACCGGCCGCGTGACGCCGAGGCGACTCTCGATCTGCCCCGCGCCCTTGGTGTCGATCGCGGGCTTGGCGAGGAGCACGTGCTGGCCGCGCTCCTCGTAGTTGTAGGCGACCTGCAGCAGAGCGGTCGACTTGCCCGAGTTCATCGCGCCGTAGCGGAAGTAGAGCTTCGCCACGGGCCCAGGTCAGACGTTGATGCCGAGGACGGCGGCAGTCGCGGCGGTCGACTCCTCCGCGAGCTCCGCGTCGCCGTTGAGCTTCCGGCCGAAGGTGGGGATGAGCTCACGCAGCTGCGACTCCCAGCCCGGGTACTCGCCGGGGAAACACTTCTTCAGCAGGTCGAGCATGATCGGCACGGCGGTCGAAGCCCCGGGCGATGCACCGAGGAGACCGGCGATCGAGCCGTCGCCCGAGGCGACCACCTCGGTGCCGAACTGCAGCACGCCGCCCTTCTTCGGGTCCTTCTTCATGACCTGCGCGCGCTGACCGGCGTCGATGAGCGTCCAGTCCTCGTCCTTGGCCGTCGGCATGAACGTGCGGAGGCTGTCGACCTTCTTGCGGTGGTTCTTCATCAGCTCGCTGATGAGGTACGTGATGAGGTCGGGGTTGGCGAAGGCGACCCGCAGCATCGGCCAGAGGTTGTGCGGCCGGACCTGCGTGACGATGTCGAGCATCGAGCCGTTCTTGAGGAACTTCGGGCTGAACGTCGCGAACGGCCCGAACATCAGCGACGCCTCTCCGTCGACGACACGCGTGTCGAGGTGCGGGACCGACATCGGCGGCGCGCCCACCGAGGCCTGCGAATAGACCTTGGCCTTGTGCTGCGCGACGATCTTCGGGTTCGTCGTCTTGAGGAACTGGCCGCCGATCGGGAAGACGCCGTAGCCCTTGATCTCAGGGATGCCGGAATTCTGCAGGAGCTTCAGCGCCCAGCCCCCGGCTCCGACGAACACGAACTTCGCCTTGATCTCGTTCGGGGTGCGGCCGACCGTCGTGCGGTACTTGATGAGCCAGCTGCCGTCCTTCTGGCGCTTGAGCGACTTGACCTCGTGGTTCGTGCGCACGGCGACGCCCGAGTCACGCAGGTGATCGAAGAGCTGATGCGTGAGCGCGCCGAAGTCGACGTCGGTGCCGGCGGGCACCCGGGTGGCCGCGAACGGCTCGCCCTTCCGCCGCTTCTGCATGAGGAGCGGCGCCCACTGGTTGATGACGCGGGAGTCTTCGCTGTACTCGATGCCGGCGAACAGCGGCTGCTCCTTGAGCACCTCATAGCGCTTCTTGAGGTAGGCCACGTCCTTCTCACCCCGCACGAACGTCATGTGCGGCGTCGCGTTGATGAAGGTCGACGGCTCGTCCAGCACGCCCTTCTCGACGAGGGAGGACCAGAACTGGCGGCTCTGCTGGAACTGCTCGTTGATCGAGATCGCCTTGGCGGGGTCGAGCGGAGCGTCACCCTGCTGCGGCATGTAGTTCAGCTCGCACAGGGCGGCATGCCCGGTCCCGGCGTTGTTCCAGGGGTTCGAGCTCTCCTGCGCCACATCCGACAGCCGCTCGAAGGCGACGATCTTCCAGTCCGGCTGCAGCTCGTGCAGCAGGGTACCCAGGGTGGCGCTCATGATGCCACCGCCGATCAGGACGACATCGACGTTTTCAGTCACCCGAACAGTCTAGTTCGCGGGCAGGACCCCGCCGACCACCGGGCGGTCAGGACACCGGGGCGAGGCGCTCGGCGAGCACTTCGGCGATCTGCACCGCGTTCAACGCCGCCCCCTTGCGGAGGTTGTCGTTGCTGATGAAGAGCACGAGCCCCTTGCCCTCCGGAGCCGACTGGTCGGCACGGATGCGGCCCACGAAGCTCGGGTCCTTGCCCGCGGCCTGCAGCGGGGTCGGCACCTCGTCGAGCACGACGCCGGGCGCCGCGCTCAGCACCTCCCTGGCGCGCTCGGGCGTCAGGTCGCGGGAGAACTCGGCGTGGATCGACAGCGAGTGGCCCGTGAACACCGGCACGCGGACGCAGGTACCGGCGACGCGGAGGTCGGGCAGCTCGAGGATCTTCCGGCTCTCGTTGCGGAGCTTCTTCTCCTCGTCGGTCTCGTTGTCGCCATCGTCCACGAGGTTCCCCGCGAACGGGATCACGTCGAAGGCGATCGGCGCGACGTACTTCTCGGGCTCGGGGAAGTCGACCGCGGAGCCGTCGTGCACGAGGCGGAGGGTGTCGCCCTGCGCGAGCACGCCCTCGACCTGGCCGAGCAGCTCCTGGGCGCCGGCGAGTCCGGAGCCGGACACCGCCTGGTAGGTCGACACGATCAGGCGCTCCAGGCCGGCCTCGGCGTCGAGGACCTTCAGCACCGGCATCGCCGCCATCGTGGTGCAGTTCGGGTTCGCGATGATGCCCTTGGGCCGGTCGTCGATCGCGTGCGGGTTGACCTCGCTGACGACGAGCGGGACCTCGGGGTCCATGCGCCAGGCGCTGGAGTTGTCGACGACCACGGCGCCGGCCTCGGCGAAGCGGGGGGCGTAGGCGCGGCTGGCGGTGGCACCGGCGGAGAACAGCGCGATGTCGATCCCGGACGGGTCCGCGGCCTCGACGTCCTCGACGATGACCGTCTGTCCGCCGAACTCGATCGCCGTGCCCGCCGAACGCGCCGACGAGAACAGCCGCAGCTCGCGGATCGGGAACGAACGCTCCGCGAGAATCTCGCGCATCACGGTGCCCACCTGGCCGGTGGCGCCGACGATGGCGACGGAGAGTCCTGATTCGGAGATGCGGGTCATGATGTTCCTTGGCTTCGTGCGGTACGGCGTACGAGGCTTCGGGCGCGGCGTCGGGATGCTGATGCTGCGCCTGGCGCCGGTGTCAGGGTTTCCGCGAGTCTATCGCGCCACGACCACCCCGAAGCCCGTCCGTTTCACGAAGGCACGCGCCCCCGGCACATCAGGCGAACGCGGGGCAACAGGCGCGCGTGGACAGGGCCGCCTGAACCCGCGCGAACGCCTGAGCTGGCGTGGCGTGCTGGCGTGGGGTCAGCGGCCGGTGCCGGCGTGGACCGTGGCCTCCGCGTCGCCGTCGAGACCGTAGGCGGTGTGCACGGTGCGGGCGGCCTCGGTGAGGTCGGTGTCGCGCAGCACGACCGAGATGCGGATCTCCGAGGTGGAGATCATCTCGATGTTGATGCCGCCGGCGGACAGGGCCTCGAACAGGGTCGCCGAGACACCGGAGTGCGTGCGCATCCCCGCGCCGACCACGGACAGCTTGCCGATCTGGTCGTCGTGGACGAGGTTCTGGAAGCCGACCTCGGTCTGCTCACCGGCGAGGGCCTTGAGCGCGGCAGCGGCGTCGGCCTTGGGGACCGTGAAGGAGATGTCCGTGCGCCCGGTGGCGGAGACGTTCTGCACGATCATGTCGACGTTGGCGCCGGACTTCGCGACGATCTTGAAGATCTCGGCCGCCTTGCCCGGGACGTCGGGCACCCCGGCGACGGTGATCTTGGCCTGGCTGAAGTCGGTGGCGACGCCGGCGACGATCGGTTCTTCCATGACTGCTCCCTCGGCTTCGCGAGGGTTCTTCATACCCTCGCCCAGAACGTATGTGCCCTCGGCCGACGAGAACGTCGACCGGGCGTGGATGAGGACGCCGTGCCGGCGGGCGTACTCCACGGCACGGATGTAGAGGACCTTGGCGCCGTTGGCTGCGAGCTCCAGCATCTCCTCGCTGGAGACGTGGTCGAGCTTCTGCGCCTTCGGAATCACGCGCGGGTCGGCGGTGAAGATGCCGTCCACATCGCTGTAGATCTCGCAGACGTCCGCCGACAGCGCGGCCGCCAGCGCGACGGCCGTCGTGTCCGATCCGCCACGGCCGAGCGTGGTGATGTCGCGGGTGTCGCGGTTGAACCCCTGGAAGCCGGCGACGATGACGATGGCGCCCTCGTCGAGCGCCTCGCGGAGTCGCACGGGCGTGACGTCGACGATGCGCGCCGCGCCGTGCTGCGAGTCGGTGATCATGCCGGCCTGGCTGCCGGTGAACGACCGCGCTTCGAAGCCCATCGAGTGGATCGCCATCGCCAGCAGCGCCATCGAGATCCGCTCGCCGCTGGAGAGGAGCATGTCGAGTTCGCGCGGCGCCGGGATCGGCGCGACCTCGTTCGCGAGGTCGAGCAGCTCATCGGTCGTGTCGCCCATGGCGCTCACGGCGACGACGACGTCGTGACCTGCGCGACGGGTGTCGACGATGCGCTTGGCGACGCGCTTGATGCTCTCTGCGTCGGCGACGGACGAGCCGCCGTACTTCTGCACGATGAGGGCCACGTTCACTCCCTGGGATGTCGGGCGGATCCGCCCACGGTCATTCTACGATCGGCGCGCATGCCGCCCCGCGCATGTGACGGCTCAGGCGGGGGCGGGCGGGACGGGCGTCACCGGGCGCAGGCGCCCTCCGGTGGCGGCGAACCAGCAGCCAACGATGATCAGCGGGAATCCGAGGAGGAGCCCCGGGGTGAGGGGCTCGGCGAGCACGATGGCGCCGAGCACGATCGCCACGACGGGGTTCACGTAGGTGAACAGCGGCGCCCTGACCGGTCCGACCTCGCGGATCAGCGCGAAGAAGGCCAGGAACGCCAGCGCCGTGCAGATGACGGCGAGGGCGAGGAGGGCGCCGATCGACGGGAGCGTCGGCACCTCGTGCTGCGTGAGCAGACCGATCGGGAGATAGAAGATGCCGATCATGAGCAGAGACAGCGTGATCGTGCCGAGCGAGGGCACGTCGTTCAGCTTGCGCGCCACGATGAACGGTGCGATCGCGTACAGCACCGCGACGAGCAGCACCTCCCCGGCCGCGAGCAGACTCACCTCTCCCCCGAAGAGCCCCGGTCCCGCCACGACGATGGCGACGCCGACGAAGCCGACCAGCAGGCCGATGCCGCGGGCGGGACGCAGCACGCCGCGGTCGCCACCGCCCAGCGCGATGAGGGCGGCGAACAGCGGCACCGTGGCGACGAGGAGTCCGGTCATTCCGGAGGGCAGCGTCATCTCGGCGTGCCCGAGGAGGAGGAACGGTCCGGCCATCTCCACGGCCCCGAAGGCCAGCACCCACGGCCAGTGCCGCAGCGCCGCGCGGAGGGCCCCGCTGCGCAGGGCGAACGGCAGCAGGAGGAGGGCGGCGATCAGCGTCCGTCCCGCCACGATCGCGGGCGGGGAGATCGAATCCACCGCCACGCTGATGAAGAGGTAGGGAACGCCCCAGAGCAGGGCCATGACCCCGAAGAGCAGCCAGCCCCGGCGGGAGAAGCCGGACTGCGGAGTCACAGCACGCGCCGGCCCTCGAAGGCCCGGCCGAGCGTCACCTCGTCCGCGTACTCGAGGTCGCCGCCGACCGGGAGGCCCGAGGCGAGCCGCGAGACCGTGATCTGCATCGTCGTCAGGAGCCGGCTCAGGTAGCTCGCCGTCGCCTCCCCCTCCAGATTGGGGTTCGTGGCGATGATGACCTCCTGCACGGTGCCGTCGGCGAGCCTCGTCATGAGCTGGGCGATCCGGAGGTCGTCCGGCCCGATGCCCGCGATGGGGCTGATCGCGCCGCCGAGCACGTGGTACAGGCCGCGGAACTCCCGCGTGCGCTCGATCGCCGCGACGTCCTTCGCGTCCTCGACCACGCAGATCAGCGCCTGGTTGCGGCGAGGGTCGCGACAGATCGCGCAGCGTTCCTGCTCCGCGACGTTGCCGCAGATCTCGCAGAAGCGGACCCGGATGCGGATCTCGGTCAGCAGCTCGGCGAGACGGGCGACGTCGAACGTCGGCGTCTGCAGGATGTGGAACGCGATGCGCTGCGCCGACTTCGGGCCGATGCCGGGAAGGCGGCCGAACTCGTCGATCAGCTCTTGGACGATGCCGTCGTACATCAGGAGAACCTCGTGGGGGGCTCGTAGGGCTCTTCGCGAAGGAACGTCGCGCCGAGCACCTGGCGGATCACGGCCTCTCCGTAGCGCTGCACGCCGCCGGCGGCGGGGGTGCGCTCGACGACGACCGGTGGAGCGGCCGCGGCGGCCGTACGAGCGGCCGCCTGCGGGGCCGCCGCCGGAGTCGCGCGTGGGGAGGGAGGGCGGTCGTACGGAGCCGGGGGCTCGTAGGCCGGATCGTACGGCGGCTCCTCGTCGAACGCGGGAGCGTCGTCGTCGCCGGGCAGCGGCGGCTCATCGCGATCGATCCTGCCGTCGGCCGGCGGGGTCGGGGCGGCGGAGGCGGCCTCGACCTCCTCCGGCTCCTCGTCGACGGCGAGGGGCGCTACGGCCGCTGTCGTCGGGATGGGTGCGACCGCCCACTCCGTCACGGGGGCCGCGGCGGCGCGGGTCTGCGGGCGGGAGGGACGCGCTGACGCAGGCTCCGATGCGGGAGCGGTGTCGGCCGGGGCGGCGGATCCCGAGGAGGCGGGCTGCCGCGGCGCACCGCCGGGCGGCATCGGGGCCGGCAGGTACTTGACCCGCACCCCGACCTCCTGCTCGATGGCCGTGCGGAGGTGGTCGGACGGTCCGGAGCCGGGCGTGGTCCCCTTGAATTTCGCGACGTCGTGCTGACTCGTGAATCCGAGGGTCAGGACCTCGGACTCGCCGTCGTAGGCCAGCGGCTGCACAGCGGTGGCGAGCAGCCAGGACGTGCGGCTGATGCCTTCGAGACGCTTCAGCACGGCGGGCCAGGCGTCGCGGACGCGGTCGAACGTGACGGGAGCGGACGGCGCGGACGACTCCGGGGCCGGAGCCGGCGTGGGGTCGGGCTCCGCGGGACGGGCGGGTTCCGGCGCCTGCTCGCGCTCCGGGGAGCGCTCGGGCTCAGCGGCGGCCGCAGGGCCGGAGACGGCCGGCGCGGAAGGAGCCGGTGCCGCGGGCGTCGAGGGCACTGCCGGCGCGGTCTCCGTGCCGGGCGCAGCCGTGGGAGACGGTGCCGCGGCCGCGGGCGGGATCACCGGCGGGTGCGTCGTGGCCGGCGGGTGCAGCGCGCCCGACGCGGCTGCTCCGGTCGAGGTCGACCCCCCGGATGCGGCGAGGACGCGGGCCACCATGAGCTCGAGGTGGAGGCGGGGCGACGTGGCTCCGGACATGTCGTCGAGAGCCGCGCTGACCACGTCGGCCGTACGGGAGAGCCGCGCGGCGCCGAACGACTCTGCCTGGCGGCGCATACGGTCGAGCTCGTCTTCCGCGATCCCGCGGAGCACGGCAGAGGCACCGGAGCCCACGGCGGCGATCACGATGAGGTCGCGCAGGCGCTCCAGGAGATCGTCGACGAAGCGACGCGGGTCCTGTCCGGTCTGCACGACGCGGTCGATGGCCGGGAAGGCGGTCGCGGCGTCGCCCGCCGCCAGCGCATCGACGATCTCGTCGAGGAGGGCCCCGTGGGTGTACCCGAGCAGCGCGACCGCGCGCGCGTAGCCGACGGTGACGGTCTCCGAGCCGGCAGGGGCGTCCGATCCCGCGATGAGCTGATCCAGCAGCGACAGGGTGTCGCGGGGCGAGCCACCCCCGGCGCGGACGACGAGCGGGAGGACGCCCTGCTCGACGATGACCCCCTCCTCCGCGCAGAGCTTCTCGACGTAGTCGAGCATCGCGGCGGGCGGGACCAGCCGGAACGGGTAGTGATGGGTGCGCGAGCGGATCGTGCCGAGCACCTTCTCGGGCTCCGTCGTCGCGAAGATGAACTTGACGTGCGGCGGGGGCTCCTCGACCAGCTTCAGCAGCGCGTTGAAGCCCTGCGGGGTGACCATGTGCGCCTCGTCGAGGATGAAGATCTTGAAGCGGTCGCGGCTCGGGGCGAAGGTCGCCCGCTCGCGCAGGTCGCGCGCGTCGTCGACGCCGTTGTGACTCGCCGCGTCGATCTCGACGACGTCGAGCGATCCGCCGCCCGCCCTGGACAGCTCGACACAGCTCGGGCAGGTCCCGCAGGGGGTGTCGGTCGGGCCCTCCGCGCAGTTCAGGCACCGGGCGAGGATGCGCGCCGAGGTGGTCTTGCCGCAACCGCGCGGGCCGGAGAACAGGTAGGCGTGGCCGACGCGGTCGCCACGCAGCGCGGTCATGAGCGGATCGGTCACCTGCGACTGCCCGATCATCTCGCCGAACGTCTCGGGTCGGTAGCGGCGGTAGAGGGCTGTGGTCACCCCTCCAGCCTACGGCGTGCCACCGACGTTGCTCCCCTCCCGGTCGACCCGGCCCCTTTCACGCGAGCCACCCCTCTGCGTGCGTCCGCAACGGGGTGGGACGCACGCAGAGGGGTGGGTCAGCGGTCAGTCGAGGTTCTCGATGACGGGGATCGCGCTCGTGATCACCGGGACCGAGGCCGAAAGCCGCGTGCCGTCGTCGCGGCGGGCGTCGGCGAACTCCTGCAGGGTCGGGCGTCCGGGGATCACGGGTCCCTGGTTCGCGAGCGGGACGATGACCTCGTCCTCCAGCGTCGCGATGTATGCGTTGTCCCGCACGCTGAACGGCACCGGAGGTCCGCTGCGCACCTCGACGCGCAGCTCGTGCCGCGTGACGGTCACCTGCATCGCCGTCCCCTGCCACTGCAGCGGGAACGACAGCGACGGCCAGGACTCGGGGAGCCGCGGGTCGAAGCTGAGGTCACCGCCGTAGTCGCGCATACCGCCGAAGCCGCAGACGAGGGCCGTCCACACGCCACCGGCCGAGGCGACGTGCACCCCGTCCGCCGCGTTGTGGTGCAGGTCGTGCAGATCGACGAACAGCGACTGCTCGAAGTACTTCTGCGCGAGGTCCTGATAGCCCACCTCTGCCGCGAGGATCGACTGCACGACCGCCGAGAGGGTCGAGTCGCCCGTCGTCAGCGGGTCGTAGTAGTCGAAGTCGGCCTTCTTCTCCTCGGGCGAGAAGTGGTTGCCCTGGAGGAACAGCGCCAGCACGACGTCGGCCTGCTTGAGCACCTGGAAGCGGTAGATCACGAGCGGGTGGAAGTGCAGCAGCAGCGGGCGCTGGTCGGCCGGGGTGTTCGCGAGGTCCCAGACCTCCCGCTCCAGGAACAGCGAATCCTGCGGGTGGATGCCGAGGCTCTCGCTGTACGGGATGTACATCGCCTCCGCGGCCCGCTCCCAGGACTCCGCCTCACCGGAGCCGAGGCCCGTGCGCTCGACGAGGGCCGCGTAGTCCTCGGGGTAGCTGTCGCGGATCTCCCGCACGACCTTGGCCGCGTACCGGAGGTTGTACCGCGCCATGACGTTCGTGTACAGGTTGTCGTTCACGACGGTCGTGTACTCGTCCGGGCCGGTGACGCCGTGGATGTGGAACGTCTGGAGGCCGTCGCCGGCGCCGGACTGCTCCACGAGCCGCGATCCCCGCCAGAAGCCGAGGGTGGCCCAGAGCCGCGCGGTCTCGATCGCGACGTCGGCGCCCTCGCGCCGCAGGAAGGCCTCGTCCCCGGTCGCCCGCACGTACTTGCCGAGCGCGAAGCTGATGTCGGCGTTGATGTGGTACTGCGCGGTGCCGGCGGCGTAGTACGCCGAGGCCTCCTCGCCGTTGATCGTGCGCCACGGGAAGAGCGCGCCGGCCTCGTTGAGCTGAGCGGCCCGGCGGCGCGCCGCGGGGAGCATCTTCACCCGGGCCCGGAGAGCGTTGTACGCCCAGCGCGGCGTCGTGTAGGTGAGGAACGGGAGCACGTAGATCTCGGTGTCCCAGAAGTAGTGGCCGCTGTAGCCGGAGCCGGTGAGTCCCTTCGCGGGGACGCCGGCGCCGTCCGCCCTGGCCGAGGCCTGAGCGAGCTGGAACAGGCACCACCGGGTGGCCTGCTGCAGGTCGTCGCGCCCGCCGATCTGCACGTCGCTGCGCTCCCAGAACGCGTCGAGCCACTCGCGCTGACGACGGAACACCGTCTCCACGCCCTCGTCCGCTGCCCGGTCGAGAGAGCGACGGCAGCGGTCGACGAGCTCCCGCGGGGGCACGCCGCGGGACGAGTGGTAGCTGACGAGCTTGGTGATCGTGATGGGGACGCCGGCCTTCGCCTGGACGCGGAAGACGTTCTTGGCGATGTCCGGCTCGATGAGCGTCCGGACGTTGTAGTCGTTCTCCGTCTCGATGATGTGATCGGCGACGACGGCGACGGTCATCCCGGACGCGGCGACCCGGTACGACAGCGCGGAGCGCAGCCCGTCCTGCCAGTGCTCCGCCGGCTCCAGCACGCGGTCCGCGATGCGCTCGGCCTTGCGCGGGTCGAAGGCGGCGCCCTTGGTCGTCATCGGGGAGCCGGCGTAGACGCCCGCCCCGTCCTGACGGTTGAGCAGCTGGCAGCTGATCGTGACCGGGGCGTTGGCGTTCTCGACCACGACCTCGAGCCGCAGCACGGCGAGGTGGCGCTCCTCGAAGCTCACGAGACGCTGATCCCGCATGCGTACCCGCTTGCCTGACGGGGTCTCCCAGACGACGCGCCGTTCCAGCACACCCGTGCGCATGTCGAGCGTGCGGGCGTACTCGCGCACGTCCGCGTCGTCGAGGGAGATCGGCTCGTCGTCGACGTAGAGCCGCATCACCTTGGCGTCGGGGGCGTTGACGATCGTCTGGCCGACCTCGGCGAAGCCGTAGGCCTGCTCGGCGTGCCGGATCGGCCATGTCTCGTGCAGGCCGTTGATGAAGGTGCCGTGCTCCTGCGCGCCGCGCCCCTCGATGTGGTTGCCCCGGAGCCCGAGGTAGCCGTTGCCGACCGAGAACAGCGTCTCGCCGACGCCCTCCTCCGAGTAGCGCGTCTCGATGAGACGCCACGGGTCGACGGGGAAGCGGTCGCGGTCGATCATGCGGTCTCCGGGGTGTCGGTGCGGGCGGCGGGAAGCAGGACGCCGAGGTCGTCGACGACGTGGGTCGCGCCGGCGGCGCGGAGTGCGTTGGCGCCGGCGCCGCGGTCGACGCCGATGACGACGGCGTATCCGGCGGCGGCGGCCGAAGCGGCGCCGGAGGTGGCGTCCTCGACGGCGATGCTGCGGGCCGGGTCGACGCCGAGGGCCGTGGCGCCGGCGGCGAACATGTCGGCCGCGGGCTTGGAGGCGAGGTGCTCACGCTCGGCGACGACGCCGTCGATCACGACGCGGAAGAAGGACCGCATGCCGGCGGCCGCCAGCACCTCCTCGGCGTTCTTGGAGCTGGAGACGACACCGAGCGGGATCCCCGCGGCGTGCAGCGCCTCGACCACGGCGAGGGAGCCGGGGAACGGAGCGATGCCCTGGCTGCGGAGCGACGCCGCGAACGCGGCGTTCTTGCGGTTGCCGATCCCGCAGATGGTCTCGGCGGACGGGTCGTCGTCCACCGAGCCCCAGGGCACCTCGACGTTGCGGCTGCGCAGCAGGCTCGCGACGCCGTCGTAGCGCTTCTTGCCGTCGACGTAGGCGAAGTAGTCCTCGTCGGTGTACGGCGGCGTGATGTCCCAGCGGGCGAAGACGTCATCGAAGACCGCCTTCCAGGCGCGCATGTGCACCTCGGCGGTCGGCGTGAGGACGCCGTCGAGGTCGAACAGCACACCGTCGGCGTGGAACAGGTCGGGCAGCGCGTCTGGCACAGAGCCTCCAGGAGAAGGACGAGGGTCGGGTCGGCACCTCTCCGTGCCACTGTGCAAGCGTAATGGCGGTGGCGCGCGCGGGGTAACCCCGGACCGTGATCAGAGCAGTTCGGCGGTCTGCCTGGCGATCTGGAGCTCCTCGTCGGTGGGGACGACGAGGACCGTCACGGCCGAGGCGTCCGTCGAGATGACGCGGACGCCGCGCTCCTTCGCCTCGTTGCGGGCCGGGTCGATCTCGATCCCCGCGAAGCCGAGCGTCGCCATCGCCGCCGCCCGCACGGGCGCCGCATTCTCCCCGACGCCCGCGGTGAAGGACACGACGTCGACCCCGCCGAGCTGCGCGATGTACGCGCCGGCGTAGGCCCTCAGACGGTGGACGTACACGTCGAAGGCCAGCGTCGCGGCCTCCTCCCCCGCGGCGACGCCCGCGAGGATGTCGCGCATGTCGCTGCGTCCGGCGAGTCCCGCCAGTCCACTGCGGGTGTTCAGCAGCGCGTCGAGGTCGTCGATGGTGTAGCCGGCGCGGCGGGACAGGTGCACGAGAGCGGCCGGGTCGATGTCGCCCGACCGCGTGCCCATGACGAGGCCCTCGAGCGGCGTGAGGCCCATCGAGGTCTCGACCGAGCGACCCCCGTCGATCGCGGTGACCGACGCGCCGTTACCGAGGTGGAACACGAGCTGCCGGAGGGTCCCGAGGTCGCGCCCGAGGAAGCGTGCGGCGGTCTCGCTGACGTACTGATGGCTCGTGCCGTGGAAGCCGTACCGGCGGACCCGGTGCTCGGCGGCGAGCGCCGCATCGATCGCGTAGGTGTAGGCCGCCGGCGGCAGCGTCTGGTGGAACGCGGTGTCGAACACCGCCACGTGCGGGACGCTGTCGAACACGGCGCGAGCCGCCCGGATGCCGGCGAGGTTCGCCGGATTGTGCAGCGGCGCGAGCACGGCGAGCTCGTCGATCTGCCGCTCGACGTCGGCGTCGATCAGGGTCGGCGCGTAGAAGCGCGCACCACCGTGCACGACCCGATGCCCGACCGCGACCGGGGGATGCGCCTCGAGGGAGGGGCCGTGCGCGGCGAACTGGGCGCGCATGACCTCGAAGGCGGCGGCGTGGTCGGGGATGGACTGTTCGTCGCGGTAGGTGGCGTCGAGCATCGTCGCCGACGGTCCGTCACCCGGCTCCGGGCGCACGGTGTGGGCGACGGGGCTGGAGTCCTGCCCGATGCGCTCGATGAGCCCGCTGGCGAGCTCGTCCTCGTGCGCCGTGTCGATGAGGCTGTACTTCAGCGAGGACGACCCGCTGTTGATGACGAGGATCGCGCTCATGCCTCCTCCCCCGCTCGCTCGTCGCCCTGGGCCTGGATCGCCGTGATGGCCACCGTGTTCACGATGTCGTCGACGAGCGCGCCGCGGGACAGGTCGTTGATCGGTTTGTTGAGCCCCTGCAGCACCGGACCGATGGCCACGGCGCCGGCGGAGCGCTGCACCGCCTTGTAGGTGTTGTTGCCGGTGTTGAGGTCGGGGAAGACGAACACCGTCGCCCGCCCCGCCACGGCCGAGTCCGGCAGCTTCGCCTTGGCGACCGCCGCATCGGCGGCGGCGTCGTACTGGATGGGACCCTCCACGAGGAGTTCGGGAGCGCGCTCGCGCACGAGCGCCGTCGCCGCCCTGACCTTGTCGACGTCGGCCCCCGACCCGGACTCGCCGGTGGAGTACGACAGCATCGCCACGCGGGGGTCGATGCCGAACTGCCGGGCGGTGGTGGCGGACGAGATCGCGATGTCGGCGAGCTGCTCGGCCGTGGGATCGGGGATGACCGCGCAGTCGCCGTACACGAGCACGCGGTCGGCGAGGGCCATGAGGAACACGCTGGAGACGACGTTCACCCCCGGCTTCGTCTTGATGATCTCGAAGGACGGCCGGATCGTGTGCGCCGTGGTGTGCGCGGCACCGGAGACCATGCCGTCGGCGAGCCCGAGGTGCACCATCATCGTCCCGAAGTAGGAGACGTCGGTGACGGTGTCGGCGGCCTGCGCGAGGGTGATCCCCTTGTGAGCGCGCAGCCGGGCGTACTCGGCGGCGAAGCGCTCCACGAGCTCTGGGTCGGTGGGGCTCACCACGTGCGCGCCGGCGATGTCGAGGCCGAGTTCCGCCGCCCGCGCGCGGATCGCCCCGTCGTCGCCGAGGATCGTCAGCTCCGCCACCTCGCGGGACAGCAGCGCCGCCGCCGCCCGGAGGATGCGGTCGTCGTCGCCCTCGGGGAGGACGATGTGGCGGCGGTCGGACCGCGCGCGTTCCATCAGGCCGTACTGGAACATGAGCGGCGTGACGACGTGCGCCTCCGCGAGACCGAGCTGCTCGGTGAGCTCGGCCACGTCGACGTGCGCCTGGAAGAGTCCGAGCGCCCGGTCGTAGCGACCGCGCGAGTCGGCGGAGATGCGGCCACGGGTGCCCATCACCCGCACCGCCGTGTCGTAGGTGCCGAGGTCGGTGGTGATGATCGGCACCGAGGAGGCGAAGCCGTCGAGCAGCTGGAGGATCGGGTCCGGCAGCGGGAACGGCCCGTTGAGGATGATCCCGGCGATCCGCGGGAACGTGCCGGAGGAGTCGGCGAGGAGGGCGGCGAGCAGCACCTCGGTGCGGTCGGCGGGGATCACGACCACGGCCTCGTCGGTGAGGCGCGGCAGGACGTTCACCATCGACATGCCGGCCACGACGATCGACAGCGCGACCGCGGTCAGACGATCCTCGTCGCCCTTGAGCAGCGTGCCGTCGACGGCCGACACGATGCCGCGGATGGACGGCGCGACGAGCGCTCGATCCTCGGGCAGCGCCCAGACCGGGGTGCCGGCGGGGAGGACGGCCCGCACCGCGTCGACGATGGCGTCGAGCCCGTCGGGGTCGGCCCTGTTCACGGCCACCGCGAACAGCTCCGCGCGCTCCTCGGCGAGTTCCGGCAGCGCCAGGGCGGCGATCTGGCCGACGGCGGCGGCCTCCCGCGCGGTGGTCGTGCCGAGCTGCTCGGCCTGCCGCTGCTGGTCGCGTCCGCTCAGAACGAGCAGGACGGGGGCTCCGAGGTTCGCCGCGATCCGGGCGTTGAAGCCGAGTTCGGCGGGGCTCGCGACGTCGGTGTAGTCGCTGCCGACGATGACGACGGCGTCGCACTGCGCCTCGACGGCCTTGAAGCGCGCGACGATGGTCGACAGCGCGCCCTCGGGGTCGGCGCGCACGTCGTCGTAGGTGACGCCGATGCAGTCCTCGTAGTCGAGCTGGACGCCGTCGTGGGCGAGCAGCAGCTCGAGGATCTCGTCGCGCTCGGCGACCGCGCGGGCGATCGGGCGGAACACGCCCACGCGCGGCGACACGCGCATCAGCGCATCGAGCACCCCGAGGGCGATCGTCGACTTCCCGGTGTGGCCTTCGGCCGAGGTGATGTAGATGCTCCGCGACACGGCTCCAGCTTAGGCGGGCACCCCGACACCGCACCCCGCCGCTGCCGTGACAAACGCGCGCGTCACTCGCACGGGCCGGACAGCACGTCGACGACGGCCGTGGCATCCTCCTGGTACCGCGTGTAGTAGTCCCGGTCCGTGTTCACCTGCACCCGGTGGATGGCGTGCGAGGGCGCCATCGACCGCCAGTCGGGGACCCGCGCCAGGCGCTCGAAGAACAGGCGGGCCGCGGTGGCGGGATCCATCCGCTGCTCCGCGCTCCCCCACCACTCCTGCTGCTGGAAGAGACCGATGCTCGTCGTGCGCGATCCATCCGGATTGGTCCAGCCGCGCGTCTCCCAGTCCCCGTAGTCGATGTTGCGCAGGCTGCTCTCGCCCATCGCGGTCATGACGCCGAGGATCTGACCGTCCCGCGCGAACCCGAGCTCGTCGGCGGTGCGGATGATGGTCGCGGCGTTCTCGAGCTGTTCGCCGCTCCATCCGGCGACGCCCGCCTGGGGGAAGGTCGACGGACGGTCGAGGCAGACCGGCGCCGGATCCCTCGCCAGCCCCAGCGGGATGAGCACGAGCAGCACCGCCCCCGCGGCCACCACGGCGGCGGACACGGCGACGCGCCGCAGGATCCGTTTCCGCTGTGCGCGCCGGGCGGCTCGACGGCGGGCCTCCCGGCGTCGGCGGTTGGCGGCCTCGCGCGACGCGGCGGGCCGCCGGGTCGACGTGGTCCGCGTCGCCGTCGTCCTCCTCGTGCGCGGAGCCGTCATCGTCCGACGGCGCGGCGCTGGTCGGGACGCCGTCCGGCGAGCGCGGCCGCACCGCCCCCGATGGCGCCGAACAGATGGCCCTGCCAGGACACGCCGTCCGCGACGCCGAACACCCCGGCCAGCATGGTGCCGCCGTACAGGCCGACCACGACGACGGCGATCACCGCGTAGAGGATGCGGTGCGACACGCGGCCGGGAGCGAACACCCGCATCACCACGTAGCCGAAGTACCCGAAGACGAGCCCGGAGGCGCCCACGGTCAGCGTGCCGGGGGCGTTCACGAGCCAGGTCCCGAGCCCGCCGACGACCGCGACGATCACGGTGACGGCCCAGAACCGGCGCGTGCCCTCGACCGCGACCAGGCAGCCGAGCACGAGGAACGGCACGGAGTTCGCGATCAGATGCGCCCAGCTCGCGTGCAGCAGCGGGGCGAAGACGATCCCCAGGAGTCCCGCAGGGTCCCACGAGCGGATGCCGAGGCCGCTGAAGGAGCCCGGCAGCACCGCGTCCGCGAACTGCACCGCCCACATGGCCGCGAGCAGCAGCACGGGCGACGCGAATCGCCGCAGCGGATGCTCGGGCCTGGCCGGCGGAGGAACGGTCACCGCTCGATTCTCGCAGGAGCACCCTGCGGCCGGCTGGACGCGGGCAAAAGAAAAGACCCTCCGCGCACCCAGCAGAGCCCGGTTACCCTTGCTGCGTTTCCGCCCTGGGGGAATTGGCCTGGATGCCGCCACGCGGAGAGCCGTCGTCCACTCTACCCGAAGCCGACGGGACCCGACGACCGCAGCCCGGCATGGTCCCGCGGGCCGTGCGGAGCGTACGATCGATGCACGCGCATCGTTGCGCCGGACGAGAGGGAACGCATGCCAGAGAACGCCCCCCTGAGCCCGGTCGCGATCGACGCCGACGGATTCGCCGCCCAGACCGCGGCCATCCTCGGCTCGATCAGCCAGGTGATCGACGGGAAGCCCGAGGCCGTGCGCAGCGCCCTCGTCTGCCTGCTCGCCGAAGGCCATCTGCTCATCGAGGACGTGCCCGGCGTCGGGAAGACGATGCTGGCCCGCGCCCTCGCCGCGACCGTCGACGCCACCGTCCGGCGCATCCAGTTCACCCCTGACCTCCTGCCCGGCGACGTCACGGGGGTCTCGGTCTACAACCCCGTCGATCGCGAGTTCGAGTTCAAGCGCGGCGCCGTCTTCGCCCACATCGTCATCGCCGACGAGATCAACCGTTCCTCCCCCAAGACCCAGTCCGCGCTCCTGGAGGCCATGGAGGAGGGGCAGGTCACGGTCGACGGCTCCACGCATCGGCTGCCCGACCCGTTCCTCGTCGTCGCCACGCAGAACCCGCTGGAGATGGAGGGCACCTACGCGCTCCCCGAGGCGCAGCGCGACCGGTTCATGATGCGCATCTCGATGGGCTACCCCGACCCCGCAGCCGAGGCCCTCATGCTGCGGCAGCGTGACGTCGTGAACCCGCTGGCGACCGTGACCCCGGTCGCGGACGCCACCGCGATCTCGCAGCTCATCGCCTGGGCCCGGGCCGTGCACGTGGCGCCCGCACTCGAGGAGTACGCGGTCGCCCTCGCCCAGGCCACCCGCACCGACCCGAGCCTGCACCTCGGCGCCAGCCCGCGGGCCACGCTGCAGCTCGTCCGCGCGGCGAAGGTCTGGGCCGCACTGGACGGCCGCGACTACGTCATCCCGGATGACATCACGGACCTGCTGATCCCCGTGTTCGCCCATCGGCTGCTCCCGGCCCGCGGCGCGCATCGGGCGGGCGCCCAGCCGGTCGAGGCGGCGCTCACCCAGATCGCGGAGCGCGTGCGCGTGCCCGTCGCGACCCGTTCCTGAGGACACCGCCATGCGCCGACGTCGACTGCTCACGCCGCGCGGCACCGGTGCGCTCATCGCCGCGCTCGGATGCGTGATCGCGGCCAACATCCTCGGTGCGCGGATCCTGCTGTACCTCGGGGTCCTGCTGGCCGCGCTCACGCTGTTCGCGGCTCTCGCCGTCCGCCTCCCCCGCCGCTCCGGAACGGTCACCCGGCAGATCTCGACCGACCTCCTCACGGTCTCGGAGACCTCGCGCGTGACGGTCCGCTTCACGCTCCGGGCCCTCCGGGTGCCGCACGGGCTGTGGCACGATGTCCTCCCCTCCGCCGTCACCGGCGACTCGGGAGGCGAATACCCCGCCGACACCCCGCAGCTCAGCTACCTCGTCACCGGCGTCCGTCGCGGCGTCTGGCCCCTGGGGCCGCTCCTGCTGCGCACCGTCGATCCGTTCGGTCTGGCGCAGCGGGAGCAGGCGTTCGGCGACACGCGGACGATCACGGTGGTCCCGGAGGTCTTCGCGCTGACCCCGCTCGCCGTCCGCATCGGGGCGGCGGGCGGCACGGCGCACACCTCCTCCACCCGGCTCGGCCAGGGCAGCGACAACCTCTCGCCCCGCGGATACGCGCCCGGCGACTCGATGCGCCGCATCCACTGGAGGGCGACCGCGCACCGCGGAGAGCTCATGGTCCGGCAGGAGGAGGAGGAGTCGAGCCCGGACGCCGTCGTCGTGCTCGATCGCTCGGGCAGCGGGTGGACCGCGAATGCCGAGGAGATCGATCCGACGTTCGAGGCCGCGGTCTCGCTGTGCGCATCCGCCGCCCTCCATCTCGCCGCCGAGGGATACAGCGTCGACGTCCTGGACAGCGCGGGCACGCTCCTCGGTGCCCTCCGCGGACACGAGGACGACCGGGACGGCCTGCTGGTCGCGCTGGCGATGGTCACGCCGCGCGGCGAGCGCCGCGACCTCGTCGCCCTGCTCGGCGGGACACCGCCCGGACCGCTCGTCTACGTGACCGGCCGACTGGACGAGGAGGACGCCGCGCTGCTCCGCCCCGCCGGCGCCGCCGCACCGCTCCTCTTCAGCACCGACCCGCTGCCGGGCACCGAGGAGGCTGCCCGACAGCACGGCTGGACCGTGGCGCGACTGGGCACCGACGTCGCCGAGGCATGGGACGACGCGCTCTCGGCACGGACGGGAGCCGTCGATGTTCCGGGATGAGCGGCCGCGGCCCGCCGTCGTGCCCACCGGCACCCGCCCGCGCTGGCACCGCGATCGGGAGGAGCCGGCCGGGATCCTCGCCCTCGGTGCCCTCGCCGCCCTCGCCGCGCTCACCGCGCTCTGGCCCTTCACCTCGGTCATCGCCCCCGGGGTCTGGTCGTTCGTCGTGACCCTCGTCGTCGTCGCGGTGATCGGCGCCGGCATGCTCGTACGGCATCTGCTGCGCGACCGTCCTGCGGCCGTCGTCGGGCTGGTCGCCCTGCTCGCGCAGCTCCTCGTGGCCGTCGGTCTCCTCACCCTGCTCCTCGCGGGAGACACCGCCGTCGCGGGGGTGGTGCCGACGTCCGACACGCTCACGCTGTTCCAGGCCCTCGGCTCCGCAGCAGTCCAGGAGATCGTGTTCGGCTCGGCTCCGCTGGAGGCCTCCCCCGGGCTCGCGGCCGCCCTGGGTGCGGGCTTCGCCCTCGTCGCGATCCTGCTCGACCACCTCCTCGCCCACCGGGCCGCCGTCCTCGCCACCGTCCTGCTGGGTGCCGTCGGCGCGGTGCCCATGATCGTGACGCTGGGGCCGCCGAACGTGGCCTGGTTCGCCATCGCGGCGGTCGTGGCCCTCCTCCTGTTCCGGGTCACGGCGCGACGGCACCCCGAGTCCCCGCGCCGCGCCTCGGCGGGTGTCGCGGTCTCCGTCGGGGCGGCCGCCATCGCGACCACGCTCCTCGTGACCCCGCTGCTCCCGGTCGCGTCCAGCATCGCCGGGACCGGGGTCGGCGTCACGGTCGACGCCTCCCTGCGCCTGGGCGACGACCTCCGACAGCCGAGTCCGGTCGAGGTGCTGACGGTGGCCACCGAGGCGGATACCGCTCCCTACCTCCGCCTCACGACGCTCTCCCGGTTCGACGGCCGCGTCTGGCAGCCGGACCGCGGCGACCTCCAGTCCCAGGCGGACGGGTTCGGCGACGCGGAGTGGAGCGAGGACGTGACCGCCGCCGAGCAGACGACCTCGATCCGGGTGCTGCGGATGTCGAGCTCCTGGCTGCCCGTGCCGTATCCGGCCACGGACGTGCAGGGGCTCAGCGCGGCGTGGCGCGTCTCGCCCGACAACCGCACGTTGTTCTCCCGCCGCGCCGACGCGGTCGGCAACGACTACACCGTGACCTCCCTCCGCGTGACGCCGACGCTGGAGCAGATCCGTGCGACGGAAGCGGCCCCGCCCCGCGAGACCGACGAGGACGAGGAGGTGGAGCTCCCGGCTATCATCCCGGAGCTCGCGGCCGAGGTGACCGCGGACGAGGAGACCGACTACGACCGGCTCGTCGCGCTGCAGGACTGGTTCCGGTCGCAGTTCGAGTACTCGCTGGAGACGCCGGTCGACGAGGGCTTCGACGGCACCGGCGCCGACGCCGTGGCGCGATTCCTCGAGGAACGCTCCGGATACTGCGTGCACTTCGCCGGCTCCTTCGCGCTCATGGCCGAGAGCCTCGGCATGCAGGTGCGGATCGTGGTCGGATACCTCCCCGGTTCGCCCACCGACGAGAAGCGCGGTGACGAGTCGATCTTCTCGGTGTCGAGCGACCAGCTGCACTCCTGGCCCGAGGTGCTGTTCCCCGGCATCGGCTGGGTGCCTTTCGAGCCGACCGCCTCGCTCGGTGTCCCCACGGCCTTCCGTGCCGGCACCACCGGGGGCGGGAGCAGCAGCGGCCCGGCGACCCCCGCACCCACGACGGCTCCACAGACCGAGGAGACCTCCGGGCCGGAGGTCGACCGGAGGGATGCGGATGCCGGCTCGACGGACTCCGGGGAGCTGCGCCGGCTCGACCCGACGCCGGTCCTCCTCACGACACTCGGCGTGGTGATCGTGCTCCTCCTCCCCGCCGTCGTCCGGCTCCTCGAGCGGCGCCTCCGGATGCGTCGTGCCGCCCACGGAGACGCCGCCGCGGCGTGGGCGGAGCTGCGCGACACCCTGATCGACCTCCGGATCCCCGTCTCGGACGCGGAGAGCCCGCGGATACGTGCCGCCGGGCTCGTCAGGGAGGCAGGTGCGGACGAGGCCGCGTTGGGCCGGTTGGTCACGGCGGTGGAGCGCGCGAACTATGCGCGCACGTCCGCCGCTGCCGACGACCTCGCCGTCCCCCTGCGGGCCGTGCTCGTCAGCCTCCGCGCGCACGTCGCCGGGGGGACTCGGGCCGAGGCGCTGCTGTTGCCGCGGTCGCTCTATGCGCCGCGGGGTTCCGACTCCCGACTCCTGGTCTGACGGTCGGCAGGCGCCGCGGTCAGAGGTGCGCGGCGGACGGCTCCGCGTGCGTCGGGCAGGCGACCGCGTCGCAGTCCGCACAGACGACGAACTGCGCCCGGCAGGAGGGGTCGGGGCAGTTCGCGGTGCGCTTCGTCGCCGCCCCGCATCCCGCGCAGACGCCGATCACCCGCGCGTGGTCCGAGAAGTCGACGGATCCGCGCCCGTCGAAGACGTAGAGCGATCCGTCCCAGAGGCCGTCGTCGCCATAGGTCTCGCCATACCGGACGATCCCGCCCTCGAGCTGGTAGACCTCGCCGAAGCCGCGGGACACCATGAGGCTCGACAGTACCTCGCAGCGGATGCCCCCGGTGCAGTAGGTGACGACGGGCTTGCCCTTCAGGTCGTCGTACACGCCGGAGTCGAGCAGACGCACGAAGTCCCTGGTGGTCTCGGTGTCCGGCACGACGGCGCCGCGGAAGCGTCCGATCTCCGCCTCCAGCGCGTTCCGGCCGTCGAAGAACACGACCTCGTCCCCGCGCTCGGCGACCAGGGCGTGCAGCTCGTCGGGGGTGAGCCGCGCCCCTCCGCCGACGACGCCGTGCGCGTCGACCCGCAGCTCATCCGGGGCGCCGAACGACACGATCTCGTCGCGCACCTTCACGCTCAGCTTCGGGAAATCGAGGCTGCGGCCCGCCTCGTCCAGTCCGGTGCCCTCGCTCCATTTGATGTCGGTGTCCCGGAAAGGGGCGTAGGAGCGGAACGAACGCGCCCACTTCTTCAGAGCCGGGAGATCCCCGCCCAGAGTGCCGTTGACGCCGTGCGACGAGATCAGCAGCCGTCCGCGCAGCCCCAGCGCCTCGCCGAGGTCACGCTGCCAGACGCGGATGGCCTCCGGATCGGCGAGCGGGGTGAACGCGTAGAAGAGGACGATCTTGGGGGTGGCCACCCAGGAATCCTACGTCGCCTCCCGTCGCGCTAGCTCACGTCCCGCCGCAGGAACACCACCGCTCCCGCCCCGACCGCGAGCAGGATCCAGCCCGCCGCGATCGGCACCGCCGCCGGCCCGAGCCCCTCGCCCGCGGGGATGCCCAGGGCGGCCACGTCGAACCGGAAGGCGTCGAGCAGGGCGGGAAGCGGCAGATAGACGGCGCCGGCGCTCCAGAACATCGCCGCGAGGAGGCCCACCCCCATCGAGAGGGCGGCGACGAAGAGCGCCGCGAGATGCGCCTGCACGACGATGCCGATCCCCAGACCCCACAGCGCCGCGGCCGCACCGAGGGCGACAGCCGACGCGACGGCCGGCGCGTGCACGGGGACGCCGCCCAGGGTGACGAGAAGCGCCGTGTGCCCGCCGACCACCGCGGCGACCGCCACGACCGCGCCGCCCAGCGCTGCGGCGGGCACGCGGACGACGAGCATCGCCCACCGCGACTCCAGCATCAGCCGCTGCGCGACGACGCCGTCCCGCCGGTCGATCGTGTAGCGGAAGGAGCCGTAGACGGCCGCGAGGATGCCGGCGTAGGTCGCGAGCACGGCGTCGAAGGGGGCGACGAGCTCCTCCCGGGCCGCCGACGGGGCCTCGGCGAGCTCCGCCGGGATGCTCGTCGCCAGGGAGAGGGACAGCAGGAAGGCCGCCAGCGCGACCCCGAAGAGGACGACGTCCCCGGCCGCGCCCCGCGCCTGTGCCCGCAACGCTCGACCGATCACGCGACGCTCCGGCGTCCCCGGACGGCGGCGAGCGCGACGAGGCCGACCGCCCACGCCGTCCCGATGGCGAGGGCGGGCGCGAAGGCGAGCAGTCGGCCCTGGTACTCCGGCACGCTCAGCGCCGCGATGGCCATTCCCGGCGAGAACCGCGCGATCTCGGGCGCCGTCCGCAGCATCGCGAACTCCAGCGCCATCGGGAAGACGAGGACGATGATCGCCGTCGCGTAGTAGTTCCGGGTGATCCAGCCGATCGCTCCGCCGATGAGGGCGCCGAGGACCACGCCGCCCAGAGCCCCCGCGACGATGCGCCCCGCCTCCGCCGTGAACACGAGGCTGAGCCCGTGCCGGGCGAGGAAGAACGAGATGCCGAGCATCCACAGCAAGATGACGACCACGGCCAGCGCGAGGGCGATGACGACGCCGGCGACCAGCTTCCCCGGGAAGGCGCGGCGGAACCCGACCGCCGTGAGCGTCCGGTCCATGGAGCCGTAGTAGTACTCCCGCGTCACGGGGTATGCGCCGACGAACGCCGCCGAGATGACCGACCACGCGAGCGGCTCCAGCAGCCGGGCTGTCGCCGCGCCCGCGTCGAGGCCGTCCACCGCGAGACGGGAGCCGTCGGAGAAGAGCACGAAGGCCGGCATGAGGACCGCGACAAGGTACACGGCCAGGATCGACAGCCCGCTCACCGCGCGCAGCAGTTCGCCCCGGATCACGCCGCTCATGCGGGGGCTCCTTCGACGAGATCGAAGTACCGGCTCTCGAGCGAGTCGGCCCCGCCCGTGACGAGGTCGTCCAGCCTCCCGGCGAAGAGCGCGCGTCGTTTGATGACGACCACCTCGTCCACGACCTGCTCGAGCTCGGAGAGCTGATGACTGGAGACGAGCACCGTGCCGCCGCGTTCGGCGAAGCCGCGGAGGAACCCGCGCAGCCAGCGGATGCCGTCGGGATCCAGACCGTTGGCCGGCTCGTCGAGGATGAGCGTCCGCGGCCCACCGATCAACGCCGCGGCCAGGCCCAGCCGCTGCGCCATACCCGTCGAGTAGGTCTTCACGCGGCGGCGCGCATCGGCGGCGAGGCCCACCTCGTCCAGCACCTCGTCGACGCGGCCGCGCGGCGCACCGGCTGCGAGTCGGCAGATCTCCAGGTGCCGTCGCCCGGAGATGCCGGGCTCGAAGCCGAACCCGTCCATGTGGACGCCGACGTGCGCGGCCGGGTTGTCCAGCGCCCCGAACGGCGCCCCGTCGATCACGGCCTCGCCGCTGGTCGGCCGCACGAGACCGACGATCGCCCGCAGCGTCGTCGACTTCCCCGCGCCGTTCGGGCCGAGAAGCCCGACGATCGCCCCGCGGGGCACCGCGAACGACAGATCCTCGACAGCGGTGCGGCGTCCGAACCTCTTCGTGAGGCCGCGTACCTCGATGGCGTGCTGATTCATGGTCATCCTCTCTCCTCCTCGCTCGTGAGAGCTGCCAGCGGCGACGCGACCGCCGCCCAGAGCGCCTGCCAGAGCGGCGCCGTGCCGAGCTGCACGCGCGCCTGTCCCGCTGCCGGGAGGGCGCTGCGCTCCCCCGACACCTCCACCTCCGCCACGGCCGTCGCCGGGACCGATGCCCCGGGCGTCCTGACCGGGAAGAGCGCCTCGACCGGCACCTCGGTCTCCGTCGCAGGTCGGGTCCTGATCGTCCCCTCGCCGCGGTACTCGCTGGCGAGGATGCCCCGCGTCGACAAGACCACCGGGGCGCCGTCCGGGATGCGGGTGCCGGGATCCCGTCCGCCCCGCACCAGGACCACCCGGTCGTCGTCCACGGAGAACCCCAGCACCGCGGCCGTCGGGACCGGGACGAGGATGCCGGCGGCCACGATTCCGGCCGCGAGCGCGGCGGTCACGCCGACGAGGCGGAACCGCGAGGCACCGGATCGCCACATCCGGACCAGAGCGCGCACCAGGAGGACGACGCCCGCCACGACCACGACGGCCTCCAGAGCGAGCACGAAGAGGCTCGCCGCCGGGCCGGCTCCGTCGAGCAGCTGCGCGGTCCGGACGACCGCGAACAGCACCATGACGACCGGGGCCGCCAGGCAGCAGAGACCGAACGGCACGCTCCACCACCGCTCCAGCGCCCGCGGCTGCCGCGGCGCCCCGAACACGAGGCGGGCGAGGAAGCCCGCGCCGTCGCGGATCGACCTCCTCCGGAGATTCGGCTCGTCCAGGGCGCTCATCAGGGCGAGGTACCCGTCGAAGCGCACGAAGGGGATCAGGTTCACGAGCACGACGACCGTGCAGGAGATCGCGAGGAGCAGCAGTGTCTCGCGGGCCGCCGACGACGGCAGGGCGAGAGCGGCGAGCATCGCCACCGCCGCCACCGTGGCGTGGACGGCGGGGCCGGCCAGGGCGATCGCCACACGATGCCGTCGGTCGGGGAGCCGCCAGCCGTCCGTGACATCGACGAAGAAGGCGGGCGTGAGGTACAGGAGCATGAACCCCGCGCGCCGCGGCCGGCCTCCCAGCCGGGTGAGGGTGAGCCCGTGCGCGGTCTCGTGGACCAGGGTCGCGAGGCCGAGCGCCACGACGACGAGGGCGAAGCCGGCGAGCGGCACCGGACGAGCGAGCACGGCACCCAGCTCGCCGAGGTGCAGGGCCGCGCCGACGGTCCCGGCACCGACCACCGCGGCGACGACCGCGAGGACCGCACGATGCGGGACGGGCACGACCACACGGTCGAGACGCGCGAAGAGCGCGGACGCGCGGAGGGTCGCGAACTGCACGGTGAACGGCGGTCGATACGTGACACGACCGGGCAGCCGGGACGCACCCCCGTCCAGGAGCCCGGTGTCGCGGAAGCGTTCCATCAGTCGCAGCACGCTCTCATCGGTCTCCCCCGCCGCGAAACGGGCACGCAGCGCGGAGACCGCGGTGCGGCCGTCCATCGCCGTCAGCAGGTCGACGACCGGTCGGGACAGCCGCGCCGACGGCACGCCCTGGACAGTGGCGAGCCACCCGGAGCCCTCCGCCGTCGGCTCGAACGCGACGCCGGCGGCCAGGGTCGGACACGACTCGGCGGTGAGGGCGTCCCGTCCTCGTCCGCGACGTCGCCGCACGGCTCGTGGTCCTGCCGTCGTCATCGCCCGCCCCTTCCATCCTCGGCGCGGGTGGTGGTGAGGAGGAGGATCTCCACGCCGACGGGCGTCCGCACCGGGGACGTCTCGGGCGCCGCGAAACCGGCCTCGACGAGTTCGTCGGCCAGGAGTCGGGGGTTCAGCACGTGCAGGCGACTCGTAAGGACCGGCACCTCCGCGCGCGGGGCGATGTCCGCGAGGCGGACCCAGTTGACCAGCCGCACGGCGCCGTCGTCCTCGATCTGCTGCGCGAAGAGGAAGGGCTCGTCTCCCGCGCTGCCGGGGACCGTGATCTCGCGGTCGGTCGGGAGTACGAGAGCGTCCGCCGACGCCCCGTCCGCGATGGTGAGGGCGAAGACGCCGGAGGAGGCCAGATGACGTCGAACGCCCGCGTAGAGACGCGCCCGGTCTTCGCCATCGAGCAGCGTGATGGAGGTCGCCCCGAGGACGACGAGGCCGAAGTGCTCGCCGAGCGCGAGGTCGCGCATGTCCGCCACGACGCACTCGACGGTCGCCCCGTGCGGCACGGCGCCGCGGAGACGCGCGAGCATGTCCGCAGAGAGATCCACCGCCGTGACGCGATGCCCCGAGCGTGCGAGCGGGATCGTCAGCCGTCCGCTGCCCGCGGCGAGGTCCAGCACGGGTCCGGAGGCCGTGTGCGCGAGCCCCAGGACCTCGCGGATCTCGGCTCGGTCCGGGCCGACGAGCCGGTCGTAGAAGTCGGTGCCGGCTCCGGCGTACAGGTCCTGTGCCCTGGCGGTCGCGCCGACGAGGTCGAGCCGTGCCGCCACGGTCTCGGTGATCAGGGACGTCATCCGTGCATCGCCTCTCCTCGGCTGGATGGTCGGGGGGTGCGGGCGGACGATCCCGCCCGCACCCGCTGTCAGGTCGCGATGGCGGCGGCTCCGCCGATGATCGCGATGATGTAGCTCGCGTGCTCCCACCACTCGAGCGGGGTGTCGATCTGTTCGAGTTCCAGGAACTCCAGCGACGTGGACTGCACAGTGCACCTCCTAGGTCAGAGCGAGAATTCCGATGATCACGCCCACGGCGAAGCCGCGGATGTAGTCATCGGCATCGCCCGGCGCGTCCATGGCCTCGAGTTCGGTGAACTCGAGCGCCGGCAGTGCTGCGGTCATGCGTCCCTCCTTCCTTTCTCCGATCGGGTGCTGCCGGACGGCATCACGTGGCGGCTGCCGCACCGATCCCGATGAGGACCAGCGCGCCGATCACGCCCTGGTAGAAGCTGTCCCAGCTGGGCGCCTCCATCGGGTCGAGCTCCTGGAACCGGATTCTCATCTCCGTGCTTTCGTTCATTCCCATCACCTCCTCTCCGCTGCTCGGGCCGGCGATCGCCGACCGGGGACGGGCTCCACCGGGAGTCGTGGAGCACAGCGCGGACGTCCGCGGCGCGGACTCCGCGCAGCATGGGGCGGTGATCCCCCCACGCCGTCTCCACGGCGGCGGCGATCCGATCGATCTCCCGTGCGCTCGGGCGCGGCGGTGACGGGAGCCCTCCTTGATCGACGACGGCGGCGATGCCGGCGGCCGGGTCACGAGGCAGTGCTGTCCCCGCCGCGACGCCGGCCCAGAAGGCGTCGAGGCTGGCGCGGTCGCCCCAGCGCGGATCGCCCGCACCGATCCGGCGCCAGACGGCGGCGATGACCGCCGCCGTGGCCGGCATCTTGCGGACGCCGAGATGGAAGGCGACCTCGTTCGCGAGGTACCAGTGGCGGGCGCTGTACGGATCGGGCCCGCGGAGGGCGGCCGTGCGCTGGGTCGCGGCGCTGAGCCGCGCGAGGCGCAGTCGTCCCGTCGTCGACATCACGTCCCGCGCGGCCGCCTCGAGCAGCGCCCGACCGAGGATCCGCGCGTCGCGGTCGGCCCGCGCCGTCCGTGGACTCGTCGAGGCGCCGGCCACCCGGAGGAACGCCTCCAGCGCTCCCTCTCGCACGGCAGCAGGGGTGAGCGTGGCGAGCTGGTCGGGATCGAGGACGGCGTGGCGCGGACGCAGCGGGCGACCGACGAGGAGCCGGGCTCCGCAGCGGTTCCGGAGGATGGCGACGCTGTTCGTCTCCGACGACGTGCCGAGCGTCGTCGGCATCGCGACGATGTCGACCGGCGGAGGCGCGTCGGGCAGGATCGTGAGCGCCGAGGTCGCCGCGTGCCGCAGGGCGAAGTCCAGGAGGCGTCCGGGGCTGAGCGCGAGGGCCGCGATCTTGCTCGCATCGAGGACGCTTCCGCCGCCGACGGCCACGATGACCTCGGGCGGTCGTCGGACGAGCTCCTCGGCGATCAGGACGACGCCGAGCTCGTCCACCCCCGAGGCGTCCACCGTCATCGTCCGGGCGGACGCTGCGGCGGGAAGGGGGTGCGCGACGGCGGCGTCGGCGATCACCAGCGTGTCACGTCCCGCTGTCAGACCCGCCATCGTCTCTCGTGCGCGCGGCCCGTGCCACAGCGTGGGGACGCGTGCGGTGAACGGCACGGTCATGCCGCCGCCTCGCGCACCCGTGCCAGGCCGCCTCGCACGGACCGGTCGGTCTCGGCCACCTCCGCCGGGGTGAAGCCGTAGCCGGGGATGAGCTGGAAGGAGCTCGGACCGGGGTGCACCACGACGCCGCTGTCGGCGATGGCGGACACCACCTCCAGGACGTCGGTCCCGGAGAGCGGGGACCCGTCCGGGCCGCGGAGCCCCACCCCGACGAAGCAGCCGCTGCCGGTGACGTCGGTGACGATCCCGTCCTCCTGCCAGGTCCGCGCGAGGCGGTGCAGCGTCGACGCCAGGGCCTGCGTGGTGGCCTCGACGTCGATGCGGCGGAGCTCGTCGATCACGGCGAGGACCGCGGCCGCGCAGGCCGGCGTGCCCGCCTGCGTCTCGCCGTGGACGAAGGTCCATCCGCCGCGGGCGAACGCCGTCGCGATGCGGTCGCCGACGAGGAGCGCCGCCGCTCCCATCGCCCCGTTCGTCAGCGCCTTCGACACGAGGAGGACGTCCGGTGCGGCCGCCCAGCGATCGGTGGCGAACATCGCGCCCGTGCGCCCGAAGCCGGTCGCCACCTCATCTGCCACCAGCAGGAACCCATGCCGCTCCCTCAGCTCCAGGAGGCGACGGACGAAGGCGGCGGACAGCGCGTGGGCGCCGCTCCCGAGGACGGGCTCCACGACGACGGAGGCGACGCGGGAGCCTTCACGCTCCAGCAGCGCTTCGAGCTCCGCCCCGTCGTCGGCGTGCGACACGTGCCGCACCGTGCGCCGGTCGACGCCGTAGACCGACTGCAGCAGGTCGTCGCCGCTCAGCACGTGACTGCCGTACATCGTGCCGTGATAGCTGCCGCGCAGGCCGACGACGAGCGACCGCGAGCCCGCGCCCTGCTGCGCCCAGTACTGCCGGGCGAGCTTCATGGCGGCGTCGTTGGCCGCCCCGCCGGAGGTGGAGAAGATCACCCGCCGGTAGCGCTCGGAACCCGCGAGGGCGATGAGGGCATCGGCGGCGTCCTCGGCGTACCGGTGCGGGGCGCGGAACAGCGAGAGGTAGGAGGCGTCGCGCGTCGCCCTGCTCACGGCCTCGGTCACCGCCGGGTTGCCGAAGCCGAGGGGCACATTCCACAGGCCGCTGGTCGCGCAGAGGCGGTCGGAGCCGTCGGCGTAGAAGAGGCGATGCCCGGAGGCGCCGACCGCCACCCGATCCGGAGGGAAGGCGGTGTCGGCGGGGAGCATCGACGTCCACAGCGCGTGCGGCGCGCTCATCGTGCTCCTCCCCCCGAGGTGTCCTCGATCCCCGCACCGAGGTGGACTCCGAGCGCGGCGAGCGCCTCCAGGCACAGATGCCGCGCGTGGGCATCGGGCACTCCGCAGGCGCGGGCCACGCGCGCCGCCGCACGTCCGCGTGTGCTCGAGGTCTGGATCGCGTCGACCACCGCAGCGGTCAGCGGGGACAGGAGGTGCCGGCGGAGCGTCCGGACATCGGCGAGCAGGAACCCCTCGGCGGTGTCGAGCAGGAACGGGTCGTCGGTCAAGGGTTCCGCGTCCGCGAGGTCGTCATCGAGGAGCGCCCACCCGAAGCCCGCGATGCGAGCGGCGCCGTTCGGCAGGCGGAGCATCTTCCGGAGATCGGCCGCGTCGAGGTACCGGCGGAGCCACGGCCGGCGGTCGAGCTCGACGATGAGGTCCGCCGAGCCGGGCACGCCGCCCAGCGCCGACGCCAGGGGCAGGGCCTTCCCGAGGGCGGCAGGGAGGTCGTCCACGTGGTCGATCGCCTCCCCCTGCACTCCGAGATGCACACCGCCGTCCGCGTCGATGCGGAGGGCGCGCGGAGCCTCCACCTCCTGCGTCCGCGCGAGAGCGGAGCGGTCCGCGAGCAGCACCCGCGGGTCGAGCATGGCCGCGGCGAAGACTCCGGTGCCGCGCGCGAGATCGGCGTCGTCGAGGAAGGCACGCCAGCCCGCCTCGTCGAAGAAGCGCATCGCCGTCGGTCCGACGATCTGGACGAAGGAGGCCGCGATGTAGTCCTGGAGCTCGACGCCGCGCTCCCCCAGGAACAGCTCGTCGCCGAGGTCGGCGAGCCGTCCTGCGTAGCCGACGACGCGAGCCGCCCCCGGCCGAGGCACCGATCCTGCGGGCTCGAGGATCACGTCCTCGGGGTCGGCCGCAGCCGCGAGGGCGTCAGCGCCGGTCTCCGCCTCGCGCAGGAACACGCGACCGCGTGCCGCATGCCCGCCCGTGACCCACGCCCGCAGGGCCTGCGGCCCGAGGAGCGGGTCCTCGCCCATCGACCCGTCGCCCTGCCGTGCCGTCGTCGCACTCGTCCCCATGATCCCCCCAGAGAACCGGATCCGTCTGACGCCGTTGCGTCTTCATATGAAGATATACAGGCCTCTGACGAGGTGCAATATAACAGCTTTCGCGACCGCAGGCCTGGATCGCCGGTATGTCACGAGGCCCCCGGGACATCGGATAGGATGGACAGGTTGTTCCCTGGTGACGTGTCCGAGCGGCCGAAGGAGCACGCTTGGAAAGCGTGTGTTGTGCAAGCAACCGCGGGTTCGAATCCCGCCGTCACCGCCACAGACGAAGAAGACCTCCGCATCGCGGAGGTCTTCTCTCGTTTCGGGCGGCGTCAGCCGTCGAAGCGCACCCCGTACGTCAGACCACCGGGCGCGGACGGGAGCACGGTCATGCCGAGCCGCTCGTAGAACGCGGCCGCGCCGGAGTTCGCGGGGTCCATGCCGAGGTGCAGCGCCGGGACACCGCGCCGACGCAGCTCTGCGAAGAGCGTCTCGATGAGACCGCGACCGAGTCCCTGCCCCTGGGCCTCCGGCAGCAGGTCGATGTGCAGATGCGCCGGGTACTCGGCGGCATGCGGCTCGACCCCCGGCTCCCTGGTGTAGCCGTACTCGATCAGCTTCTCTTCGCGCGTCTGCGGGTCCGCCGATCGCGGATAGCGCGCGTGCAGGCCCGGCCACCACTCGTCGCGGAACCAGGCGTAGAAGGCGTCGGTGTCGTCGGTGGCGACGATGTAGCCGATGGTGCGCCCGTCCTCGGCCTCCACGACCCAGGCGAGGTCCGGGTGCCGCTCGACGTACGGCACCGCGAAGAGGTTCCCCCACAGCTCGTCATCGGACAGCACCCCGGTGGCGTCTCCCCCGGCGTCGGCCGTCCGCAGGCAGATCTCGAACATCGCCGGGCGATCGGTCGGACGGTAGGGACGGATGCGCGACACGGGGGCTCCTCGGACGGGTCAGGTTCCGCTCAGCCTATCGGCGCGGGCGGTCGCCTCGACGTCGCGTCGCACCCACGGCACCAGCCAGGCGGCGAGCACGAGGACGACGCCGGCGCCGACGAACGCCCCGCCGAGCGTGTCCGTGGCCCAGTGCACCGACAGGAAGGTGCGCGATAGGGCCATGAGCACGATCCAGGCCGCCCCCACGATCGCCACCCAGACCCGCGGGAAGAGCACCCAGAGCACCAGGGCGATGGTCGCCGCATTCGCGGTGTGACCGGACGGGAACGAGCCGTAGTCGCTCACGACGAGCATGTCGTGCGGGCGGGCGCGGCCGAACACGTTCTTCAGGAGCTGGACGGCACCGGCGCTGACGAGGAAGCACAACGCGGCGAACAGCGCCCCCCGCCATCGGCGCAGGAGCAGCAGGACGGCGATGGTCGCCAGCGGCACGGCGAGGATGGCGACCCAGCCACCGCCGATCCAGTTCAGCGCGAGGGCGAAGCTCAGCATCCAGTCCGCGCGGACCGCGGCGATCGTGTCGTTCCACCACTGGTCGAGCCCCGGCGTCTGCGGATACACGAAGACGACGAGTGCGCCGAGGGCAGTGGCCAGGAGGAGGCAGGCGACGCCCCACCACAGCAGCATCCGTCGATTCATCGTCCCATTGTGACGGACGCCCCCGCGATCGCGGGTCGCCGTGCCGGTCAGCGGGCGATGCGGGCGAGACCCTCCTCGAGATCCGCGATGAGGTCGGCCACGTCCTCGATGCCGACCGAGAGACGCACGACGTTCTCCGGGACGGCGAGCTCGGTGCCGCGGACCGACGCGTGGGTCATCTCCGGCGGGTAGCCGATGAGCGACTCCACGCCGCCGAGCGATTCGGCGAGCTGGAACACGCGGGTGCTCTCGGCGAAGGCCCGGGCGGCGTCCGCACCCGCAGCGAGACCGAGCGACAGCATGCCGCCGAAGCCGCTCATCTGCCGCGCCGCGATCTCGTGACCGGGGTGCGACGCGAGGCCGGGATAGAACACCTGCGCGAACTCCGGCCGCGCCTGGGCCCATTCGGCGATGGCCTGCGCGTTCTCGGAGTGCTGGCGCACCCGCACCGCGAGGGTCTTGATGCCGCGGGTCGTCAGCCAGGCGTCCAGAGGTGCGGAGACCGCACCCACCGCGAACTGCTGGAACTTCACGGCCTCGACGAAGCGGTCGTCACCGAAGACGACGGCACCGCCCAGCACGTCGGAGTGCCCGCCCAGGTACTTCGTCGTCGAGTGCACGACGAGATCGGCGCCGAGCGCGAGCGGCTGCTGCAGAGCCGGCGAGGCGAACGTGTTGTCGACCACGACGAGGGCACCGGCCGCGTGCGCCACCTCGACGATGAGCGCGATGTCGACGACCTTCAGCAGCGGGTTGCTCGGCGTCTCCAGCCACACGATGCGCGTCTCGGGACGGATCGCCGCGCGGATCACGTCGACGTCGGAGAGCTCGACCGTGGTCGTGTCGATCCCCCAGGGCGCGAGGACCTTCGTGAGCAGGCGGTAGGTGCCGCCGTAGACGTCGTTTCCGAGGAGCACGTGGTCGCCGGGCTTGAGGATGCCGCGCAGCAGCGCGTCCTCGGCCGCGAGACCGGACGCGAACGACAGCGCCCCGACCCCGCCCTCGAGAGCGGCGAGCTGCGTCTCCAGCGAGGAGCGCGTCGGGTTGCCCGCACGGTTGTACTCGTAGCCCTCCCGGAAGCCGCCGATGCCGTCCTGCACGTGCGTCGACGACTGGTAGATCGGCGGGATGATCGCCCCGGTGATCGGGTCGGGCGCCTGTCCGGCGTGGATGGCTCGGGTGGCGAAGGCGTGGTCGTGGTCGGACATGCTCTCAGCCTACGTCCGAGCCCTCCGACGGGTGCCGGCCTGTTACGTCCCGCGTCACCGGGAGAGGTAGCCGAGCAGGTCCTGTCGCGTCAGCACGGTGTGCGGCTTGCCGTCCTCGGTGACGAGGAGGGCGTCGGCGTCGGCGAGCGCGGCCCGCGCCTGCGCGACCGACGCGTGGATGCCGATGAGCGGCAGCCGCTCCCCCACGTGTGCGCCGACGGCGTCGCTCGGTTCGGCGTCGCCCCGGAAGAGCAGGTCGAGAAGGCCCTTCTCGTCGACGGTGCCCACGACCTCGCCCATCATCACCGGCGGCTCCGCGCTGAGGACGACGAGCTGCGAGACCTCGTACTCCGTCATCATGCCGATCGCCTCGAGCACCGTGTCGGTGGGGTGCGCGTGCACGAGGTCGGGGAGGCCGTGGCGGGAGGCCCGGGCGGCGAGCACGTCGGCGACCGTCTCCCCCTCCTCCACCTCGCTGAACCCGTAGGAGCGCATCCAGCCGTCGTTGAAGATCTTGCCCAGGTAGCCGCGTCCGCCATCCGGGAGGAGCACGACCATGACCGCGTCCGCCGGCAGGTCCTTCGCCACCCGCAGCGCCCCGACGACGGCCATGCCGCTGGAGCCGCCGACGAGGATGCCCTCCTCGCGGGCCAGGCGCCGCGTCATCGCGAACGACTCCGCATCGCCGACCGCGACGATCTCGTGCGGGACGGCGGGGTCGTACGCGCCGGGCCAGATGTCCTCGCCCACGCCCTCGACGAGGTAGGGCCGACCGGTGCCGCCGCTGTAGACGCTGCCCTCGGGGTCGACGCCGATGATGCGCACCGCGTCGTCGGACACCTCGCGCAGGTAGCGTCCTGTACCGGTGATCGTGCCGCCCGTCCCCACGCCGGCGACGAAGTGCGTGACGCGCCCGTCGGTGTCGCGCCAGATCTCCGGCCCCGTCGTCTCGTAGTGGCTGCGCGGCCCGTTCGGGTTCTCGTACTGGTTCGGCTTGAAGGCCCCGGGGATCTCCCGTGCCAGCCGGTCGCTCACGCTGTAGTACGACTCCGGGCTGTCCGCCGGGACGGAGGTCGGGGTCACGACGACCTCGGCACCGTACGCGCGGAGCACGTCGATCTTGTCCTCGCCCACCTTGTCCGGGAGCACGAAGACGCACCGGTAGCCGCGCTGCTGGGCCACGAGGGCGAGCCCGACGCCGGTGTTGCCGCTCGTCGGCTCGACGATTGTGCCCCCCGGCTGCAGATCGCCCGCGGCCTCGGCGGCGTCGATGATGCGGGCCGCGATCCGATCCTTCGCCGATCCGCCCGGGTTCAGGTACTCGAGCTTCACGAGCACCGTGCACGCGATGCCCTCGGTGACGTGCTGGAGCTTCACCAGGGGCGTGTCGCCGACGAGGTCGACGATCGAGTCTGCGTACTTCATCTGTTCAGGGTACGGCGCGGGCCCTCGCCTCCGGGGCTGTGTTTCACCGCCGCTTCGACAGGCTCAGCGACCCAGAACCTGGGTCCCTGAGCCTGTCGAAGGGCCTGAGCCCGTCGAAGGGTCAGCCCTTCGTCGCGCCGGCCAGCAGGCCGCGCACGAAGAAGCGCTGCAGGGCGAAGAACACGATCAGCGGGACGATGATCGAGATGAACGTTCCCGCGGACTGCAGGAACCACTTGTTCCCCCAGGTCCCGGAGAGCGAGTTCAGCGCCTGCGTGATCGGCAGGGCGCCGGGCGAGGCGAAGATCGTCGCGACCAGCAGGTCGTTCCATACCCAGAGGAACTGGAAGATCGCGAAGGACGCGATCGCCGGAGCCGCCAGCGGCAGGATGATCCGGAAGAAGACCTGACCGTGTCCGGCGCCGTCCACGCGGGCCGCCTCGATGATCTCGCCGGGGATCTCGGAGATGAAGTTGTGGAGCATGAACGTCGCGAGCGGCAGCGCGAAGATCGCGTGCGCGATCCAGACGCGGGCGAAGCTGTACTGCACCTCGTTCAGGCCGAACCCGGGGAAGATCGGTACGTCGTTGATCGTCAGTCCGTCCGAGAACAGGCTCAGCAGCGGCACGAGGGCCATCTGCAGCGGCACGATCTGCAGCGCGAACACGAAGATGAAGAGCATGTTCCGACCCTTGAAGTCGATCCATGCGAACGCGTACGCGGCGAGCGACGCCATCACGATCGGGAACACGGTCGCGGGGATCGTGATCGCCAGCGAGTTGATGAAGGCCGTCGCGAGGGTCGTCGAGGTGCCGCCCGAGTTCCACGCCTGCACGTAGTTGTCGAACGTGAACTCCGGGTTGGAGAAGACGGTCCACCAGCCGCTGTTCTGCGTGTCGGCACCCGGGCGGAACGACGTCACGAAGAGACCGAAGGTCGGGATCGTCCAGAAGAGCGCGATGACCGCGGCCGCGATCGTCGCCCCCTTCGAGGTCAGCTTCTTGTGGGCGGTCGCCTCGTTGCGGCGCGTGTCCCGCGCCACCTGGCGCTTGGTGCGGTTGTCCACGACGGTGGCCTGCGTTGCACTCATCAGCGGATCTCCCTCTGCTTGGCCATCGATCGGGCGTTGTAGATGATCAGCGGCAACACGAACAGGAACAGCACGACGGCGAGCGCCGACGAGTGCCCGTAGCTCTGGAACCGCTGCTGCTGGTTGACCATCTCGAAGCCGAGGACGCTGGTCTCGTCCCGTCCGCCGGTCATCACCGCGACGATGTCGTACACCTTGAGCGAGGCGATCGTGATGGTCGTGAGCACGACGATCAGCGACGACCGGATGCCGGGCACGGTCACGTTGCGGAAGCGCTGCCAGGCGTTCGTGCCGTCGAGCTCGGCCGCCTCCATCTGCTCCACCGGCACGGCCTTGATCGCGGCCGAGAGGATGACCATGGCGAAGCCGGTCTGGGTCCAGATGAACACGATGAGCAGCATGAGCGTGTTGAGGATCGGCTTGATCGCCAGCCACTGCACGGGGTCGCCGCCGAAAGCGGTCACGATCGCGTTGAGGAGACCGATCTGGTCACCCTGCCGGGCGTCGTACATGAACTTCCAGATGATGCCGGCGCCGACGAACGAGATCGCCACCGGCATGAAGACCAGCACCTTGAGGAACTTCTCGCCGCGGGCCCTGTCGATGAAGACGGCGTAGGCGAGGCCGATGACCACGGAGATGACCGGAGCGAGCAGCGCCCAGATGATGGTGTTGATCACCGACGACGTGCCGACCGGGTTGGTGAAGACCCAGATGTAGTTCTCGAGCCCGACGAACTCGTCGCCGGTCTTGTCGAAGAAGGACTTGAAGATCGTCGAGATCGCCGGGTAGATGAGGCCGAGCAGCAGCATGATGGCCGCCGGCGCCATGAACAGCACGAGCTGGAAGAGATAGCCCGCTCCCTGCCGCGCGCGGAAGTCCGCGAAGAAGAGGAGCGCCCCGACGAGGAGCGCGATCGCGACGACGTACACGACGGCGTTCGCGTAGGGACGGAGCAACAGCAGCGCGAGCACCGGGATGACGAGGCACGCGACCAGCCGCATGATGAAGTAGCCGCGACCAGGGCGGGGCGCGAACTCGATCAGCACGAGGATGATCGCCACGACCACGCCGAACACGAGCAGCACAGCGGGGATCTGCACAAGCGGATTCAGACCGCCCAGCCACAGGAAGAAGCTGTTGAGCGAGAACCCGATCGTGATCCGCGAGGACTCCTCGGTCGGAGCGGTGAAGACGAGGAGGAGAGCCAGCGCGACGACGACCACGAAGCCGATCGCGAGGATCGTGCGTGTGGTCTTCCTCCCCTTCTCGTCGGTGCCGTGCGTCGTCGGCGGCGCGTCAGCCTCGACGGGTTTCTCGATGGTCGCGTGCGACATGAACGTCCCCTTCTGGATCGTGCTGGGTTCCCGCGCAGTATGGATGGGTGGAGCGGGGCCGGGCTTGTGCAGCCCGGCCCCGCTCAGCCTGAGAAGATCGCGTCGAGGCGATCAGTTCTCGTAGCCGGCCTGGATGTCGGAGAGCACCGTGTCGGTGTCCTTGCGGTCGATCCAGTCGACCATCCCCTTCCAGAACGAGCCCGAGCCGACGGTCGACGGCATCAGGTCGGAAGCGTCGAACCGGAAGGTCGTCGCGTCGTCCTGCATGATGGTCATCGCCTCCTGGAGGAACTCGCTCGAGGCGAGGCTCGGGTCGGCGTTCTTGTTGGCGGAGATGACGCCACCGAGCTCGACACGGGCGTCGGCGAACTCCGGCGATGCCATGAACTCGAGCACCTGCTGGGTGGCCTCGTCGTCGGAGAAGGCCGCGACGAACTCGCCGCCACCCTCGACCTGGAGCTCACCGGCGGTCTCGCCCGGCATGATGAACGCGTAGACGTCGCCGTCCGGCGCGACCTCGGGGACGTTGCCGTCCGCGGTCTCCGTGTCGAGGAAGTTCGCCGACAGGAACGACGCCTGGTGGGTCAGCGCGCAGTCGCCCTTGGCCACCGCGTTGGCGACGTCGCCGAAGGCGGTCGAGTTGATGCTCTTGACGTCGCCGTAGCCCGCGTTGACGTACTCCGGGTTGAGCAGGATCTCACCGACGGCGTCGAAGGCCTGCTTGATCTCGGGGTCGGTGAACTTCACGTCGCCGGCCACCCAGTCGTCGTACACGTCGGGGCCCGACTGGCGCAGGACGAGGTCCTCGATCCAGTCCGTGCCCGGCCAGCCCGACGCCGCCTCGGAGGCGAAGCCGGCGCACCAGGCGGGACCGCCGGTCTTCTCGACGATGGTGTCGGTCAGGGCGATCATGTCGTCCCAGGTCTCCGGAACCTCGACGCCCCACTCGGCGAACTGCTTCGGCGAGTACCAGACGTAGCCCTTGAGGTTCGCGAGCATCGGCGCCGCGTAGAAGGTGTCGTCGAACGTGCCGTACTTCTTCCAGTCCTCGGACCAGTTCTCGTCGACGGCGGTCTCCACGGCCTCCGGGGCCGGCATGACCTTGCCGGTGTCGACGAGGGTCTTGAGCAGACCGGGCTGCGGGACGATCGCGATGTCGGGAGCGTCGCCACCGGTCACCTTGGTGACGATGTTGCCCTCGAAGCCCTTGTCGCCGGTGTACTCGACCTTGATCCCGGTGTCCTTCGTGAACTGCTCGAAGGAGGCGTTCAGGTCATCGGCCTCGACGCCCGTGATGCCGCCGGAGATCCGGACCGTGTCCTTGGTCTCCCCGCTTCCGCCTTCGCCGCTTCCGCCCTCGGCGCACCCGGCGAGCGCGAGAGACGCGACGCCGACGAGTGCGATGGGGGCGAGCAGGCGGTATCGCTGTGACAAAGCCATGTACTTCTCCTCTTCAGGTGGATCTTCAGTCCGCCCAAGGAGAGCAATCGCCACATCCATTGGGGAACCGATTCCAGGCCAACCTACTCGGGTTCCTTCGCGCCGTACAACTGGGGAAGGTTACAAGATCACAACCGTTTGAGGTCGGTGCCCTCCGTGTGGTGGGAGCGCTCCCAGTTCCACGGGTCTGGAACCGCTTCCTCCCCGCGTGTGGAACGGCTACGATGGCTCCCGGCGAGCGCCCGATGGCTCGCCGTCGTGGAACCGGGTCGAGGAGGACACGATGAGCACGATCGCCGACGTCGCGACGCGCGCCGGTGTGTCCAAGGCGACCGCGAGCCGCGCCCTGAGCGGCCGCGGCTACGTCTCGGAGGAGACGAGACAGCGCGTGGAGGAGGCGGCGCACGACCTCGCGTACGTCGCGCACTCCTCCGCCACCAGCCTGGAGACCGGGCGCACCGGCACCATCGGCCTGGTGATGCCACCGGTCGACCGGTGGTTCTTCTCGGAGCTGCTGGCGGGCGTGCAGGAGGCGCTGCTCGTGCGCGACCACGACCTGTCGCTGTACGGCGTCCCTGAGCGCTCGGAGACCAGGGAGCGGCTGTTCGAGAGCGTGCTGCCCGGTCGGAGATTCGACGGCATCATCGCCGTCGGCATCCAGCCCAGCGCCCGCGAGCTGGAGCGCCTGCACCGCACCGGGCGCCCGCTCGTCAGCGTGGGGCCCTACAGCGCCGGATCGAGCGCCGTGTCGATCGACGACGCGGCCGCCGCCCGGATCGCCACCGAGCACCTGATCGAGCTCGGCCACACCGACATCGCCTTCGTGGGCGGCGCCACCGACGACACCGACCTCAGCTACGGCGACGCCCGACGCCTGGCCGGCTACCGGGAGGCGCTGCACGCGGCGGGGCTGACTCCGCGGGCGCGCATCGCCGGGGCGGCCCCCACGATGCCCGGCGGCTATGCCGCGGCGGCGGGACTCCTCGGCGACCGCCGCCACCGACCGACCGCCATCGTCGGCGTGTGCGACGAGGCGGCCATCGGCGCCGTGATCGCCGCCCGCCGCCTGGGCATCGCGGTGCCGACCGAACTCAGCGTCGTCGGCATCGACGACCACGAGCATGCGGAGATGTTCGCCCTCACGACCATCGGGCAGTCGCCGCGGGACCAGGGCCGGGAGGCCGTGCGCCTGCTCATGCGACGGATCAGCGAGCCCGACGCTCCGGTCGAGCACGTCGAGGCCGCTTCGGCGCTCGTCGTCCGCAGCTCGACCGCGGCGCCGCGCTGACCCCGCAGACGCACGAAGGCCCCGGGCGGAACCCGGGGCCTTCGCAGAAGCGCTGGTGCGCTGGAATTACTTGAGGGTGACGGTCGCGCCGGCCTCTTCCAGAGCAGCCTTGGCCTTCTCGGCCGTCTCCTTGTTGGCGCCCTCGAGGACGGCCTTCGGAGCACCGTCGACGACGGCCTTGGCCTCGCCGAGGCCGAGCGAGGTGAGCTCGCGGACAGCCTTGATGACCTGGATCTTCTTGTCGCCAGCAGCCTCGAGGATGACGTCGAAGGAGTCCTTCTCCTCCTCGGCCGCGGCCTCGCCTGCGCCGCCAGCGGCACCGGCGACGGCGACGGGAGCAGCAGCGGTGACCTCGAACTTCTCCTCGAACGCCTTCACGAACTCGTTGAGCTCGATGAGGGTCAGGCCGGCGAACTGCTCGAGCAGCTCCTCGGTGGAAAGCTTCGCCATGATGTATCTCCTAGATAGATGGGGTTTGTAGACGAGATCGCCGGTCGCTTACGCGGCCTCGGCGGTCTCCAGCTTTTCGCGAAGCGCGTCGATGGTGGCCGCAGCCTTGCCCATCGTCGCCTTCATCATGCCCGCGGCCTTCGCCAGCAGAACCTCGCGGCTCTCGAGCGAGGCGTACGTGTTGACCTCGTCGGCGGTGAGGGCCTTGCCCTCGAAAATGCCCGACTTGATCACGAGAAGCGGGTTGGCCTTGGCGAAGTCACGCAGAGCCTTGGCGGTGGCGACGAAGTCACCGTGCACGAACGCGACAGCCGACGGCCCCTTGAGGTCGTCGTCCAGCGCGGAGATGCCTGCCTTGTTGGCGGCGATCTTGGTCAGCGTGTTCTTCACCACGGCGTACTCAGCGTCCTGACGGATGCTGTTGCGCAGCTGCTTGAGCTGGGCAACCGTCAGACCGCGGTACTCGGTCAGCAGGACGGCGTTCGAGTTCTCGAATGACTTCGTGAGCTCGTTGACCGATGCATCCTTCTGCGCCATGGTCACTCCTTGGTGTGTACGAGGCGCCGCACGGTGGTGGGGCGCCAGCCTCCGACCCCCCTGCAAAAGAGAAGAGCTCCGGCGCAAGCGCACGGAGCTCGGAAGTTCGTGACACCTGCGCGGGCCCCTGCGATGCAGAGCTTCGATCCTGTGCACTCGCGCGCACACGATGACCAGCGGTCTTCGGTTATGACCACTGTACCCCACCCCCACCTCTCCCCCAAATCCCCCCTCCTCTTCCCGTCGACCCACCCCTTTGCGCGCACCCCGGCCCCTTACGCCTGCACGCACGGGGCCGGAGGGCACGGAAGGGGGTGGGTCAAGGGTTCACCGGGCGAAGAGGCGGAAGGCACAATCCACCCCCCTACGCGCGTGCGCAGGGGGCCGGGACGCACGCAAGGGGGTGGGTCGGCGGGAGGGGGCGGCGTGTACGACGGGAACGGGGGTGGGGGAGAGTTAGAGTCTTCTGGTGACCCCGGAACTCCAAGCTCGCATCGTCGCGGACTCGCGCGACCGCGTGGCATGGATGAGGGCACGATCGCGCGGCATCACGGCCACCGACGTCGCCGGGCTCACCAGCGAGCGCTCGATCGCCCGTGCTGCCGACGCCAAGCTCGGCGGCGGGCCGCGGTTCGGCGGCAACGCCTACACCGACCACGGCCGGCGCCGCGAGCCGGAGATCGCCGCCTGGGTCGCCGCGACGCACGGCATCTTCCCCTCCTCCGCGCTGTTCCGCGCCGAGGTCGAGCACCGCCACCTGGCGACCCCCGATGGCATCTCGGTGGACGCGGACGGCCGTGTCAGCCTCGCGGAGATCAAGACCACCAACAAGGCCTTCCGGGGGATCCCCCGCACCTACCTGCGCCAGGTGTGGTGGCAGCAGCACGTGCTGGGCGCCGAGCGCACCCTGTTCGTCTGGGAGGAGCACGTCGACTTCTCCCCCGTCCACGACGAGCCCCGCTGCGTATGGATCGACCGCGACGACCGCGAGATCGCCAAGCTCGTGGGGCTCGCCACCGACCTCATCGACGAGCTGTACCGCCGCACGACCGGACGCACGGTCCCGGCCCGCTCCGCATCCCCGGCGGACAGCCGTCGGGAGCAGCTCCGCGAGCGCGACGCCTTCCGCGCCCTCGCCCTCGCCGACTGACCGCGCGGCGGCGATGCCGTCCCGGCCGCGTCAGGGTTCGCGAGCGAGCACCCGACGCGCCTCCCCCGCGACCTCGGACGCGATCGTGTCGAGGAGCGCGGAGCGCAGGTTCCACTGCTGCCAGTACAGCGCCACGCGCAGGATCGGACCGCCCAGCGCCACGAGTCCCGGCACCTCCTGCAGCCGCGGCACCATCCCCCACCCCAGCCCGAGGCCGACGGCCAGCGCATAGTCGTGCGACGCCGGGACGTAGTGCCGGGGAACCCCGGCCGCCGGCACTCCCCGCGCGGCCAGCCACTCGTGCTGGAGGGTGTCCCGGCGGTCGAAGTCGACGAACGGCGCGTGCGCCAGAGCACCGGGGGTCACGCCGTCCGGGAACCATCGACGGGCGTAGGCGGCTTCGGCCATGGCGCGGTACTCGAGCACGCCGAGGGGCGTGACCGTGCACCCCGCGACCGCCGTGGCCTCGCTCGTGACCGCCGCCATGACGGTCCCCGATTCGAGCAGGCGCGCGGTGAAGTTCTGATCGTCACGATGAAGATCCAGATCGATGTCGTGCACAGCCGAGAGCCGGGCCATCGGTGCCAGGAACCAGGTCGCCATCGAATCCGCGTTGACGGCGAGCGGCACGCTGATCCGCCGCCCCTCAGCGCTCCCCTCGATCCCGACTCCCGCGAGAGCATCCTCTTCGAGGAGGGCGATCTGCCGCGCGAGCCGCACGACGGACTCCCCCGCCTCGGTGAGGCGGACCGGCTTGCTACGCACGAGGAGGATCCGCCCGAGTTGCTGCTCCAGCGCCTTGAGACGCTGACTGACCGCGGATGGGGTGACCTGCAGCCAACGCGACGCGGCATCGAGGGTGCCCTCGTCGGCGACGGCGGCCAGCGTGGCGGCGAGTTCCGGGTCGATCCTCACATCAGCGATGCTAATGGTGCGGAAGGAATCTTCGCTGCACCTCATGCTCAGCCCTCCTAGGCTCGACACATGCTCACCGTCCTCGCCGGTCTCGGCCTCGGTCTCTCCCTCATCGTCGCGATCGGCGCGCAGAACGTCTTCGTGCTGCGTCAGGGCATCCGGCGCGAGCACGTCCTCGCCGTCGTGATCGTGTGCGCCCTCTCCGACGCCGTGCTGATCATCGCCGGCGTCGCCGGGCTCGGGTTCGTGCTGTCCGCCGCCCCCTGGCTCGTCGTCGTTGCTCGCTGGGCAGGGGCGCTGTTCCTGCTCGGGTACGGCCTGCTCGCGGCGCGGCGGGCCTGGCGTGGCGGCGAGGAGCTGGTGGTCGACGGGGGCGACGCCCCGGTCCTTGAGGCGTCCGGGGGCACCGGCACGCTCACCCGCACCCGCCTCGCCCCGGTGATCCTCACGACGCTGGCGTTGACGTGGCTGAACCCGCACGTGTACCTCGACACGGTGCTGATGCTCGGGTCGATCGCGGCGACGCACGGGGAGGAGCGGTGGCTGTTCGCGGCAGGGGCGGTCGCGGCGAGCATCCTCTGGTTCACCGCCCTCGGCTTCGGCGCCCGCTACCTCGGACGGTGGCTGCGCACCCCGCGCTCCTGGCGCCTCCTCGACGCGGTGATCGCGGTCGTGATGATCACGCTGGCGGTGAGCCTCGTGCTCCCGGTGCTGGGCGGCTAGGCGTTCACCCGGCGTCGATCTGCGACACCCGCGCCCGGATGAGCGCGCGGACCGCCTCGACCGGCAGGGGGTGCTCCGGCTGGAACCGGATCGTCCCCTTGTCGAGGCTGACCCCGGGGTGACCGTCGAGGAAACCCGCTACGGCAGCGACCGCCTCGGGGCTGAACGGGTAGACGCCGATGTGCTTCTTCGCACGCATCACCGAGAGCAGCGGCTTGCCGTCGTACACGAGGGCCGGCATCCCGTAGCCCTTGCCCTGTTCCGCCTCCGGCACCTCCTCCGTGGCGATCGCGTACACGCCATCGATCACCGCACGGTCTGCGGCGTCGAGATCGGTCAGGTAGTCGTCGATGGTGCCCACGCACCGCATCCTGCCACCGATCGCCCGCGGGGTCGAGGACTCACGCGCCGTCGAGGGGCCGGAGGATGCGGGTGAGGAACCGCTGCGTGCGCTCGTGCTGCGGAGCGCTGAACAGCTCGGCGGGCGGCCCCTGCTCGACGACGACGCCGTCGTCCAGGAAGAGCACATGGTCTGCGGCCTCGCGGGCGAAGCTCAGCTCGTGGGTGACGACGGCCATCGTCCATCCCTCGTCGGCGAGCTCCTTGATGACGAGCAGCACCTCTCCCACGAGCTCCGGGTCGAGCGCGCTCGTCGGCTCGTCGAACAGCAGCAGGTCCGGCTGCAGGGCCAGTGCCCGCACGATGCCCACCCGCTGCTGCTGCCCGCCGGAGAGCTGATGCGGCCGCGCGTCCGCCTTGTCGGCGAGACCGACCCGGGCGAGCAGCGCCTGCGCCTCGGCGACGACCTCGGCCTTCGGACGGCCCTGCACCCGCCACGGCCCTTCGATCACGTTCTCCAGCACGGTCAGGTGCGGGAAGAGGTTGTGATGCTGGAACACCATCGCCGACCGGTCACGCAACGCGAGCCGCTGCTGCTTCGCGACGCGGGGCTTCGGGCGGATCTCCGGTGCGAAGTCGATCTCCGGGCCCCCGGCCATCGCGATGGTGCCGGCGTCCGGGGTCTCCAGGCCGTTCAGGGCGCGCAGGACGGTCGTCTTCCCCGAGCCGCTGGGCCCGATGAGCACCACGACCTCGCCGCGGTGCAGGGTGAGGTCGAAGCCGCGCAGCACCTCGGTGGTGCCGAAACTCTTGTGCAGGCCCCGTGCGGTGAGCAGCGGTTCGGCCGTGGGGTCAGTGCGCGACACGACTGTCGAGCCTCCTCTCCAGGGCGCTCTGCCCGAAGGAGAGCACCAGGCAGATCACCCAGTAGACCAGCGCCGCAGCCAGGTACAGCACCATGAACTCGAGCGTGGCGGAGGCGATCTGCTGCGCCACCTTGAACAGCTCCGTCACGAGGATCAGCGAGGTGAGGGAGGTGTCCTTCACGAGCGAGATGAACGTGTTGGACAGCGGCGGCACCGACACCCGGGCAGCCTGCGGGAGGATGATACGGGTCAGCGTGCGGGTGCGGTTCATCCCCACCGTATAGGCGGCCTCCCACTGCCCCTTCGGCACCGAGAGGATCGCCGCCCGTACGACCTCGGCGCCGTAGCCGCCGACGTTGAGCGAGAGCGCGATGATGGCGCTCGGCCACGGATCGAGGGTCACCCCGACGGACGGCAGGCCGTAGAAGATCACGAAGAGCTGCACGAGCATCGGCGTGCCGCGGATCACCGAGATGTAGAACCGCGCGATGCCGGACACCACCGGATGCACCGAGATCCGCATCAGCGCCATGCCGATCGCGATCACGAGCCCCAGCGCGAACGACACCAGGGCGAGCGGGATCGTCGCCGTCAGCCCCGCCCAGGCGATCGGCCCGAGCGAGGAGAAGAAGAGCTCCCAGGGATTCTGCATCGCCTACTGCGAGACGTCTTCGCCGAAGTACTTCTCGCTGATCTCGGCCAAGGTGTCGTCGGCACGGAGCGTGTCGAGCGCTTCGTCGACCGCATCGACGAGCGCCTCCTTGTCCTTCGTGAACACGAAGGCCTGCTCACCGGCGTCATCGGTCTCCGCCGCGATCTTCAGGCCCGTCGGGCTGTTGGTCGTCTCGTAGTCGAGGAACGTCAGCTTGTCGTTGACGGTCGCATCCACCCGGCCCTGGCGGAGGAGCTCCACGGCCTGCGCCCACCCCTCGACGCCCTCGACCTTGGCGCCGGACTCGGTGGCCAGCTCGTACCAGTTGCTCGTGAGGGACTGCGCCGTCGTCTTGCCCTCGAGGTCGTCGAAGGACGAGATGGAGTCGTCGTCCTCCTTCACCACGATCACGCCGGGCGACACCGTGTACGGGGTGCTGAAGAGGTACTTCGCCTCGCGCTCCTCGTTGATCGACACCTGGTTCGCGATTACGTCGAAGCGGCCGGCGTCGAGACCCGCGAAGATCGCATCCCACTGCGTCTCCTGGAACTCGACCTTCAGGCCGAGCTCGTCGGCGACGGCCTGAATGATCTCGACGTCGTAGCCGGTGAGGTCACCGGAACCGCCGTCGTCGTGGAAGCTGAACGGGCGGTAGGTGCCCTCGGTCGCGACCGTCAGCGTGCCGTCCTTCACCAGGCCGAAGTCGGAGCCCGCGGCGCCCTCGCCGTCCGTGCTCGCGGGCGTGCTGGACCCGCTGCAGGCGGTCAGCGCGGCGGCGGCGACGACGAGTGCGGTGACGGCGATGAGACGACGGGACATGGACCCTCCTGGGGTGAGAAAGCGCGGGAGCGAGTTTACGCGACGACCGCGGGAACTCCCCCACAGTACGCGGCGCCTCCGACGTCCGCGCATCGGATGACGCCGGATGTCGCGCGCCGAACCGCCCCGGGAACGCAGAACGCCCCCGGGCGGACCCGGGGGCGTTCGGTGCGACAGGTGCGAGACCCGTCGACGCGTCAGATGGCGTTGACGTCCAGCGGGATGCCGGGGCCGAACGTGGTCGACACCGCACCCTTCTGGATGTAACGACCCTTGGCGCTGGACGGCTTGAGGCGGACGATCTCCTCGAGCGCGGCGTCGATGTTCTCGTTCAGCTGCTCGGCCGAGAAGGAGGCCTTGCCGATGACGAAGTGCACGTTGGCGTGCTTGTCGACGCGGAACTCGATCTTTCCGCCCTTGATCTCCTCGACGGCCTTGGCCGGGTTCGGAGTCACGGTGCCGGTCTTCGGGTTCGGCATCAGGCCACGGGGACCGAGCACCTTGCCGAGACGGCCGACCTGGCCCATGAGCTCCGGGGTCGAGACCGCGGAGTCGAAGTTGGTCCAGCCGTCGGCGACCTTCTGGATGAGCTCGGCGCCGCCGACCTCATCGGCGCCGGCCGCGATCGCCGCCTCGGCCGCGGGGCCGGTGGCGAACACGATGACGCGGGCGGTCTTACCGGTGCCGTGGGGCAGGATGACGGTGCCGCGCACCATCTGGTCCGCCTTGCGGGGGTCGACAGCGAGCTTCAGCGCGACCTCGACGGTCGAGTCGAACTTCGCCGAACCGGTCTCCTTCGCGAGCGCGACGGCCTCGGACGGCGTGTAGAAACGGTCTGCCTCGATCTTCTCGGCGGCAGCCTTGTAAGCCTTGGACTTGGTAGCCATGATTATTCTCCTCAGCCCTCGACCGTGATGCCCATGGAACGGGCGGTGCCGGCGATGATCTTCGAGGCGGCCTCGATGTCGTTCGCGTTCAGGTCGGCCTGCTTCTGCTCGGCGATCTGACGGACCTGGTCCTTGGTGATCTTGCCGACCTTGACGGTGTGCGGGGTGGCCGAAGCCTTCTGCACGCCGGCGGCCTTCTTGATGAGCTCCGCCGCGGGCGGGGTCTTCAGGACGAAGGTGAAGCTGCGGTCCTCGTAGACGGTGATCTCGACGGGGATGACGTTGCCGCGCTGCGACTCGGTCGCGGCGTTGTACGCCTTGCAGAACTCCATGATGTTGACGCCATGCTGACCGAGCGCGGGGCCGATCGGCGGCGCCGGGTTGGCGGCACCGGCGTTGATCTGAAGCTTGATCAGGCCGGTCACCTTCTTCTTCGGTGCCATTCTCTTTCCTTTCCTCGAGGCGGATGCGAGCATCCGCTTCTCCCACGGCTCCGGCCTCTCCGGCCCGTGGTCGTCTGCGCGCCCTTCGATAAGCTCAGCGGCACACAAACCACGTAAGTCTACCCGATCACTCCCCCACTCGCGAGCCGGCCCCTTGTGTGCGAGCCGGCCCTCTGCGTGCGTCCGCAACGGGCCGGGAGACACGAAAGGGGGTGGGTCGGGGGAAAGAAAACGGCCGCCCCCGAAGAGGGCGGCCGTTCTCGTGCACTGTCAGATCATCTTGGTGACCTGGTCGAACGACAGCTCGACCGGGGTCTCGCGCTCGAAGAGCGAGACGAGGACCGTGAGCTTGCCGCTCTCCGGCTTGATCTCGCTGATCGAACCGGGAAGACCCGCGAACGAGCCCTCCTTGATCGTGATGGTCTCGCCGACCTCGAAGTCGACCTCGGCGGGAAGCGGACGGGCGACGGCGACGCCGCCCTTGGCCGCGATGTTCTTGGCGGTCGGCACGTCCTTGACCTCGACGAGGGACTTCAGCATGTTGAAGGCCTCTTCGAAGCGCAGCGGCGTCGGGTTGTGGGCGTTGCCCACGAAGCCGGTGACGCCGGGGGTGTGCCGCACGACCGACCAGGTGTCTTCCGTCAGCTCCATGCGCACCAGCACGTAGCCGGGGATGCGCACGCGGGTGACCATCTTGCGCTGGCCGTTCTTGATCTCGACGACGTCCTCCATCGGGACCTCGACCTGGTAGATCTCGTCCTCGACCTCGAGCGTCGACTTGCGCTGCTCGATGTTCGCCTTGACCTTGCGCTCGAAGCCGGCGTACGAGTGGATGACGTACCACTTGCCGGGGAGCATGCGCAGGTCCATGCGGAAGGCCTCGTACGGGTCTTCCTCGGACGCCGACTCGTCCTCGTCGGACTCGGCGGCGGGACGGTCGTCTTCGCCGTTCACGTCGGGCCCCTCGTACGGGGTGACCTCGTCGGCCGCCTCGGCCTCCTGCTCCGCGACCTCTTCGGCCACGGAATCGTTGAGGACCTCGGCGGCGGCTTCGGACTCCGCGGCCTCGTCCAGGTTCAGAGCGTCGTTCACGATGGCGTCCGCCTCCGGGTCGTCGATGTCGATGTCGATGTCTTCCGTCTCCTGCTCGCCGTCCTCGTCCTCGACGTGGACCGCGACGTGCTCGGCAGAGGTGACCGAGAGCTCCTCCGCGGCGAGCACGTTGCCCTCCTGGGCCTCGTCCTCCTCGCTGGACTGCTCTGCGGCGGTCGCCCAGTCGGCGTCGTCGGAATATCGTTCAGACACGTTGCTTCTTCTCCATAGCTGCGGCGGTCGCCGCGGGGGTCATCAGCCAGGGATTCCGAACACGTAGTGCGTCAGGAGCCCGAAGACGTAGTCGAGACCGTAGACGATGCCCATGACGATCAGGACGAAGACGAGCACCACACCCGTGAACTTGAAAAGCTCCTTGCGGGTCGGGGTGACGACCTTGCGCAGTTCGGCGATGACCTGGCGGATGAACAGGGCGATGCCCCCGAAGAACCGGGAGAAGGGGTTGCCCTTCTTCTGGCGCGTGGCGCCGGCCGCGACGACGTCGCCGCGCGGTTCGTCCTGATCCATCCTGAATGTACCTTTCGTGTGTCAGCGTGCGCTGACGCGCAGGGCGGACAGGAATCGAACCTGCAACCTGCGGTTTTGGAGACCGCTGCTCTGCCAATTGAGCTACCGCCCTAGAGACCCGGAGGTCTCGGGGATGCCCTCCCCACCCTGTCACCGGCCGATGTCGTAGACGCCAGGCACGGCGAAAGAATGCAGAGAACAACTGCTCACCAAGCATACGGCATCGATCCGGTGGTGCCGAACAGGAAGCGGAACCGGCGTTGTTGCTAGGCTCGGCGGGCGGACGAAGCAGGAAGGGACGCATGTGAGTGGGGATGTGCAGCAGTTCCAGGTGGACCTGCGCGGAGTCGTCGATCTGCTCAGCCGGCACATCTACTCCAGTCCCCGGGTCTATCTGCGGGAACTGCTCCAGAACGCGAGGGACGCGATCGCCGCGCGCCGTGAGGTCGACGGCGGCGGCAGCCGCATCCGGATCACGCCGCTGACCGCGCAGTCGGGCGAGTTCGTGCTCCGCGACGACGGCGTGGGCCTGACCGCCGCCGAGGTCGCCGATCTGCTCGCGACCGTCGGGCGCAGCTCCAAGCGGGACATCTTCGACCTCCCCCGGAGCGACTTCCTCGGCCAGTTCGGCATCGGGCTGCTGAGCTGTTTCATGGTCGCCGACACCATCGTCATCCGCTCCCGCAGCGCCAGAGGCGGCTCCGCGGTGGAGTGGACGGGCAGCGCGGACGGCACCTTCCGCGTGACGGAGATCGACGACGACCTCCCCATCGGCACCAGCGTGCACCTCGTACCGCGCTTCGACGCCGACGAGCTGCTGCGGCCGGCGGCCGTGCACGAGCTCGCGACCACCTTCGGGGAGTTCCTGCCGGTGCGGGTGACCATCGACGCGCCCGGAGGGGACATCGATGTGACGCGCGAGCCGCCCTTCCTCGACCCCGCCGCCGACATCGAGGCGGCTGTGCAGTACGGTCGCGACCTGCTCGGGGCCGCCCCGCTGGACGTGATCCCGCTGAGCGAGCCGGCGACCGGGACGCAGGGCCTGGCGTACGTGCTGCCCTTCGCACCCCCGCCCGGCGCCCGCCAGGCGACCCGTATGTACCTGGGGCGCATGCTGCTGTCCGAGCGCGTCGACGACGTCCTGCCCGACTGGGCCTTCTTCGTGCGCGCCGTCGTCGACTCCACCGGCCTCGCGCCGACCGCGAGCCGCGAATCCCTCGTCGAGGACACGGCCCTGGAGCACGTCCGGGAGCAGCTCGGCGCCGGGATCCGCCGCTGGGTGCTCGAACTCGGGCTGCGCGAACCGCATCGCCTCGCCCAGTTCGTGGCCGTGCACGAGGTCGGACTCAAGTCGCTGGTGCGCCACGACGAGGAGCTCGCGCGTTTCATCACGCGCTGGCTCACCGTGGAGACCACGCACGGCACGCTGCGGATCGGCGAGCTCGTGGAACGTTACCCTCACGTGCGCTACGCCCAGACGGTCGACGAGTTCCGCCAGGTGGCTGGTATCTCACCCTCGGACGAGGTGCTCGTCAACGGCGGCTACCTCTATGACGCGGACCTGATCCGCCTGCTCCCCGACCTCTACCCGCAGGTCACGGTGGAGAAGGTCGACGTGACCGGGGAGCTCGATCGCCTCGACCCGCCGCCGCTGGACGACCGGGACATCGCGATGGCGTTGGAGTCCCGCGCCGGCGCCGTGCTCGCCGCCTCCGACTGTGCGGTCGTGGTCAGGGCGATCGATCGCCCCGAGCTGACCGGGCTCTACGTCGCGGATCCCGAGGTGCTGCGCACGATCGACCGCGGGCGCACCAAGGGCATCGCGAGCACGCTCTGGGGCGGGGTGCTCGACCGGATCGATCAGACGATCTCCTCCGCACGGGACGACGACCTCACGGCGCGGCTGTGCCTGAACTGGTCGAACCGCGTCGTCCGCGCCCTCGTCCGCGTCGAGGACGACGCCGTGTTCGCGCGCACGGTCCAACTGCTCTACATCCAGGCGCTCCTCGCGGGACATCACCCGCTCTCGGACGCCGACCGGGCCCTCATGACCAGCGCCCTGTCCGACCTCGTCTCGCTCTCCGCCGGCATCGAGGGGGACACGCTCCCCTTCGACGCGCGCTGACACCCCGACTACCCGAAAGGGCCTTCCATGGCACGTCCGAAGAAGCGCTTCCAGCAGCTCATCGAGGAGATCGACCGCACCCCGTGGGGTCCGGCGGAGCAGGCCCTCGTGGCGGAGGCCGTCGCGCTGGCCATCGAGATCGGCGACGAACGACTGGAGTACGAGGCCCGCATGCGCCAGACCGCCTCGGCGAACATGGTCGGGGCCACCGACGTCATGCTCAACTCGTTCGCCTGGTGCCTCGCGCATCACGACGCCGACCCGCAGCGGTTCCCCGCCGACCTCGACAACGGCGGGGCCGACCTCATGTGGCAGTTCAAGTGGATGGCGTCATCCCTGCGCTCCTCCCCCGCCTTCTCGCAGGAGCAGATCGCCGCGGTGCTCGACGACATGGAGGCGCACTACCGTGCGGCAGGTCTCGGCCTCAGCGGCGTGCTGACCGCCCGCTTCGAGGACGCCTGGGACGCCGGTCGGTTCGACGCCGCCGAGGCCCTGCGCGTGCAGCTCGAGGCCACGCCGCGGGACGAGCACAGCCACTGCGACGCCTGCAGCCGCAGCCAGTTCGCGGGCTTCTTCGCGGAGACCGACCGCGACGCCGACGCCATCCGCCTCGTCGAGGAGATGCTCGAGGGCGGCTTCTCGTGCGGCGAGGAGCCGGAGCACGCTCTGTCCCGCGTGCTGCTCCCGTATCTGCGCGCCGGTCGCACGGAGGACGCGAAGACCGCGCACCTGCGCAGCTACCGCCTGGCGAAGGACAACCCGGACAACCTGCGCATCGTGGCCAACAACATCGTGTTCGCGGCGATCACCGGCAACGAGGCGCGGGCGCTGGCCCTGATCGAGAAGCACATCGCGTGGCTGGCCCACGACGGCCTCAACGTCGACGCGCACTTCGCCGCCCTCACCGCCTTCGCGGTCGCTCTCGACCGCGTCACCGCTGCCGGACACGGCGACACCCCGGTCCGCGGCGCCGACGCCCCGGCGCTCGTGCCGCTGCTGGGCACGCACGACGGCCCGTGGAGCGCCGCCGAGCTCGCCGCGACCGCCTGGTCGACGGCCGAGCGCATCGGCGCACAGTTCGACGAGCGGGACGGCACCGACGGCCACGCCCGCAGCCTCGCTCGGATGCGCGCTCTCGCCGACGAGAGCTACGACGTCCCGATCCGCTCCGACGCGTTCGTCGCCCCCGCGCCGGCGACGACCCCGACCGACCCGGACGGCTGGTTCGAGCGGGCGATGCAGCTCGCGCAGTTCGGCGCCGAGCAGGAGACCCTCGCCGCCCTCCCGCACGCCCTGGAGATCGACGACGCCGCCAAGCGCGCGCAGCTCCTGTCGATGCACCTCGGCATCCTCGTCGCACTCGATCGCGTGGACGAGGCCGAGCGCCTCCTCCCCGAGCGGATCGCCGCGCTTCGGGCCGCCGGGAACGACGCGCAGGCCGACCTCGAGGAGCGGCTCGGACTGGCGACCTTCGGCCTGCACACCGACGAGACCATGGCGGCGCTCGAAGAGGAGCTGGCCGAGGCCGACCGTCTTCCCGCGTGGTCGCGCGGCGACCTGGCGATCAGCCGCGCGTCGCTGCACCTCCGGGCGGAGGAGCCGGACGCGGCGCTGGACCTCGCGGAGCTCGCCGCGCGCTCGTTCGCGGAGGCCGAGGACACCCGGCTGTCCAACACCACGACCCTCGTCGCGATCGGCGCCGTGCTGAGCAAGGGCGACCTCGACGCCGGTCGCACGCTCCTCGACCGCTTCCTCTCCCAGGAGGACCTGTCCGCCGGACACCGGGCCCACGCGCTGCAGACCCGGGCCCGCGTGCGCGGCGGCACGGGTGCGTACCAGGACGGGGCCGTCGACGCCGACGAGGTGTGCCGGCTGCTCGCCGAACTCGGCGCCACGCGCGCTCTCGCCGAGGCCCATGTGCTCGCGGGCGCGCTCTGGGAGGACGCCGAGGAGCCCGAGAAGGCCGTCGCCCGCTACCGTCTGGCCGCTCGGCTGCAGGACGACAGCGATCGCACCGGCGTCGACTTCCGGCTGGCCAGGGCGATGCTCCGCGCGGGAGACGCCGAGGAGGCAGCCGAGCTCTTCGGCGACGTGCTCCAGCGCGAGGAGAACGCCGAGACCCCTGCGGGTTCGCGCGCCATGACCGCCTCCCTCCTGGCGAGGTCGCTCGCCGAGTCCGGAGAGTACGGACAGGCGGTCGGCGCGCACGGCTACGCGGCCGAGCTGTTCGGACAGGCGGAGGCCCACGCCGACCAGGCCATGGCCATGACGGAGCAGGCGAAGATCCTCGCCCGCTTCGAGGAGCACGACGACGCGGTGCGGCTGCTGGAGGGCGCTGCGGACATCGTGCGGCGTGCCCCCGAGGCCGTCGGCGCGCTGTCCGAGGTGCTGCACAGCCTCGGCCAAGCCTATGCCGGCCGGGGTGACGAGCGCGCCTTCCCCCTCTTCGACGAGGTCGCGGCACTCGCCCAGGAGCACGAAGCCGGCTGGCTGCTCGCCGACGTGACCGACTCCCGCGGCCGCGCGCTGGCCCAGCTGGGCCGGATCGATGAGGCCGTCGCCGCCGCCCTCACCGCGGCGGACGGCTTCGCCGCGCTGGGCGATCAGGGCGCCGCCGGCAGCTCGGAACTGTTCGCGGGCCGGGTGCTCGCGGGGAACGACCGCCCGGCCGATGCCGTGCCGGTGTACCGGAGCGCCCTGGAGCATGCCGAGGGCTTCCCGCCGCTGCGTCAGGTGGCGGCGCTGGAGCTCGGCGACGTGCTTGAGGTGCTGGGGCGGCACGCCGAGGCCGCAGAGGTCAGGGCCCTCGTCGAGAGCTGACGCGACATCGGCGCGGGATCCGAGGGGATCCCGCGCCGATGCGGATGCGGCGGAGGGCCGCGTCAGAAGAGCTGACGCCAGTTCGCCCGTGCGAGGTCGAGCAGCTCGTCGCCGCGACCCGACATGACCGTGCGGATCGCGTAGAGCGCGAAGCCCTTGACCTGCGCGGCCTCGATCGCGGGCGGCATGGACAGCTCCTGCCGCTCGGTCACGACGTCGAGCAGCGCGGGACCGTCGTGCGCGAGGACCTCGCGGACCGCCTCCGGCAGATCCTCGCTGCGCTCCACCCGACGGGCGAAGATCCCCATGGCCTCGGCGATCGCGGCGAAGCTGGGGTTGTCCAGCCCGGTGCCGTAGGTGACGAAGCCGGCGGCCTTCATCTCCAGCTCCACGAAGTTCAGCGACGAGTTGTTCACCACGATCGTCTTGACCGGGAGACCGTTCTGGGTGAGCGTGAGCAGCTCGCCGAGCATCATCGCGAGGCCGCCGTCGCCGGCGAGCGCCACGACCTGACGATCCGGATGCGCGACCTGCGCGCCGATGCCCTGCATCAGGGCGTTCGCCATCGAGCCGTGCGTGAACGATCCGATCAGCCGGCGCCCCTCGGTCATGGACAGGTACCGCGCGGCCCAGACGGTCGGCGACCCCACGTCGGCGGTGAAGATCGCATCGTCGGCGGCGTACTCGTCGAGCAGCCGGGCGAGGTACTGCGGGTGGATGGGGCGCGTGCCCTTGGCCGGCACCGCGAGCTCGTCGAGCTTCTTCCGTGTCTTCCGGTAGTGGGCCACGGCGTCGTCGAGGTGGCCGCGGTCGTCCTTCCGCGCGATGCGGGGCAGCAGGGCTTCGGCGGTGGCCTTCACGTCACCGACGAGACCGAGGTCGAGCGGGTGGCGCTTGCCGAGCTGGGACCCGCGGATGTCGACCTGGATGGTGGTCGCGTGATCCGGGTAGAACTGCTCGTACGGGAAGTCGCTGCCGAGGACGAGGAGCGTGTCGGCCGCCTCCATGGCGCGGTAGCCGGACGCGAAGCCGAGCAGTCCCGTCATGCCGACGTCGAAGGGGTTGTCGTACTCGATGAACTCCTTGCCGCGCAGCGCGTGGACGATGGGGGCACCGAGCGCGTCGGCGAGCGCGATCACCTCGTCGTGCGCCCCCTCGACGCCGGCCCCGGCGAGGATGGTGACCTTCTTGGCCGCGTTCAGCATGGTCGCTGCCTTCTCCAGCTCCGGGCCGCTGGGCTGGATCAGCGGGCGGGTGCGCTCGATCACCACGGCGCGGTCGTCCGCGATCTCGGACAGCGCCACGTCGCCGGGGATCACGAGGACGGCGACGCCGCGCTGCTCGATGGCCGCGCGCATCGCGATCTCCATCAGCCGCGGCATCTGCGACGGGTCAGCGACGTATTCGACGTACACGCTGCACTCGCGGAACAGCTCCTGCGGGTGCGTCTCCTGGAAGTACCCGGTACCGATCTCGACGGTCGGGATGTGCGCGGCGATGGCGAGCACCGGCACGCGAGAGCGCTGCGCGTCGTACAGGCCGTTGATGAGGTGCAGGTTGCCGGGGCCGCACGAGCCCGCCACGACGGCGAGGTCTCCGGTGGTGCCGGCGTCGGCCGCGGCGGCGAAGGCGGCGGACTCCTCGTGGCGCACGTGCACCCAGCGGATCCGGCCGTCCTTGCGGAGGGCGTCCGTGAGACCGTTCAGGGAGTCGCCCGGGATGCCGTAGACCCGGTCGACTCCGTTGGCGTTCAGAGTCTTGACGATGTTCTCAGCGACGTTGGCCATACCCCGACCCTACGCCCGCCGAGGCCTCCCCGGGCCGGGCTCAGTACTCCTGCGGACCGTCCCGGTCGGGCTCGGGATCGCGCTGGAACGCGCGGCCGGACACCGACGTCGGGGCGATGCGCACGTACACGCGCTTGTCGGTCGGGATCCACGGACGCAGACCCGCCGCCTCCGCCCGCTCGATGTCGGCGTCGGTCTCCAGCGCCTCCGCACGCCCGCGCACGATGACGCTCCAGGCGGCGGTGTCCGTGTGGTCGTCGACCTCGAAGAGCACGTCGGCGTTGACCGTCAGCTCGAACAGCTTGCTCCCGGGGGCCGTGCGGAACAGGAGTCCTTCACCGTCGACGGCGTAGTTCACGGGGAAGATGTCGATGGTCTCGCCGACCCTCGTGACGAGCCGCCCGAGCTCCTGGCTGCGCAGGTGCTCCCAGCTCTGCTCCGCGGTGAGGGACTGGACCGGATCCGTGTGCGCGCTCATGCCGCCATTGTGCCTCGTCCGTCTTCGACGCGCACCCCGTCGACCCGGCCCCTCTCGTGCGAGCGGCCCCCTTGCGTGCGCACGCAAGGGGGCCGCTCGGCCGCAAGGGGGTGGGTCGACGGTCAGCCGATGCGGATCAGCTTCTTGTTGACGAACTCGTCGGCGGCCAGGTGGCCGAGCTCGCGGGCCGTGCCGCTGCGCTTGATGCCGCCGAACGGGAGCTCGGGGCTGTCGGCGAGCACGAGGTTCACGTAGACCATGCCGGCCTCGATCCGGTCGGCCACCCGCTCCGCCTGCGCCTCGTCCGTCGTGAAGACGTAGGAGCCGAGACCGAACGTGGTGTCGTTGGCCAGCGCGACCGCCGCGTCCTCGTCCGCGACGCGGTACACGACCGCTGCGGGGCCGAACAGCTCCTCGCGGTAGACGTCCATCTCCGGGGTCACGTCGGCGAGCACGGTCGGTGCGAAGAACGCCCCGTCGCGCGTGCCGCCCGTGAGGAGGGTCGCGCCCTGGGCCACGGCGGTGTCGATCTGCTTCTGCAGGTTCTCCGCCGCCGCCTCCGACGAGACCGGACCGAGGACCGTGTCGTCGAGCGTGGGATCGGTCGCCTCGACGGCCGCCATCGCCGCCGTGAACTTCTCCACGAACGCGTCGTAGAGCTCGTCGACGATGATGAAGCGCTTGGCGCCGTTGCAGGCCTGGCCGTTGTTGTCGAGGCGCGCGTCCACACCCGCCTGCACAGTGGCGTCGAGGTCGTCGGTGGAGAGCACGATGAACGGGTCGGACCCGCCGAGCTCCAGCGCGACCTTCTTGAGGTTGCGCCCCGCGACCTCGGCGACCGCGGCGCCGGCGCGCTCGGACCCGGTCAGCGACACGCCCTGCACCCGCCAGTCCGCGATCATCGCCGCGATCTGGTCGTTCGTGGCGAGCACGTTCTGGTACGCGCCCTTCGGGAAGCCCGCGTCGTGGTAGATCGCCTCGATCGCGCTCGACGACTCCGGGCACTGCGGCGCGGGCTTGAGGAGGATCGTGTTGCCGACGATCAGGTTCGGCGCGGCGAAGCGCACGATCTGGTACGCCGGGAAGTTCCACGGCATGATGCCCACGAGCGGCCCCAGCGAGGAGCGGCGGATGATCGCCGAGCCCTCACCGAGGATCTTGATGGGCTGGTCGGCCATGATGTCCTCGGCCTGGTCCGCGTAGTACTCCGCGATGTCGGCCGCGAAGTCGACCTCGCCGAGTGCCGCCTCCCGCGGCTTGCCCATCTCGCGCACGAAGATGTCGGCCAGCTCCTCGCGGCGCTCACGGTGGAGCTCGGCCGCGCGACGCAGCAGCGCGGCACGGTCGGCGACCGTCGTGGAGCGCGACCACTCGCGGTGCGCCTCGTCGGCGGCCGCGACGGCCTCCTCGATCTGGGCGTCGGTGAACGTGTCGTACGACGCCAGGGTCTCGCCGGTGGCGGGGTTGACGACGGCATAGTCGGTCATGTGTCTCCTCCTCTTGCCGTGCCGGTCAGGAGACCGGGATCAGCGTGTACTTGGTGGACAGGTACTCGTGGATGCCTTCGAAGCCGCCCTCGCGACCGACGCCGGACTGCTTGACGCCACCGAAAGGAGCCGCCGCGTTGGAGACGACACCCACGTTCAGACCCATCATGCCGGTCTCCAGCGCGTCGATCATCCGCTGACCGCGCTGCAGGTTCTCGGTGAAGACGTAGGAGACCAGGCCGTACTCGGTGTCGTTGGCGAGGCGCACGGCCTCGTCCTCGGTCTCGAAGGTCGCGATCGCGAGCACCGGGCCGAAGATCTCCTCGCGGAGGATCGCGGATCCGGGGACGACGTCGGTGAGGACCGTGGGCTCGTAGAACGTGCCGGTGCCCTCGAGCGCCTTGCCGCCCGCGAGCAGGGTCGCGCCGCGCTCGACGGCGTCGTCCACGAGCTCGCCGGCCTTGGCCACCGCGTCCTCGTCGATGAGCGGGCCGATCGCCACGCCCTCCTCCGTGCCGCGGCCGATCTTCATGCCGTTGACGCGCTCGGTGACGCGCTTGGCGAACTCCCCCGCGACGTCCTTGTGCACGATGAAGCGGTTCGCCGCCGTGCAGGCCTGACCGATGTTGCGGAACTTCGCGGCGAGAGCGCCGTCCACGGCCTTGTCGAGGTCCGCGTCGTCGAACACGACGAACGGCGCGTTGCCGCCGAGCTCCATCGAGACCCGCAGCACGCCCTCCGCCGCCTGGGCGATGAGCTTGCGGCCGACCTCGGTCGACCCGGTGAAGGACAGCTTGCGCAGGCGCGGGTCGGCGATGATCGGCGCGGACAGGGCGCTCGACTTCGAGGTCTGCACGACGTTGACGACGCCCTTCGGCAGACCGGCCTCCTCGAGCAGCGTCGTGAAGAAGATGGTCGTCAGCGGCGTGAGTGCCGGGGGCTTGATCACGACGGTGCAGCCGGCGGCGAGGGCCGGGGCGATCTTGCGCGTGGCCATCGCGAACGGGAAGTTCCACGGCGTCACGAAGAACGACGGGCCGACGGGGCGCTGCGACACGATCATGTGACCGGTGCCCTCGGGGTTGAGACCGTAGCGGCCGCTGATGCGCACGGCCTCCTCGCTGAACCAGCGGAGGAACTCGCCGCCGTACGCGACCTCGCCGCGGGCCTCGGCGAGGGGCTTGCCCATCTCGAGCGTCATCAGCAGCGCGAGGTCCTCCTTGCGCTCCTGCACGAGGTCGAACGCCCGGCGCAGGATCTCGCCGCGCACGCGCGGCGCCGTGGCGGCCCACTCGTCCTGCGCGGCGACGGCCGCGTCGAGCGCCCGGATGCCGTCCGCGGGGGTGGCGTCGGCGATCGTGCGGATCACCTGGTTGGTCGAGGGGTCCTTGACGTCGAAGGTCGCGCCGGTCTCCCCCTCGATCCACTCCCCGCCGATGAAGAGGCCGGTGGGGATGCTGTCGAGCAGCGCCTGCTCGTTCTGAGTGCTCATGGATTCTCTCTCTTTCAGACGGACGTGGGACGAAGGCGGCGGCTGGGCGGAGCGTCCATACCCAGCGTCTCACCGCGGAAGAAGGCGGGGCGGCGGATGGCGTTCCAGATCATCACCGCGATGCCGACGACGATGATGAGGATGCCGAGGATGAAGACGATCCCGATGCCGCCGATCTCCGACCCGGAGCCGTAAGCAGGGTCCATGGAGTCGATCAGCGTGGTGAAGAACAGGATCGCCAGGATGATGCCGCCCACCAGCGGGAACAGGAAGGTGAAGAAGACGTTCCGCGCCGAGTCGAACCACTGCTTGCGGAAGTACCAGACGCAGGCGAACGCGGTGATCCCGTAGTAGAAGCAGATCATCATGCCGAGCGTGAGGATCGTGTCCCACAGCGTGTCCTCGCTGACCACGCGCATCACGGCGTAGAACGCGGAGGCCACGATGGCCGACACGATCGTGGCGTAGCCCGGGGTGAAGAACCGCGGGCTCACCTTCGCGAACGACTTCGGCAGCGCACCGTAGTGGCCCATCGCGAGCAGGGTGCGGGCCGGACCGACGAACGTCGACTGCAGCGACGACGCCGAGCTCGTGAGCACCGCGAGCGAGACGAGGAACGCGAGCGGCCCGAGGATCGGTCCGGAGAGGTGGAAGAACACGTTCTCCTGGATGTCGCCGTTGCCGAGGCCGAGCTCTCCGGTGCCGACACCCGCAAACATGATCATGGCGACGGCGAGGAGCAGGTAGAGCGAGACGATCGTGAGCACGGTGACGGTGGCCGCGCGACCCGGGGTCTTCTCCGGGTCCTTCGTCTCCTCGTTCATGGTGAGGGTGACGTCCCAGCCCCAGAAGATGAAGATCGACAGCGACAGACCGGCGGCGACGGCACTGAACGACGAGATCGCGAACGGGTTGAACCAGTTGAGGTCGAACGGCTGGTAGTCGAAGCCGTTGCCGCCCACGGCCTGCACGATCGCGGCGACCGCGAAGAACACGAGCACGAGGATCTGGAATCCGACCAGCCAGTACTGCAGCTTCTGCGTGGTCTGCATGTCGCGGTACGACACCCACGTCGCGCCGAGCATGAAGAGCAGGCAGACACCGATGTTGATCCAGGTCACGCCGGCGAGATCGGCGATCTCCGGATTGCCCGTGATCTGCGACAGCAGCAGGAACAGGAAGTCGACCGCGACGCCGGCGAGGTTGGAGAGCACGAGGATCGTGGCGACCACGAGGCCCCAGCCGGCCATCCAGCCCACCCACGGCCCGAACGCCCTGGCGGCCCAGGTGAAGGACGTACCGGAGTCGGGCATGCGGTTGTTGAGCTCGCGGTAGCCGAAGGCCACGAGGAGCATCGGGATGAAGCCGACGAGGATGATCGCCGGGATCTGCGCGCCGACCTCGGATGCGGTGGGGCCGACGGCGGCCGTGAAGGTGTAGGCGGGGGCGATGCACGAGATGCCGATCACGACGGCGCCGATCAGGCCGACGGTGCCGGCGCTCAGGCCCTTCGTCGAGATTCCGGTCGTGACGCCGGATGCGGGCTCCGTCGCCCGGTTGGTGCTGCTCATCAGCGGTCTCCTGCTTCATCGCGGGTACGCGGGACGACGATCATGGGGACGGGCAGCTCGTGCAGCATCTTCGCCGCCGTGGAGCCCAGGAAGAGGCGGCGCGGCTGCGCCAGCCGGCTGGAGCCGACGAGCACGACCTCACCGGGGAGCCAGGAGAGCCCGGCGACGGCGTCCTCCACCGTCTCGCCGGGGGCCTCCTCGACGACGGCGCCGAGACCGTCCGGCAGCCGCTCGGCGGCCACGGCCAGCACCTGGTGCGCGTGCTCGCTGCCGGCGAGGCGGATGGCGCCGGTGTCGAGCCCCGGCGGCACGTCGAACGGCACGAGGGACACCAGGCGCAGGCTCACCTCGGCGGCGCCGGCGAGGGCCACGGCCTGGTCGAGCACGCCCTCCGCGCCGGGACGGGTGCCGACGGCGACGGTGACGCGCGGGAGCACGTGGTCGTCCTGCTGCGCGAGACCGGACGGCGCGAGAGCCACCGGGATCGGCGAGGAGTGCAGCAGCTCCGATGCCACGCTGCCCAGGCGGTGACGGCCGAAGAGGCCTCCACCGGCCGTGCCGATCACGATGACGCTGGCGTCGAACTCCTCACCGGCGGCGATGAGGCCCTCGGCGAACGACTCCGAGAAGCGCACGTGCCCGCTGCGCACGAGCTCCTGCGGCAGGCGCACGACCGCGTCCTGCAGCCAGCTCCGGGCCTGCTTCCGGATGACGTCCTCGTAGGCGCGCTCCGGCGGCACGGCGGCGCTCCGGGTTCCCTCGGTCGGCAGCACGATCACGAGGTGCAGGGTCGCGCCGATGCTGCGCGCCAGTCGTGCGCCCAGCGCCGCCGCGTCGGCCCCCGCATCCGTCGCCGTGTAGCCGACGACGACCGAGCCGGTCATCAGCCGATGCTCTCGGGAGCGCCGGTCTCGCGACGGGCGTCGACGATGTTCGCCGCGACGAGGTGGCCCATGCGGATCGCCCCGTCGACGTGCTGGTACCCCGCTCCGGCCATGTCGCTGCAGGCGAAGTGGATCGGTCCGACCGGCGTGCGCAGGTCGGCGCCGTAGCGGTGCAGTCCGCCGAGGTCGAAGCTCGCGGCGTACGCGCCGCGGGTCCACTCCTCGCTGCCCCAGTCGCTCTCGTAGTAGACGACGGGGTTCTTGGCCTCGGGACCGTAGTAGTGCGAGAGCGACTCGAGGATGCGCTCCTTGCGCTCCTCGGCCGGCAGCTCGAACACGCCGTCGGCGTTCGCGTCGGAGACGAAGCCGACCAGGGTGCCGCGCTCGTCGCCGTGGTTGGTGTTGTCGTACGCCTCGTGCGAGAGCTCGTACGGGCTGAACGCCGTACCGCTCAGGCCCTGCTCGCGCCAGAACGGGCGGTCGTAGACGGCGTGCACCTTGATGACGAAGCCCATCGACAGGTGCTGGTGCAGCTGGTGCTGACGACGCGGCAGCGGCGGGACGAAGGAGATGCGGTTGTAGAGGATGGGAGCGTGCGCGAGGATCGCGTACCGCGCCCGGACCGTGAGGTCGTCGGTGGTCGCCACGACCCCGTCATCCGACCACTCCAGGCTGCGGACGGGCTGATTCAGCAGCACGTCATCGCCCAGCCGCTCGGCGAGGCGCAGCGGCACCTGCTGCAGACCGCCGACGACGCGCTTGTCGAGGATGAAGTCCGCGTCGACGAGGTTCGAGTAGGAGCCGGCCGAGGCGGCCATGAGCAGCGACTGCAGCAGCGAGAACGCGTGGGTCGGCTTGGTCAGCATCGCCGAGCCGGTCGCGAAGGCGAGGTTGCGCACGGCCTCGTCGTCATCGGTCTGCGAGCGCAGCCAGGCGTCCCAGGAGATGGAGTCCCACTCGGCCGCGTTCGGGTGCTCCCACGGGCGGTCCGGGTCGATCTCGGCGACGAGGGCGTCGAGGATGCCGGTGATGCGGGCGATCACGGCCTCGGTCTCCGCCGACACCGGGAACATCTCGCCCGTGAAGCGATGCGCCTTGCCGTCCGGGCCGACGTAGACGCTGTCGCCCTCGCGGTAGCGGCTGTAGGTCTCGAGCCCCAGCTCCTCGATCGTGTCCTTGAGGGCGTCCTGGTCGGGCGAGACCCACTGGCCGCCGATCTCCAGCATGGCGCCGTCGATCACGTCGGTCCACAGCCGGCCGCCCACGCGGTCGCGGGCCTCCAGCACGGCGACCGACAGTCCGGCCTTCCGCAGGTCGTTGGCCGCCGTGAGCCCTGCGGCTCCGGCGCCCACGATCAGCACGTCGCGGGTGATCTCAGCCATCTGCAACTCCTTCGTCGTCGGGGGATGCGGGGGAAGAAGTACCGGTCGCGTCCCGAAATCCCCCGATCCGGGGACGCGACCGGACAGTGTGTCAGGCGCCGGCGAGCGCCTCGGCCACGACGTCGAGGCCCTCGTTCAGCAGCTCGTCGCCGATGGACAGCGGCGGGAGGAAGCGGATGACGTTCCCGTACGTGCCGCAGGTGAGGACGATGACGCCCTGGGCGATGCACGCCTTGGCCACGGCGGCCGTGAGCGCGGCGTCCGGAGCCTTGGTCTCCGGGTCCACGAACTCGGCCGCGACCATCGCGCCGTGACCGCGGACGTCGCCGATGCGGGCGTCCTCGGCCTGGAGAGCGGTGAGGCGGCCGATGAGGATCTCGCCGATCTCGCGGGCCCGCTCGATGACGCCGTCGTTCTCGAACACGTCGATCGCAGCCAGCGCCGCGGCACAGGCGATCGGGTTGCCGCCGTAGGTGCCGCCGAGGCCGCCGGAGTGCGAGGCGTCCATGATCTCGGCGCGACCGGTCACGGCCGCGAGCGGCAGGCCGCCCGCGATGCCCTTGGCGGTGGTGATGAGGTCGGGCTCGATGCCGAAGATCTCGCTGGCGAACATGTGCCCGGTGCGGGCGAAGCCGGTCTGCACCTCGTCGGCGATGAAGACGACGCCGTTCGCGCGACACCAGTCGACGATCGCGGGGAGGAAGCCGTCGGCGGGGACGATGAAGCCGCCCTCGCCCTGGATGGGCTCGATGATGACGGCCGCGAGGTTGTCCGCGCCGATCTGCTTCTCGAGCTGGAGGATCACGCGGGCCGCGGCCTCGCCGCCCTCGAGTCCGTCGCGGAACGGGTAGGACATCGGCGCGCGGTAGACCTCGGGGGCGAACGGGCCGAAGCCGCTCTTGTAGGGCATCGACTTCGCGGTCAGCGCCATGGTGAGGTTCGTCCGGCCGTGATAGCCGTGGTCGAACGCGACGACGGCCTGGCGTCCGGTGTGCTTGCGGGCGATCTTGATCGCGTTCTCGACGGCCTCGGCGCCGGAGTTGAACAGGGCGCTCTTCTTGGCGAAGTCTCCGGGGGTGACGCGGTTGAGCGCCTCGGCGACGCCGACGTACGACTCGTACGGCGAGATCATGAAGCACGTGTGCGTGAACTGCGCGGCCTGCGCGGCGACGGCCGCGGCGACCTTCGGGTGCGCGTTGCCGACCGTGGTCACCGCGATGCCGGAGCCGAGATCGATGAGCGAGTTGCCGTCGGCGTCGACGACCACCCCTCCCCCGGCCGCGACGGCGGCGACGGGCACGGTGTGTCCGACACCGGCGGCGACCGCGTCCGCCTTGCGGGCGAGGACCTCGGCCGACCGCGGGCCGGGGAGTTCCGTGACGAGGCGACGCTCCTGCGGGAGGTCGGGGCCGCCGAGGGGGACTGCGGGTGCTGCGATGTCGAGGAGAGCCATGTCGCGAGCGTACGGCGGCAGCGGAGACGCCCGCATTCGCCGGGTCGTACAATCGGAGAATTGATTTCGCCGTCTCGTACAACCGGAGATCGCATGGCCCCCACCGATCCGCCCACGCTGTCCGCCCTGCTGCGGCGCCGTGATCTGGACCTGCGCCTCGTCTCCGCCGCCCCGGACCTGCCGGACGGCGCGCTCGACCGGCCGCTGCGCTGGGTGCACAGCTCGGACCTCGCTGACCCGACGCCCTTCCTCGCGGAAGACCTGGTGCTCCTGACCACGGGTACCCAGTTCGACGACGCGGACGCCATCCCGCCCTACGTCGTGCGCCTCGCCGAGCGCGGGGTGCTGGGGCTCGGGTTCGGCACCGACGTGCATCGCTCGGGAACGCCGGAGGAGTTGATCGCGGCGTGCGCCGACCAGGGCATTCCGCTGTTCGAGGTGCCGTACCGCACGCCGTTCATCGCCGTGGCCCGCGCGCACTCCGAGGCGATCGCGGCGCAAGCCTACGCCCGGCGCACCTGGGCGCTCGACACCCAGCGCGCCCTGGCCCTCGCCGCGCTCCGACCGCGCGGGCTGGACGCCATCGTCACCGAGCTCGGCCGTCGTCTCGGCGCCTGGGCCGGCATGTTCGACGCGGCGGGCGACCTGCTCGTCGCCCACCCCCGCGAAGCCTTCTCGACGACGGTCCGGGAAGAGCTCGGGACGCGGGTCCAGGAGATCCTCGACCGCGGACTCGAGGCGGGGCTGTCCCTCACCCTCGAGGCGCACACCTTCATGCTCTTCACGGTGGGGCGGGGCGGGCACCTGCGCGGCGTCCTCGCCGTGGAGGCCGACGCCCTCGACCAGGAGGCCAGAGCCGTCGTCACGTCGGTCATCGCGATGGCCGGACTCGCGCGGGAGCAGAGCGAGCAGCTCACCCGCGGCCGTCGCCGCCTGCACACGCAGCTGCTGCGCTCGCTCCTGGGCGACGACCCCGGCCTCGCGCGCCGGGTGCTCGGCAGCCTTCCGCCCGCCCCCGTGGTGGTCGCCGTGACGGGAGACGCCCCGGCGGAGCCGCTCCTCGACTGGTGGGAGCGCCGGCGCCTCGACCACGGCACTCCCGCGTTCCTCGCCGATTCCGAGGACGGCGTCGTCATGTGCATCTCCGCGACCGACGAGCCGCTTCTCGACGATGTGGCCGCCCGCTTCACCGCCCGCGTCGGCGTCTCCGCTCCGGAGGGGTACGACGCCTTCTCCCGGGCCCACGCGCAGGCGCTCGTCGCGCTCCGTCAGCCCGGCACGAGCGGCGCCGTCCGGTACGCCGACACGGTCGGATCCAGTCTGCTCACCGCTCTGGCGACGGATGAGGCCCGGCTCGTCGCGGAGTCGCGGCTCGCCCCGCTGCGGGAACACGACGCCGCCCACGGCACCGCGCTCGAACACGCGCTGCGCACCTGGCTCGACCACGACGCGCGCGCCGAGCAGGCCGCAGCCGCCCTGGGAATCCACCGCCACACGCTCCGATCCCGGGTCTCCCACGCCGGAGCCCTCCTCGGGGTCGACCTGACGACCTTCCCCGCCCGCGCCGAGGTGTGGGCACTGCTGCAAACCGCCCGCGACTGACCCGGCCCCTTCCGTCCCCCTCACCCCGCGTCACCCGCACGACTGCGCGACACGTGCACGACGGATCGGCCCGCCTGCTCGTGCATCCGGACTGGGATCGTGCAGCCGGAACCGTGGTCCCTCAGCCGTCGAGGTTGTCGGAGACCACTTCGAGGGCGTGTGCCCGAGCCTGGACGGCAGCGTCGCCGCGCGCGGAGGTGACCGCGGCCGCGAACACCTCGGCGAACACGAGGAAAGCGACGCGGGAGGCGTGCTGCAGCTCTTCGCGGAAGCTCACCCCGGCCGGGGTGATGACGAGTGACAGGGAGGCCGCGTCGGTCAGCGCGGAGGACGCGAACGAGGTGAGCGCGATCACCGTCGCACCGCCGCGGGCGGCGGCAGTCGCGACACGCAGGCTCGCCTCATTGGCTCCGGAACCGCTGACGATGACGCACACGTCCTGCTCCGTGAGATGCCGGGCCGCGATCTGCTGGGCGATGGCGTCGGCGATGAACTCCGCCGGTCGCCCTGCCGCCGTGAGCCGCATCGCCAGGTCGCTGGCGATCGGCGACGAGAGACCGTTCGCCAGGACCAGCACACGTCGCGCGGAAGCGGTCGCGCCGACTGCCGCGTCGACGGTCGCCGGGTCCAGGAGACTCGCAAGCACAGGGAGGGACGCCGCGACTCGGCCGATCTCGGCGCGCATCCGTCCCAGCACACCGGGCCCGTGATCGACCGCGGCGTCACCGCTCCCCCCGCCGAGCTCGGCGGCCAACGCGACCCGGAGCTGTGGGTAGCCGCGGTAACCGAAGCCCTGACACGCGCGGACGACGGTGGCGCGGCCGACTCCGGCCCGGTCGGCGAGTTCCTGCGCTGTCCACTCCACGACGGCGTCGGCGGAGTCCAGGATGAGCTCGGCCACCCGCCGCTCCGCCGGCTGCAGGGTGTTGCGAACCGCGGCGATGCGCACGGTCGGCGGAGCGCTAGGGGCGAACACGGACTCGGGCTCCCTCCATGATCCGGCGGCGGATCGCGCCGGATGCCGCGTCGATCAGCATCGTCACCACGACCACCACGATGAGCAGGACACCCACCGTCGACCACTCACGGTACTGGGTGTAGGAGGTGAGCATGTCGCCGATGCCGCCGACGCCGATGAGCCCGAGGACGGCCGACGAGCGCACGTTGATCTCGAAGCGGTAGAGCCAGAACGACCAGAACGCCGGTTCCGCCTGCGGCCACACTCCCCATCGCAGCACCTGGAGAGTGCTGCCGCCGGCCGCGTGTGCCGCCTCGATGGGGCCACGGGGCACGGCTTCGACGGCCTCATAGCCCCATTTGCCGAGGGTGCCGATGCCGTTGAGTGCGAGCGCCAGGGCTCCCGTGAAGGGCGTGAGCCCTGTCACCGAGAGGATCACGATCGCGATGATGATCTCCGGGACCGCGCGGATGAGGGAGAACAGCCCGCGAAGCAGATTGCGCAGCCAGACCGGTCCGAAGCCGCGAGCGGCCAGCAGGCTCAGGGGTGTCGCGAGGAGGATGCCGAGTACGGTGCCGACCCAGGCCATCTCGATGCTCCGCCAGGTCTGCCACAGAGCCTCGGGGAGCTTCTCCCAGTTCGGGTCGCCGAACATGAGCACGGTGTAGCGCACGATCTCCGCCGGGAGATCGGCGAGGCGCGCCCAGGAGACGTCGATCGACCAGAAGGCCAGCACGATCACGCCGGTCACGAGGCCCCATCCGAGGAGGAGCCAGGGGCGCCGAGGCCGGGCGGGGACGGCGGTGAGAGGCGCGGTCATACGAGCCTCCGTCGGACGGCGTCGGAGACCACGTCGATCACGATCACCACGATGAGGATCTCGAGGATGATGAGCGAGAGCTGGTCATAGCGGTAGAAGGTACGGACGGCGTCGATGAGCAGCCCCATGCCGCCCGCCCCGACCAGGCCGAGCACGGTCGAGGCGCGCACGTTGAGCTCGAAGACGTAGAGGGTCTGGTTCGCGAAGGCGGGCCAGGCGTCCGGGAGCGCGAGCGTGCGGTTGATCTGGGTCTGCGTCGCACCCGCCGCCCTGCCGGCTTCGAGGGGGCCGCGGTCGTTCGTGTCGATCGCCTCGGACACGAGCTTGACGATGATCCCGACGTTGAACAGGACCAGCGCCAGGATCCCGGGAAGGGCACCGACGCCCACCATCGCGACGAGGATGGCGGCGTACAGCAGGTCGGGGACGCTGCGGACGACGTTGAGGGCGCCTCGCACGACCAGCCGCACGGCCGTGTTCGGGTTCGTCGCCCGCGCGGCCCAGAAGCTGAGCGGCAGCGACACGACGGCACCGATCGCAGTGGCGATGACCGCCATCTGCAAGGTCTCGATCAGTGGCGGGACCGTGCGCGGGAAGAACGACCAGTCGGGCACGAGCAGCTTCAGCACCTTGTCGGCGCCGTTCTGCCAGTTGCGCGCGATCGCGTCGAGGTCGACTCCGATCCCGATGCCGGGCAGACACATCACGACCGTCACCGCCACCACCCCCGCCAGGACGGCGGGCCCCTTCCAGGCGCCGGGGGGACGCGCGGGGACGTCGAGCGGTGCCGGCGCGGTCCCCGGAGCGACGGCGGGGGCGGTCATGCGCCCAGCCGATCGTCCGCGGTGAGCGAGCGGCCGTAGATGCTCTCGAAATCCGCGTCCGAGGCGCCGGCGGCCGGACCGTCGTAGACGACCTCCCCCGCGCGCATGCCGATCATGCGGGCGCCGTACTCACGTGCGAGGTCGAGCAGATGGAGGTTGACGAGCACCGTGATGCCCAGGTCGCGGTTGATGCGGCGCAGGTCGTTCATCACGCCGTGCGCGGTGGGTGGGTCGAGGCTGGCCACCGGCTCGTCCGCCAGGACGACGCGAGGTTCCTGGGCTAGAGCCCGAGCGATCGCGATGCGCTGCTGCTGGCCGCCGGAGAGATCGGAGGCCCGCGCGTGCAGCTTGGGCAGGATCCCGACCCGGTCGAGCGCGTGGTACGCGCGCTGCCGGTCGACCTCAGGATAGGCACCGAGGAGCGTGCGCCAGAGCGGCGTGTGGGCGAGACGCCCGACGAGCACGTTCTGCAGCACGCTGGCGCGACCGGCGAGGTTGAAGCTCTGGAAGACCATGCCGATGTCCCCCCGGAGCCGGCGCAGCGTGCGTGGGGAGGCGCCGCTCACGCGATGCCCGCCGACGTCGAGGATGCCGGAGGTGACCGGCACCAGGCCGTTGATCGTGCGGATGAGCGTGGACTTCCCCGAGCCGGAGAGTCCGACGACCGCGACCATCTCGCCGGCGGCGATGTCCAGGGAGACACGGTTCAGTCCGACCGTGCCGTTCGGGTACCGCACAGTCACCTCCTCGAGGCGGATGGACCACGGCGTGGACGCCGCGGCCGGAGCCGCGACGTCCACCGGGTGATGCGGAGCGGACAACTTACTGCAGCCCCAGTGCCTCGGCGGCGCGGGCGACGACGTCGAGCGACGCGGGGTCGGCCGGTGCGAGCTTGGTGATCGAGTAGATGCTCTCCAGGATCGTCGAGCCCTCCTCCGTGTTCGAGAACTCCTCGAGCGCGGTCGTGATGCGCTCCTGCAGCTCCGGGGACAGGTCGGCCGACAGAGCGACGCCGTCGTTCGGGATCTCCTCGGTCATGGCGAAGACGACGACCTTCTCCCCCACGTCCGGGGTGTCCTTCTGCACGATCGTGCGGGCGTCCCAGAAGCTGAAGCCGACCTCCGCGTCGCCGTTGTAGACGGCCAGCACGGACGCGTCGTTCGCCGTCACCGGGATCTGCTCGATGTCCGCGTCCGTGTCCAGGCCGGCCTCCTGGAGCGCGAGGATCGGGTAGATGTAACCGGCGGGGGACCCCGGGCCGAGGACGGCGACCTTCGCGCCTTCCACCTTGTCGATGCTGTCGAGACCGGCGGGCCCGGTCATGGCGTCGGCGCCGTTGCAGAAGAGCATCCCGTCACGCGCGACCGGCTCGTCCTCGCAGTACTTGTCGGGGTTGTTCGTCATGAACTGCGCCGGGTAGGTGATGTTGCCGTTGCGCTCGGTCTGCAACACGACGGAGGCGTCGTACATGTCGTTCGCCTGCCAGAGCTGCAGCGACGGCAGGAAGCCGATCTGCGCCTGCCCCGCGCCCATCGCCTCGACCGCGGCCTGGTAGTCCTTCGAGACGACACCTGTCACCTCGATCCCGAGCTCCTCCGTGAGGTAGTCGGTCAGCGGGGCGGCGGTGTCCACGAGGCCGTCCTGGTCCTGCGACGGGACGAGGGCGAGGACGAGGGAGTCCGGATCTTCGGCGGGGACGGCGGAGGGGTCGGACCCGGTGGCGGTGCCGGAGCACCCGGCGAGCGCGACGGTCAGCAGGGCGCCGGCGGCGGCGAGACCGAGAACCGGACGGCGGAAGGGGGAGGTACGCATGATCATCCTTCGGTGGTGAGGGTGTGTGAGATGGGCGGAACGGAGGAGTCGGTGGCCGGCAGCCAGGCTTCGAGCTGCGGGGCGAGCGTCGCGAAGTCGGCCGCACGGAAAGTCGGGGTCGCGGCCGGGTCGGCGAAACCCCCGATCAGCGCGGTGGCGTGGCCGCGAGCGTGTGCGGGGGCGAGATCGTTGCGCCACATGTCGCCGATGCTCAGCACACGGGCACCGGACGGCAGCGCGTCGAGGACCTTGTCCATCCCCGCGGGCTTGCGGGCGTCGGTCACGATGCGGTCGAACAGTCCGGCAAGCCCCAGGTGCTCCAGCGCCTCCGGAAGGCGCACGGCGGGGGCATTGGTCACCAGCACGCGCTCCGCCACGGAGCCGGCGGTCCGGAGGAACTCGACCAGGCCGCTCGGGACCGTGACCGGTGCCGCTGCCGTGGCGAGCTGAGCGCGGCTCGCCAGGTACGCCGCGCTGAGCACGGCACGGTCGGCACCCAGGCCGTCCGCCGCGCGGCGGACGACGTCGTAACCGTCGACGGCGTCGGGGCCCGCGGCGGCGATCGCGGTGCGGATGTCGCGGACGAAGCGCTCCGGCGCGCCCAGCGCGATGGCCACGTGCCGGGCATAGGCGAGGACGGGCCCGTCGCCGAGCGCGATCGTGCCGTCGAAATCGAAGAGGAGGATGGTGGTCACGGGATTCCTTCTGTGCGGACGCTTCGTCCACCTTGAGCGATGGATATGGACAGAACGCCCACGGCGCATGAACTCCGTGTGAACACTCCGTCCACCTCGCTCCCGTATGGTGAACGCCGTGTCCGAACTCGCTGCCCTCATGCACGCCGCCGACCGTGCGGCGATCGACACCCCTGTCGCCGCGCAGGGCGCGATCGACGCGTTGCCCTGGCTCGACGCCTCACTCCGAGCCGATCGCGATGCCGGGCGCTTCGCCGCGTGGGGCCGATCGACGGCGGTCGACGAGAACACCGGCACGGGTGTCATCACGCCGGCCCTGTTCGCCGAACTCCACCGGCGCGCGGGCCTCTCTGCGACCTGGCCGACCGGCAATGCCGGCCTCCTGCACTGCTACGGGTACCTGCTCTCGCGGGAGCCCACTCCCTACGGCCTCAAGAGCGACCGCTGGTTGACCCCGGCCCTGGCCCTCGCCTGCGGACTCGCTGCGGACGCCTTCCTGCCCTGGCTTCCCGGTCCGACACTCCTGGCCCGAGCGACTGCCGCGGCGGCAGCCCTGTCCGCAGGCCCCCACAGCCCCACGGTCGTCGTCGCCGGCCGCGAGAGTCGGGTCTCTCTGAGCGCGCCGGAGGGGCCGGCCGCTCTGGCCTACGCGGTCGCACCATCGCCGGGGCTCCCTCCATTACCGGTGACACTCTTCCCCGTGACCGACGCCGCGGCGATCCTCACCGAGTTCCCCTCTCTGCCGCGACTTCGCTGGAACGCGGTGTAGTCAGCGTCGTGCGAACGTGCGCCGCTCCGCGGCGAGGAGCTGCCGGGAAGCCGCGACGTCGGCGGCAGTCCGGGCGACGAGCTCCTCGACCCCATCGAAACGGAGGGTCGGCCGGAGCAGCGCGACGAGCTCGACCCACAGCCGCAGTCCGTAGAGGTCGCGGTCGACGTCGTGCAGGTGCACCTCGAGTCGCCGCGCCCGGTCGCCGCAGAACGTCGGGTTGGCCCCGACGCTCGCCGTCGCCTCCCACCGCCGGTCGTCATCGGGCAGCCGCGCCCAGGCCGCGTAGATGCCGTCGTCGGGCAGCAGCCGCTCGGGCAGGGCGAGGTTCGCGGTCGGGAAGCCGAGCAGTCGCCCGCGGCCGTCGCCGGGGACGACGAGGCCGGAGAGCACCGGGAGCGCCGGTCCGGTCACACGTCTGCGGCGGGCGAGATCGCGCGGTAGCGGCTCTGGTGGAACACGAGCGGCTCGACGTCGTCGAAGAGCGTCACGTCCTGGATCTCGTAGAGCGCGATCTCGTGGTCGCCGCCGTCGAACGTGCTGTGCAGCCGGCAGGTGAGCCAGAGCGCGGCGTCGTCGATCAACACGGCCCCACCCTCGGAGCGATGCCAGGCATGGCCGCCGAACCGGTCCCCTTCGCGCGCGGACAGCGAGCGGCTGAGCGGCTCGTGGTGCGCCGCGAGGACGCTCATCCCCAGCTCCGGGACGGCTCGGAGCACCGGCCAGGTCTTCGAGGTGCGGGCGGCACTGACCGCGACGAGGGCGGGCTCCAGCGAGATCGAGGTGAAGGAGTTGACCGCCATCCCGACGGCTCGATCGTCGACGTGCGCGGCGAGCGCGACCACACCGGTCGGATAGACGGAGAAGGCGCGACGGAGAGCGCGGTCCCGCGGCAGGGCGTCGGTCACGGCAGTGGTCATCACGAAGTCCTTTCGTTAGTCAACTTTGACTAGTTTGAATCATAGGCATTTTTGACCATGCAAACAACAGGTTTCGCGACACCGAGCCGTTACCATGAAGCGCATGTCGACCACCCGCCTCGTCGTCCTCGGCGCTGTCAAGCAGTTCCAGCCCGTTCACGGCTACTTCCTCCGCCGCGAGCTCATGACGTGGCACGTCGACGAATGGGCGCACATCCAGCCCGGTTCGATCTACAACGCCCTCCGCGCGCTCGAGGTCGACGGCTACGTGGCGGAGAGCGGCACGGAGACGGAAGGCAAGCGCCCCGCGCGCACCACCTACCGCATCACCCCAGCCGGCGAGGTGGAGCTGCAGCGCATGCTGCGCGAGAACCTCTGGAACGTCGCGGCATTCGACACGCAGGCGATCATGACCGTGGCCTCGTTCATGTTCGTCCTCAGCCGGCAGGAGGTCATCGCCGGCCTCGAGCACCGCCTCATCAAGAGCGATGCCATCATCACGCAGAACGGCTTCGACGTGCAGGACACGCTGCGCTCGGAGACGACCCCGGAGTACGTCCGCGAGATCTTCGACCTCTCCACCGCCCGGCTCACGGCCGAGAAGCAGTGGCTCCTGGCGCTGCTGGAGCGGCTGCGCGCCGGGGCGTACACGTTCGCCGGCGAGACGGCGGAGACGACGGAGGCGGAACCCGCTCCCCCGCGCTGACCCGCAGGGCGCACGCACGGCTCACGGCGGGACTCAGCGCCCGGCCACCAGAGCCTCCAGGGCCGCCACGGACAGCGTCGGCGTGGTCGCCCCGCGGTGTCGGGCGACGATCGCCCCCGCGGCACAGGCGCGCACGAGAGCGTGCTCGATGTCTTGGCCCTGGGCGAGCCCGGCGGCGAGGGCGCCGCAGAAGGCGTCCCCGGCCCCCGTCGTATCGACGGCGTCGACGCGGAAGGCCGCCACGTGCGCACCGGGCCGTCCCGGCCGATGCAGCGTCACCCCCGCGGCCCCCTCCGTGAGCACGACCGCTCCGGCACCGGCACTGAGGAGCCGCTCGACACCGCCGAGCTCCGTGCACTCGGTCTCGTTCACGACCAGCACGTCCACCTCCGGCAGCAGCGCGACCGCCGCCTCGTGCGCGGGGGCGGCGTTGAGGATCGTGCGCGCCCCCGCACCCCGGGCGGCCACGAGGGCGGCGGCGACCGCGGCGAACGGCACCTCGAGTTGAGCGAGCACCACAGCCGCCCCGGCGATCCCGGCCACAGCGTCCTCCGGAGTGAGATCGCCGTTCGCGCCGGGCGCCACGAGGATGCTGTTGTCGCCGTCGTCGAAGGCCAGCACATGCGCGACCCCGGTCGGCGCGGACGCGGAGCGGCGGAGCACGGCGTCCACGCCCGCCTCCGTCAGCGCCGCCTCCAGCACGGCCCCCGCCTCGTCCGATCCGACGACACCGCAGAACCGCGTCGAGGCTCCCGTGCGCGCCGCCGCGACGGCCTGATTGAGGCCCTTGCCACCGGGGAAGCGTCCCCCGGCACGACCGAGCAGCGTCTCTCCGACGCGGGGTGGGCGCGAGACCTCGACCACGAGATCGAGGTTCGCGCTCCCCACGACGGCGACGCCGGCGAAGGTCTCAGACACGGGCCATCGTCCGCCGGAACGACGAGCCCACGTGGGACTCGGCGAGCGCGGGCGTCGGTGTGCCCATCAGCCGTTCCCGCAGCGACTCCGGCTCGGCAGCGGGGTCGCTGATCGCCCCGCGCTCTTTGAGGATCGGCAGCACGTGCTCGATGAAGTCGGCGGTCGAGGCCGGCGGGATCACCGGGGCGAAGAGGAAGCCGTCGAGGTCGGCGCCGTCGGCGAGCTCCATCATCCGGTCCGCCACCTGCTCCGGCGTGCCCACGATGGGCCGGGCGCCGACCCCGTGCGCGTGCCAGTCGCCCAGCACGTCGCCCACCGTCTTGTCGGCGAAGCGGGCGACCTGCGTCTGCGAGAGCTCGGTGCTGAGTTCTGACATCGGGGTGCTCGGGTCGTACGACGACAGGTCGAGCCCGGTGAACCAGGCGTAGGACGCCACGGTGACCTGGGGGTTCTGCGCGTCGGCGACCTCCGCGTACGTGCGGCGCGCCTCCTCCTCGGTGCTTCCGACGACCGCGGCGAACGCCGACATGATCTTCACCTCGTGCGCGCCACGGCCGTTCTTCACCGCCTCCTCGCGGATCGCCGAGGAGTGCGCACGGAGCTGCTCGACCGAGCCGCTCCCCACGAAGATCGCCTCGCCGTGCCTGCCGCCGAACTCGCGGCCGGCGGGCGACGCCCCGGCCTGGAACAGCACCGGCGTGCCCTGCGGCGAGCGCTGCGTGTTGCCGTAACCGTGCGAGCGGAAGTAGGGCCCGTCGTGCGCGATGCGGTGCACCTTGGCCGGGTCGGCGAAGCGGCCCGCCTTGTCACGCTCCAGGGCCCCTTCCTCCCAGGCCTCCTCCCACAGCTTGTAGACGACCTGCATGAAGTCGTCCGCCATCAGGTAGCGTTCGTCGTGCCCGACCATCGGCACACCGAAGCCCTGCACCGCGGTGTCGGCGGTGCCGGTGGTGACGACGTTCCAGCCGATCCGGCCGCCGGAAAGGATGTCGAGGGTGGCCAGGCGCCGGGCGAAGGAGTAGGGCGGCTCGAGCAGGGTCGACCCCGTGGCGACGAGGCCGAGGCGGGTGGTCTCCGGGATGAGCGCGGCGAGGATGATCGCCGGGTCGAGCCGCGGCAGGTCCAGGCCCTCGACCGAGCAGATGTCCGGGCGCTCACCGGCGACGTCGGCCCAGCCCCACGCATCGGCGAGGAAGAGGAAGTCGAAGCCCGCGTCCTCGACCAGGCGCGCGGTGTCGCGCCAGTAGTCGAGCTTGTCGAACAGGTAGCGCCGGTTGTCGGGGTGGCGCCAGGTCGCGGTGCCGGAGTCGTTGGCCTGGGCGTTCTCGAAGAGCCCGAGCCGCAGGGTCTTCACGGGGTGCTGAGCGGTCATGGCGGATGCCTTCCTGGGAGTGGGGGATGGTGTCGTTCGGAGTTTCCGGGCACGCCGGGGGAACCCGGGGGCGCAGGGGTCGCGCCCCCGGGACCGGGGGGGGTGGTGAGCTCAGCCCTTCGCGGTGACCTCGCCGTCGCTCCACCACAGGACGCGCCGGCGCACGACCGCGAGAAGCACGATGAGGAGCACCCCGAGCAGACAGAGCAGGGCGATGCTCGCCCAGGTCACGGGCAGGTTCGCCTGCGCAGCCGAGGTGGTGACGAGGGAGCCGAGACCGGCCTGCTGCCCTGCCGCGACGAACTCGGCCACGGCCGCGCCGACCACGGCGAGGGGCAGAGCGATCCGCAGACCGGCGAACACGTACGGCATGCTGCCGGGGAACCGCAGCTCGCGGAAGATCTCCCACCGCGAGGCGTGCAGCGTCGTGAACACGTCGAGCGCCTTCTGGTCCACGTCGCGGAGGCCCGCGAGCGAGTTCACGAGCATCGGGAAGAACACCACGAGGCCGGTGACGATGAACTTCGGCACCATGCCGAACCCGAAGGCGACGACGAGCGCCGGAGCGATCGCGACGATCGGCGTCACCATCACGATGATGACCAACGGCATGACGGCGCGCTCGATGATCTGGAACTCGGCCATCACGACCGCCAGGAGGAAGCCCGCGAGGATGCCGGCGGAGGCTCCGACGACGACCTCGAGCAGCGTCACGAGGAAGTTGGACCAGTACATGCCGGCGTCCTCGACGAGGCTGGCGCCGATGGCCTCCAGCGTCGGGAGGACGTACGGGTTGGTCCACGCCACGATCTGCCAGAGCAGGGCCGCGATCACGAACGTGATCAGGGTCGGGACCCAGGAACCCCAGCGGAGCCACCCAGGGATGCCGCGTCGGGGCTGCGCCTTCAGCCGGGCGGTGGCGAGGGTCGCGGTGGTGTCTCTCATCGTCAGCTCAGACATGGGCCTTCTCCGTCTGCGCGCGCAGCGCACCGCGCACGACTGCCTCCAGGTCGCGGAACTCGTCCGTCGCGTACGCCTCCTCGGTCCGCGGCCGCGGGAGGTTCACATCGATCACCTCGGCGATGCGTCCGGGGTGGGCGGCCATGACCACGATGCGGTCGGACAGCATGATCGCCTCCGGCACCGAGTGCGTCACGAACATCACGGCCTTGCGGTTCGACTGCCAGAAGTCCAGCAGGGCGATGCGCTGCAGGTCGCGGTTCATCTCGTCGAGGGCCGAGAACGGCTCGTCCATCAGCATGATGGCCGGATCGAACACGAAGGCCCTGGCGATCGCGGCGCGCTGCTGCATGCCGCCGGAGAGCTGCCCGGGGTACTTCTTCAACGCATGGCCGAGACCGAACGTCGACAGCAGCTCGGCCGGGTCACGGAGGGCGCGGTCGCCGTTGGCCCCGCGGTTGATCCGCACGGGGAGCTCGACGTTCTCGCGGACCGTCTTCCACGGCAGCAGCGCCGGGGACTGCGGGACGAGACCGATCTTCTTGTCGCGGGAGGCCGCCGTGACGCTCTCGCCGTCGATCGTGACGGTGCCGGAGTCGGCGTCGAGGAGTCCGGCGACCACCTTGAGCAGCGTGGACTTGCCGCATCCGCTGGGGCCGATCACCGACACGAACTCGCCCATGCCGATCGTGAGGCTCACGTCGTCGAGCACGGTCACCTGGGCTCCGTCGACGCCGAAGGCCTTCGAGACGTTCCTGACCTCGACGCCCGCCCCCTGTGCCGCGGTCATCACTTCTCCGCCCAGATGAGGGTGTCGCCGTCGTACAGGTCGGCCACGAGATCCGGGTCCATCATGTCGGCGATGGCGGGGAGGTCCTTGACATCGCCGTACTCCTGCACGATCTCGTACTCCGGCTGCCACATGTCCGCCGTCTGCACGCCGGGGTTGCCGCCCGCGCTCTCGCGCACCCAGGCCGACTCGACCTCCCACGTGCGGGCGAGCTGATCGCGCGGGAACGCCGCGCCCTGACCGTTCTCCTCCGCGAGGGCCGCCAGCATGTCGATGCACTCGTCCGCCTCGTCGAGGCAGAACTGCAGGGCCTTGAGGCTCGCGCGCATGAAGTCGGCCGCGACCTCGCGGTGCTCGTCGAGGAAGCGCGAGTTCACCTCCATGACGTTGTACGTGCCCTCGACGCCGAGGTCGGCGGGCAGGAACTCGCTGAACGGGAGGTCCTGCGCCTTGAGGGTCTGCGGCTGGTTGGAGGCGTAGCCGACGATCGCGTCGACCTGCTCGCGCACGACGACGGTCGGGTCGTAGTTGGTCATCTTCACCATCTCGACCTTCGAGACGTCGACGCCGGCCTCGTCGAGCATGGCCGAGGCGATGGGCGTGAGGTTGATGAAGTACCCCAGCGAGCCGCCTTCGAGGTCGGTGAGGTCGGTGAGCTTCTCATTGCCGAAGATCGAGAACGGCGGGGTCGTGCCGTACGTCGCGACCGCGGTGAGGTTCTTGCTGTTCGCCGCGGCGAGCATCACGTCGGAGGCGGAGCCGAGCGCGGTGAACTGCGCCTGCCCCGAGGCGACGAGCTGCTGCCCGTTCGCGCCGGAGGCGTTGATCTCCACGTCGAGGCAGAGGTCGTCGAAGTAGCCCAGCTCCTTCGCCAGGAACACGTCGAGCTGCCCGGCGCTGGCGGAGTAGCCGTAGCCGGAGATGTAGGTGATGGTGCCGGCATCCTGGTTGCGCTGGCAGGCGTCGCTGCCGCCCGCGCTCGTGGGGGCGGTATCGCCGCCGGGCGCCGGCGAGGAGCATGCTCCGAGCGTCAGCGTGGCGGCGAGAACGCACGTCAGGGTGGCAGTGGTGCGGAATCGGGTTTCCGCAGAGGAAGTAGCCATGAGGGTCCCTTCTCGGCCGTTCGTCATTGATGGCTCGATGAAAGTAATATAGTCAATCTTGACTAAGCAAGATCAAACTAACTTCCCCTGCACGATCCGGCGACGGATGCACGATTCACCCGCCCCTCGGGTCGTGCACGCGGAACACCGTCGTGCAGGCGGGGCGGAGGTGGGCCGGGGTGGCGCGGGGTCAGGCGGGGGTCGAGCGGAGGGGCCAGGCGGGCCACCAGCCGTCGTCGAGCCCGCGCAGCAGGACGGTCGCGCGCTCTCGCGCCTCCGCGGGCGCCTCCGGGATGGGGCCTGAGCTGCTCTCCCGCCGCTCGCCGTCCGGCGACCGGACCTCCGTGTACAGCCACGCACGGTGACCGACGGGGTACTTCTCCCGGAAGCCGCCAGCGGCGATCGACAGCACGATCCGCTCCAGCTCGTCCGCCGCGGTCTCGGCGGTCTCATCGCACGCATCGCAGATACACGACGGCACGATCGCGTGGAACAGGGCGCCGGCCTCGACGCAGACGGAGGGAACGGCCGGCGTGATCGCGATCTGCGCACCGCGCGCCGGTGCGAGCACGATGCGCTCCGTCGCGCCCTCCCGCGCCTCGACCTCGTACTCGCGGGAGAGGTGCTCGACGAGCGCGTCGACCACGAGGGAGAGCGGTGCGAAGCGCTCCGGGTGGGACTCGCGGGAGTACGACTCCTCCGGCGCGATGCCGTCGGGCCAGCGGTGTCCGTAGCGGATGACCTCGCCGTTCTCGTCATGGAAGTCCAGGAGCGGGAGAGCAGGCCGGACGTACGCGCGCGCCGGGACGACGACCGCGGGAGCGGAATCCTCCGCGGACAGCGCCCTCATCTCCTCGTCGTCGATGTCGTCCTGCTCCCACGACGCGAGCATCTGCAGGAACGCATCCCGCTGGTCGGGCTGCTGCACCATCCCCTGCACGAGACCCGTGACCGGGATCGAGAGGGTGTGGGTCCCGATCTCCGGCTCGCCCGTCATCCTCCATGTCGCGGCCGGGTGCACGACCGCGATGACGTTCCCCACGAACCGCGCCGCCGCCGTGGCCAGCCTCTCGCTTTCCAGCGCCTCTGGATGACCGGCGACGAAGTCCCACGTCGCCCCGAGGTCGACGGCGAGCACTGCGGGGTCGGCCCCCTGGCCCCACGCGAACTCGGCGAAGGGCTCGAAGCCGTCGACGAAGCGGACCGGCCCCGGAGCATCCGCCTGCGGGGGCATCCACAGGATCGCGGCGGCACCCGCCTCGGGCATCGGACCGAAGGGACCGGGGAAGACGTCACTGCTCATCGACCGAGCGTACCGAGCGGGATCACCGGGGCGCGTGAGACTCCAGGAACTCGTACACGTCGGTGGTGTCGACGCCGGGGAAGGCTCCCGTGGGCAGAGTCGCCAGCAGCGTGCGCGGGGTCTTCACGTTGGGCCAGGAGTTCTCGCGCCACCGCTCCTCCAGCTCGGCGGGAGCCCGACGGCAGCACACCTCGACCGAGTGCTTCGAGACGCCGCGGTGCGGGGTGTCCCTGCCCACGAACCACCTCGTGTCGTCGAACCGTACCCCCACGCTCACCGAGTGCAGGCCCTCGCTCGACGCCTCGACGCGGGCGGTGCACCAGTAGGTGCCGTTGCCGGTGTCGGTGTACTGGTAGTACGGGTTGAAGCGGTCATCCTCGTCGAAGACCACCCGGGAGGTCCACCGGCGACAGCACATCTGCCCCTCGATGGCGCCGAGGCGGTCGGTCGGGAAGTTCACGTCGTCGTTCTCGTACGCCTTGGTGATCGTGCCCGACTCGTGCACCTTGAGGAAGTGGACGGGGATGTCGAGGTGCCGCGTGGCGAGGTTCGTGAACCGGTGCGCCGCCGTCTCGTACGATACCGAGTACGCATCCCGGAGGTCTTCGATGGAGATCGCGCGCCGCTGCTTCGCGTCCTTCAGGGCGGGGACGACGTCGGCCTCAGGCATCAGCAGGGCGCCGGTGAGGTAGTTCGTCTCGACGCGCTGCCGGAGGAACTCGGCGTAGCTGCGCGGCTCGGCGTGCCCCAGGATCCGACTCGACAGCGCCTGCAGCACGGCGGTGCGAGCATCACCCTTCGCCGGCACGCTGCTCGACAGGTACAGCCGGCCGTTCGCGAGGTCGGCGACGCTGCGGGTGGTCTGCGGCAGGTCGGCGGCGTAGTGGAGGGTGAAGCCGAGGTGCGCCGCGATCTCGGACGCGGTGCGCTGGGTCAGCGGTCCCCCGGGATGGCCGACGGCCGCGAGGATGTCGGCCGCCTTCGCCTCGAGGTCGGCGAAGTGGTTGTCCTGGCGGCGCATCAAGTGTCGGAGCTCCACGTTGGCACGCCGGGCCTCCTCGGGCGTCGCGGCGCGCTCGTCCTTCAGCCGGTCGATCTCACCCTGCAGGGCGAGCAGCGCCTTCAGCGCCTCCGTGGGCACGCTCTTGGCGATGCGGAACGGCGCGATGCCCAGCGCCTGGAACGTCTGCCCCTTCATCGCGCGCTCCAGGGCGATCTCGATCGCGCTGCGCTCGTCGAGCGGCTCCCCGGAAAGCAGCGCGTCGATGGTCACCCCGAGCGCGCGGGCGATGGCCTGCAACTGCGTAAGCTTCGGCTCGCGCTTGCCGGTCTCGATCATCGACAGCTGGCTCGGCGCCCGATCGACTGCAGCGGCGAGCTCCTCGAGCGTCAGGCCCCGAGCTGTGCGCAGCTGGCGGATGCGTCGGCCGACGGTGAGGGCGTCGGTGTCTTCCGCGGTGTCGTCCATGTCGGCTCCTCTCAGCCCGCCGTCCGCGCCGGTGCGGGATCGGGAACGCTCCGCGCGAGGCCGCGCGGGGATCCTTCTTGATCCCGCCAGGCCGGGTGAGCGGGGCGTGACGGCCCAGTCTGTCACGAAAACAGAAAATCGCGCAAACTTCTCCTCGATTCGACGATGGAGAGCAGGGGAACTTCACACAGAGTGGAGGCACGCCATCGGCACCGACGCCGATTCCCATCCGAGGAGACACCATGACGAACACCGCAGCGACCCCCACCCCGCGCCCCGCCGGCCTGCGCGCCGGCGACCAGGTCCAGACGGCCGCGGAGCTTCAGGAGATCTGGGACACCGACCCGCGATGGGACGGCGTCGAGCGCACCTACTCCGCGGAGGACGTCATCCGCATCCGCGGCTCGGTCCGCGAGGACGCCACCCTCGCCCACCGCGGCGCGGAGAACCTCTGGAACCTCCTGCACACGGAGGACTACATCCGGGCTCTCGGCGCCTACACCGGAGGCCAGGCCGTGCAGCAGGTGCGCGCCGGGCTGAAGGCCATCTACCTCTCCGGCTGGCAGGTCGCCGCGGACGGCAACCTCGCCGGACAGACCTACCCCGATCAGTCGCTCTACCCCGCGAACTCGGTCCCGGCGGTCGTGCGCCGCATCAACAACGCCCTGCTCCGGCAGGACCAGCTCGAGCACGCCGAGGGCGAGATCACGCAGGACTGGCTCGCGCCGATCGTCGCCGACGCCGAGGCGGGTTTCGGCGGTCCGCTCAACGCCTACGAGCTCGCGCAGTCCCTCATCCAGGCCGGCGCCGCGGCCATCCACTGGGAGGACCAGCTGGCGAGCGAGAAGAAGTGCGGCCACCTCGGCGGGAAGGTGCTCGTGCCCACGCAGCAGCACATCCGCACGCTGAACGCGGCCCGTCTCGCGGCGGACGTCGCCGGCGTGCCGACCGTCATCATCGCCCGCACCGACGCCCTCGCCGCCGATCTGCTCACGAGCGACGTCGACGAGCGCGACCGGGAGTTCACCACCGGCGAGCGCACGTCCGAGGGCTTCTACCGGATCCGCCCGGGCATCGAGTCGGTCATCAGCCGCGGCCTCGCGTTCGCCCCCTATGCCGACCTGCTCTGGGTCGAGACCGGGGAGCCGGACATCGCGCTGGCCCGGGAGTTCGCCGCGGCGATCCACGCACAGTTCCCCGGTAAGCTCCTGGCCTACAACTGCTCGCCGAGCTTCAACTGGAAGCGCCACCTGTCGGACGCCGAGATCGCGACGTTCCAGCAGGAGCTGGCAGACCTGGGCTACAAGTTCCAGTTCATCACCCTGGCCGGGTTCCACGCCCTGAACCACTCCATGTTCAACCTCGCCCGCGGTTACGCCGAGCGCGCCATGAGCGCCTACGTCGAGCTGCAGGAAGCCGAGTTCGCTGCCGAGGCCGACGGCTACACCGCCACCAAGCACCAGCGCGAGGCGGGCACCGGCTACTTCGACGTCATCTCCACCGCGCTCAACCCCGACAGCGCGACCCTCGCCCTGGCCGGCTCCACCGAGACCGCCCAGTTCCACTGATTCTCCCCCGAGACCCCCGGTTCTCGTCGAGACCCCGCCCCGCACACGCCGGGAGCCCGGGGTCTCGACGACAACCCGGGGGCTCGGCACAAGGCAAAGGACACGATAATGACCACCGCACCGATGCAGACGACCCGGCAGGGACCCGCGATCGAGATCGCCGGGCCCATGCGCGACCGCTACGACGAGATCCTCACCCGGGAGGCGCTCGCCTTCCTCACCGAGCTCCACCACCGGTTCGCCTCCCGCCGCCATGACCGGCTGGCCGACCGGATGCGCCGCCGCTTCGAGATCGGCAACGGGCACGACCCGCAGTTCCGCGAGGACACCGCGCACATCCGCCAGGACACCACCTGGCAGGTCGCCGGCGCCGGCCCCGGGCTCGAGGACCGCCGCGTCGAGATCACCGGCCCCACCGACCCGAAGATGACGATCAACGCCCTGAACTCCGGGGCTCGCGTCTGGCTCGCCGACCAGGAAGACGCCACGAGCCCGACCTGGAAGAACGTCATCGAGGGGCAGCTGTCCCTGCGCGACGCGATCCGCGGCGAGCTCTCCTTCACCTCCTCCGAGGGCAGGGAGTACCGCGTCACCGCCGAGCGCACCCCCACGATCGTGATGCGCCCGCGCGGGTGGCATCTGCCGGAGAAGCACCTCGCCTTCATCGACCGCGCCGGCCGCCGCACCTCGGCTTCCGGATCGCTGGTCGACTTCGGCCTCTACTTCTTGCACAACGCGCAGGCGCTGATCGAGGGCGGACGCGGACCGTACTTCTACATCGCGAAGCTCGAGTCCAGCGAAGAGGCGAAGCTGTGGGACGACGTGTTCTCCTTCAGCGAGGAGTACATCGGCATCCCGCACGGCACCATCCGCGCGACCGTGCTCATCGAGACCCTGCCCGCCGCGTTCGAGATGGACGAGATCCTGTACGAGCTGCGCGACCACTGCGCGGGCCTCAACGCCGGGCGCTGGGACTACATCTTCTCCATCATCAAGAACTACCGCGGCCGCGGGGCTCGCTTCGTGCTCCCCGACCGCAGCGAGGTCACGATGACGGTGCCGTTCATGCGGGCGTACACCGAGCTGCTCGTCAAGACGTGCCACAAGCGCGGCGCCTTCGCCATCGGCGGCATGAGCGCGTTCATCCCCAACCGTCGCGACCCCGAGGTGACGGCACGCGCGGTCGAGAAGGTGTCGGCCGACAAGAAGCGCGAGGCCGGAGACGGCTTCGACGGCACCTGGGTCGCCCATCCGGATCTCATCCCGACGGCGCAGGCCGAGTTCGACGCCGTGCTCGGAGACCGCCCGAACCAGATCGACCGCCAGCGCGACGACGTGCACGTGGAGGCGCGCGACCTGCTCGACCTGCACATCGGTCGGCCGATCACCGCCCAGGGCGTGCGGGACAACGTCTCCGTGGCCATCCGGTACCTGGAGGCCTGGCTGCGCGGGCTCGGCGCCGTGGCGATCGACAACCTCATGGAGGATGCCGCGACCGCGGAGATCAGCCGCTCGCAGGTGTGGCAGTGGATCCACCAGGACCGCACCACGCAGGACGGCACGCCCATCACGGTCGAGTACATCGAAGGGCTGATCGGCGAGGTGCTGGACGAGGTCGAGCGACGCGAAGGCGACCGCTTCGACGACGCCGCCGAGATCTTCCGCGAGGTCGCCCTCCGCGAGGAGTTCCCGACCTTCCTCACCCTGGGCGCCTACAGCCGGTTCCTGATCGACGAGGACTGACGATGCCGGGATGCCGCGGGCCGCGAGGTCCGCGGCATCCTCGCGTCCCACCCGGCCCGCACGTTCCCTGCCGGGCGTAGCCTGGAGCCATGAGCGCCGTATGGGACAGCATCGCCGAGGAGTTCCTGCACCTGTACCCGCGGGGGCGACGGCTGGTCGCGGTCGCCGGGGCCGACGCCGAGCGTTCGCGCGCGGCCGCGGATGGCCTGGCCGCCGCTCTCACCGCTGCCGGCCAGACCGTCGAGCGCGCACACACCGCCGACGGGGAGGAAGCCGCTCTCCGCACCGACGTGGTCGGGCCGTTCCGCGCCACCGACAGCGACGCCGTGCTCCTCGTGTCCGGACCGGGCGCGATCGTGTCGCCGAGCGCACGCGGGATGTGGAACTACGTCCTCTGGCAGCTCGCGGGAGACGAGCCCCCGCACACCGCGGCGAACGCCCTGGTCGACGTGACCGATCCGGCCCATCCCACCCGGCGTTTCGCCGACTACTGCGCCGTCCCCTCCTCGTTCGAGACCTGAGTCGCCGCGCGCCGACTCAGTGGAACGACGCGGCGACCGAGTTGCGGTGGTAGTCGAACACGATGCTCGTGCGGGTCGATGCCACGCTGCTCTGCGCGGACAGGTGCTCGAGCACGAACTCGCGCATCTCCGATGAGTCGGCGACCGCGATGTGCAGGAGGAAGTCGTCGTCCCCGCCGAGGAAGAACACCTGGATCACCTGCGGCAGGGCACGCACGCGGTCCGCGAACTCCACGATGCTCTCCCGCCGGGCGGCCGGGCGCAGGCTGACGCCGATGATCGCCTGGAGTCCGGCGCCGAGCTCGCGTTCGTCGACGCTCGCGTGGAACCCGGTGATGACCCCGCGCTCGATCAGCCCGCGCAGGCGTGCGTGTGCCGTCGACGGGGCGACTCCCAGTCGTCCGGCCAGCTCGGCGTTCGTCATCCTGCCGTCGGCGATGAGGAGCTGCACGATCCGCGCGTCGGTGGGGTCGAGCGCGGGAGCCCGAACGCTGTTCGGCTCGGATGACGCGGCGGCGGTGGTCATACGAAGCATTATTCAGGATTCGAGCCTTCACCGAAGAGTCTTCATCGAATCTGTCGATGTCTCGACGTTTCTGCGATCCTTGTCTGCACCCTGCGCCCCGACACCTGGAGGATCGATGAAGATCGGCGTCCCGACCGAAGTCAAGAACAACGAGAACCGCGTCGCCCTCACCCCGGCCGGCGCCGATCGGCTCGTGCGGGAAGGGCACCGCGTGCTCGTGCAGTCGGGAGCCGGCGTCGGGTCGAGCATCGATGACGACGCGTACCGCGCGGCCGGTGCCGAGATCGTCGCGACCGCCGCCGACGCGTGGGGCGAGGCCGACCTCCTCATCAAGGTCAAGGAGCCCGTGGCCGAGGAGTACGGCTTCCTCCGTCCCGACCTCACGCTCTTCACCTACCTCCACCTCGCGGCCGATCGCCCGCTGACCGAGGCGCTCGTCGCGGCCGGCACGACCGCCGTCGCCTACGAGACCGTGCAGCTGCCGGATCGCACCCTGCCGCTGCTCGTGCCGATGAGCGAGATCGCCGGCCGCCTCTCCGTCATCATGGGGTCCCACTCGCTGCTGCGCTCGCAGGGCGGCCGCGGCATGCTGCTGGGTGGCATCGCCGGCACCCCGCGGGCGAAGACCGTGGTGATCGGCGGCGGCGTCGCGGGCGAGCACGCCGCCGCGAACGCGCTCGGACTCGGCTCCAAGGTCACCGTCGTCGACGTGGCGCTCCCCCGCCTGCGCGAGCTCGAGCACCGCTACGGCGGTGCTCTGGAGACGCGCGCCTCCAGCCGGTACGACATCGCCGAGGAGCTGACGACGGCGGATCTCGTCATCGGATCCGTCCTGATCCCCGGCGCCGCGGCCCCCAAGCTCGTGACCGACGACATGGTCGCGGCCATGAAGCCGGGGTCCGTGCTCGTCGACATCGCGATCGATCAGGGCGGCTGCTTCGAGGGCTCCCGTCCGACCACGCACGATGACCCGACCTTCGCGGTGCACGACTCGATCTACTACTGCGTCGCGAACATGCCGGGCGCCGTTCCGACGACCGCGACCCGGGCGCTGACGAACGCCACCCTCCCCTACGTCTCGGCGATCGCGGCCGAGGGCTGGGAGCGGGCGGCCTCCGACGACGCCGCCCTCGCGAAGGGGCTCAACGTGCAGGGGGGACGCATCACCCTGGACGCCGTCGCCCAGGCGCACGGCCTCACGACCGACTGACCTGCCGAACCCGAAAGAACCTCGGATCTTGGCGTCATCCCACACCTCCCCCGCCGTATCGACCCGAGTACGCTCGTAACCGTGACCGAACGCGCTCCTCTCTCCCGCAAGCTGTCCGCCATCGCCGAGTCCGCGACCCTCAAGGTCGACGCCAAGGCCAAGGCCCTCAAGGCCGAGGGCAAGCCCGTCATCTCGTATGCCGCGGGCGAGCCCGACTTCGCCACGCCGCAGTTCATCGTGGATGCGGCGGCCGAGGCACTGGCCGACCCCGCGAGCTACCGGTACACCCCCGCTCCCGGGCTGCCGGCGCTGCGCGAGGCGATCGCCGCCAAGACGCTCCGCGACTCCGGCCTCGAGGTCTCCCCCGGCCAGATCATCGTCACCAACGGCGGCAAGCAGTCGGTGTACCAGGCGTTCCAGGCCGTCGTGAACCCCGGCGACGAGGTGCTGCTGCCGGCCCCGTACTGGACGACCTACCCGGAGGCGATCCGTCTCGCGGACGGCACGCCCGTCGAGGTCTTCGCCGGCGCCGACCAGGAGTACAAGGTGACCGTCGAGCAGCTCGAGGCCGCCCGGACCGACCGCACGACGGTCCTCGTGTTCGTGTCGCCGTCGAACCCCACCGGCTCGGTGTACACGGCCGAGGAGACGAAGGCCATCGGCGAGTGGGCGGTGGAGCACGGCATCTGGATCATCAGCGACGAGATCTACCAGAACCTCACCTACGAGGGCGTCAAGGCGACCTCGATCGTGGAGGCCGTGCCGGAGGCCGCGAACCAGACGATCCTCGTCAACGGGGTCGCCAAGACCTACGCGATGACCGGCTGGCGCGTGGGCTGGATGGTGGGTCCGGCCGACGCCATCAAGATCGCCGGCAACCTGCAGTCGCACCTCACGAGCAACGTGAACAACGTCGCGCAGAAGGCGGCGATCGCGGCGCTCAACGGTCCGCAGGACGAGGCCGAGAAGATGCGCGAGGCCTTCGACCGCCGCCGCCAGCTCATCGTGTCGGAGCTGTCGAAGATCGACGGACTCGTGGTCCCGAACCCGCTCGGCGCGTTCTACGTCTACCCCGACGTGCAGGGCCTGCTCGGTCGCACCTGGGGTGGCGTGACCCCGACCACCTCGCTGGAGCTCGCCGACCTCATCCTCGACCAGGCCGAGGTCGCGGTCGTCCCCGGCGAGGCGTTCGGTCCGTCGGGCTACATCCGCATGTCGTACGCGCTCGGTGACGACCAGCTCCTCGAGGGCGTGCAGCGCCTCCAGCGTCTGTTCTCCTCCTGACCCGAGACCCCGCTTTACCGCCGAGACCCCCTCGTACCTGCGCAGGTTCGAGGGGGTCTCGGCGTGAACGCGGGGTTTCGGCGAGGGAGGCGGTCAGTCCTCGGGGTGGAAGCCGATCAGCCAGCGGATGCCGTAGCGGTCCACCAGCGTGCCGTCGAAATCTCCCCACGGGCGCTGTTGCAGCGGGTCGATGACGCGGCCGCCGGCGGAAAGCTCGTCGTACCAGCGGGTCAGCGTTCCGGGGGCGGCGGTGCCGAGGAGCGAGAGGAACATCCCGCTCATCTGGACCGCGTCGTCATCGGCTCCCGCGTCGGCCCCGGCGAGTTCGACCAGCCCGCTGAGCTGTCCGTGCGCGACGGCATCGCCCGGACCGTCGTGACGACCCGCGCTCGCGTAGTCCATCAGCTGGAGCTCGCCGCCGAAGACGTCGCGGTAGTGGCCGAGCGCTTCGGCGGCGTTGCCGGGGAACAGCAGGTACGGGATTAGTCCGCTCATCCCGCGAGCGTAGTCCGCCGTGGCCCCGGTCACCACCCGCCGGGGACGACGAACGGCCGCCACCCGGAGGCGACGGCCGTTCATAGGAGCGCGGTCAGGAGACCGGGATCACCGCGTACAGGATCCAGGTCAGCGCGAAGCCGGCCACGCCCAGCACCGTCGTGAGCGGCGTCCACGTGCGCAGACCGTCCTTGACCGAGAGGCCGAGGTACCGCGTGACCACCCAGAATCCGGAGTCGTTCACGTGGCTGAGACCGAGGCCGCCGTAGCCGATGGCGACTGCGAGCAGCGCGGTGTGCGCGGTGTCGAGCCCCATCGTGGAGACCGACGGCAGCAGGAGCCCCGCGGTGGTGGCGATCGCGACGGTGGCGGATCCCTGGGCGGCACGCATGATGAGGGAGATGAGGAAGGCCGCGAGGAGCAGGGGCATGCCGCTGGACGCGAGCACCTCGGCGACCGCTCCACCGATCCCGGTCTCCGTGAGGATACGGCCGAAGGCACCACCGGCACCCGTGACGAGGATGATGACGGCGGCGGCCGGCAGCGCCGACTCCATGACCTCGCCGAGGTGGGAGGCCGACCAGCCGCGGCGCACGCCGAGCAGGTACATCGCGGCGGCGATCGCGACCATGAGGGCGAAGATCGGCTGACCGACCATGCTGAGGAATCCGTTCCAGAACGTGCCCGCCTCGAACAGCGGCGCGACCGCGGTACCGAGCATGATGAGCACGAGCGGCAGGAGGATGAGGCCGAGGACGGTGCCGGCGCCCGGCGCCTTCTCGCCCTCGCCGAGTCCGCCGGTGAGCGTCGACTTCTCCGTCCCGAAGTTGTCGTACATCTCCTTCGTGGCCGCGAGCATCGCGAACTCGCGGGTGTTGATCCACTTCGCCACCAGGTAGGACAGCACGCCGAGCGGCACGGAGATCGCGAGGGAGAAGATCGTGACCCAGCCGATGTCGGCACCGAGGATCGCCGAACCGCCGACGATGCCCGGGTGCGGGGGCACCGCGACGTGCACGGCGAGCATGATGCCCGCGACCGGCAGGCCGAACTTGATCGGGTTGAGACCGGCCACCTTCGAGAAGGCGAACACGATGGGGATGAGGATGATGAAGCCGGCGTCGAAGAACACCGGGATCGCCAGGATGCCGGCGGCGATGACGAGCGCGATGCCGACGCGCTTCGGGCCCAGCCAGCTGGTGAAGCGTCCGGCGAGCGACTCGGCGCCGCCGGACAGCTCGATGATCTTGCCGAGCATCGAGCCGAGGGCGACGAGCACGGCCACCGAGCCCAGCGTGCCGCCGACACCGGCGATGATCGCCTGGATGACGCCGAGCTGCTCGGGGGTGTCACCGTCGGCGGGGATCGTGGTCAGCGGCAGGCCTGCCGCGATGCCGACGATGATCGACACGAGGATGAGGGCGTAGAACGCCTGCATCTTGAACCGGATGATGAGCAGGAGCAGCAGGCCGAGGCCTGCCAAGCCGATCAGGATGAGGATCGGAAGAGGAAGCATCTCTGGATCTCTTCTTTCAGTGAGGGCGCGACGTCGCGCTCAGGACAGTCGTTCGGGTGCGACGACGCGGATGACGGCGGAGTCGTCCAGGGCGCCGAGGCCCTGCGCTTCGCCGAGGAGGAACAGCTGCTCAGCCGCGGCGGCGACCGGCGTGGACAGGTGCGCCCGGCGGGCGGCGTCGCCGACGATGCCGAGGTCCTTGACGAAGATGTCGAGGCGGCTGAGCACCTCGGCGCCGTCCTCGTCGTAGGCCTGCAGGGCGCGCGGACCGCGGTTGCCGAGCATGAAGGAATTCGCGGCACCGGCCGTCAGCGCGTCCAGCGTGCGGGCGCGGTCCAGTCCGAGGGCGTCGGCGAGCGCGAGCGCCTCCGCGGCCGCGGCGATGTGCACGCCGCAGAGGAGCTGGTTGACGGTCTTCAGCGCCTGGCCGTCCCCGGGCTTGTCGCCGACGATGGACAGCGTCGAGGCGAGCTGGTCGAGCACGGGCCGCGCGGTCTCCAGAGCGGTCGGGGTGGCGCCGACGACGATGAGGAGGTCGCCCTCCCCGGCACGGACCGGCCCTCCGGACAGCGGAGCGTCGACGAGCTGCGCACCGTGCGCGGCGAGCTGGGCGGCGATCGCATCGATGCCGTCCGTGCCCACCGTGCTGGTGAGGATCACGACCGCGCCGTCGGCGAGGTGCTGGGCGAGCCCGTCCTCACCGAAGAGCAGCGCCTCGAGCTGCGCGCCGGTCCGGACGGCGACGAGCACCGCGTCGGCACCGTCGACGGCGTCCGCCGCCGAGGAGGCCGGCGTGACGCCCGCCTCTGCGGCGAGGGCGACGCGCTCAGCGGCGATGTCGAAGCCGCGCACCGCGAAGCGCTCGGCGAGGCGGGTGGCCATCGGCAGCCCCATGGCGCCGAGTCCGATGACAGCGACGGTGGATGTCATGAGTGTCCTTCCGGGTTGTTTCCGTCGTCGCCTGCGAGCGTGGCGACGACCGTGACGAGGGAGTCCGCGTCGCCGACGTTGCCGGCGAACACGACGTACGGGATGCCGACCGCGGGGCCGGTCTCCGGCTGCCACAGCGACACGAGGCCGGGCAGCATCGGACCGAGCACGGTGGCCCGGCGGATCTCGAGGGCCTCGCTCGCGACATCGCTGGAGGTGATTCCGCCCTTCGCGATGACGAAGCGGGGCGGAGCGATGGCGAGCACCCGACGCACGAGCTCGACCACGCCGCTGGAGATGCGGCGGGCGATCGCGAGGCTCTCGTCGCCGTCGGCGCCCGTGATGAGTTCGCGGGTGGTGTGCACGATCACGGTCCCCGTGGCGAGCGCTTCGGCGACGGCGCGCGCCTGCGTTTCGAGATGGGACTCGCGATCGGGGCCGACGAGGGCGCGCACGTCGAGTTCGACGGTGCGGGTGCGAGGCCGCGCCGCCGTGAGGGCTTCGAGCTGGGCGGTGGTGAGCGGCACGTGGCTGCCGACGACCACGAGACCGCCGCGGTCGTGCGCAAAGGGGATGTCCTCCGCCCGCACCGGCTCGGCGATCTCCTGTCCGATGTGCGCGCGCACGTAGGGCGGACCGACGCGGAGGAGCACGTCGCGGTCCCGCAGGCGGTGCAGCGCGAGCGCGACGACGCGCATGTCCGATTCCTCGACCACGTCGACCGCGACGACCGTGCCGTCGGGCAGCGTCTCGAGGACGCCGGCCACGGCGTCCACGCCGGCGCGGATGGTGCGGATGTCGAGACCCGCGACCGCCGATGCCGGGATGCGTCCGCCTGTCTTCTCGGCGACCCACTCGCGCAGGTCGGAAGAGGCGTAGCCGAAGGTCGCGTCCGCCGCGAAAGGCGTCTCGCCGACCGGCGTGGCCTCGCCGTCGGTCACCCAGTAGTGCACAGAGTCGACCGTGATGCGCCCGGCGTCCGGGAATGCGGGGACGAGCAGGGTCAGCGCGGGGGCGTGGCCGGTGCGGGATCCGATCTCCGCGAAGAGGACATCGGTCTCGAGCGGGAAGTGGCCGCGCAACGTCGAGTCGCCCCGGGAGACGAACGTCACGCGCCGCCCCTGGGCCTCGGCGGCGGCGAGGGCCACGTCGACGATCTCGCGATTGCGGGCGGCCGCGGCCTCCTCGTCGAGGGACCGGGTGTTCGTGAGCACATAGACGGCGGCGGCGCCGGTCGCGAGCGCCTCGTCCAGGTCGGCGCGCTCCCATCGGGTGAGGACCGGGAGGTTCGCGACCGACTGCGTGCCGGTCGGGTCGTCGTCGAGGACGAGGAGCACGTCGGCGGGGTCGACCTCGGTGCGGACGTCGGCCGCGGTGACGGCGACGGGTGCAGGCAGGGGGGCCAGCAGGTCGTCGATGTGCACACGAACTCCTTCGTTCCGGAAGATGGCCCGTGGTGGGGGCCACGGGCCAGGGGAATCTGCATCGTTATCCGATATCAGATAACGATGAGCGTACCTCACGATCACCGTCCCTCCAAACCGACGGAGAGCGTACTGCTCAGCGCCCGTGGACGTAGTGCAGCAGGTCGTCGCGGGTCTGGCGCATGTGGCTGCGCATGGCCTGGCGGGCAGCCGCACCGGACCCGGTCCGCATCGCGTCCAGCACCGCCGCATGCTCCTCCAGCGCGTGCTCCCGGATGTCCGGGATGGCGCTCGTCTCGCTGCGGGTCGCCTGCAGCATCGTCGTCAGCGGGCGCATCGAGGCTACGAGGATGCGGTTCTCCGCCGCGCGGATGATCACGTCGTGGAAGGCGAGGTCAGCGGCCACGAAGGCGTCCACGTCGGCCCGCTCGTGCGCCGCCTGCATCTCCTCGAGGAGCGCGGCCATCTCGGCGAGGTGCTCCTCGGTGCGCCGACCCGCCGCGAACTCCGCCGCCCCGGTCTCGAACATCATGCGCATCTCGAGCATCTCCAGCGAGGAGCGCTCTCGGGCGCCTGCGCTCTGGGCGTGCCGGACGACCGCGTCGAGGCCCGTCCACTCGTCGGTCGGCGCGATGCGGTGTCGGGTGCCGGGCACCGCGACGATCACGCCCTGCGCCTGCAGGAGGCGGACGCCCTCGCGCATCGTGAGGCGGGAGACCCCGAACTGCTCCGCGAGCTCCCCCTCGGGCGGCAGCGGCTGTCCGGCCTCGAGCCGACCCGCGATGATGGCGTCGAGCAGTCCGTCCACGACGGCCTGCGTCCGCGACACCCGCTCGAGCTTCGTCACAGGTCGACGCCCACCAGAACGGGTTCCGGCTGCAGCACCAGACCGAACTCGGCGTGCACACGGTGCTGGATGAAACGGGCGAGCTCGGCGACCTCGGCCGCCGTGGCGCCGCCCCGGTTGGTCAGGGCCAGGGCGTGCTTGGTCGAGACGGACGCCCGCGAGCGGGGCAGCTTGAACCCCTTGCGGATACCCGCCTGCTCGATCAGCCAGGCGGCGCTCACCTTCACGTCCGGGGCCTCGGTCTTCGTCGGCGGCACGTGTCCGTCGTAGGAGGCGAGGGGAATGACGGTCACGGCGTCGAGATCGGGGGCCACCGGCCAGCGCGGGCACTCCGGCGGGAGGGACCGGGCCTGCGCGGCCGTGACGATCGCGTTCTGGAAGAAGGAGCCGACCCCGTGCGTGTCCGGGTCGTCGGCGTCGAGCAGCATGCCCTTCGATGCGCGCGTGGCGAGGATGCGCTCTCGGACCCATGTCAGCGGCACCGGGGTGTCGTCGGTCAGACCGAGAGCGCGTCGCAGCTGCTCCCCGCGGACCACGCGTTCGCGGGCGACGAGGAGATCGACCGTGAGGGACAGGATCACGGCCCGGCGCTGCGGCTCGCTCCCGTGATGGTGCTTGAGCACCGAAGTGCGGAATCCGAGCCCGAGCTCGGTCGCCGGAACAGTGGAGATCTCGCCGGAGTCCTCGTCGATCAGCTCGACCTCGACCAGGGTCTCCTGGATCTCCTGCCCGTAGGCGCCGATGTTCTGCACAGGCGCGGCGCCGACCGTGCCGGGGATGCCGCTCATGGCTTCGAGCCCGGCGTAGCCCCGCTCGACCGCGTACGACACCAGGTCGTCCCAGCCGTGTCCGGCCTGCGCGCGCAGGCGGATGCGGCCGGCGTGCGGCGACGGGAGCTCTTCGATGCCGCTCGTGCGGATGCGGATGACGGTGCCCTCGAACGGCTCGTCGCCGACGAAGAGGTTCGAGCCCCCGCCGAGCACCAGCCAGGGGTCGCCCTCCGCCCAGGTCTCCCGGAGAACCTCGACGAGCTCCGCCGTCGTCGTCGCCTCGCGCATGCGCGCGGGAGCGGCGCCGGTGCGGAGCGTGGTGAGCTCGGCCAGCCGGATCGGCTCGACGTCGCTCATCGGACGGCGACGCGCAGCTGCGCCTTGACGAGCACGGTGGTCTCGCCCGTCGTGACCTTGAGGTCGATGCGCGCGGACTCGTCGTCCACCGCGCCGACCGTCGCGACGACGTGCACGTCGGCGCCGGTCTCGGGATCGACCACCACGGGCTTCGTGAAGCGCACGCCGTAGTCGAGGATCCGGGTCTGCGGGTCGAGCGCGGCGACGACCACGGACGAGGCGATCCCCATGGTCAGCATGCCGTGCGCGAGCACGCCGGGAAGGCCCACCGCGGCGGCGACGTCGTCGCGGTAGTGGATCGGGTTGAAGTCCCCGGAGGCGCCGGCGTAGCGGACGAGAGACTCCCTCGTCAGGTGCACGGTGCGCTCGGCCAGCACGTCTCCCACGGTGAACGCGCTCATGCGGCCTCCTCCTCGGCGCCCACGAGCAGCACGCTCGTGGCGGTGACGACATGCGCGCCCCCGTCGTCGGTGATCTCGGCCTCGCTCGTGATCATGGCGTTGCCGCCCATCATGCGGATGCCGGTGACGCGCAGCTGCGCCGTCAGCTCGTCTCCCGCGACGATCGGCCTGGTGTAGCGGAACCGCTGCTCGGCGTGGATGGTCCGCGCCAGGACGATGCCGGAATCCGGCTCGGCCAGCAGCTGCTGCAGCGTGAGGTCCTGCAGGACCATCGCGAAGGTCGGCGGCGCGACGACGTCGGCGAAGCCCGCCGCACGGGCCGCCTCGACGTCGGTGTGCTGGGGGGCGTCGGCGAAGACGGCGCGCGCGAACTCGCGCACCTTCTCCCGTCCGACGAGGTAGGGGGCGGTCGGCGGGAACTCCCGGCCGACGAGTTCTTGGTTCACTGCCACCCGTCGATCCTACCGAGGCACGCCGACAGTCCGGTCCGGGCGGGGCCGGCGGAAACCCGGACGATATGCGGCATCGCGAGACCCGGGCTGCCCTCATCCCTGGGAGCGAACCACCATGTTCAGCGTCATCCGACTCGGAACGACCTTCACCCGTGACGTGTGAACGACCTCACCAGCCCGGTCGAGTGCGCGCTTCCGGACGACGATGAGCGGATCGTGCTCCGGGCGGGCCAGCCACTCCGCGGTCTGCGCGGTCGTGAAGCCGACGTCGATCTCGCGGTACATCTCCGAGAACTCGACGCCGTACATGTCGCGGAGCACCTGATACGTGGAGGTGTCGTGGTCGATGTGCCGATCGAAATCCGGGAAGCGCGTCAGAGAATACCGACTGTCGTCGATGGAGAGCGGGATGCCGTCGAGAGCGAAGACGCGTACCAGCCGGAACACCGGGTCGCCGACGGGGACGCCGAGGCGGCGCGCGCGCTTCTCGTCGGCGGGGGTCGTCTCAGCGCGCATGATCCGTCGGGACTTGACCCCGTCTGCCACCACGGTGTCCGCGAAGCCACCGAGGGTCATGGCGCCGATCACCTCGCGTCGCGGAGCGACGAAGGTCCCACGGCCCTGCTGTCGACGCACGATGCCGAGGCCCTCGAGGTCGGCCACCGCCCGCCGCACGGTGATCCGGCTGACACCGAAGCGCTCGCACAGCTCGGGTTCGGACGGAAGCCGCTCGCCTTCGGCATAGGTCCCGGCGTCGATCTCCCGCATCAGCAGGCTTCGCACCTGTTCGTGCAGCGGGGTCGAACCGACGGCTGACGACAGCTGAGTCACGTCGGAGTCCTCCTCTACGGCGCCGGGTATCGTCGCAGCATCTGCGCGCGTGCGTCGTCCCCCGCATGCACAGGGTATCCGAACGCCCCGCGCAACGTGCAGGCGAGCGCTCCGCTGACAGCGGCGATATCGAGGCTTTCGGCGAGATCGGCCCCGCCCGCCCGCGCCGCGAGGAACCCGGTGAGGAAGGCGTCCCCGGCGCCGAGCGCATCGACGGCGTCGACCTCGCGGATACCGGTACGCCGCACGGAAGTGGCGTCGAAGCCGACAGAGCCGCGGGCACCCCGCGTCACCACGGCCGACCCCATACCGCAGGCCACGGCGAAGCGGCCGAGGGCGTCGATCTCGGAATCACTGCGGTGGCCGCCGGAGAAGAACCCCACGTCGACGTGCGGAGCTGTCGCCCGGATCACATCCGGCGACGCGTCGTCGGAATAGTCGTACGACACGCGGCTCCCCCGTTCCGCGATGGCCGGAAGCTCCGGCTCCAACGACGAGTAGACCGAGGTGTGCACGCGGTCGAAGCCGGAGAGGTACTCGTGATCGGCCTCGCTCAGACGCAGCCGCAGCTCGGCCTGGACTCCCCCGCGGTTCGAGGCGACGAAGCGCCGGTCGCCGTCCTCGTCCAACGCGACGAAAGCCATGCCGTTCGCGCCGCGCACGCGTCTGATGCGGGCGCCGTCCACTCCGACCTCGTCGAGGACGCCCCGCACGTGGTCCGCGAAACGGTCGTCTCCCATGATCCCGACGAATCCGGCTGTGCCGCCGAAGAAGAGCCGGCTGTACGCGGCGACGTTCAGGGCGTTGCCCCCGGGGTAGGCCAGGTCCTCATGCAGATAGCAGTCGAGCACGTTGTCCCCGACGCCGACCAGCGAGGGCGGTGGGACCGCGGCGAGCGCATCCCGGAGCTGATCCGTATCCATCGTCATCCCTTCACACTCCCCGCCGCGACGCCGGCGACGAAGTACCGCTGCAGCGCGAGGAACACCACCACGATGGGCAGGGCCGCGATGGTCAATCCTGCCAGGAGCACACCCCACTCCGTGGAGAGGGAGTCGCGGAACGACATGAGTCCCGCGGGGATGGTGCGGAGCGCATCAGCGTCGATGTAGACGATCGCGAAGAGGAACTCATTCCAGGCGAAGTAACCGGTGAGGACGGCGGCGGTCGTCAGCACGGACGCGCTCAGCGGCAGGTAGACGTGCCGGAAGACGCCGAACGAGCGGCAGCCATCGATGGTCGCGGCGTCCTCGAGCTCGCGGGGGATGCCGAGGAAGACCGAACGGATGAGCAGGATCGCCATCGGCAGACGGAACGCCACATAAGGGAGGATCATCGCCCAGTACGTGTTCAGCAGTCCCATCGTGTCGAGAAGGCGGTAGAGCGGGATGAGGCTCACCTGCGGTGCCACCACCAGCCCGCCCATCGCCACGATCAACACGACGTTCGCCACGCGGCTCGACAGCCTCACCATGCCGTAGGCGCACAGTGCCGCGAGTGCGACGGTCGCGGCGGTGGAGATGACCGTGACGATGACGGAGTTGAGGAAGTAGTCGGAGATCCCGCGATCCCAGGCGGCGGCATAGTTCTGGACGAGCCAGACCGACGGCAGCCCCCACGGATCGGCGAAGATCTCGGATGAGGACTTGAACGAAGAGATCACCATCCAGAGCAGGGGGTAGGCGATCACGACGGCGTAGACGGCCAGGATCACCTGGACCGGAGCACGGCGGATACGCTCCGCCGGACGAAGCCGGGTACTGCTCATGTCATTGCCTCCCGCTTCGGAACGAGACCATCTGCACGACGGACAGCACGAGCGTGATCACGAAGATCAGGCTCGCGATGGCCGAGGCGTAGCCCATCTCGTTCTGGAAGAAACCCTGGTTGTACATATAGGTCGCGAGGACCTGGGTGGTGTTTCCCGGACCGCCCTTGGTCAGGATGTAAGGCTCGTTGAACACCGTGAAAGCGCCGGAGACGGTGAGGATCATCGCGACGAAGATCATCTCCTTGGCCTGCGGGACGGTGATGCTGAAGAACTGGCGAACCCGTCCGGCGCCGTCCAGCGACGCGGCTTCGTAGTACTCCTCCGGGATCTGCTGCAGTGCGACGACGTAGAGCATGCAGACGTAGCCGATGCTCTGCCACTGGGAGACGCCGATGACCGCTACCATCGCCGTGTCGACATCGGCGAGCCACGCCGTCTGCAGGCTGCCGAGTCCGATCGCCTCCAGCAGAGCGTTGAGGAGTCCGCCGCGGGCGTTGTACACGAACGTGAACAGCAGCGCGATCACGGTCATCGAGATCACGGCGGGCAGGAAGTACACGCTGCGCAGGAATGCGCCCATGCGCGGACCGAGCAGCCGGGTCAGCCAGGCGGCGATCACGAGGGCACCACCCACCTGGCACACGATCGAGACGATCGCGTACAGGATGTTGTTGCCCAGGGCCGTCGCGATGATCGGATCACCGAAGAGCCGCGCGAAGTTGTCGAGGCCGACGAAGCGCATCTCGCCGCTGCCGGCGCTGAAGGAGAAGAAGCCGAAGGCCGCATTGGCGACCAGCGGGTAGTACACGAACACCCCGATCAGGATGATCGCGGGAAGCACGTAGAGCAGGTTCGACCAGGCTCGAGAGCGTGTTCTCATCACGGTGTCTCTTCCGAAAGGTGGGAGGGGCCGCCGGCCGAGGATGCCGGCGGCCCCGGTGCGGATCAGGAGGCGTCGCGCACGCGCTTCGCGGCTTCCTGCACGGCGGCCATGACTCCCTCGGGGGTCTGCTGGCCGCTGAGCATCAGCTGAGTCTCGGACAGGTACGCCTGCACGATCTGCGGATCGTAGGCGTTGTCGAGCCAGGTCGTCATCGCCGAGGCGTCGACGATCCCCTGGGCGAGCTCCCGTGAGATCTCGGGCACGTCCGCCTCCTCGACCGCACCCTTGACCGGGCTCAGCTCGCCCGCGCGCTCCGCATAGGCGATGCCGCTCTGCTTGCTGAGCAGGAACTCGAGGAACCGCTGCGCCTCCTCGGGGTGCTTCGTGGTCTTCGAGATCGCGAAGCCCTCCGGAGCTCCGGTCAGCTCCGCCGGATCGCCCTTGCCCCCCTCGACCGCAGGGAAGTTGAACGTGCCGTACTCGAACTGCGCGTCGCCGAAGTACCCCACCTCGGCGCTCTGCATGTACATGATCGGCGCCTCCCCCGCGATCCAGGCGTTACGCGCGATCTCATGCCCGACGGCCGTGAGGTCGTCGTTCATGTACTCGGCGAGTTCCTGGAAGCGCTCCAGCGCCCGGACATACCCCTCGTCCGTGAACGCGCCGGTCGCCGGATCCTGATCCGCTGCGAACACCTCCGGATCGACGACACGCTGATTCAGCGTGCCGACGTAGTGCGCGATCGTCCACTGCTCCTGCGCGCCGTACTCGATCGGGGTCATGCCGGCGTCCTGGATCGTCTCCAGGACGTCGATGAACTCGTCCCACGTCGCCGGCGGCTCGAGACCCAGCTCCTCGAACACGTCTTTGTTGTAGAAGAACAGCTTCGACTGCATCCCCACCGGCAGACCGTAGGAGGTGCCGTCGACCTCGAAGGCTTCCAGCTGACTCGGGTAGAAGCTGTCCCGGAAGTCCGTGTCCTCCTCGAGCCACGGCCCGAGATCGAGCAGGGCGTCGTTGGAGACGAGCTCGTCCACGAACGAGCCACTCCAGGTGAACAGTACGTCCGGAGCGTTGGCGGAGCCCGCGACGACCTTCACCTTGTCCTTGTAGGCGTCGTTGAGCACGCTCTCGACGGAGACCTTGATGTCGGGGTTCTCCTTCTCGAACTCCGCCACCATGTCGGTGTAGTACGAGTTCTTCGGCTCGTTGGGCCAGCGGTGGAAGAAGCTGATCTCCACCTGGCCGTCCGAGGCCTCGCTCTCGCCGCCGGCGCACGAGGCCAGGGGCAGGACGAGGGCGGCGGCGGCCGCAGCCGCCACGCCGATCCGGGCTGATGTTCGCATCGTTGCGATCCTTTCGTTCCTAGTACTCCATGCGCCACATGTAGCGGCGCACGCTGAGGGGGTGTCCTCGGTGGTCGGCGAGTGCATCCGCGTACGCGCGGAGCACGACGTTGAAGAGGAGGTGGGCGACGACGCCGCGCACCTCCGGAGCGACGACATCGAGGCCGAACTCCTGGGCGTCGAGGACGAGCACCCGATCCGAGTGCTTCGTGACGAAGTCCACCGCGCGCTGCTCGACGGACCGAGTCTCATCGAGTCCGAGCAGCGCGATGAACGGCACATCCTCCTCGGTGATCTCGAAGGGGCCGTGGAAGTACTCGCCGGCGTGGATGGCGGCGGAGTGCACCCACTGCATCTCCTGCAGCAGGCAGATGGCGAACGAGTACGCGGAGCCGTAGTTGGAGCCTGCCGCCATCGTGTAGATGAGGGGCTCGCGACGGTGGCGGTATCCCCAGGCATCGGCGGCTGCGGAGTGCGCTTCGCGCGCTGCCGGCACGAGGGTCGGCAGCTGAGCGACGGCCTCGTCGACCGCACCGGCGATGCCGGCCTGTTCACGGTCGTCCAGGATGCCGGCCGCCAAGCGCAGCAGCAGCGCGGGGCCGACGTGGGCCTCGCTCTTCCCCTCGCCGTGCTGATACGCCACCACGTGCTCCGATGCCTCGGCGAGCGGCGACGTCGGGTCGAACGTGAAGGCGACCGTGAGCGCTCCGCGCTCGCGTGCGTGCTTCGCCGCGGCGACCGTCTCCGGCGTGGTGCCGGAGTGCGAGCAGAGCACGACGAGGGTGTCGGCGTCGACGCGCGACGAGGCGCGGCTGGTGAACTCGGCAGCATTGAGGGCGGTCGCCTCGAGCGACACCGCCTTGGTACCGAACAGGTACTCGATGGGCTGCATGACGGCAAAGGAGCCGCCGCAGGCGGTGAGCACGACGCGCGAGATGGTGTCTCGGGTCGCGATCGCCTGGCGGGCCGCAGCGAGCTGGTTCTCGATAGCGGCGGAGTCGACGAACAGAGCGGTGGCAGACAAGATGGTCCCTTCTGATGACCTTCGATCAAACATCATGACTCGTTATATGACGTCATGTGATGACTGACGATAGCGAGCGCAGCACCGCCTGTAAAGAGGCGCGGCGAAAATCGTTCGCGGGAGTCAGGGAAAGGGACGGGTCCGGCGCGCTTCAGCGGTCGGCTCGCGCCGCAGGAACGGCGGCCGCGGCGTCAGCCGCGCCGGCGCCCGCGGACGGCCTTGAGGGCCATCTGCACCGCGATCACGACGAGATACGCGGCGAAGAGGAGGTTGCCGACGGTCGGGTCGACGATGGTCGCCAGCCAGGCGCCGAGGGCCGTCGTGGTGCACGCCGAGACGCCGATGAGCAGCGCCGCGAGGAGATCGACGTTGCGGTTGCGGAGGTTGCCGACCGTGCCGGAGAGCGCGGTCGGGATCATCATGAGCAGCGAGGTGCCCTTGGCGACGAGGTCGCTGGTGCCGAACGCGAGCATGAGCACCGGGACGACGATCACACCGCCGCCCACGCCGATGAGCCCGGCCAGGATGCCCGTTCCGATTCCCACGACCACCAGGGCGATCCCGGTGAGCCAGGTGAGCTCGAAGACGGCGTCGCGCGAGGGGATCACGAGGAAGAGGCTCACGATCACGACGACGAGGAAGCCGACGAAGCCCCAGCGGAGGGCGGTCTGCGAGATCCGCGGGAGCAGGCGGGTGCCGATCTGCGCTCCGACCACGGCCCCGGCGGCGAGGATCAGCGCCGGGATCCAGGCGACGGAGCCCGACGCGGCGTAGGAGATGACGCCGACGGTCGCCGTCGGGACGATCGCCGCCAGCGAGGTCCCGGCCGCGAGGCGCTGGTCGAACGCGAGAAGGAGCACCAGCAGCGGGACGATCACCGTGCCGCCGCCGACGCCGAAGAGCCCGGAGAGGAGGCCGGCGAGGAGGCCGATGCCGATGAACGTGGCGTAGGCGCGGGGTCCGCGCTTCAGGACCGTCGCATCGCTCACCGGATCAGCCTACTCCCGGCCTCTCCCCTCCTCGAATCGTGCGGGCTCAGACCTCCGAGTCCGCCTTGACGGGCACCGCGATGGACTCCGTGAGCGCCTGCTCGTACCGGCGCTGCCGACGCCGCAGCCACAGCCCGCCGGCGATGAGCAGCGCGAGGATCACGTAGGCGACCGCGGAGAACGGCTGCGCGATGAGCGTCGTCAGGTCGCCCTGGCTGAGCTGCAGTGCGCGCCGCAGCTGCTCCTCCCCCATCGGCCCGAGGATCATGCCCACCACCAGCGGCGCGACGGGGAAGCCGTACCGCCGCAGGAAGTAGCCGAGGACGCCGATGATGAGCAGGATCAGGATGTCGACGACCGCGAAGTTCAGCGCGTACGCCCCGAAGGCGGCGAACAGGAGGATGCCCGCGTACAGATACGGCCGCGGGATCTGCAGGAGCTTCACCCACATGCCCACCAGCGGCAGGTTCAGCACGAGCAGGATCACGTTGCCGATGTAGAGGCTCGCCACCAGTGCCCACACGAGGTCTGCCTGTCCGGTGAACAGCTGCGGCCCGGGCTGCAGCCCGTACGTCTGGAACGCCGTGAGGATGATCGCCGCGGTCGCCGTCGTCGGAAGTCCCAGCGTCAGCAGCGGCACGAGCACGCCCGCGGCCGCGGCGTTGTTCGCCGACTCCGGGCCCGCGACGCCTTCGATGGCCCCGCGGCCGAACTCGTCCTTGCGCCGCGAGAGCTTGCGCTCGGTGGCGTAGGACAGGAAGGTCGCCACGTCGGCGCCACCGGCCGGGATCGTGCCGATCGGGAAGCCGATGGCGGTGCCGCGGAGCCAGGGCTTCCACGAGCGGCGCCAGTCGTCCTTCGTCATCCAGCTGCGCCACCCGCGCGACACGGGGATCACGTCGATCGCGCCGTGCCGCAGCCGGGCCGCGACGTACAGCGTCTCGCCGACGGCGAAGAGCCCGACCGCTACGAGCACCACGTCGATGCCGTCCGCCAGCGGCAGCAGGCCGAGCGTGTACCGCTGCTGCCCCGAGAGCCAGTCGGTGCCGACCAGGCCGAGGAACAGGCCGACGCCGAGCGACAGCAGTCCGCGCGGCACGGAGGACCCCATCAGCGCACCGACCGTGACGAAGGCCACGACGATGAGCGCGACGTAGTCGGCGGGCCCGAGGTTCACGGCGAACTGCGCGAGCACCGGGGCGAGCAGCGTCAGGCCCACGGTCGCGAGGGTCCCCGCGACGAACGACCCGAGCGCCGCGGTGGCGAGGGCCGCCGCGCCCCGCCCGAGCTTGGCCATCTTGTTGCCCTCGATCGCCGTCACGATCGACGACGACTCCCCCGGGGTGTTCAGCAGGATGCTCGTCGTCGACCCGCCGTACATGCCGCCGTAGTAGATGCCCGCGAACGTGATGAGCGCCGCGGCCGGCTCGAGCGTGTAGGTGAGCGGAAGGAGCAGGGCGACGGTCATCGCCGGCCCGATGCCCGGCAGGACGCCCACGGCCGTGCCGATCAGCACGCCGAAGAAGGCGAACACGAGGTACTGGGGCTGCAGCGCGGTCGCGAACCCCTCGAGGAGCAGACTCCAGCTGTCCATCAGAACATCCTTCCCAGCCAGCCGAGCGCCGGTCCCCACGGGAGGGAGAGCCCGAGCAGACCGCCGAACACGACCTGCACGACCAGCGCGATGATCGCGCCGATGAGGAGCGCCACCCACCACCGCCGCGCGCCGAGCGCCCACGCGACGCCGCCGAACAGCAGGGCGGCGGCGGGTGCCCAGCCGAGCGGCTCGATGAGGAGCAGATGAGCGACCACGAGCGCCACGATCTTCACGAGGGTCAGCCAGTCGGTCGGCAGGCTCTGATCGACGTCCTCCCCCTCCTCCGGCACACCGCGGTGCCCGCGGAGGATGCTCACCACGACGGCGAGGGAGGAGCCCAGCAGCAGCACCGAGACGAACAGCGGGAAGACCGTCGGCCCGACCTGGCCACCCGCGGGCACATGGATGGTGAACACACCGGCGAACGCGAACACGCCGAGCGCCACCATGAGCAAGGCGAAGACGAGCTCCCCCCGCGGCAGGGACGCGACGAGGCGTGCGGACCGACGGGCGTCGGTCCGCACCTCCTCGCCGGGTCCGGAAGACCCGGTCGTCATGTCAGCCGACCAGCCCGATGTTCTGCAGCGTCGTGGTGACCTCGGTGATGTTGCCGTCGAGGAACTCGTCGAACTCGGCACCCGTGAGGAAGGCATCCGCCCAGGCCCGCGTCTCCAGCTCGTCCTTCCAGGCTTCGGACGCCTCCAAGTCGGTGACGATGCGCTCGAGCTCCGAGCGCTCGGCGTCGCTGATGCCGCCCGGCGCGATCACGCCGCGCCAGTTGGTGAGCACGACGTCGTATCCGGAGTCGGTGATCGTGTCGACGTCCGGCAGCTGCGTGACCGGCTCCTCCGACGAGACGGCGAGAGCCTTCATGGTGCCGGCCTCGATGTGCTGCAGGAACTCGCCGACACCGGAGATGCCTGCCGACACCTTGCCGCCCAGGATCAGCGACGTGGCCTCGCCGCCGCCCGAGTTGGGCGTGTAGTTCAGCTTCTCGGCGATCTCCGCGCCGTCGAGCCCCGCCTCCTCGAGCAGCAGCCCGGCGAGGATGTGGTCGGCTCCTCCGGCTGAGCCGCCCGTGATCGTGACCTCCTGGCCCTTGTCCACGACGTCCTCGACGAGGTCCTCCAGGGTGTCGTACTCGGAGTCCGCGGGGACGACCACGACGAGGGGCTCGTCGGTGAGGCGGGCGATCGGGGTCATGTCCTCGATGCGCACGACTGAGGCGTTGGTCTCGACCGCACCCACCATCACGAGCCCCATGACCATGAGGGTCGCCGGGTCCTTCTCGTTGGCGAGCTGCGCGAGGCCGACCGTTCCCCCGGCCCCGCCGACGTTGGTGACCGGCGCCGAGCCGACGATGTCCTCCTGGGTGAGCAGCTGGGAGAGGGCACGACCGGTCTGGTCCCAGCCGCCGCCCGGGTCGGCGGGGACGACGATGTTCACGTCGGTGATGGCGACCGCCTCGTCGCCGCCGTCGGAGCCGGCGGTTCCGCCGTCCGCGGTCGAGCACGAGGTGAGGACCAGGGCGGTCGCGGCGACGGCCGCGGCGAGGGTCCCGATGCGGGCGTGATTCATGGCGCTCCTCCTTGAGCGTTCGGGTGCAATCCGTCCACTGTCGAGGCGCGGATGCGCCCGCTCAAGCTTCGGAAACCATTGGTCGCGTTCCGTAACTATTGGTCGTGAACACCTCCGCCGGCGGCTCGCGGCCCGTCCGCCCACCCGGGAGAATGGACCCGTGGCCTCGAAGATGACGCTCCGTGTGCAGCTGCTCGCGCTGCAGGCGCTGATCGTGTTCCTCGTGACCCTCGCCACCGGCATCGCCGCCGGGGCGTTCCAGGAGAACGCGCTCCGCGAGGCCTACAAGGACCGCATGCAGGCGGTCGCCCAGTCCGTCGCCGCTCTCCCCGTCGTCCTCGACGCGTTCGACGACGAGGACCCGGCCGCCGCCATCCAACCGGTCGCCGAGGTCATCCGCGAGGCCTCCGATCTCGCCTACGTGGTGGTCGCCAACGACGAGGGCATCCGGTACTCGCATCCGAACACCGACCGCATCGGCGAGCGGGTGTCCACCGACCCGTCGATCCCGCTGGGCGGCGACATCTTCGTGGGCACGCAGACCGGGACGCTCGGGACCTCGTGGCGCGTGAAGGTGCCCATCCGCGACGAGGACGGCACGGTCATCGGCACCGCCTCCGTCGGCATCCTGGAGTCCGAGCTGAACGAGGAGTTCACCAGCAACCTCGTCGGACTCATCTCCGCCATGCTCGCCGCGGCGGTTCTCGGGGTCTTCGGCGCTGCGTGGGTGACGTCGTTCATCCGGCGCCGCATCTACCGGCTCGAGCCGCACCAGATCGCGGCGCTGGTCAAGAACCAGGAGACGACCCTGCATGGGTTGAGCGAAGGGGTCGTCACGGTGGACGGCACAGGGCGGATCACCCTGGTCAACGACGCGGCGGCGCGGTTCCTCGGTCGCGATGCCGCCGATCTCGACGGCGCTCCCGCGGATGACGTCCTCGGCGACGAGCTCGCCACCGTGCTCCGCGAGGGCGAGGCTGCGGGACGCCCCGTCATCGTCGGCTCGCATGTGCTGGTCGCGCGGAGCACGGCCTCGGGGAGCGGGTCCGCCGATGTGGGGGCGACGCTCCTGCTCCGCGACCACACCGAGCTGCACGATGTCGTGCGTCGGGTCGACGCGGCCGATGCGATCATCGCCTTCCGGGAGCGGTACGGGCTGCCGAAGGGGCTGAGCGCCGAGACGCTGGAGCGGGTCTCCGCCGCCCTCGCCGCCCGACCGGACGCCTCCGCGACCGAGATCGGAGAGGATCTCGCCATCTCCCGCGTCAGTGCGCGCCGCTATCTCGAGCACCTCGCCGCCACGGGCCAGGCGGTGCGGTCTCTGGATTACTCCACCAAGGGTCGTCCCGGGGCACGCTACCGGATCACCGACCCCCGCTGAACGACGAAGCCCGCCACCCCGGAGGGGCGGCGGGCTTCGTAGGAGATCTGTCCTTACTCGGACTTCTTCTCGACAGCGTCCTCGGCGGCGGCCTCAGCGGCCTCGCCCTCGGCCTGCGACTCGGCGCCGGCCTCGGCAGCCGTGTCCTCGGCAGGGGTCTCGTCCGCGGGGGCCTCAACGGTCTCCTCGGCGGGAGCCTCCTCGGCAGCCGGCTTCTCGTCCTTCGGGGCCGCAGCGGCCTTCTTGGTCGACTTCGCCTTCGGGGTGACGGGCTCGAGGACGAGCTCGATCACGGCCATGGGGGCGTTGTCGCCCTTGCGGTTCCCGACCTTGGTGATGCGCGTGTAGCCACCCTCGCGGTCCGCGACGAGCGGAGCGATCTCGTTGAACAGGACGTGCACGACTTCCTTGTCACCGATGACCGACAGCACGCGACGGCGGGCGTGGAGGTCTCCGCGCTTGGCGAAGGTGATGAGGCGCTCGGCGAGCGGACGCAGGCGCTTGGCCTTCGTCTCGGTCGTCTTGATCGACTTGTGGGTGTACAGCGCAGCAGCGAGGTTGGCAAGCAGCAGGCGCTCGTGGGCGGGGCCGCCTCCGAGGCGGGGACCCTTGGTGGGCTTGGGCATAATCGTCTAACTCCTGGTCAGAAAGGGTCGGGTATCAGAAGGACTCGTCTTCGCTGCCGCCGTAGAAGTGGGCGCCGTCGAAACCGGGCACCGAATCCTTGAGCGACAGACCGAGCGAGATGAGCTTGTCGCGCACCTCGTCGACCGACTTCTGGCCGAAATTGCGGATGTTCATGAGCTGCGTCTCCGACAGGGCGACGAGCTCAGAAACGGTGTTGATGCCCTCACGCTTCAGGCAGTTGTACGAGCGGACCGACAGGTCGAGGTCCTCGATCGGCATCGACAGCTCGCTGGAGTTCACAGCCTCCACCGGCGCCGGGCCGATCTCGATGCCCTCGGCCTCGACGTTCAGCTCGCGGGCGAGACCGAACAGCTCGGTGAGCGTCTTGGCAGCCGAGGCGACGGCGTCGCGGGGGCTGATCGCCGACTTGGTCTCGACGTCGAGGATGAGCTTGTCGAAGTCGGTGCGCTCACCGGCACGGGTGGCGTCGACGCGGTAGCTGACCTTCAGCACGGGCGAGTAGATCGAGTCGATCGGGATCTGACCGGCCTCGGCGTACTCGTTGCGGTTCTGCGTCGCGGAGACGTAGCCACGGCCGCGCTCGATGGTGAGCTCGAGCTCGAACTTGGCGGTGTCGTTGAGCGTCGCGATGACGAGCTCGGGGTTGTGCACCTCGACACCGGCCGGAGCCGAGATGTCGGCGGCGGTCACTTCACCGGCACCGGTCTTGCGGAGGTACGCGGTGATGGGCTCGTCGCGCTCGCTGGAGACGACCAGCTGCTTGATGTTGAGGATGATCTCGGTGACATCCTCCTTCACGCCGGGGATCGTGCTGAACTCGTGCAGCACACCGTCGATGCGGACGCTGGTGACAGCGGCGCCGGGGATCGACGACAGCAGGCTGCGACGCAGCGCGTTGCCGATCGTGTAGCCGAAGCCGGGCTCCAGAGGCTCGATGATGAACCGGCTCCGGTTCTCGACGATCTTTTCCTCGGTCAGTGTGGGACGCTGTGCAATAAGCACTCTGTGTTCCTTTCGATCACATGCCCGCTATATGACATGTGGTGGGGTGAGGTCTTGAGTTGTGGAAGTCGATGCCCCACGCGGGGCGCCGAGCCGCTCGCCCGAAGGACGAGCGGCTCGGCACACGCATCAGACGCGGCGACGCTTCGGCGGACGGCAGCCGTTGTGCGCCTGCGGGGTGACGTCCTGGATCGAACCCACCTCGAGGCCGGCGGCCTGCAGCGAGCGGATCGCGGTCTCGCGGCCGGAGCCCGGACCCTTCACGAAGACGTCGACCTTCTTCACGCCGTGCTCCTGCGCCTGGCGGGCGGCCGACTCGGCGGCCATGCCTGCGGCGTACGGGGTCGACTTGCGGGAGCCCTTGAAGCCCACGCCACCCGACGACGCCCAGCTGATGACAGCGCCGGACGGGTCGGTGATCGAAACGATGGTGTTGTTGAACGTCGACTTGATGTGGGCCTGGCCCAGCGCGATGTTCTTCTTCTCCTTGCGGCGCGGCTTGCGCGCGGCGGCCTTGGGTGCAGCCATGAAAGTGTTCTCCTAGTCCCTGGCCGCTGCTTAGCGGGCCTTCTTCTTGCCGGCGACGGTGCGCTTCGGGCCCTTGCGGGTACGGGCGTTGGTCTTGGTGCGCTGACCGCGGACCGGGAGGCCACGACGGTGGCGGAGGCCCTCGTAGGAGCCAATCTCGACCTTGCGGCGGATGTCTGCGGCCACCTCGCGGCGCAGGTCACCCTCCACCTTGTAGTTGCCTTCGATGTAGTCGCGGAGGGCGACGAGCTGGTCGTCGCTGAGGTCCTTCACGCGGATGCTCTCGTCGATGTCGGTCGCCTTGAGGATCTCGACCGAGCGGGTACGGCCGACGCCGTAGATGTAGGTAAGGGCGATCACCACGCGCTTGTCGCGCGGGATGTCAACGCCGGCAAGACGTGCCATGCGGTTCTCCTGGGTGTTGTGGAGGTGTGGAGCAGGATCGGTGCCCGGGCCTCCGCCCCGAGGTGTCCCCCGCTTCCGCGGGTTCTGATCCTGCCGTGTCGTATTGAGTTATGAGATTGCGAGAGCGGCGCCCACGCAGCGGGGCACTCAGCCCTGGCGCTGCTTGTGACGCGGGTTGCTCTTGCAGATCACCATCACGCGGCCGTGGCGGCGGATCACCTTGCAGTGATCGCAGATCGGCTTGACGCTGGGGTTGACCTTCATGATGTTTCCTGTTCGCTGTCTTCACCGGGCAGGCGTGGAGCCTGGGGTGTTACTTCTCGACCGATCAGCGGTAGCGGTAGACGATGCGGCCGCGGGTCAGGTCGTAGGGGCTGAGCTCCACGACCACGCGGTCCTCGGGGATGATGCGGATGTAGTTCTGCCGCATCTTTCCGGAGATCGTCGCCAGAACCTTGTGTCCATTGCTGAGCTCAACGCGGAACATCGCGTTGGGCAGAGCCTCCGACACGACGCCCTCGATCTCGATGACACCGTCTTTCTTAGCCATAGCCTCGCTGACGCTTCTGCAGACCGGTCGATCTGCGGTGGGTGGGTGATGTGCGGTACCGGGCCGGATCGGACACGCCGAACGCATGGCACAAGGCACCAAAGATCTATGTTATCCGACGACGCCCCATCCGGCAACTTGGCCGGACGGGGCGTCGAGGGGTCAGGGCGTGTCAGCCGAGCAGGTCGGTGAACCGCTTCATGTCTTCCTGGTTCTGGAGGTCGAGCCGCTCGCCGTCGATCTCGACGGTCGGGGTGCCCTGGATGTCGTTGGCCTTCGCCTGCGCGGCACCGAACTTGCGGTACGTCTCGTCCGTGATGCAGGACACCACATCGTCGCCCGCGCCGACCTGGGTGGCGAACTCGGCGAGCTGCTCGTTCGTGAGGCCGGGGCTGTTCTCCGCCGGCTGGTTCTCGAACAGGACCTTCGCGTAGTCGAAGTAGAGGTCGGAGTCGGACTCGGCGACGCAGAACGCGGCACCGGCCGAACGGGAGGAGAACTCGGTGCCCTGCGAGAAGCGGTCCAGGATCGCGATGGGGTGCTGCTCGAGGGTGATCTCGCCGCTCTGCGCCTTGGCCTCGAGGGCGGCGCCGAACTGGTCCTCGAAGGACTTGCAGACCGGGCACTGGAAGTCGAGGAAGACCGACACCGTGGTGTCGCCGTCGCCCATGGAGATGGAGCCAGCGTCGGCGTCGAAGTTGTCGCTCGCGGTCGGGGTGGCGCCGGGAGAGGTCGCCTGGTTGTTAAGGAACACCACGAGTCCGCCGAGGGCCACCAGGACCACGACGACAGCGATGGAGACGCCGATCGCGAACCAGTTGGTGTTGCTCTTCGCCGCTGCCATTACTTTCCGATCTCTCGAGGCTCGACCCCGAACGGGGCGAGTCCGGCTCTTCCACCATCGGGCGCGGTGAGCACCCAGATGCCCCCATCATGCAGGGCGACGCTATGTTCCCAATGTGAGCCGTCAGTGCCGTCGACCGTCGTGACGGTCCAGTCGTCGTCCTCCACGAAGGTCGCCTCGCCGCCGGCGGTCACCATGGGCTCGATGGCGAGCACGAGCCCGGGCTTCACGTCCGCGCCGCGGTCGGGTGTCCGGTAGTTGAAGACGCTGGGCGCCTCGTGCATCTTCCGCCCGATGCCGTGGCCGACGTACTCGCGGAGGATCCCGTAGGGCTCGCCGCTCACGGCAGACGGCCCCTGCGCCTCGATGTAGTCCTGGATGGCGGCGCCGATCTCGTCGATCGAGGATGCCGTCGCCATCGCGGCGATGCCCGCCCACATCGACCCTTCGGTCACGCGGGAGAGCTCCTCGCGGCGGGCGACGAGCTCCGGGCGCTCGGGATCGGGGACGACGACCGTGATCGCGCTGTCACCGTTCCAGCCGTCGAACTGGGCGCCGCAGTCCACCGAGACGATGTCGCCCGGCTGGAGCACCCGCTCCCCCGGGATACCGTGCACGACCTGCTCGTTGACCGAGACGCAGATCGTGTGGTGGTAGCCCTTGACGAGCTGGAAGTTCGACTCCGCTCCCCGCTGCACGATCGCGCGGTTGGCGGCGGCATCGAGCTCGATCGTCTTCACTCCGGGCTTGATGAGGGCGCGGACGGCGTCGAGGGCCTCGGCGGTGATGAGGCCGGGCTCGACCAGGGCTCGGAGCTGAGCCGGGGTCTTGTAGATCGAGCGGCGGAACATCTCAGGCGGCGGAGGCGGCGGAGCGCAGTCCGCGAGCGGCCAGGGCGGCGGCGATGCGCTCCGTGATCTCCTCGAGGGAGCCCACGCCGTCGATGCGGTCGACGATGCCGCGGCTGCTGTAGACCTCGATGATCGGCGCCGTCTCCTTCTCGTAGATGTCGAGTCGGTGCGCGATGGCCTCGTCGGTGTCGTCGGAACGGCCCTGCTCGGCGGCGCGAAGGGCGAGGCGGGCGATGCTCTCCTCACGGGGGACGTCGAGGAGGATCACCGCGTCCAGCGCCTCGCCGCGTCCCTCGAGGAACGCGTCCAGGTGCGACACCTGCGCGGTGTTGCGGGGGTAGCCGTCGAGGAGGAAGCCGTTCTGCGCGTCGTCCTGGCTCAGCCGGTCGCGCACGATCTCGCTCGTCAGCTCGTCCGGCACGAGGTCGCCCTTGTCGAGGATCGCGGTGACCTGCTGGCCGAGCGCCGTCCCCTCCTTGATGTTCGCGCGGAAGATGTCGCCGGTCGAGACGACGGGGATGCCGTAGGACTCGGCGATGCGCACACCCTGCGTGCCCTTGCCGGAACCCTGCGGACCGACGATGAGAAGACGTGCGGATGCTGTCATCGGAGAAGTCCTTCGTAGTGTCGCTGCTGCAGCTGGGCGTCGATCTGCTTGACCGTCTCGAGACCCACGCCGACGATGATGAGGATCGACGCGCCACCGAACGGGAAGTTCTGGTTGGCGCCGACCGTGGCGAGGGCGATCAACGGGATGAGGGCGATCAGGCCCAGGTAGAGGGAACCGGGGAGCGTGATGCGGGTGAGCACGTAGTCCAGGTACTCCGCGGTCGGACGGCCGGCCCGGATCCCGGGGATGAAGCCGCCGTACTTCTTCATGTTGTCGGCGACCTCGACGGGGTTGAACGTGATCGCGACGTAGAAGTAGGTGAACCCGATGATCAGCAGGAAGTACGCCGCCATGTAGATCGGGCTGTTGCCGGTGGTGAAGTTCGCGCTGATCCAGCTGACCCAGGCGGGCGGCGTCGAACCGTCCTGCGGGGTATTGAACTGGGCGATGAGCGCGGGGATGTACAGCAGCGACGAGGCGAAGATGACCGGGATCACGCCCGCCATGTTGACCTTGATCGGGATGTACGTGTTGGTGCCGCCGTACGTCCGGCGTCCCACCATGCGCTTCGCGTACTGCACGGGGATGCGCCGCTGGGACTGCTCGACGAAGACGACGAGACCCATCACGATGATGCCGACGAGGAGCACGAGGAGGAACACCTCGAAGCCGCGGGTCTGCCAGATGATCGACATCGCACCGGGGAAGGTCGCGGCGATGGAGGTGAAGATCAGCAGCGACATGCCGTTGCCGATGCCGCGCTCGGTGACGAGCTCGGCGAACCACATGATCAGACCGGTGCCGGCCGTCATCGCCATGATGATGAGCACCTGGGCCCACCAGACGTCGTTCGTGAGGAGCTGGGTGCACGCGCCGATGTCGGTCGTTCCGAAGAGCTGACCGGTGCGGGCGACGGTGACGAGGGTCGTCGACTGCAGGAGCGCGAGCGCGATCGTGAGGTACCGCGTGTATTGGGTGAGCTTGGCCTGTCCGGCCTGGCCCTCCTTGTGCAGCGCCTCGAAGTGCGGGATGACGACGCGCAGGAGCTGCGTGATGATCGTCGCCGTGATGTACGGCATGACACCGAGCGCGAAGATCGACAGCTGCAGCAGAGCGCCGCCGGAGAAGAGGTTGACGAGTCCGAGCAGACCCTCGGTGCCGGCATTGGCCGCGAGACACTGCTCCACGTTCGGGAAGTTGACGAACGGCGCGGGGACGTTCGAGCCGAGACGGTAGATCGCGATGATCGCGAGAGTGAAACCGATCTTCCGACGCAGGTCGGGCGTGCGGAAGATCCGCGCGATGGCGCTAAACAAGAACGTTCCTCCTGAAAAGGTGGCCGAACCCCCGAGGGGCGGCTGAAACACCAGGGTAACCCACTCCGAGGTCCGGGGAATGCGGGCGGTCGGCTTCTCCCCCACCGAACCAGAAGAGGGGCCGGAGAATCTCCGACCCCTCTTCCGCAGTGGTTACTTGACGGATCCGCCCGCAGCCACGATCTTCTGCTCGGCGGAACCCGAGACCTTGTCGACCGCGACGGTGAGCTTCACGGCGATGTCGCCGTTGCCGAGAACCTTGACCTTCTCGTTCTTGCGAACCGCACCCTTGGCGACCAGGTCGCTCACGGTGACGTCGCCACCCTGGGGGTAGAGCTCCGCGAGCCTCTCCAGGTTCACGACCTGGTACTCGACGCGGAACGGGTTCTTGAAGCCGCGCAGCTTCGGCGTGCGCATGTGCAGCGGCATCTGGCCACCCTCGAAGCCGACGCGCACGGTGTTGCGGGCCTTGGTGCCCTTCGTGCCGCGACCGGCCGTCTTGCCCTTCGAGCCCTCACCGCGACCGACACGGGTCTTCGCGGTGTTGGCACCCGGGACCGGACGCAGGTGGTGGACCTTCAGCACGCCGGGGCGGGACGCCGGGGCGTCCTTCTTCGGCGCAGCCTTGGCGGAGCCGTCGGCCTTCGCGTCGGCGGCAGCGGTCTTGGCCGGTGCCTTCTTCGCGGCGGGCTTCTTGGCGGCGTCGGCCTTGGGAGCCGCCGCCTTCTTCGTGGCCTTCTCGGCCTCGACGGCCTCGTTCTTCTCAGCCATTAGTCGATCTCCTCAACCTTGACGAGGTGGGCGACGGTCTTGACGTAGCCGCGCGTCTGCGCGTCGTCGGGGCGGACGGTGGTGTCACCGATCCGCTTGAGACCGAGGCTGCGCAGCGTGTCGCGCTGGTTCTGCTTCTCGCTCACCTTGGACTTGATCTGCGTGACCTTGAGTCGCGCGGCCATCAGGCACCTACCTTCTGTGCGGCGATGGCCTCGGCCTCGGCGCGGACGAGCCGGGCCGGGGCGACCTGGTCGAACTCGAGACCACGACGTGCGGCGACGGCGCGGGGCTCCTCGAGCTCCTTCAGGGCGGTGACCGTCGCGTGCACGATGTTGATCGTGTTCGACGAGCCGAGCGACTTGGACAGCACGTCGTGGATGCCGGCGCACTCGAGCACGGCGCGGACCGGACCACCGGCGATGACACCGGTACCGGCGGCGGCGGGGCGCAGGAGCACCACACCGGCGGCCGACTCACCCTGCACGGGGTGCGGGATGGTGCTGCCGACGCGCGGGACGCGGAAGAAGTTGCGCTTGGCCTCTTCGACACCCTTCGAGATCGCCAGGGGGACCTCACGGGCCTTGCCGTAGCCGACGCCCACCAGACCGTTGCCGTCGCCGACGACCACGAGAGCGGTGAAGCTGAAGCGACGACCACCCTTCACGACCTTCGAGACGCGGTTGATGGTGACGACGCGCTCCAGGAACTGGTTGTCGCCGCGGTCGCGCGAGTTGCGGTCGCGGCCGCCCTGGTTGCGGTCACGTCCGCCGCGGCGGCCGTCCCGCTGGTCGCGAGTGGGCTCAGCCTGCGTGGTGCCGGCGGCCGTCTCGGAAGTGGCAGCAGCCGCTTCGGTCACTTCGTTCTCCTTGTTGTCACTCACAGTGCCAGACCCCCTTCACGGGCGCCGTCGGCGATGGCGGCGACACGACCCGCGTAGCGGTTGCCGCCACGGTCGAACACTGCCTCGGAAACGCCTGCGGCCTTCGCACGCTCGGCGAGGAGCTCGCCGACCTTGCGAGCCTTGGCGGTCTTGTCGCCATCCAGCGAACGCAGGTCGGTCTCGAGCGTCGAGGCCGAGGCGACCGTGTGGCCCTTGCTGTCGTCGACGAGCTGCACGAAGACGTGACGCGCCGAACGGTTGACGACGAGGCGCGGACGCACCTCGGTGCCCACGATCTTCTTGCGAAGACGGGCGTGACGACGCGCGCGGGCGTCGGACTTCGACTTCACAGCCATGGTTACTTACCAGCCTTTCCGGCCTTGCGACGCACGACCTCGCCGGCGTAGCGCACACCCTTGCCCTTGTACGGCTCGGGCTTGCGGATCTTGCGGATGTTCGCAGCCGCCTCACCGACGGCCTGCTTGTCGATCCCGCTGACGGTGAGCTTGTTCGTGCCCTCGACCGTGAGCGTGATGCCGGCGGGCGGGTCGACCAGGACCGGGTGCGAGAAGCCGAGGGCGAACTCGACCGAGTTGCCCTTCTGCTGCACGCGGTAACCGGTGCCGACGACCTCGAGACCCTTGGTGTAGCCCTGGGTCACGCCGATGATGTTGTTGTTGATGAGCGTGCGGGTCAGGCCGTGAAGCGACCGGGACTCGCGCTCGTCGTCGGGGCGGGTGACGAGAACCTGGTTCTCCTCGACCGACACCTCGATGGGGCTGGCCACCGTGAGGGTGAGCTCACCCTTGGGGCCCTTCACCGCGACCTCACGGCCGTCGACCGAAACGGTCACGCCCGCGGGAACGTCGATGGGAAGTCGTCCAATACGCGACATTTCGGATTACCACACGTAGGCGAGAACTTCTCCGCCCACGCCCTTCTGCTCAGCCTGGCGGTCCGTGAGGAGACCGGAGGAGGTGGACAGGATGGCCACGCCGAGGCCGCCGAGGACCGTGGGGATCTCGGTCGACTTCGCGTACACGCGGAGGCCGGGCTTCGACACGCGCTTGATGCCCGCGATCGAGCGCTCGCGGTTCGGGCCGTACTTCAGCGTCAGCGTGAGGTTCTTGCCCACGCGCGCGTCGGAGGTCTCCCAGCCGGCGATGTAGCCCTCCTGCTGGAGGATCTCTGCGATGTGCGTCTTGAGCTTGCTCGACGGCAGCGTCACGGTGTCGTGGTGCGCCGAGTTCGCGTTGCGCAGACGGGTCAGCATGTCTGCGACCGGGTCTGTCATTGTCATTGTTGTCTACTTTCGTTCATGAGGTTCCGGCTGCCGTTACACGACAGACGGCCTGCGATGAGCACGCAATCTTCAATTGTACGTGCACATCGACGGGCTCAGTGACACGAGACCACTGAGCCCGTCGAAGGGTCACGCCTGGGCGTCGTCCGCGCGGAACGGGAAGCCGAGGTGACGGAGCAGCGCCCGACCCTCGTCGTCCGTCTTCGCCGAGGTCACGACGGTGATGTCGAAACCACGGACGCGGTCGATCTTGTCCTGATCGATCTCGTGGAACACGCTCTGCTCCTGGAGACCGAAGGTGTAGTTGCCGTTGCCGTCGAACTGCTTGGCCGACAGACCGCGGAAGTCGCGGATGCGGGGCAGCGCGAGCGAGACCAGGCGGTCCACGAACTCCCACGCACGGTCGCCACGGAGGGTGACGTGCGCGCCGATGGCCTGGCCCTCACGCAGCTTGAACTGCGCGATGGACTTGCGGGCCTTGGTGACGATCGGCTTCTGGCCGGTGATCTTGGTGAGGTCGTCGACCGCACCATCGATCACCTTGCTGTCGCGAGCAGCCTCGCCGACACCGGTGTTCACGACGACCTTGACCAGGCCGGGGATCTGCATGACGTTCTCGTAGCCGAACTCGTCCTGCAGAGCCTTCTTGATCTCGGCGTTGTACTTCGCCTTCAGGCGGGGCTGGATCTTGCCAGCCACCGCAGCGTCGGTCGTTGCCATCAGAGGTCCTTACCGCTCTTCTTCGCGAAGCGCACGCGGACGGTGCGCTTCACGCCGTCCTTGGTCTGCTCCTCGACCCGGTGGCCGACCTTGGTCGGCTTCTTGGTCGAGGGGTCGACGAGTGCGACGTTCGAGATGTGGATGGGCGCCTCGACGGTCTCGAGGCCACCCGTCTTCGTGCCACGCTGCGTCTGACCGACGCGCGTGTGCTTGGTGACGTAGTTGACGCCTTCGACGACGACACGGTTCTGCTCGACGAGGACGTCGAGGACCTTGCCCTGCTTGCCGCGGTCGCCACCACGCTCGGGCTTGGCGCCCGAGATGACCTGAACCAGGTCGCCCTTCTTGATCTTCGCCATGATCAGATGACCTCCGGTGCCAGCGAGACGATCTTCATGAACTTCTTGTCGCGAAGCTCACGGCCGACCGGCCCGAAGATACGGGTGCCGCGGGGCTCCCCGTCGTTCTTCAGGATGACGGCGGCGTTCTCGTCGAACTTGATGTAGGAGCCGTCGGGACGACGGGTCTCCTTCTTGGTGCGGACGATGACCGCCTTGACGACGTCGCCCTTCTTGACGTTGCCACCGGGGATCGCGTCCTTGACGGTCGCGACGATGGTGTCGCCCAGACCGGCGTACCGGCGGCGCGAGCCACCGAGGACGCGGATCGTGAGCAGCTCCTTGGCGCCGGTGTTGTCGGCGACCTTGAGACGGGACTCCTGCTGAATCACTTGGCCTTCTCCAGAATCTCCACCAGACGCCAGCGCTTGGTGGCGCTCAGCGGGCGGGTCTCGTTGATCAGGACCAGGTCGCCGATGCCGGCGGAGTTCGCCTCATCGTGCGCCTTGACCTTCGACGTCCGGCGGATGACCTTGCCGTAAAGCGGGTGCTTCACGCGGTCCTCGACCTCGACGACGATCGTCTTGTCCATCTTGTCGCTGACGACATAGCCACGACGGGCCTTGCGGTACCCGCGGGCGTCGGCGTCGCGCACGTCGTGAGCGGCGTGCTCAGCCTCGACGGCGGCTTCCTTCTTGGTGGCCATCACTCAGCCTCTTCCTTCGGGGCGTCCTCGGCGGCGTCCGCCTTCTTCGCCTTCGACTTGGTCGCCTTCTTCGCGGGAGCCTCGACCGGAGCGGGCGTCGCACGGATGCCCAGCTCGCGCTCGCGGATCACCGTGTAGAGGCGCGCGATGTCGCGCTTGACGGCGCGGATGCGGCCGTGGCTCTCCAGCTGGCCGGTGGCCGACTGGAAACGGAGGTTGAACAGCTCCTCCTTGGCCTTGCGCAGCTCCTCAACGAGGCGCTGGTCTTCGAACGTGTCGAGCTCTGCCGGAGCGAGCTCCTTGGTGCCGATCGCCATTACGCGTCGCCCTCCTCGCGCTTGATGATGCGTGCCTTGAGCGGCAGCTTGTGGATTGCACGGGTCAGTGCCTCGCGAGCGAGCTGCTCGTCGACACCCGCGACCTCGAAGAGGACGCGGCCCGGCTTGACGTTGGCGACCCACCACTCGGGGGAACCCTTACCGGAACCCATGCGGGTCTCGGCCGGCTTCTTCGTGAGCGGACGGTCCGGGTAGATGTTGATCCACACCTTGCCGCCACGCTTGATGTGACGGGTCATCGCGATACGAGCGGACTCGATCTGACGGTTCGTCACGTACGCGGGGGTGAGGGCCTGGATGCCGAACTCGCCGAAGGAGACCTTCGTGCCGCCGGTGGCCTGACCCGAGCGCCCCGGGTGGTGCTGCTTGCGGTACTTGACCTTACGGGGGATGAGCATTATGCCGACGCTCCTTCTGCAACAGGTGCCTCGTTGCGCGGGGCACGGCGGCGGTCACCACGGTCGTCACGGCGCGACTTCGGCGCGTTGGCCTGCTCGCGCGCGAGCTCCTTGGCGGTGAGGTCGCCCTTGTAGATCCACACCTTCACGCCGATGCGGCCGAAGGTGGTCTTGGCCTCGTAGAAGCCGTAGTCGATGTTCGCGCGCAGCGTGTGCAGCGGCACACGACCCTCGCGGTAGAACTCCGACCGGCTCATCTCGGCGCCGCCGAGACGGCCCGAGACCTGGATGCGGATGCCCTTGGCGCCGGCGCGCTGCGCGCCCTGCAGACCCTTGCGCATCGCGCGACGGAACGCCACGCGAGCCGAGAGCTGCTCGGCGATGCCCTGGGCGACCAGCTGAGCGTCGGCCTCGGGGTTCTTGACCTCGAGGATGTTCAGCTGGATCTGCTTGCCCGTGAGCTTCTCGAGGTCGCCGCGGATGCGCTCGGCCTCTGCACCACGACGACCGATCACGATGCCCGGGCGGGCGGTGTGGATGTCGACGCGGACGCGGTCACGGGTGCGCTCGATCTCGATGTTCGAGACGCCGGCACGGTCGAGCTGCGTCTGCAGCAGGCGACGGATCTTGATGTCCTCGGCCACGTAGTCGGCGTAACGCTGACCCGGCTTCGTCGAGTCGGAGAACCAGCGCGACACGTGGTCCGTGGTGATGCCGAGGCGGAAGCCGTACGGGTTGACCTTCTGTCCCATTACTTGCTCGCCTTCTTGTTGCTGTCGCCGGCCGCGGCAGGAGCCGCCTCCGGCGTCGAGAGCACGACCGTGATGTGGCTCGTGCGCTTCTTGATCTGGAAAGCGCGACCCTGTGCACGGGGCTGGAAACGCTTGAGCGTCGTGCCCTCGTCCACGTACGCGTTCTTCACGTACAGGTCCTGCTCGTCGAGGTACTCGCCGTCACGATCCGCCTTGACCTGCGCGTTGGCCATGGCCGACGCGACAAGCTTGTAGATCGGCTCACTGGCGGACTGCTGAGCGAACTTCAGGATCGCCAGAGCCTCCTGGGCCTGCTTGCCCTTGATGAGCGCGACGACACGACGAGCCTTCTGAGGGGTCACGCGGATGTGTCGCACGCGTGCGATGGACTCCACCATTTCTCTCTCCTCTATCGCCGCCGCGTCAGCGGCGACGGCCCTTCTTGTCGTCCTTCTCGTGGCCGCGGAAGGTGCGGGTGGGCGCGAACTCGCCCAGCTTGTGACCGACCATGGTCTCGGAGACAAACACGGGGATGTGCTTGCGACCGTCGTGGACCGCGATCGTGTGACCCAGCATGGCCGGGATGATCATGGACCGGCGGGACCAGGTCTTGATGACGTTCTTCGTGCCGGCTTCGTTCTGCACGACCACCTTGCGAAGCAGGTGCTCGTCGACGAAGGGGCCCTTCTTGAGACTGCGAGGCATCTTCTCTTACTCCTACTTGCGCTTCTTGCCGGCGTTGCGACGACGCACGATGTACTTGTCGCTTTCCTTGTTGGCGTGGCGGGTGCGGCCCTCGGCCTGACCCCACGGGGAGACGGGGTGACGTCCACCGGACGTCTTGCCCTCACCACCACCGTGCGGGTGGTCGACCGGGTTCATCGCGACACCGCGGACGGTCGGGCGGACGCCCTTCCAGCGCATGCGGCCGGCCTTGCCCCAGTTGATGTTCGACTGCTCGGCGTTGCCGACCTCGCCGATGGTCGCGCGGCAGCGCGCATCCACGTTGCGGATCTCACCGGAGGGCAGACGCAGCTGGGCGTAGGGGCCGTCCTTGGCGACGAGGCGGACCGACGCACCGGCCGAGCGCGCCATCTTCGCGCCGCCGCCGGGGCGGAGCTCGATGGCGTGGATGACGGTACCCGTGGGGATGTTCTTCAGCGGGAGGTTGTTTCCCGGCTTGATGTCCGCCGCGGGGCCCGACTCGACGATGTCGCCCTGCTTCAGCTTCGCCGGCGCGAGGATGTAGCGCTTCTCGCCGTCGAAGTAGTGCAGCAGCGCGATGCGCGCGGTGCGGTTGGGGTCGTACTCGATGTGCGCGACCTTGGCGTTCACGCCGTCCTTGTCATTGCGACGGAAGTCGATGACGCGGTACTGGCGCTTGTGGCCACCACCGATGTGACGGGTCGTGATGCGGCCCTGGTTGTTGCGACCACCGGTCTTCGAGATCGGGCGCAGCAGCGACTTCTCCGGCGTCGATCGGGTGATCTCGGCGAAGTCAGCCACCGACGAGCCGCGACGGCCCGGGGTCGTGGGCTTGTACTTGCGAATAGCCATGATTGTCCTTATCCCCCGGATCAGCCGATTGCCGTGAAGATGTCGATGGTGCCCGACTTCAGGCTCACGATGGCGCGCTTGGTGTCCTTGCGCTTACCGGTGCCGAAGCGGGTGCGACGGGCCTTGCCGACGCGGTTGATCGTGTTGACGGACGCGACCTTGACGCCGAAGATCTTCTCGATGGCGAGCTTGATCTCGGTCTTCGAAGCGCGCGGGTCGACGAGGAAGGTGTACTTGCCCTCGTCGATCAGGCCGTAGCTCTTCTCGGACACGACCGGCTTCAGGATGATGTCGCGCGGGTCCTTGTTCAGGGCCGTCTGGAGAACAGATGCCTGCTCGCTCATGCGGAGACCTCCTGGTTGGCGCCGGACTTGGAGGCGATGAAGCCCTCGAGCGCGGCCTGGGTGAAGACGATGTCGTCGGAGACGAGCACGTCGTAGGCGTTGAGCTGGTCGAACGTCAGCACGTGGACGTGGCCGAGGTTGCGGATGCTCTTGAGCGCGAGCTCGTCGCCGCGCTCGATGACCACGAGGACGTTCTTCGACGTGGCGACCTGGGCGAGGAAGCCCGCGGCGGCCTTGGTCGACGGCGCGCCGTCGGTGCCGAAGGTGTCGATCGCGTGCAGACGGTCACCGCGGAAGCGGTCGCTGAGCGCGCCCAGCAGGGCGGCCGCGATCATCTTCTTGGGGGTGCGCTGCGAGTAGTCGCGCGGCTTCGGGCCGTGCACGATGCCACCGCCGGTCATGTGCGGCGCGCGGATCGAGCCCTGGCGGGCGTTACCCGTGCCCTTCTGCTTGAAGGGCTTGCGGCCGGCACCCGAGACCTCGCCACGACGCTTGGTCGAGTGCGTGCCCTGGCGAGCCGCCGCGAGCTGCGCGACGACGACCTGGTGGATGAGCGGGATGTTCGTCTTGACGTCGAACAGCGCGGCGGGAAGCTCGACGGAGCCTGCCTTCTTGCCGTCTGCCTTGAGGACGTCGAGCGCGAGAGTGGAGTCAGCCATGATCAGGCACCCTTCACTGCGTTGCGGACGTAGACGATGCGGCCGCGAGCACCGGGGACGGCGCCCTTGACGAGCATGAGTCCCTTCTCGATGTCGATGGCGTGCACCGTGAGGTTGAGGACGGTCACGCGCTCGCCACCCATACGGCCGGCCATGCGCATGCCCTTGAAGACGCGGCTCGGGGTCGACGATGCGCCGATGGAGCCGGGCTTGCGGTGGTTGCGGTGCGCACCGTGCGATGCCGAGACGCCCTTGAAGTTGTGGCGCTTCATGACACCGGCGGTGCCCTTGCCCTTGCTCGTGCCGACGACGTCGACGAGCTGGCCGGCCTCGAACGTGCCGTCCACCGTGAGCTCCTGGCCCAGGGTGTAGTCGGCGGCGTCGGCCGTGCGGACCTCGGTCACGTGGCGACGCGGCGTGACGCCGGCAGCCTCGAAGTGAGCCGAGAGGGGCTTGTTCACCTTGCGCGGGTCGATCTGGCCGTACGCGATCTGCACGGCGTTGTAGCCGTCCTTCTCGGGGGTACGGATCTGGGTGACCACGTTCGGCGCGAGCTCGATGACGGTGACGGGAACGAGCTTGCCGTTCTCGTTCCAGACCTGGGTCATGCCGAGCTTGGTGCCGAGCATGCCCTTGGAAACCTTGGAGTTGATGTCAGCCATGTCGAACCTCAGAGCTTGATCTCGATGTTGACGTCGGCCGGCAGGTCGAGACGCATCAGCGAGTCGACGGCCTTGGGCGTCGGGTCGACGATGTCGATCAGGCGCTTGTGGGTGCGCATCTCGAAGTGCTCGCGGCTGTCCTTGTACTTGTGGGGCGACCGGATGACGCACACGACGTTCTTCTCGGTCGGAAGGGGCACGGGTCCGACGACGGTCGCGCCCGCACGGGTCACGGTGTCGACGATCTTGCGTGCGGACGTGTCGATGACCTCGTGGTCATACGACTTCAGGCGAATGCGGATCTTCTGTCCCGCCATTGTCTGCTCTCTCTCTTTAAGCGTCTTACCGTCCGGGACCGGGTGGCCCTGGGGCATTGGACGCACGTCGGCGCTGTTCGCGCCTCGGCACTCGTTCTTCTCGGGCCCTCGACCTCGCGGTCGGGAGCCTGTCGAAGAGGCTGCACCACTGTTCTGCTGTCAGCCGCACACCCGGAGGTGACGGATGCCCGACCCCCGCCGCGCACGGCAGTGCCCTCGATGATGAAGGTGTCGGGATTGTGTTCTGCTGCCCGCGGCCTAGAACCCTGCGGCCTCCCGGAGGAGGCGCCGTCTATGCACTGCCCTGGCAGTGATCCGGCGCACGCGCAGCGGCGACGGAATATCGAACCTGTCTATTCTGCCACGGCGGATTTCACTTCTGCAAACCCGGGCGTGTCGCGCTCACCGGACTCTCAGGGACCCCCTCCTCCGCGAGCGTTCAGCCCGCGGAGGAGCGCGGGGCGAGGCATCCCCATGCCTCGCCCCGCTTGGGGAGGGCGTTCAGTGCGAGGGGGCACACCGAACGCGAGGAATCCAGCGTGAAGGGACGCCGGACGCCTCGACCGAGGGCACGGCGGAAGACCCGCCGCGCAGGCGGGGAGACGCTCAGGCGCACGGAGTGTGCGCGTCGCACGATGATCCCCAAAATCGTTTTCCCCAGATTTCCAACGCGGACGAACCGCGTGATTCGGGAGCCGAACCCCTTCGGCGCCCCCGACCGCAAGATCCCCAGGCGGTCGACATGATCCTACTCGATGTATCCGCGAATGCGCCACATCCGAGGGCGCTGTGCACCGGCATTCCCCCGGACGCGGAAGAGCGGCGGCCCCCGGTCTCGGGGGCCGCCGCTCTTCCGCGGAGACGTCCGGCTCTACTCGTTGCCGATGCTCTTGTCCGCGCTGTCGCGGATCTCGTCGATCTTGTCCGCCGCGCCCGGTGCGATCTTCTTCGCGAAGTCGGCGACGCCGTCGAGCACCTTGTCGCTGATGTCTTCGGCCTGCTCGCTCTTGACGGCTTCGGCGAGCTTGTCCTTGTTCTGCTCGTACAGGTCCTTGCCCTTGTTGACGGCGTCCTCGATACCCATGTGAATCCCCTTCGGAGGTGTGTGCTTCCGACGATCGCGCCGGACACCTCATTGTGCCGGGCAGAACCGGGCGACGGAACCCTCGATCCGGAAAACGACAAAGGGGCCGAGCCCGAAGGCTCGACCCCTTTGCGAGGAAGCAGATGCTTACTTGATGATCTTCGTCACCGTACCGGCGCCGACCGTACGACCACCCTCACGGATGGCGAAGCCGAGGCCCTCCTCCATGGCGATCGGCTGGATCAGCTCGACCGTCATGTCGGTGGTGTCGCCGGGCATGACCATCTCGGTGCCCTCGGGCAGCGTGATGACGCCGGTGACGTCCGTGGTGCGGAAGTAGAACTGCGGACGGTAGTTCGTATAGAAGGGGTTGTGGCGGCCACCCTCGTCCTTGGACAGGATGTAGGCCGTGCCCTCGAAGTCGGTGTGCGGCGTGACCGAACCCGGCTTCACGATGACCTGGCCGCGCTCCACGTCCTCGCGCTTGGTGCCGCGGAGGAGCAGACCACAGTTCTCGCCGGCCCAGGCCTCGTCGAGCTGCTTGTGGAACATCTCGATACCGGTGACGGTCGTCTTCTGCGTCGGGCGCAGACCCACGATCTCGACCTCGGAGTTGATGGCCAGGGTGCCACGCTCGGCGCGACCCGTGACGACGGTGCCACGACCGGTGATCGTGAAGACGTCCTCGACGGGCATGAGGAACGGCTTGTCACGGTCACGCTCCGGGTCCGGAACGCTGTCGTCGACAGCCTGCATGAGCTCGAGGATCGCGTCGACCCACTTCTCGTCGCCCTCGAGGGCCTTGAGAGCGGAGACACGGACGACGGGAGCGTTGTCGCCGTCGAAGCCCTGGCTCGAGAGCAGCTCGCGGACCTCGAGCTCGACGAGCTCCAGGATCTCCTCGTCGTCGACCGCGTCGGACTTGTTCAGCGCGACGAGCAGGTAGGGGACGCCGACCTGCTTGGCGAGCAGCACGTGCTCGCGCGTCTGCGCCATCGGGCCGTCGGTGGCCGCGACGACGAGGATCGCGCCGTCCATCTGCGCCGCACCCGTGATCATGTTCTTGACGTAGTCGGCGTGGCCGGGGGCGTCAACGTGGGCGTAGTGGCGCTTCGGGGTCTCGTACTCGATGTGCGAGATGTTGATCGTGATACCGCGCTGGCGCTCTTCCGGCGCCGAGTCGATGGAAGCGAAGTCACGCTGCACGTTCGTGTCGGACGGGTACTTGTCAGCAAGCACCTTCGAGATCGCTGCGGAGAGCGTGGTCTTGCCGTGGTCGACGTGACCGATCGTTCCGATGTTGACGTGCGGCTTGGTCCGCTCGAACTTGGCCTTAGCCACTGGGTCCTCCTCAGGACGTCGTTGTAGAGGTGCCGGGCACTGGTTTGCGACCGGTTCTCTACGGGTTAGGTTCTCAGTTTAGTAGAGAGGGAATGTGAAGTTGTAGGTGACCTGGGAACCCCGGGTGCTTCGACAGGCTCAGCGACCCAGGGTTCCCAGAAGTGTTACTCGCCCTTGGCCTTCTGGACGATCTCGTCGGCCACCGCGCGCGGGACCTCGGCGTAGCTGTCGAACTCCATGGAGTAGACGGCACGGCCGGAGGTCTTCGAGCGCAGGTCGCCGATGTAGCCGAACATCTCGGACAGCGGCACCGCGGCGCGCACGACCTTGACGCCGGCGGCGTCCTCCATCGACTGGATCTGGCCACGACGCGAGTTCAGGTCGCCGATGACGTCGCCCATGTACTCCTCCGGAGTACGGACCTCGACGGCCATCAGCGGCTCGAGCAGCACGGGGTTGGCACGGCGAGCGGCCTCCTTGAAGCCCATGGAGCCCGCGATCTTGAACGCCATCTCCGAGGAGTCGACGTCGTGCGCCGCACCGTCGACGATGGTCGCCTTGACGCCCACCATCGGGTAGCCCGCGAGGACACCGACGTTCATGGCGTCCTGGAAACCGGCGTCGATCGAGCCGATGTACTCGCGCGGGATGCGGCCACCGGTGACCGCGTTCACGAACTCGTACGTCTTCTCGCCGTCGAGCTCGAGGGGCTCGATGTTGAACTGGATCTTGGCGAACTGGCCCGATCCACCGGTCTGCTTCTTGTGCGTGTAGTCGTGCTTCTCGACGGCCTTGCGGATCGTCTCGCGGTACGCTACCTGCGGCTTGCCGACGTTCGCCTCGACGCGGAACTCGCGCTTCATGCGGTCCACGAGGATGTCGAGGTGCAGCTCGCCCATGCCCTTGATGGTCGTCTGACCGGTCTCGGGGTTGAGCTCCGTGCGGAAGGTCGGGTCCTCCTCAGCGAGCTTCTGGATCGCGAGACCCAGCTTCTCCTGGTCGGCCTTGGTCTTCGGCTCGATGGCGACCTCGATCACCGGCTCCGGGAACGTCATCGACTCGAGGACGACCGGCTGCGCGATGTCGGCGAGGGTGTCACCGGTGGTGGTGTCCTTCAGGCCGATGACGGCGTAGATGTTACCGGCGGTCAGCTTGTCGACCGGGTTCTCCTTGTTGGCGTGCATCTGGAAGATCTTCCCGATGCGCTCCTTCTTGCCCTTGGTCGAGTTGATGACCTGGGCGCCCGACTCGAGCTCGCCCGAGTAGACGCGCACGTACGTCAGACGACCGAAGAACGGGTGCACGGCGACCTTGAAGGCCAGGGCCGCGAACGGGTCCTTCGCGTCGGGGTGACGCTCGATGATCTTCTCCTCGTCCTTCGGGTCGTGCGCCTCGATGGCGGGCACGTCCAGCGGGGACGGGAGGTAGTCGACGACGGCGTCCAGCATCGGCTGCACACCGCGGTTCTTGAAGGCGGAGCCGCAGAGGACCGGGTAGATCTCGCTGGCGATGACCATCTTGCGGATGGCGCCCTTGATCTCCGCGACGGTGAGCTCCTCGCCGCCGAAGAACTTCTCGAGAAGCTCCTCGTCGGTCTCGGCGACCGTCTCCAGCAGCTGCTGGCGGTAGTCCTCGGCCTTGTCCTTGAGGTCGGCCGGGATCTCCTGCACCTCGTAGGAGGCACCCATGGTCACGTCACCCTTGGCGTCGCCGGGCCACACCAGGGCGCGCATCTCGATGAGGTCGATGACGCCGACGAAGTCGTTCTCGGCACCGATCGGGAGCTGCAGCACCAGCGGCTTGGCGCCGAGGCGGTTGATGATCGTGTCGACCGTGAAGTAGAAGTCCGCGCCGAGCTTGTCCATCTTGTTGACGAAGCAGATGCGGGGGACGTTGTACTTGTCGGCCTGACGCCACACGGTCTCGGACTGGGGCTCGACGCCCTCCTTGCCGTCGAACACGGCGACCGCGCCGTCGAGGACGCGGAGCGAGCGCTCCACCTCGACCGTGAAGTCCACGTGACCGGGGGTGTCGATGATGTTGATCTGGTTCTTGTTCCAGAAGCAGGTCACGGCGGCAGACGTGATCGTGATGCCGCGCTCCTTCTCCTGCTCCATCCAGTCGGTGGTCGAGGCACCGTCGTGCGTCTCGCCGAGCTTGTGGTTGACGCCCGTGTAGAACAGGATGCGCTCGGTCGTCGTGGTCTTGCCGGCATCGATGTGCGCCATGATGCCGATGTTGCGGACCTTGCTCAGGTCCGTGAGCACGTCTTGTGCCACAGGAGTGTCCTTATCTATTGGAGCAGCAGGTGTACTGCGAAGAGGGGGTGCGACGGGCCCAGGAACGCGGAAGGGTCCCTGAGCCCGTCGAAGGGGTTACCAGCGGTAGTGAGCGAACGCGCGGTTCGACTCGGCCATCTTGTGGGTGTCCTCGCGGCGCTTGACCGCGGCACCGAGGCCGTTCGACGCGTCCAGGATCTCGTTCTGGAGACGCTCGGTCATCGTCTTCTCACGACGACCCTTGGCGTAGCTCACGAGCCAGCGCAGCGCGAGGGTGTTCGCGCGGTGCGGCTTGACCTCGACCGGAACCTGGTAGGTCGAGCCACCGACGCGGCGGCTGCGGACCTCGAGCGTGGGGCGCACGTTGTCGAGCGCCTTCTTCAGGGTGGCGACGGCGTCCTGGCCGTTCTTGGCCTCGACGCCGCGGAGGGCGCCGTAGACGATCGACTCGGCCAGCGACTTCTTGCCGTCGACGAGGATCTTGTTCACCAGCGAAGTGACGATCGGAGCGCCGTAGACCGGGTCGTTGACGACGGGGCGCTTGGGGGCGGGACCCTTACGAGGCATCTAACTCAACCCTTCTTCGCGCCGTAGCGGGAACGAGCCTGCTTACGGTTCTTGACGGCCTGGGTGTCCAGAGCGCCACGGACGATCTTGTAACGCACACCGGGGAGGTCCTTCACACGACCGCCGCGGACGAGCACCAGGGAGTGCTCCTGCAGGTTGTGGCCCTCACCGGGGATGTACGCGGTGACCTCGGTCCCGTTGCGGAGCTTCACACGAGCGACCTTGCGCATCGCCGAGTTCGGCTTCTTCGGGGTGGTGGTGTAGACGCGGGTGCAGACCCCGGCCTGCTGCGGGTTCGACTTGAGCGCGGGCGCCTTGGTCTTCGAGACCTTGGGCGAGCGACCCTTGCGAACCAACTGCTGAATGGTTGGCACGTTCTCTCCTCATAGTGCTGCACGGTGACAGCGTGATGGGTTTCACATCATGACCCACCGGCACGCCGGAACCGGCGAGCTTTTGGTGTGGTGGGTATGCCGTGGGGGCGGACCGGCGAGGTGCCGACGCCCAGCGCGCACGTCAGGACGTGCACACACCTGATCAAGTGTAATGCCGCGTAACCTGACGGTCAAATGACGGCCGCCCTCACCCGACCCGCGCGGAGTCAGGGGATGTCGGGGTCGAACGGGGAGTCCAGCGACTCCGTCAGCTCGGCGAGGAGCGCCTCGATCTGCGGCTCGACGTGCCGGGACACCGCCGCCTGGATCGTGATGCGGTGTCGGAGCAGGATCCCGCAGATCTCCCGGCCGACGAGGTTCGCGTACTCGTCCGCGAGGGCGACCTCCTGTCGCAGTGCCGTCTTGGCCTCGTCGGAGAGCGGAGGCAGCGGCGGCAGCTCGGCCGCGGAGTCGTCGGCGAGGCCGGCGATCGTGAAGAGGAAGGGGGCGCCGGGCACCGGCTCCGGGTCCAGCGGCATGCCCTCGAACTCGGGGTCGAGGTCTTCCGTCGGTCGATAGCTGCGGGCCCTGTTGCGCGCGGCCTGCTGGTCGAGTTCCCGCTGCAGCGTGGGGAGGTTCCGCGCGGTGTACTCGGCGACCGCGTGGTCGACGATCGTCTTGATGCGCGTCGACAGGCCGTGCTGGACGCCGTGCGGGGTGGTGCCGGCGATTCCCGCGGCGGCGAGGATGGGCGAGCCGAGACAGCGTCGGCAGGGCGCGGTCCGGCCGCGGTGCGTCGCCGGCTCCCAGCGCGGCACCCAGCGCAACCAGGCCTCGACGGCCTGGTCGACCTGCGTCTCCAATGAGCGCTCCACCCCACCAGCGTACGGCGCGTCGCCGCTCACGGCGCGGATTTCCGGGGTGTCATTCCCCCTCGTCGCGCTCCCACGGCCATCGCGGCTGCGCCGACTTCGTGCGGCGCAGGGCGATCCCGCCCCAGGCGGCCACCGCCGCCGCGGCGAGGAGCACGAGACTCGCGCCGCCGCGGACGAGATCTCCGGCGACGGCCGTGGCCACGACCACGTCGCTCGTCGCGACGAGCACGGCGAACCAGACGGTGGCCAGGTGCACGAGGGCCGTGAGCAGCGCGATCACGGGAGCGGAGCCGAAGGAGGCGTGTCCCCGCCGCACCGTCGCCCACAGGACCAGTGCGAACACCACGACCGCCGCGACCATGCCGGACACCCCGGGGATCTGCCCGAGGCCCGGTGCATCGATGATGTCCCGGTCGGTGGCGACGCTGAGCGCACCCAGGCCGAAGACGGCGAGGGCGAAGAAGGCGATGGTGGCCATCACTGCCGCGAGGACAGCCGAAACCCCCGCGGACTCGGGCCCGCGGGGGTTCGGCGTGGTGGTGTTCGTGATTACCTCGACAGGGTGGGACCGGCCTCGAGGGTGCGCTCGTACTCGCGCTGCGCCTCCTCGTTCAGCTCGGTCTTACGGGCGCCGCTGCGGGCCACCCAGGCGCCGAACCAGATCGTGAGCTCGCGGGCGCACACGAAGGCCGCGATCGCCAGCGGTGCCAGCAGCTGCTCCCCCGCGAGTTCGAGGCCCTGCGACGCCGTGAGCTTCCAGAACGGCGCCTCGAAGAGCTGCCCCAGGATGTGTCCGGCGTAGGCGATGAGTCCGACCACGATGCCGAACACCACCCACAGGCCCCAGCGGCCACGGTTGATGATCGCTCCGAGGAGCCAGAAGCCGAGGAAGAACACGACCACCGGCGTCCAGAAGCCCCAGGTGAGCAGCGGGGCCACGAGCACCTCGCCGATGTTCTCCCCGTTCACGTCGCCGGCGAGAGCGCCGAGGCCGAGGACGGTCGCGAGGTAGAGCAGCGCGAAGGCGACGGTGGCGAGCAGGCCGATGGCCCCGGCGGTGCCGCGGTTGCCGCGCTCGCGCGGCGGCTCCGGCGCCTGCACGAAGATCGGCTGCGGCTGCTGGGGCTGCGGCGCGGCGGCAGCGGCACCGTTCGTGAGCGGCTCGGAGGGCACGATCCGGGTGTCGGTGTCGTCGGCGTGGGAGGCGTAGGCGGCGCCTGCCATGGCCGACTCCTCGTGCGCGCGGGGGGCCGAGGTGTCGTACAGCGAGGTCTCCGGCGTCGCGTACAGCGAGGTCTCGGGGGTCGCGTCGCGTCGCTCGTCACCGAAGCTGTCGGCGACGGGACGGTCGCCCTCTGTACGGCTTGGAGCCGGTGCGGAGGAGGCGAAGGTGCCGGGGTGCTCCCGCTCGGCGGCCTCGAACGCGGCGAGATCGGGGTCGACCGCGGGCTCCTGCCGCGCTGCGGCCTGGTCGGCCGGCGTCTCCGCAGACGCCGGCGTCGCGTCTTCGGCACGCGAGCGGTCGACGTCGTCCGCGCCGCCGGGAACATCTCCGCGGGCTGCCGCTGCGGCGTCGAGACCGGCGTTCGCGCTGCCGACGACGTCGTCGACGTCGTTCGACTTCTCGGGCTGACGAGCCTCGGGATCACTCATGGGATGCGCCTCTCATCGGGGATGTGCAGTGCGAGATTACCGCCGCGCGTCCCGGCGCTTCCGGAGGCGTGCCGTCGTGTCGCCATACGCGTCGCCGCGCGGGTTCCGCGGCTCAGGGGAAAGTGCTGCGGAGCGCGTCGCCGGCGAACTGCGCGAGGATCGGGAGCATCGGCAGTGAGAGCCAGACCAGAGCGCCGACGATCCCGGCGCACACGATGCCGGCGAACCAGCTCATCCCGAGGTTCCGACCACCCACCCGTGCCATGGTCCCACCGTAGGCCCGCGCCCCCGCCCGGGCCGTGAGCAACGCCGCGACGCGGCGGCCTCGGTCAGCGGACGCCGCGGCCGCGCATCCGCCACAGCAGCCAGAGCCCGGAGGCCGGGACCAGCAGGAACCCCAGCAGCAGGAGCAGGTGCCACTCCCCGAAGGACGGGACGAGCGGGTTCACCACGTCCGACACCGCGTCGCCGTCGGTCGAGCTGCCGGAGGCCGACCCCGTCGAGAACCCCGTCATGGTCGAGGTGATCAGGAAGGACAGCCCCGTGGCCGCGAAGGGCACGAGGATCGCGAGCGCCTTCTCCCAGGTCCGCCACATCGCACTGAGGCTCACGAGCACCGCGCCCACGAACCAGCCGACGACCGGCACCACGATCCCGCCGAAGCTCAGGGTGAGTGCCGCTGCGATCGCGAAGCCCCGCGTCGCCGTCGTCGGCGTGCGAGGTGCCGACGGAGCGGGCGCGGGCGCAGGGAACACGACGGGCGGCACCGTCGGCACCTCGTCCCCCGCTTCACGGGCGATCCCTCGGGGATCCCCCAGCCTGTCGATCCGTTCCGCGGTCGCCTCCGCGTCGAGCCCGTCGAGCTCCTCCGCGATCCCGCCGCGGATGTCCGACGCGACACCGTGCGGGAGGCCGCGCATCGCCTCGTCCAGCCGGGCCAGGTAGTCGTCACGCAGCTCGGCTGCGGTCTTCTCGGTCATGGTCATCCTTCCCCCACCATGCCCGTGACGGCACGGGCGAACGGCGCCCACTGCGCCCGGAAGCGCGCGAGCTGATCGATACCGGCATCCGTGAGCCGGTAGTACTTGCGCGCCGGACCGCTCTCGGACGGCCGGTCGAACGTCGTCACCCAGCCGTTGTCCCGCAACCGCCCGAGCAGCGGGTAGAGGGTGCCGATGCTGGCGATCAGCCCGGCGCCGGTGAGTGCCTCCGACAGCTGCCAGCCGTACATGGGCTCGCGCGAGAGCAGGCCGAGCACGCAGTACTCCACCACTCCCTTGCGCATCTGCGCCCCGGCGTCCGCTGTCATGCCTCACAAGGTAGCATGTGACGCACGCTAGCGCTGCCCGATGCGTCGATCAGCCCTTGGTCGCCCCCGCGGTGAGACCGCCGACGATGTACTTCTGCAGGAAGAGGAAGAGGACCATCACCGGGATCGCCGCCATGACCGCGCCGGCGGAGAAGGCCGACCAGTCGGCGTAGCGAGGGTTCGCCACGAGCTTGGTCAGACCGACGACGAGGGTCTGCTGATCCACGTCGACGAGCATGACGCTGGCGATCACGTACTCGTTCACCGTGCCGATGAAGGAGAGCAGACCGACGACCGCGAGGATCGGGGCGACCAGGCGGAGGATGATCGTGAAGAAGATCCGCGCGTGCCCGGCGCCGTCGATGCGGGCGGCCTCGTCGATCTCCTTCGGGATCGTGTTGAAGAAGCCGTACATCAGGTAGGTGTTCACACCGAGCGCGCCGCCGAGATAGACGAGGATCAGGCCGGTGTGCGTGTTGAGGCCGATCGCCGGGAACCAGTCCCCCAGCGTCGACATCAGCAGGAAGATCGCGACCACCGCGAGGAGCTGCGGGAACATCTGCACCACGACGATGGTGACGAGCCCCACGCGACGGCCCGCGAAGCGCATGCGGGAGAAGGCATATGCCGCACAGGCGCCGATGAAGACGGTGACCGCGCCCGTCACGACCGCGATGAGCAGCGTGTTCAGGAACCACGTCCCGTACGGGTTCTGCGGATCGCTGAGGATGCGCACGTAGCTGTCGATCCCGATCGCCGAGAAGAGCTGGTTCGACCCGGTGAGCGTGCCCTTCGGGTTGAGCGAGGCCGACACGACGTACAGGAGCGGGAAGAGGGCGAAGGCGCTCACCACGATGGCGACGAGGTGACGCCATCCGGTGTCGGCGAACCAGGCGCCGAACGAACGACGCGGCGGAGCGGTGCGCGGGGCGGTGGCGGTGCTGGGGACGGTGCTCATGTCAGTTCAGCTCCTCGAGGGCCTTGGTCTTGCGGAAGCTGATGATCGAGATCGTCGCGACCACGACGAAGATCAGGATCGTGAAGGCGGAGGCGAGACCGTAGTCGCGGGTCTGTCCGGTGAAGGCCACCTTGTAGACCATCGAGATGAGGATGTCGGTGTGGCCGACGGGGATCGACACGTCGCTGAAGCGCGGGCCGCCCTTGGTCAGCATGTAGATCAGGTTGAAGTTGTTGAAGTTGAACGCGAACGACGAGATCAGCAGCGGTGCCACGGTCACCAGCAGCAGCGGCAGCTTGATGCGGCGGAAGATCTGCCACGCGTTCGCACCGTCCATGACGGCGGCCTCGTTCACGTCGTCCGGGATGCCCTGCAGCGCGCCCATGCAGACGAGGAACATGTACGGGAAGCCGAGCCAGAGGTTCACCAGCAGCACGGACACCTTCGCCAGCACCGGATCGGTGAGCCACGGGATGGCCGCGCCACCGAACAGCACCTGGTTGATGAACCCGAAGCTCTCGTTCATCATCCCGGCCCAGACGAGCGCGGAGAGGAACGCGGGGAAGGCGTACGGGAGGATGAGGATGATCCGGTAGCCGTTGCGGAAGCGCATGCGCGTGTTGTTGAAGACGAGCGCGAGCAGCAGGCCGAGGAAGAAGGTCGTCGCGACGGAAACCAGCGCGAAGACGAAGGTCCAGACGGTGACCGAGATGAGCGGACCGCGGATGGACTCGTCGGTCACCGCGCGGACGAAGTTGTCGAAGCCGACCGTGGTCTGCCAGCCGGGCAGCAGCTGCTCGCCGTCCTCCGCGGTGAACGCACCGTCGCCGGTATCGCTGTAGACCGTGCCGGTCGCGGTGTCCGTGATCGTGTCGGCAGCGGCGTCGTAGGTCAGCGTCGAGACGTACAGGTAGCCGTTCTGCCCGTCGGGTGCACGGAGGCTGCCGTCGTTGGGGTCGTCGCTGAACGGGACGGAGAGCTGCTCCAGCTCCTCCGACAGGGTGAAGACGGTGGCGAGCGGAAGCGTGGTCCACCCGTCGACGGCGACGGCCTTGCCACCCTCGAACTCCGCGTCGACCTCGGCGAGAGGCTGCTCCGCCGTACCGAGGAGCGCATCCCCGTCGTCGGGATCCGTGACGAGGAGGCCGTAGGTGCCGAACTGCTCGACCACCGTGACGGGATACGTCGGGGAGTCCTCGACGCGCTCCTGCGCGGAGGCGAGCAGCGACGAGATCGCCTGCTCCTTGCTCCCGTTGTGACCGGTGCCGTAGTTCGTGAAGCCGATGTAGCCGGTGTAGAGGAGCGTGAAGACCTGGAACAGGACCAGGAAGATGATGCCGGGCGTGAGGTACTTCGCCGCGATGCGCTTGCGGGAGAAGTAGATGTAGTTGACGACGACCGTCACCGCGACGACGAGGCCGAGCACCAGCCACTCGCGCTGCACGAGCAGCACGAACACGGCGTAGACGGCGATCGCGTCCACGATCGCCAGCAACAGGATCTTGAGCAGCATCCACCCGATCGGTCGGGAGGCCGCCTCGGCGATCTTCGCCGCCTGGCGCTGCCGAGGCGTGGGGGGCGCGGTGCGCTCTTCGGTGTCTGTCATGTCGTCCTCGTCATGGTCCTGCCGGGGCGGGCTGGGCGGCCCGCCCCGGCAGGGTCGTCATCTGGTCGGCCGTTACTCGATCGCGGCGGTCACGTCGTCGACGAGCTTCTGCCACGTCGCCTGCGGGTCCTCGCCGTTGATGATGGCGGCCTCGGCCACGCCCCAGAACTGCCAGACCGCGCCCATGGCGGGGATCGCCGGCATGGGGACCGCGTCGGCGCCGACGGACTGGAAGCCGGCGATGATCGGGTCGGACGCCGCGGTGTCGGCGGCAGCCGTGAGGGCCGGAAGGACGTTGCCGGCCTTGAACAGCTCCAGCTGCACGTCCTCCGTGCCGAGGTAGTTGACGAGGAAGTCGTTGGCCGCGACCTTGTTCTTCGACTCGGCGCTCACGAAGAAGCCCTTGACGCCGGCGAACGGCGAGGCCGTCTCCCCAGTCGGGCTCGGGATCGGGTCGATCTCGACGTTGATGCCCGCCTCGGTGGCCGCGCCCACGTTCCACGGGCCGGTCAGCCAGAAGGCGGCGGTGCCGTCGAGGAACTGCTGCTTGGCGATCTCACCGTCGATGTCGGTGTTCAGCGTGCCGGCCGCACCCTGCGCGCCCAGCCAGTCGGCGAAGGCGAAGCCGCCCTCGCTGCCGAGCTGCAGGTCGGTCGGGTCGTAGCTGCCGCTGTCATCGGTGCCGAAGACCGGAGCGCCGAACGCGGTCTGGAACGGGTACAGGTGGTACGGGTTGCCCTCAGCGCCCTGCTCCACGACGAACGTGCCCTTCGAGACCATGTCGTCGAAGCTCGTCACGGGCTCGGGGACGAGGTCAGCGTTGCGCAGGACCGCGATGTTCTCGACCGCGTACGGGAGCATGTAGACGGTGCCCTCATAGGTCGCCGCCTGGAGCGCGACGGGGAGGTAGTCCTCGGAGCTGTCGCCGAGCTCGATCGGCGCGACGACACCGTTGGTCGAGAGCTCGCCGAGCCAGTCGTGAGCGCCCATGACCACGTCGGGGCCCTTGCCGGTCGGGACCTGCTGGATGAAGTCGTCCTTCATGTCGTCGACGGACTTCCCCACCAGCTTGACCGTGACACCGGTCTTCTCCTGGTACGCGTCCGCCGCGCCCTGCAGCGCGTCGACCCGCTCGGCGTCGACCCAGACGGTCAGCGTGCCGCCGCTGTCGCCACCGGAGGAAGAGTCGTCGCCGCCGGAGCCGGTCGAGCAGCCGGCGAGCGTCAGAGCCGAAACGATGGCGATGGCGCCCGCGGCGACCATGCCCCTCTTATTCACCTTCATTGGTGTGTGCCTCTCTCAGTGCTGAGCGCCTGCAAGACTGCAAGCGCTTACAGTATGCATCGTTTCGAAAGGCGACCACAATCCGCAACCGCGTCGATATCAACCCGCGATCGGCCCGGCGCCCGGCGCGAGGCATGAAAACGCTTCCATATCGGCCGGAGTTCCAACCTTTCGCGGCTCCGCGGGGGTTCCCCGTACGGCTCATCTACGAGAGCATCGCTGGATGGGGATCCACGTTCGGGCGGCTGCCGCCGTCGTCGTCCTGTCCACGGTCGCGCTCAGCGGATGCACCAGCGTGGGAGCCGCATACGCCGTGCTCGATCGGGAAGCCGGGGCGCGGGACGAGGTTCCGGCAGATCTTCCCGGCTACGCGTGGGACGACGTGGACCAGGCGACAGCCCGGTTCGTCGGCGAAGACGAAGGGACATCCCTGTGGCTCGCTCGCGCCCGCGACGACGCTTCCGCATGCCTCTTGGCGTACGCCGACGAGGAGAGCTGGGTGCTCGGGTGCGGCGGTGGCGGCGCGCTCTTCTCGGTCGGAGGCATGACGGGCACGTTCACCGTCGTCCCCGACGGTGCGCCCGCTCCGGAGGGGATGACTCGGATATCCGAGAACGTCTACACGGCGAGCGGCGGCTAGCGGGCCCCCGGCCCGGCGGATGGTGGAAGCGTCAGCGCGCGGGCTCCCTGACACCACGATGCGGCGCGTCGCTGATGACGCGGTCGATCCAGTCACGCCGCGGCAAGGACGCGATGGCCCCTCGGGGGAACCAGCCCAGTTCGACGATCTCGTCCATGTCCGGTGCCGGGTCGCTGAGCAGCTCGCACTCGTCGGCGACCGTGACGTAGCCGACCTGGTCGCCGTTCGGAGAGGTCACCGCCATCGGGTCGCCACCGTACGCGCCGATCAGTCCTGTGATCCGGAGACGCGCTCCCGGGGTGCCGCGCCCACGGGACTTTCCGCACAGCCGCGGATACAGTTGAGGCATGGCTGACAGTTCCTTTGACATCGTCTCGAAAGTGGATCGCCAGGAGGCCGAGAACGCCCTGAACCAGGCGCGCAAAGAGGTGGAGCAGCGCTACGACTTCAAGGGGACCGGTGCTTCGATCGCCTGGAGCGGCGAGCAGATCCTCATCACCGCGAACACCGAGGAGCGCGCGAACGCCGTCCTCGACGTGTTCCAGTCCAAGCTCATCAAGCGCGGCATCTCCCTGAAGAGCCTCGACTCGGGCGAGCCCTTCGCCAGCGGCAAGGAGTTCCGCATCCTGTCGAGCCTGAAGGACGGCATCTCCTCCGAGAACGCGAAGAAGATCGGCAAGATCATCCGCGACGAGGGCCCCAAGGGCGTGAAGAGCCAGATCCAGGGCGACGAGCTGCGCGTGCAGTCGAAGAGCCGCGACGACCTCCAGGCTGTGATCGCTCTCCTCAAGGGCAGCGACCTCGACATCGATCTGCAGTTCATCAACTACCGCTGACGCCACTCGCGTCGGAGGCCAGGGCTCGGGAGTCATCCCGGGCCCTTTCTTTTCCCCGGTCAACGCATACCGAGATATCGGTGTTCTTCGTCGAGACTGGAAGCGGTCGTGACTCGTCACGGCTCCGACGCCATCCCCGCCCGACACCCGATCGCCGCGGTGGATGCGCTTCGAGGATGCCACGCCGGCTCAGGGGAGGGAGCGGCGCGGGCCCCCGGAGCTCGCGTCGGCCTGGGGTCTGCCGACGTCGCACGCCGACCGGTCCCGGGTTCATGACAGGCCTCCCCGCCCGCTGCGCGCCCCCACGCGGATCGGCCCCCCGAGGAGGCATGACGGCAATCCTGCGGCCGTCGCTCCCCTCATCGCCCGGGAGCGGACGTCGGTCGCAGACCAAGAACCACCGGGGGCTGGGCCATGGCGCAGATCGAGTCGAAGAGCATCGGAGAGAACAAGCAGCTGCTGGCGGATGAGGTGTTCCACCACATCGGGCGGCTGATCACGGAGGGAGAGTTCGCCGAGGGCGACCGGATCCGGGACGTCGACGTGGCGGACGAGCTCCACGTCTCGCGGACGCCGGTCCGCGAAGCACTGCAGCGCTTGGAGCGACTGGGACTGGTGACGATGTACCCGAGCCGGTACACGGAGGTGACGATGGTCACGCCGCAGGTGGTGGCCGAATCGCTGGAGTTCGCCGGCTACCAGGGAGGCATCACGGCCCGGATGGCGGTGCCGCGACTCAGCGCGGTCCAGCGCGAGCGGGTGCAGGAGCTCATCGCTCGAATGCAGGACTCGCTCACCGACGGCGCGTCCACGGCACGGGCGCGATGGGCGGTCTTCGCCTACCTCGCCGACCACAGCGGGAACCGTCAGCACCGGATGCTCATCGACGATGTCGCCGTCGCGGTGACCCGGAACCTGCGCGCCTGGGTGGTGCGCCCCGGCGATCGCGAGCGGATGCGACAGATGTATGCCGACTTCGCCGAAGCGGTGCGCGCCGGCGACGGCGACGAGGCGGAGCGCCTCGCACGCGCGATGTATTACGTCTGAGCGGCGCGCCAGCCGACGACCCAGCGGTGCAGGCGACGATACGCGTCCTCGCGGGCTTCATGCCGGGACAGGAAGACGTCGTGCAGGGCGCCGTCGATCCGTTCGACGGTCACGGAGGAGCCGAGCCGCAGGGCCGCGCGGGCGATGTCGTCGACGACGAGGACGGAGTCGGCGGCGGTCAGCTCCTCCGACCACCGGGTCGGCGGCACGAACCGCTTCGACAGGAGGACGCAGACCGGCGCCGCGATGTCCAGACCCGCGGCGACGGCCTTGTGCCCGGTGAGGATCGCGTTGAGCCACCCGGCGTACACGGCCATCGTCTGCACGGGACGCCACGCGGTGTTGACCTCCATCGGATCGTCGGGGTCGGCCACCTCCTGCTGCGCCCGCGTGTAGTAGCCGAGATCGACCTGCGGCGCGACGTCGAGCGGCCGGATCCGCGCTTGGAACTCGACCATCGGGGCGATCGCGGCGCGCACGGGGGCGAACTGGAACTCGAGCCAGGGGCTGTTCAGGATGAGGGCGTCGGCCGCGCCGGGATGCCGGGCCGCCCACAGGCTCAGCGTCAGCCCTCCGGTCGAGTGTCCGAGCAGGATCAGGCGTCGCCCGCTCTCCTCGCCGCCCTCGCCGCGCCCCATCGCGTCCAGGGCCGCGGCGATGTCCTCGTCGTAGGTGGACAGGTCGGTGATGTAGCCCGGGGTCTGACCCTCGCGCAGACTGCGCCCGTACCTGCGCAGGTCGAGGGCGAAGAAGCGGGCACCACGAGCGGTCCAGAATCGGGCCAACCGCTTCTGGAAGAAGTAGTCCGACCACCCGTGGATGTAGAGCACGTCCACGCCCTCGAGCAGCGGGCGACGGCGCCGAGCGCGCTCCCACCACGGGACCGGAGCCGGCAGCGCGCGCACGAGGGTGGCCACCACCGGGCCCTGCTCGTCACTGCCGAGGTCGAGGGTGAGCTGGGCGAACTCGTCTCCGAGCACATCCGGGATCCACTCGGCCATGCGTCCTCCCCCTCGTGCCCAGGCTAGCCCACGGCCGTCATTCGCCGCCGGGGCGGGCCACGGAGAAATCGTCCGCGATGGCGGCGCCGATCGGAGCGAGGTCGTCGATTCCTGACCCTTCGAACGTGGTCAGACGCAGCCAGTCCTGCCCCACCCGGAGGTCGAGCACCGACCGGCCGAGCTCGTCGACGCCGGTCACGGCGGCGTCCGCCCCCTCGACGTCGACGGTGTCCTCGCCTTCCAGCCGGTCGAAGGCCCAGGCGCCGCCGGGAAGCGTGGTGAGGGTGAGGTATCCCTGCGCCGCGTACTCGTCCTCGGCCGAGGCGTAGTAGCAGATCCGCGAGCCGTTGCGCTCCTGGTACACCTCGGCCGGGATGGACCAGCCGCCGAACGCGTCGACGACGTGCACCTCGGCGCCGACCCGCTCTGCGAGCTCGGTGGCGGTGAGGAAGCGCGTGCAGTCGACCCCGGCGACGGCGCTCTCTGGAACCTCCACGGGCTGCAGCGAGGCGGCGGCGGTCGCGGCGAGCCCGCGCAGCACCTCCTCGAGCGACGCGGTGTCGTCCGGTCCGCGCTCCGGGTCTACGACCGCGGCCGAGACGAGCACGTCGCCGTCGACGATCTGGAAGAAGCAGTACCCGCCGCCTTCGCAGCGCGCCTCCTCACCGAAGTATCCGCCGCGGGACTCCGCCCCCGTCGTGACCTCGTCCGCGTCCGGGAGGATCGTGACCTCCCAGTTGCGCTCCGCCGTCCCCGCCGAACAGGCGATCCCGCCGGCCCGCTGGAACATGTGCTGCGCCGGTCCGGGGTACCAGCTCGGGGAGGACCAGACCCCGAGGACCTCGGCGACGTCGCCGCCGGCCTCGCCGAGCGCACTCGACATGGCCGCGTCGACATCGGCGCAGTCCACGTCGAAGACGGGCGTCGGCGCCTCGGCCCCCGGTGTCGGCGCGGTCGTGACCGCGGCCGACGGCGTCCTGGTCGGCTTCACCTCGGGTTCGGGCGCACAACCGGACAGCAGGAGCACGGCCACGGCGCCGAGGGCCAGGAGTGCACGAGGTCGCATGGCCTCAGCCTAGGGGCGCGGGGGCCCGGCGCCGGGAGCACGCCCCGGCGCCGAGACGACTCACTCGCCGCGGGAGACGCGCACCATCTCCTCACGCGGGACGACCTTCACGCGCGCCCGCTCCTGGGGCGCGCCGAGGCTGATCTCGTGCTCGTCGAGGCGGTGCCAGCCGTCCAGGTCGGTCCAGGCGACGCCGCGCTCGGCGAGCAGTGCCGGGATGGCCTCCTCGGACGGGTCTTCCGGGTGCCACCACGAGCCCTGGTCGTTGATCAGGTGACGGACGGTCTCCATGGCGTCGGACTTCGTGTGGCCGATGAGGCCGACCGGGCCGCGCTTGATCCAGCCGGTCGCGTACACGCCGGGGACGCGGTCGTTGGAGTCCTTCGCGAGCACCTGGCCCTCGTGGTTCGGGATGACGCCGTGCTTCTTGTCGAAGGGGACGCCCGGCAGCGGCGAGCCGAAGTAGCCGATCGCGCGATACAGCGCCTGCACGGGTACCTCGCGCAGCTCACCGGTGCCGACCGCACCGCCCTGGCCGTCCGGCTGGGTGCGCTCGTACACGAGGGCCGCGACACGGCCGTTCTCGTCGGTGCGCACCTCGACCGGGCGCGCCCAGAAGTGCAGGTGCAGGCGGCGCGAGGCGGTGCCGCCGGCGTTGTTGACGGAGTCGCGCTTGCGCCAGGACTGCAGGATGCGGTCGATGACCATGACCTGCTTGTTGCTCGCGACCGCGTCCTTCGAGGCCTCGTCGTAGTCGAAGTCCTCGTCGTAGACGACCATGTCGACGTCGCGCAGCTCTCCCAGCTCGCGGAGCTCCAGCGGCGTGAACTTCACCTGGGCCGGCCCGCGGCGGCCGAACACGTGCACGTCCGTGACGGCGCTCGCCTTGAGCCCCTCGTACACGTTCTCGGGGACCTCGGTGACGAGGAGGTCCTCCGCGTGCTTCGCGAGCATGCGGGAGACGTCGAGGGCGACGTTGCCGTTGCCGAGGACCGCCACCGACGCGGCGTCCAGCGGCCACTCGCGCGGCACGTCGGGGTGGCCGTCGAACCAGCTCACGTAGTCGGCGGCGCCGTAGGAGCCCACCGCGTCGATGCCGGGGATGTCCAGCGACGTGTCACGGATCGCCCCGGTGGCGAAGATGACCGCGTTGTAGTGCTTCTTGAGGTCGTCAAGGGTGATGTCCTCGCCGAACCGGACGTTGCCGAAGAGGCGGATGTCGCCACGGTCGAGCACGTCGCGCAGAGCGGTGATGATGCCCTTGATGCGGGGGTGGTCGGGGGCGACGCCGTACCGGACGAGCCCGTACGGGGCCGGAAGCTGCTCGAACAGGTCGATGGACACGTCGAACTTGCGCTCGGCCTTCAACAGGATGTCCGCGGCGTAGATGCCCGCGGGGCCGGCGCCGACGATGGCCAGTCTCAGCTTGGTCATGGAGGTCCTTTCGTGTGCCGTCGCGGCGGACACCCGGGCCCGGGGCCCGTGTGGTGTCAGCTGGAGCGCTCGGCGAGGGTCTCGGCGAATCGGGTGAGCGCTTCGCGCACGGTGCCGCGCGGAAGGGCGGTGAGGGCGTCGATCGCCTCCTGCGTCCACGCGTGGGCGAGCTCGAGGGTCTTCTGGGTGACGGCGTGGTCGCGGAGCTCGTCCAGCGGTCCGTCGAGGATCGCCGGGTCAGCGCCGTCGGCGATGAGGGCCACGCCGTCGTCGATACGGGCGGCGAGATCGGCCGCCGCCGCATCCCCTTCCGCCTTGAGCAGCAGATACGGCATGGTGGGCACGCCCGCGCGCAGGTCGGTGCCGGGGACCTTGCCCGTCTCCTCGGGCTTGGCCGACAGGTCGATCACGTCGTCGAGGAGCTGGAAGGCGACGCCGATCTTCTCGCCGTAGACGCGCAGCGGCTCCTCGTACTCCGCCGGGGCGTTCGAGAAGATCACGCCGCCCTGGGTGGCCGCCGCGATCAGCGAACCGGTCTTGTCCGCGAGCACCTGGATGTAGAACGCGATCGGGTCGTCGTCCGGCTGCGGACCGAGGGTCTCGTGCATCTGCCCGAGGACGAGGCGCTCGAACGTGTCGGCCTGGAGCCGGATGGCGCGCTCGCCGAGCCGCGACATGAGCTGGCTGGCGCGCGAGAAGAGGATGTCGCCGGTGAGGATGGCGATGTTGTTGCCCCACACCGTCTGCGCGGCGGGGACACCGCGGCGGCGGTCCGCGCCGTCCATGACGTCGTCGTGATACAGCGAGCCGAGGTGCGTGATCTCCAGCGCCTTCGCGACGTCGATCACCTCTCGGGTGTTGCCGTCGCCGAGCTGGGCCGCGAGCAGCGTGAGGACGGGGCGGATGCGCTTGCCGCCGGCCTCGTACAGATAGCGGCTGGCGGCGTCGGCGAGGGGGTCGGCGACACGCACGTCGTCCGCGAGCCCGGTCTCGACCAGCTCCAGTCCGTCTTCGATGGTGCGGGCGATGCGACGCGCGGCGGGACCGACGAAGACGCGATCGCTGAAGCCGAGACGGCTCGCGAGTCGCGAACCCGGGGCGCTGGGGCTCGAAGTCACGCTCCCAGCCTACCTGCGTCGGGTGCCGCCGTTCGCGCCGTGCTCACGCGGGCTTGCGCGCCCGGTGCAGGGCCACGATGCCGAAGGTGAGGTTGCGGTAGGCGACATCCTGCCAGCCGGCCTCCCTGATCCATTCGGACAGCCGCTTCTGGTCGGGCCAGTCGCGGATCGACTCGTTCAGATAGTCGTAGGCGTCGCCGTTCGTTCCGGCGACCCGGGCCACGCGCGGGAGCACCTGCGCGTTGTAGAACCGGTAGGCCCCGCGGAACAGCTTCCCCGGAGGCGTGGAGAACTCGTTGATGACGAGGCGGCCGCCCGGCTTGGTCACCCGGTAGAGCTCGCGCAGCGCCTTCTTCGGGTCGTTCACGTTGCGCAGCGCGTACGACATCGTCACCGCGTCGAACTCCTGGTCCGCGAACGGCAGGGCGGTGGCATCCGCCTGCACGAAGGAGAGGTTGCGCATCGCTCCATGGCGACGCTGCCCCTCGGCGAGCATGCCGGGCGAGAAGTCCGCCGCGACGACCTGCGCGCCGCTGCGGGCGAGGGAGGCGGAGGAGGATGCCGTGCCCGCTCCGAGATCGAGGATGCGCTCCCCCGGCTTCGGGGCGACGGCGCGGGTGGTCGCGGCCCGCCACAGCGCGTCGTTGCCGAACGTCATCGCGGTGTTCGTGCGGTCATACCCGGCGGCGACCTGGTCGAACATGCCGCTGACGCGGGCGGGGTCCTTGCCGAGATCGGCGCGGTTCTTGTCGTTCGCGGTCACGCGTCCAGTCTAGGCGCGAGGTCCAGCGCTTCGAGTCGGTCCAGCCAGGGATCGGCCGTGGCGTCGTCGAACGGCGCCGTGCGTTCCCTGACCCTCGTCTCGAGGTCGAGCGCCAGCTCCTCCAGATGCCGCATGACGGGGGCCGGGTAGCCGTAGCGGGCGCTGTGCTCCGCCCACTCGTCGCGGTCGTCGACCCAGGTGCCGCGCTCGCCCTCCACACGGACGACGTCGAGGTCCATGTCGATGCCCGTCGCGAGCAGCGGGTCGTCCGACCACCGCACGTCCCACCCGAGATCGATGTAGACACGCATCCCCCGGGGGTGCCGGCGATTGACGGTGAGCGCGAAGTCGGCGCTCGGCGGGACAAGGGTGACGTTCGGCGTGGCCGCGTGGAACTCCGCCCCCGGGCGGGCGCTGTGCCAGCCGGTGGGCTGCCCCATCCAGTCGCCCCACCGGTCGGCACCGAGGTACACGCACTCGTGGCGCCAGTGCGGCGACCCGTCCCACTTGCGCCACTGGAAGATCATCTCGGCACCGGCTGCGGGACGCGCATCGCTCATCCGCCCACCCTACGTCCGCGGAATAGGCTGGAGTCGTGCAGCACACCCCCCTGGTCGTGGAGACCCGAGAGATCGATCCGGTCGAAGACCTCCTCTCCTTCGCGGACCCCGCCCGCCCGCTCGCCTGGTTCCGCCGCGGCGACGGGATCGTGGCGGTGGGTGATCCGGTCGCCGAGCTCCGCCCGTCGGCCGAGGAGGGGCGCACCCGCGCCGAGACCCTCGCGGCGCTCTGGCAGGGGCTCGCGGCGGCGGCCGAGGTCTCCGATCCGCTGCGTCTCCCCGGAACCGGACTCGTCGCGTTCGGGGCCTTCACCTTCGACGAGGACTCGCGCGCCGACAGCGTGCTCGTCATCCCGTCGCGGATCCTCGGCCGCCACGGCGACCGCTTCTGGGAGACCCGCATCCACCGCTCCGACGACGAGCGTGCGCCGGGTGCCGTCGAGGCCGCGGAGTACGGACCGCACTGGGCGGGCACCGTGGGCCCCGGAGCGCAGAGCCCCCAGGGCTACCAGGACGCCGTGCGGGGCGCGCTGGCGCGCATCGCGGACGGCGAGCTCAGCAAGGTGGTCCTCGCCCGCGACCTCCAGGGCACCATCCCCGCGGGCTCCGACCTGCGGCGACTCGTCCGCGCGCTGGCCACCGGATACCCGGACACCTGGGTCTTCGCGGTCGACGGACTGATCGGCGCGAGCCCGGAGACCCTCGTCACGGTGCAGGACCGGACGGTGACCGCTCGTGTGCTGGCCGGAACGATCGGGCGCGGGGCCGACGCCGACGCGGACACCGCCGCCTCCGCGCACCTCGCCTCCAGCACCAAGGACCTCGACGAGCACCAGTACGCCGTGCAGAGCGTGCTCGCGTCCCTCCGCCCGTACACCAGGGCCCTGGCGGCGAGCGAGCAGCCCTTCCTGCTCAAGCTGCCCAACCTCTTCCACCTCGCGACCGATGTGGAAGGCGAGCTGGAGAACGGCCGCTCGGCCCTCGACCTCGTGCGCGCACTCCACCCGACCGCGGCCGTCGCCGGCACCCCGACACCGACGGCCATCGCCGCCATCCGGGAGCTCGAACCGTTCGACCGCGAGCGCTACGCCGGACCGGTCGGCTGGGTCGACGCGGACGGCAACGGCGAGTGGGCCATCGCCCTGCGGTGCGCGCAATTCACGACGACGGACGACGCGATCGCGGTCACCGCCTACGCCGGGGCCGGGATCGTCGCCGGATCCGATCCCGAGAGCGAGCTCCTCGAGACCCGGGTGAAGTTCCGCCCGCTCGTCGACGCGCTGGCCTGAGCCCCCCCGGTCAGCTCGCGGCGAGGCGCTTCTTCTCGGCCTCGACGTCGAAGTCGGCGACCGGCCACTGCGGATCGATGTCCTCGAGGGCGGCCAGCAGCAGTTCCTGCACGGCCAGCCGCGCGTACCACTTCGCGTTCGCCGGCACGACGTACCAGGGCGCAGCCTCGGTCGACGTGCGATCGAAGACGGTCTGGTACGCCTCCATGTACTGCGGCCACAGCATCCGCTCGTCGACGTCGCCCGGGTTGTACTTCCAGTGCTTGTCCGGGCGCTCCAGGCGCTCCATCAGCCGCGCCTTCTGCTCCTCCGGGGAGATGTGCAGCATGACCTTGACGATGCGGACGCCGGACGCCGCGACGCGCTCCTCGAACGCGTTGATCGCGTCGTAGCGCCGCTCGATCTCGGGGGCGTCGGCGAGCTGCCGCACCCGTCCGATGAGCACGTCCTCATAGTGCGAGCGGTCGAAGACCCCGATGAACCCGGGCTCCGGCAGCCTCTTCTCGACGCGCCACAGGAAGTCGTGCTGCCGCTCCTCCGCCGTCGGCGCCTTGAACGCGGCGAGCGCGACGCCCTGCGGATCGACGCCCCCGACCACGTGCCGGACGATGCCGCCCTTGCCTGCGGAGTCCATCGCCTGCAGGACGAGCAGCACCGCGTCCTGCGCCGTGCCCACCCGACTCTCGGCGAACAGCCGCTCCTGCAGGTCGTTCAGGCGTTCGAGACCGGCTTCGAGGTCGGCCGTGCCGCGGGACTTGCCGTGGTCGTAGCCGGGCTTGCTGTCGGGATCGACATCGGCCAGGCGGAAGCCGGGCCGCACCCGCAGGTTCTGCGTCCAGGTGTGCGCGTTCATACGCACATGATGCCAGTCACCGCGGCAGCGGCACCTCGATGATCTGGCGACCGCCACGCGGCGTCGTCAGCGCCTGGTCGAGAGCGGTCCGCGTGGTGACCCGCTGATACTCCCAGCCGTAGGCGAGCGCGAGGTGCTCCAGGCGCACCCCGTGCGGGGTGTAGAACACGCGATCGAGGTGCGCGGCCGGCGCGGTGCCCGCCACCTCCAGGCCGTCGAAGATCGTGCCGCCGCCGTCGTTGCCGACGATGACCTGGAGCCGCGGCTCCGTCTCGTCGCTCGGGAACAGCAGCGCACCGACGTCGTGGAGGAACGCGAGGTCGCCGAGCAGCACCCGGGTCACGCCCGGAGCCCCGGCGGCCTGGCTGGCGACGGCGATGCCCGTGGCGGTGGCGATCGTGCCGTCGATCCCGGCGAGACCGCGGTTGGCGTGCACGGGGACCTTCTTGCCGCCGAGCACCTCGTCGGCGACGCGGACCAGGCGGGACGACCCGAAGACGAGACGGTCGTGCGGCCAGGTGGCCCGCCACACCGCATCCACGAGGCGCTCCCGGTCGAGCGGGCGCCGCACGGCGTCGAGTTCCGCGCGCACGGCGTCACGACGGGCGGCGAAGTCGGTGGAGGAGAGCCCCTCGGTGTCCGGGGCGTTCTCGCTGAGATCCACGGCCTCGTCGGCGGCGGCCCGCATCCACGCGCCGAGCCACTCCCGGTCGGTCTCCCCCTGGGCGACCGTGACGGCCGCGACGGCGCGCGTGCGGTGATTCAGATTCAGCTCCTCGCCGCCCTTGCGGACCGCGATCACCTCCACGTCCGCGCGGGACAGCAGCCGTGCGGCCTCGCGGCTGAGCGTCGGGTGTCCGAGCACGACCACCCGTTCGATGCGTCCGCCGAGGTCGTCGCGGGACAGCAGCCGGCGATACCCGTGCACCACCTGGCGTCCGAAGCGTGCGCCGCTGACGATCTCCGCAATGAGCGGCCACCCGCCGGCATGGGCGATCTCCTCCGCCGCGGCACCCGCATCGGCGCCCGCGAGGACCACTGTGCGCGGCCCGCGCTCCAGCGCGAACGCCTCCGGCTCCGGCAGGCGCGGCGCCTCCCCCGGCGTCAGCGTCCGTGCCGGCATCGCGCCCGACAGCGGTTCCCGGGACGGCAGGTTCAGGTGCACGGGGCCGGCGACGCCGGGAAGCCCGGACGCGGGTTCCGCCGCCCCGAGCGCGAGGGCGACCACGCGCGGGGCGAGGCCGTCCCACTCGCCGTCTCCGGGAACGGGCGCGTCGATCTGCGCCCGGACCCAGGGGTGGAACAGACCCTCCTGGATGGTCGCCTGATTCGCACCGACTCCCCGCAGCTCGGGAGGCCGATCGGCGGTGAGCAGCAGCAGCGGCACCCCGGAGTGGAAGGCCTCCATCGTGGCCGGGAGGAGGTTCGCGACAGCCGTGCCGCTGGTGCACACGAGCGCGACGGGGACCCGGGTCTCCCGTGCGATGCCCAGGGCGGTGAACCCGGCGACCCGCTCGTCGATCCGCACGTGCACGCGCAGCGCGCCCTCGTCGGCGAAGGCCGCCGCGGCGAGCGCGAGAGCCTGCGACCGCGAGCCGGGTGACAGCACGACATCACGGACGCCGTGGGACACGAGGTCGGCGAACAGGGAGGCCGCGGCCTCCATCGCCGGCGACGACGTCACGGGCGCGGATCCGCGGCGGGCGGCTCGTCGGTCTCCTCGTCGAGCCGCGCGAGCTCCTCCTCGAGACGACGGATGCGGGCGTCCTGCTCCGCCTTGCTGATGCTGCGCAGGAACGCGGGGTCGTCGTCGGGAGCGACGGTGCGCGGCACGCCCTGGTCGTTCGCCCGGCGACGGCCGATGACGAACCAGAGGATCCCGCCGATGACGGGGATGAGGACGACGATGGCGACCCAGGCGGCCTTGGGCACGCCCCGGTGCCGCGTCGCCGGCTGCACGGCACAGTCGACGATGCTGTACACCCAGAACACGGCGGCGAGGAAGCCGCCGACGATCAGTAGTCTCGCCACCCCTCCAGTGTAGGCATGTCGGGGTCGGACGGGCCCGGGGCGGGCAAAGCGTCCGTTGCTAGACTGCGCGGGACATGCCGCCCCTCGCCCCCGTCCCGACGCCGCGAGCGCGCGCCGAGCGGGTCCTGCGGAGCCGGATCGTCATCGCCGTCGGCCTCGCGCTCCTGCTCGTCGTCGGCGCCTGGTCGGCCTCGCACGGGACGGCGGATGCGCACGCGACCCTGTGCCTCGCCCCCGGCGTCTCGCAGCCGATCGACACCCCGGCTGCGGGACCGGTCACCGAGGTCCCACCGGCGGATCCGGCCGCCGCGGCGGCGTGCGCGGCGGCAGCTCTCTGCTGCGTCGCCCTCGTCCTTCTCTTCCGGCACCTGCGCACCAGAAGCGGCCTGCGGTTCCGCGATCTCCTCCCCCGGGCGACCACACGGTTCCGCGCCGGCCCCCGCCCGTTCCTGCCCGCGGTCTCGCTCATCCAGCTCTCCATCTCCCGCACCTGATCCGACGCCGGCTCCGGCCGCCTCCGCGGCACCCCTCGTCGTATCACCCGTGTTTGGAGACCCCATGAAGACCCCCGTCAAGGCGACCCTCATCGCCGTCGCCGTCGCCGTCGTGCTGCTCGTCGTCGGCATCGTCTATGCCCTCAGCCAGCAGCCCGCGCAGCCCGACCCCGAGGCCGGCGAGAAGCTGCCCACCGTCCGCACCGACTCCCACGTGCTCGACGAGGGCGGCCCCGACGCCGTCACGGTCGTCGAGTTCCTCGACTTCGAGTGCGAGGCCTGCGGCGCGTTCTACCCGATCGTGGAGGAGTTGCGCGCCACCTACGACGGCGACATCCGGTACGTCACCCGGTACTTCCCCCTGCCCGGGCACGTGAACTCGACCCAGGCCGCGCTGGCCGCCGAGGCCGCCGCGCAGCAGGGCCGCTACGAGGACATGTTTCACCGCCTGTTCGAGACGCAGACGCAGTGGGGCGAGCAGTCGACGGAGACGCCGGAGGTGTTCCGTGCGTTCGCCGAGGAGCTCGGGCTCGACCTGGCCGCGTACGACGCCGCGGTCGCGGATCCGGCGACCCTCGCCCGTGTGCAGCAGGACAAGCGCGACGGCGAGCGGCTGGGCGTGAGCAGCACCCCGACCTTCTTCGTCGACGGCGAGAAGGTCGAGCTCGTCGAGTGGAACGACCTGGAGGAGGCGATCGCCGCGGCCGTCGCCGAGTGATCCGGTCGGTGGGGTCGCCGTACGGCGGCCCCACCTCTACGCTGAGCGCATGACCTCGGAGCGCCCCTCGTCGGCCCGCCTCCTGTTCGGGGCCCTGCGGACCACGCCGGCGACGCTGACGATGATCGGTCTCGTGCTGCTCACGGGCGTGGTCTGGCAGGGGCTGTGGCGGCCGTTCGAGGACTCGGCCCTCTTCCCCGCCGTCGCCTACGGGCTGCCGAGCCTGGCTGAGGGCAAGTGGTGGACGCCGGTCACGGGGACGTTCTTCGTCAACCAGCCCTGGGTGTACCTCTTCACCATCGCCGGGTTCTGGGGTATGGGCTACCTGGAGCACCGCCGCGGCACCCGGGTCGCCCTCGCCTACTTCACGGTCGGACAGCTCTTCGCGATCTTCGCGACGGCTCTGTTCCTGCTGCTGGTGTCGCAGCTGCCGTGGGCGTGGGCGCAGACCCAGGCGCAGGCCCTCGACGTCGGCGCGTCCGGCGGCACCATGGCGTGCATCGCCGCCGCCGTCGGGCTGTTCCGTCCGCCGTGGCGGGTGCGCGCGTGGCTGGTGCTCCTCGGATTCGTGTTCGTCGCGATGATGTTCTGGGGAAAGCTCGCCGACCTGGAGCATCTGTTCGCGGTGCTGCTCATCCTCTTCGTCGACCGGAGCCTGCGCGTGCGGCGCACGACGGTCCGGGAGCAGCGGCTGATCGCCGTGATGGCCGTGCTCACGCTCGTGGCCATCGAGATCATCACGGTCCTCGTGCCGACCGATGGCCCGTTCGGCCCCACGGACCCGGCGTCGGGCGGATTCATCGACACGGCGATCGACGTCGCGGTGATCCTGGTCATCGCGAACGGCCTGCGGCGCGGTCGCCGCTGGGCGTGGGTCGTCGCCGTCATCCTCGGACCTCTCAACGTGCTGGCCGCCACCCTCGTGCTGGTCCTCATCATCCTCACGAGCGAAGCACAGCTCGAGATGGTGATCGACGCGGAGACCGAGCTCACGCTTGCCACGGGCGTGCTCTGGGCTCTCGTGCTCGTGTATCTCGTCGCGGTGCGGCGGGCGTTCCGCGCACGGCGCACGACGGCTCTGGGCCGGCAGCCCGCCCCGACCGCAGACGAACTCCGGCGCGAACTGCGGGCGCACGGCGGGGGCACCCTGTCCTGGATGACGACCTGGGAGGGCAACGGCTACGCCCGCGTGGACGGCGGGATCGTGGCCTATCAGCGCCGCAACGGCGTCGCCCTGGCCCTCGCCGACCCGATCGGGCCGGCGGAGTCCCGTGCGGCGGCGGTGCGCGACTTCATCCGCACGGCCGAGGACGCCGGACTCGTGCCGTGCTTCTTCAGCGCGGACGAGGCGACGAGGTCGGCGGTCCCGGAGACCTGGCGCAGCCTGGTGGTGGCGGACGACACGATCGTCGACCTCCCGGGTCTCACCTTCACCGGCAAGCGCTGGCAACCGGTGCGCACCTCCCTCAACCGGGCGGGGCGGGAGCAGATGACCTTCCGGCTCACCCACCTCGCCGCGGAGACCTGGGGCCTGCGGCAGCAGCTCCGCGCGATCTCGGAGGCGTGGGTCGGCGACAAGGACCTTCCGGAGATGCGGTTCACGCTGGGGACCCTGGAGGAGGCGGAGGACCCCGAGGTCCGCCTCGCGCTCGCGATCGCTCCGAACGGCGACGTCGACGGCTTCCTCTCCTGGCTGCCCGTGTACGGGGAGGGCGGGGTGGTGCGCGGCTGGACCCTCGACCTCATGCGACGCCGCGAGGGCGGTTTCGGACCGGTGATGGAGTACCTGATCGGCGCCTCCGCCCAGCAGTTCTCGGAGGAGGGCGCCGAGATCATGTCGCTCTCCGGCGCTCCGCTCGCGCACGACTACCCGCCGGACGCGGGCGTGATCGCCGCGTTGAGCGAGCGTCTCGCCGACGCGCTCGAGCCCGTCTACGGCTTCCGCTCGCTGCACCGTTTCAAGGAGAAGTTCCACCCCCGCTACGAGACCCTCTACCTCCTCTTCCGCGACGAGAGCGACCTCACCCGTATCGGCGGAGCCCTCACCCGGGCCTTCCTCCCCGATGCCACGCTGCGGCAGTTCGCCGGGGCGGGGGTGGAGCTCGTCCGCGGCAGCGAAAAAAACTGATCAGCAGGTCGCACCGTTCGCTACGTTGGTGTCTGATGACGCTCTTCAGGAACATGCGACGCGACGGCGACCGTCCGCTACTCGGTCCGAAAGGGCTGCACATTCGACGGGGAGTGGACGTGCCCCAGACCACTGACGACGATGAAGTAACTACCGACGGCGGTGGGCTAAGCACCGCCCCCGGTGATCCGATGCTCCTCCCCGCATACCGGCGCCCTCACTCCTTGGGGGGAACCTCTCCCGATCCAATGTGGTCGATCCGTAGAGAGCAGTTGCCCGCGCACGAGCTAACGAGCAGATACGACTACGAAAGCCATGAGACCATTCTTCCTGCGCGCCCCACTACCCTGAGCGCGTATGAGGAGTCACTCGGGAACACGGTGGCCGAATGGACCCTGACTCATGACTGACCTACTTATCGTCGGGGCGCTCGACAGGTTGCGCGGGCTCGTTGCCGCAAGCGACGCGGCATACCCTGAGCAGATAGCTCAGCAACTCCGCGTGCTGCAGCGGATGGGTCTCTCGAAGCAAGATCTGGTAGTGCATCTGGAACGACTTCGCGCCCAGAACGACGCAACCCACGCAGACGAGCAGGTCGAAGACAACGCTCTTCTCGCGTTGGACGTGGTGGAGGGTCTCACACGATATGGCCTGTCATGGGATGCCGCGGAGAAGGCAGCTACGTGGGTGCCACTGGCACTGGACCGAGAACACTTTGAAGCTGGCTCAAGCCACGCCTTAACGACCAATGATCTGCTTCCTCCGCGATCAGAGGTGAGCGCCGACAACCTCCGCGGATCGTTGGTTAGCAAGTACTGGGAGGAGATTGAGCGTCGAACCTACAAGCCAACAATCGCGGACTTCTTCCGCGCCCCTAAACCCGGTCTGACGACACGCCCCGCCGCTCTCCTGGCGCCTCCGGACCAGTTCGTTTACGAAGGCCTCGCCGAGGCAGTCGCAGATCAGTTGGAAGCAGCCCTTCCAGAGCACGTTGTCTGGCCGCGCGGTCGCGACGCTGGCGGTACGCATACGGACTTCGTTAATGCGCCGACGCTCTGGGACTCGGAGTACGTCCTGCGTACGGACATGGCGAGGTTCTACGAGTCCATTGACCACGCCTACCTGAGCGTCTTGGTTGCGCAGCAATTGAACATTCGGGGCTCCCTACCGATTGCCCTAGAAGCCTTCCTGGACGCAGTGATGCGCACGCATACGGGTCTCCCTCAGGGCCTGAAGGGCAGTGATGTCTTCGCCAGCGCGTATCTCATGGATGTTGATCGCGAACTCGAACGGCGCAATTGGCCGTTCGCACGCTATTCAGACGACATGTTGATCGGCGCTGCTTCCTTCGAAGAGGCTCGGGCTCGCCTCCGCGAACTCGAAGCCATACTCCGTGAGCGGTCGCTGACTCTCGCCGGCGACAAGACGCGGATCATGAAACGTAGCGCGTACCTTTCTGGCCTGACCGCGGAGAACGCTCAGGAATCGTTGCGGGATCGGGTGAGAAATGAGGTGATTCTGTGGTTCAAGGAGAACCCTGAGGAGAGCATGGGGGCCGTCAAACTTCCCGAGCCTGTCAAGTGGGACGTGATGTATCGCGAGTCAATCCCCTGGGAAGAGGTTCTCGACGACGTCTCAGATCAACTGCTCCCGCCTTGGATCCATGCGTACGAATCGATCTTCGATTCCGAGGCAGCGCGGCTCCTCCGGGGAGGACACCCGTTCGCAGAGGACGCTCTCTCGCTGAGCGAGCTCCGAAGTTGCCTGGTGTTCATGACCGCGGGGGCTCAAGTCGCGGGCATCCTCCCCGAAAGCCTGGAGAGCGCGCAGGTAATGCTGGACTGGCAGCCATCGCTTGTACGTGAGGTTTCTGCACTTTTATCTGCCATATCCGGACGGTCGCCGGAAATCGTGCGCGATTTCCTGGCGGCACGGCTGGGCCGAGAGGCAGACAGCGATCTCGAAAGCGCCTGGCTCATGTCGCCCGTAGTTTCGCAGTCGCGGCTCGCCGCGCTGCTGAAGCCGGTTCTAATAGAGATGCTCGGGGACCGTAACAAGCCCCTTTCGGCGGCGGCAGCATTTCAAGCTCTCGAGCATGTGGGGGCCGCGACACTGGGGCGCGACGTTCCCGAACACCTCAGCGCAGCGCTTCGGGCAGAACTATTGCTTTCGCTGGATTGGACAAGCCGAGAAAGGCAATCGCACCCCGAAATCGAAGCCTGAGCGCTCAGAGCCGAAGGTCAGGTTGAGTCGTCACGGAGGAACGATGTCCTGAGTCTTTTCACCTGGTGAAGAGGTCTTCTTCGACAACGGTCTCCTGCCGAGCTTCCGACGCCGGACGCTTCGCGGTGTTCGCGATGTGCGCCCGCGCGACGACGAGTGCGGCGACGACCATGATCCCGACGCCCAGCCAGTACGGCGCGGCATGGCTGACCGCGGTGTAGAGGGCGGCCGCGATCAACGGGGCGATCGTGCCCATCGCGGCGTTGAGGGACTGCGTGGCCCCTCCGAGCCAGCCCTGCTCGTCGTCGCCGACGGCGTTGGACATCGCCCCGTCCATCGCAGCCTGCGCCGCGCCCTGACCGGCGGCGAGCAGGAGCGCCCCGACGATGAAGAGCCACGGCTGGGCGAGCAGCGAGGCCACGATCGCGAGGCCGGCGAGACCGACCGCCTGCGCGGTGATGGCGCTGACGACCACGCCGCGCTCCCCCATCCGCGGCAGCAGGATGCCGAGCAGCACGCCCTGGATGAGGATGTCGATGATGCCCACGCCTGCCGTGAGCAGGCCGATCTGCGTCGGCCCCCACTGGATGGCGTCGAGGGCCAGCACGCTGAAGTTGTTCACGAAGAATCCGAACGGCAGCGCGAGCAGTGCGAACGCGATCATCAGCCCGCGGAGCTCGGGCCGACCGAACGCGGTACGGAACACCCCGAACGGCTGGACGTCGCGGAGAGCGATCCGGGCGATGCGGTTCTCCGGCCGCAGGCTCTCGGGCAGCAGGAAGATGCTGAGGACCGCGATCGTGAGCCCGACCGCCGCGGTGAGGAACACGGGCAGGCGCAGGTCGATCGCGGCGAGCAGACCGCCGATGGCGGGGCCGATCATGGTGCCGATGCCGGTCAGCGCGCCGAGGAGGCCGAAGCGCTGCGCGCGCTTCTCGGGCGGCGTGATGTCGGCCAGGTAGGCGAACAGCGCGGGGAGGTCTCCGGCCGTCAGCCCCTGGATGACACGGGCGAGCACGAGCACCCAGATCGCCCCGCCCGCGCCGAACAGCGCCATCGAGAAGGCCGCGCCGAACGCCGCGACGATGATGACGGGTCGTCGTCCGAACCGGTCGGAGAGCCGCCCCAGGAGCGGTGCGGCGAGGAAGGCGCACAGGCCGTTGACCGCTTCCAGCACGCCGACCCAGAGGGCGAGGTCGTCTTCGTGCGCGACGTACTGCAGCACGACGAACGGCAGGACAGGAAGGACGACGGTCATGCCGATGACCGTGAGCATCGTCAGGACGACGAGCATGACCCAGGCGCGGCCGGCGCCGCGAACGGGGAGATGAGGTGAAGTCATACCGAAAGTGTAGCGATACCAGTTTTGGTGTCAATACAGTTTCGGTTCGGATGCGCGATAAGGTGGCCGCATGACGACGCCCCCACCCCCGGGCCGCCGCGAGCGCAAGAAGGCCGCGACCCGCAAGAACATCTCCGACGTGGCCACCCGGATGTTCCTGGAGCGCGGGTTCGATAACGTGAGCATCCGCGAGGTCGCCGACGCCGCCGACGTTTCCCCCACCACCGTGTTCGCCCACTTCCCGCAGAAGGAGGCTCTCGTCTTCGACGAGGACGACGAGCAGCGCGATCGCCTCGTCTCGGCGGTGCGCGACCGGCCGACCGGCGTGACGATCAATCGGGCCATCCACGACTTCTACGCCGCCGAGGTCGGCGCCAACCTCGACGAGCACGGCGACGACGTGGCCCGCGTCTTCCTGCGCTTCCTCAACGAGACCCCGGCGCTCCGCGACTACGCGTCGAAGATGTGGCTGCGCCATGAGGATGCGCTCGCCGCGGCCATCGCCGACGAGCTCGGCATCCCGACCCCCACTCCCGAGGTCCGGGTGTACGCGCGGTTCGTCCTGCAGATGCAGATCCTCGTCACCGAGAGCGACGACCAGCAGGCGGTGCTCGACGCCGGCTCCGCGCTCCTCGAACACGGCTGGGCCCCGATCGAGGAGCAGCTCACCGGCTCGCGGAGCGCACAGACGGGTCCGGACGTCAGTCCTCGCGGGGGCGCCGCCGCAGGCTCTTGACGTCGGTGCGGCGGTGCTTCGCCGTCAGCCGCCGCTCCTTCGATCCCCGACTCGGCTTCGTCGCCCGTCGGGCCGGCGCCGGCGGACGTATCGCCTCCGCGACGAGCGCGGCGAGCCGTTCCCTGGCTGCTTCCCGATTGCGCAACTGTGCGCGGTGCTCGGACGCGGCGATCGTCAGCACGCCGTCGACCAGCCGTCCGCGGAGCCGCTCCAGGATCCGCTCGCGCTGCGTCGGCGACAGGGCCCCCGAATGCGCCGCATCCCACACCAGCTCGACCCGGGAGTCCGTGGTGTTCACGCCCTGACCGCCAGGCCCCGACGATCGGGAGAACCGCCAGGACAGCTCGGCCTCCGGGATCATCAGACCCGCGGAGACCCGGAGTCCGGGGCGAGGGGCGGAAGGCATGCCTCCATCATCCGGGATGAGCGGCCGAGCATGGGACCGAGTGGACGCGACGGCGGGAGTCGAACCCGCAACGCCTCCGGATATGAGCCGGGGCCCGGGACCGCCCGGATCGCCGCGATGGGGATGACGTTACCCGGCCGTGATCCTCCCCGCCAGGACCGTTGCCTGGGATAACACCATGAGTCGCCGGATGACGAGAACCGCTAGCGTCGCTGCCGCGCGTCGTCAACCGGTTCGACCGCGCCGCGCCGCCCCCGTACCGTCGCTCGCACCGATGACGCCCGAGCAGGAGGCCGACATGTCCGAATCTCAGCACAACGACAAGACCCCGACGCCGATGGCGGAGGCCGGAGAGCCGCAGGCGCGGCTGGAGGCCGAGGCCCGCCGCGCGATCGTGACCGGTGCCGACTCCGGGATCGGTCGTGCCACCGCCGTCGCCCTCGCCGCAGCGGGTATCGACGTCGGCATCACCTGGCACAGTGACGAGGCCGGCGCCCAGGAGACCGCGGACGAGGTGCGCAGCCACGGCGCCCGCGCGGTGGTGACGCAGCTCGATGTCTCCGACATCCCCGCCTGCGGCGACGTGATCGACGGGCTGATCGCAGAGCTCGGCGGCGTCGATGTGTTCGTCAACAACGCGGGTGCCGGACTCCAGACCCCGTTCCTCGACGTCACGCTCGAGGAGTGGAACCGCGTGCTCGACACCGACCTCACCGGCGCGTTCGTCTGCCTGCAGCGGGCGGCCCGGTCGATGGTCGCCGCGGGGCGCGGGGGGCGGCTCATCTCCGTGACCAGCGTGCACGAGCACCAGCCGATGGTGGGGGCGAGCGCGTACGACACCGCCAAGCACGGCCTCGGCGGCCTCATGAAGAACCTCGCGCTCGAGCTCGGCCGGTACGGGATCAGCGCGGTGAGCGTCGCCCCGGGCGAGATCGCGACCCCGATGACCGGGCAGACCGACACCGACCCGCATGGTGAGGACCGCCCCGGCATCCCGCTCGGACGCCCCGGCGACGCGCGCGAGGTGGCCGCCCTGATCGCCTTCCTCGCCTCGCCCGAGGCTGCGTACATCTCCGGCGCCTCGGTCGTGATCGACGGCGGGATGCTCCAGATGGGACCCCAGGCGGGTGCGGCGATCGAGAGCCACGACTGGCGCACGGTCTGAGCGCGGACCGGCTGCGACTCAGCGGCGGATCGAGTCCTGGAACGGGTTCGGTTCGAGCGTGTAGTCCGTGGTCGGGTCGGCCCAGGTGTCCTGACCGCTCGGACGGCGGCCCGACCGCAGCACCGAGAGCGCACGCGCCACGGGCACGCCGGCGGCGAGCGCGAGGCGGCCGGTGAGGGAGCGGTCCGTGCGGCCCAGCACGCTCGCGCGATGCCAGGCCTCATGCCAGGTCCCGCCCCGGGCGGCGGGCACCCGGCGATGCGGAAGGGCCCCCGCCCGCCGCAGCGCCACGAGCTCCTGTACCCGGTCCCACCAGTCCGACTCCGCCTCCGCGTGGAAGTAGTTGTCGCGGAGCCAGGACGGGTGCGGGTGGCGGAATCGGCCGGCGACGACCTCACCCGCGCCGCCCAGCAGACCGCTTCCGATGAAGACCGTGTTGAGCAGGCTCTTGTGCACCCCGAAGCGGTCGAGCGCGATCACGGGGACCCTGTGGGCCAGCGCCTCGACCGCCGCCGTCGAGCTCACCGTGACCAGGCCGGCGGCGGACTCGAGAGCGGTCGCCATCGACGCGTGCGAGAACACGAGGTTCGCCGGGCGGCCACCGGCGAAGAGCCGGGTGTACGGATCACGGTCGAGGTGGGTCTCGGCCTCCCCCGGCCGGGACCGCAGCTTCACGACCACCCGGCGCGACGGGTCGGCCTCCGCGGCGCGCACGAGCAGGGCGGCGATCGCCGCTCGCTGCTCGGGGCGGGCGGGGACGAGGGCCTGCGCGGCGAAGACGAAGTCCGTCGCCCCGGGCCGCCGGAGCGCCGCCGGCGTTGCGGCGACACGACGCTCCGCGAGAGCGACTCCGCCGGTACCCGCGGAGAGGGATCCGGCCGCCCCGGACTCCCGGAGACGGCTGCCGCCCCACCGCTCGCGACCCCGCGCGAAGGGGAGGGTCGCCAGCGCGATCGGCATCTGCACCCCGATGCGTTCGCCGAGCTCGGCGAACGCCCGGCGCTCGCGGTGTGAGTGCACGACCAGCAGGTCGGTGTGTCGCCGGTAGTCGAGCGCCCCGCGCTGTGCGGGGATCGCCATGCCGGGAAGCCCGGAGACGGTCACGGGGCGATGCGGCAGCGCATCGACGACTCGGCCGAGGAGCCGGACGAACGGCCCCCGCCCGGCGAGCAGCACGACGTCAGGGCGCTCGGCCTCGAGCCATCCGGCCACGCGGTCGAGGTCGAGCCGGGTGACGTCGGCGGCGCCGAAGCCGGTGCCCGCCAGTGCCGCATCCTGCTGCGCGCCACTCACCGTCAGCGGTGTGCGCACCAGCAGGAGCTGCGACCGCAGGCCGGGCACGGCCCCCAGCAGCGATGCCGCCCACTTCACGAACGAGTCGGCGTCCGCGATGGCGACCACACGCATCCCGGCGCCGGCGGTCATGCGGGCACGCGGCGGAGCTTCGCCATCGGCGCGCGCTCGCTGTCGAACACGCGCTTGACGCCATCGCCCACCGCGCTCTCGATGACCCGGATGTCGCGGACCAGGTGCTCCAGCCCTCCGGGCTCCAGGGAGGCGGCGTGGTCGGAGCCCCACATCGTCCGGTCCAGCGTGATGTGACGCTCCACGGCGACCGCCCCCATCGCGACCGCGGCGAGCGAGATCTGCAGGCCGCGCTCATGTCCCGAGTACCCGACGGGGATCCCGGGGTAGCGGTCCCGCAGGGTCGCGATCACCCGCAGGTTCGCCTCTTCGGGCTCGAGGGGGTAGGTCGAGGTCGCGTGCATGAGGACGACGCGGTCGGTGCCGAGCGTGTCCAGCGCACGATCGATCTGCTCCATGGTCGACATGCCTGTGGAGAGGATGACCGGCTTCCCGGTCTCCCGCAGCGCGACGAGCAGTTCCGTGTCGGTCAGGCTCGCCGAGGCGACCTTGTGCGCCACGACGTGGAGGTCTTCGAGGAACGCGACGCTCGGCACGTCCCACGGCGAGGCGAACCAGTCCAGGCCCTGCATCGTGGCGTGGTCGCCGATCTCGACGTACTCGTCACGGCCGAACTCCACCCGACGGCGATAGTCGAGGTACGTCATCGTTCCCCACGGCGTCTCCCGCGGCACGTCGCGCATGTGCTCCGGCGTGGAGATCTCGGGCGTGCGCTTCTGGAACTTCACCGCGTCCGCGCCGGCTCGGGCCGCGACGTCGATGAGGCGCTTGGCGATGTCGACGTCGCCGTTGTGGTTGAGGCCGACCTCCGCGATGACATAGGCGGGACGGCCGCCGCCGATCACATGCGATCCGATGCTGACAGTCATGATTCCTCCGGTCGTCGAGCGGTCTTCCACCCCGTCCTTCCTGAGTACGGGCCGTGGGTGAACACCGGCCGACGGGAGGGTTACCGGGGGCGGTCAGCTCGCCAACACCCGCTCGACGAGCTCGCGCACGGCCCCGTCGCCGCCTCGCCTCCCCAGCACGACGCGCGCCTCCGCCCGGACGAGCGGGTGCGCGTCCGCGACGGCGACCGGCCAGCCCACGATCCGCATCGCGGGAAGATCGTTGACGTCATTGCCGAGGTAGGCGACGTCGGCGAGCGCCACATCCTGCTCTCGGGCCCACTGTCGGAGCGCGGACTCCTTGTCGTCGATCCCGTGCAGGACGGGGAGGCGGAGCTTGTCGGCGCGAGCGCGCACCACCGCGTTCACCTCGGTGGAGAGGATGAGCATGGGCACTCCGGCCCGCCGGAGCAGCGCGACACCCATCCCGTCCCCCCGGCTGACCCGCACCCGCTCCCCACCCGTGGCGTCGATGATCGCGGTGTCGTCGGTGTGCACCCCGTCGAAGTCGGTGACCACGGCGCGGGCGGGGATGCGCCCGGGCCGTTCGTGCAGGACGGCGAGGGCCCGCGCGGCCTGGAGCTGAGCGGCGTCATCGATCTCGATCGCCGTCTCCTCGGGCACCGGAGCGATCCCGATCCGCCCGAAGAAGCGGTGTCGATGGGCGCGGAACCCGTCGACGCGGAACACGTAGAAGGCTCCGGTCTCCAGGTAGTGCGGCGCGCGGTCCTGGCGGCGAGGGCGGTGGTCGGCCTCGTGGTTGATCGCGTCGGCGGTACCGTCGGCCCCCCGTCGCCAGAGGAAGCCGTAGGTCTCTACGGCGGAGAAGACGCTGTCCGACCGCCCCCGCCGCACGTCGCCGACGGCACCGGCCAGCGCCGCGCTCGGGAGGAAGGGCGAGGTGGCCTGCAGGAAGGCGACGATCTCGAAGCGCTCGCCGTCGCGCTCCAGGTCATCGAGTGCATGGAGGATCGCCGCCTCCGAGGCCGCAGTGTCTCCGGAGAGCTCGGCCGGGCGCCGGACCACCCGTGCGCCCGCCTCCTCGGCCACCGCGGCGATCTCGTCGTCGTCGGTCGACACGACCACGAGATCGAAGCACGCCGCCGCCCGTGCGGCATGCACGGCCCTGGCCACCAGCGGAACCCCTCCCACACGCTCGAGGTTCTTCCTCGGGATCTGCTTCGACCCGCCCCGCGCGGGGATGATCGCCACCGCCGGCTGCACGCGTTCGTCCATGTCGCGTCTCCTCATCGTCCCCGGATCTCCCGCCAGGCTCGGCCCGCGCGGCGGCGGGCGCCGACAGCCGTGAGCCGCCATTCCTCGATCCGACCCACGCCTCCGCGCGGACGCAGCAGGCCGCGCGCGCCGCGCGGTGCCGAGCCCCCGGGAAGGGCGAGCGCCGCCAACCGGTCGGGAGCGAAGTAGCGGCGACGTTCCTCCTCGTCGAGGCCGTCGAGCAACTGCTCGGCCCGGACGCGGAGGTGACCCGCGATCTCCGGCTGCATCATGTAGCCCACCGCGTCGACGAGGAGCTGCAGCCGACCCGAGTCGGCGTAGGGCGAGGGGGTCCGGGTGAGCGCATCGACGATCGTCAGCGGGATGCGGTTGCTGTTCTCCACCGGGGCGAGGGTGCAGAGCAGTTCCGTCGTGCCCGCGGCACCGATCGTCCGCCCGAACAGGGTACGGACCGTGGGCAGAGCCGTCGAGAAGGTCGCCACGACGGCGCGTGCGTCGAGGCGTTCCGCCAGGAGTTCGGCAGGCAGGCGGCCGCGATCCTCCACGAACCCCAGTCCGCGACTCTCGGCATGCGCGCGCACGGCGTGGGCGAGCTGCGGCGGTGCCGCGGGATGGGGCTTGAAGACGATGCGCTCCGCGTGCTCTTCCACCGCCCGGTCGACCAGGCGCTGTTGGAGCGCGATCTCCTCAGCCGCGGTCATGAGGCCGAGAGCTGCGAGGTACTGTCCGAGCACGAGAACGGTCGTCGGCCCTGCGCCAGGGAGGCCCTCTGAGGATTCGCCCGTCTCGCGCAGAGCGGCGGCGAAGGACTCGGGAGGTACCGGGACAGGCACCGCGTGCGGAGAGCCCGCCAGCGGACGGACGCCGGGCACCACGTCGGCGTACACGACGCGCTCGATGCGTGCCGCAACCGCGTGCGGCAGCCGGACCCGCATCGGCGCATACGTCATGAGGCCGTCGCCGACGATGGTCACCCGGGCCTCCGGAAACATCGAGAGGAGGGTGCGGGCCGGCGCGACCTGGGGGCTCTGCACGACCAGCTCGACCTTGCGAGGGTCGAACCGCCATGCGCGCGCGAGAAGCCGGCCCAAGACCGGGAGGTCAGCATCTGTCGGCTCCCACGCGCTCGGATGCAGGGGACCGAGCACGTCGGCCAGTGCCTCCACCCGATGGAAGCGGCCGAAGAGGGAGCGCAGCGCAGGATCTTCGGCGATGCCGACGACCGTCTCCGGGACGCGCGACGAGGTGAACGGCACGAGCACCCGCTCGCCCGTCCGACCGCCGCCGTCGGCGCCTTCGTCGAGAAGGCCGGCGTCGATCGCCGCGGCCGCGGTCGCGAGTCCGTAGGCGCTGTGCAGGGCGAAGAGGCGGCTCATCCGGAGTGACCTCCGCGGCGCAGGCTGCGCGCCAGCACCCGCCGACGTGGACCGTCGAGCCGGGCGAGCACCCCGGCGACCTCCGCGGCCGGGAGGTCCTGCAACAGCAGCCGGATCCGCCGGCGCATCTCCCTCCGCACGGGCGGCGACATGCGCCGTGAGCGCACCAGGTGATGCGCGCTGAGGGCGAGCGCGGTCCAGACGGCCTTCGGAAGGAAGCGGTCGGCCTCGCGGTCCGCCCGGACGAGGTCGAGCACCTGGGTCAGCGCCGGGGCGAAGTCGAGCTGGCGGCGGTCGTGCACCTGAGTGAGCGAGTTCTCGACGCCGCGTCGGTAGAGCAGCGCCGGGGCGTCCACCACGGCGAACGAGGCGGCCTCCAGATGCAGGCGCCAGACCCACGGACGATCCTCGGCCGTGAAGAGGCCGGAGGGGAACGCGGCCAGCCCGCGGTCGAGCAGGCCGCGGTGCAGCAGTCCCGCCCAGGCGAACGGGTAGTCCACCATGCTCGGCTCATCGACCGGGAGTATCGCCTCCCGGGGCGGCACGACCCGATCCCGCCACGGATACGGAGCACGGACGAGCGCGCGCCGCATCCCGGAGACGGTCACATGATCCGTCCGGAGGAAGTCGCAGCGGAGCTCCCGCAGACGCGCGGCGAGGACCGCGAGGCGCTGCGGTTGCATCCAGTCGTCGCCATCGACGAAGCAGAACGCCTCACCCTCCACATGCGCGAGCCCCTGGTTGCGTGCCGAAGCGAGCCCGCGCGGTTCCGGATTACGAAGCACCTCAGCGCGCGGGAACCGGCCCGCGTAGTGCTCCAGGAGCGCGCCGGTGTCGTCTCGCGAGCCGTCGTCTATCGCCACGAGCTTGAGGGCGGCCGGATTATCGAACTGCCGGGTGAGCGTCTCCAGCGTGGTGCCGATGTACGGCCCGGCGTCCTTGGCAGGCAGGATGACGGTGACGAGGGGCGTGCGCACGGAGCTCCCGAGATGGACGGTAAGGCTCGTCATCGTGACAGGCGACGGTGGCCGGAGAGCGACCGCGGGGTGAACGTCCGGTGACGGCGCGAGGCGGACGCTGAGGTGTGGCCCGCACCCGAACGAGCCACACCCCCAGTGCGTTGCACTGCCGGATGCGAGCATCCGGTGAACCGCCACCGTGAGGCGACGGCCACCTCGCGGCGGTACTGGCCCCCACCAGCGGACCGCGAGGAGTCGTCGAGCGCGACTCCATGAAGATCAGCACTCAACACGTAACACGATACAACTGTCTGTTCGATCGTGCGAATCGACCTAGGTCAATCCGTGAAAATTCGCATGCGGTCTCCGGATCGGCGACGATGGACGGATGCGGTGGCCGTGGAACACGATGTGGCGTCCGATGCGTCGGCGTCGCCGGCGCGGCGGCATCGAGCTGCGCTGGCTCACCGCCCGCTCCTGGACGCAGCGCTGGTACCCCCAGGGGATCGACGTCGGCGAGCGCCGCGGACGGCGCGCCCTCGCAGTGAGCTGGTTCCGCCAGGATGCTTCAGGGCGCCACCTCGCCTCGCGGGTCGTGCTCGTGGACCGCGAGCGCGCCCGCCGCATCGACATCGTGCTGGCGGTCGCCGACGACGACGGCGTCCTGCAGCCCGCGCCCATCCATGCGGGCGGTCTCGCCTGGTTCGGCGATCGTCTGTTCGCGGCGGCGACAGGTCAGGGCATCTGGGAGTTCGACCTGGGTGCGCTCCGACGCGTGCACGGCACGGAGGCGCAGCGGATCCGCGGAGGCACCAGCCGCCGGGACCGGCGGACGACGGTCGTCGCGGTGCGGACGCGACGCCACCCGGTCGCCCTGCGGTGCTCCTTCCTCGGTCGGGTGTTCGACGCGGACGGGACGCCGCTCCCCCGCGTGCTCATCGGCGAGTACCGGGGTCAGGAGACCGGGGCTATCGGCGAGTTCACGATCCCCGACGGCACCGACGACGGCTTCGTCGAACACGAGCGGTTCACTCCCGGCATCCGGCACATGCAGGGGGCCGTGCGGTGGGGCGACCGCTACTTCGTGTCGCAGTCCGACCACCTGCGCCCCGGGGTGCTGTGGTCGGGACCTCGCCAAGCCCTCACCCGACACCCGGTGGCCCTGCCGGTCGGCTGCGAGGATCTGGCCCTCGACCCGGATGACGAGCTGCTGTGGACCCTGGGGGAACATCCGTGGCGACGCATCGTGCGGGGCATCCCGTTCGCGCGCGTCGGACTCCGGCGTCACAGCGGGAGCACGGAGCGGCGAACGTAGACTGAACGGGTGAAGAAGCCCGCCCCCCTCCTCGTCTACACCGTGCTGCGCCTGCTGGCGTTCCTCGTCCCGCTGGCCATCCTGTGGTTCTTCTTCCCGATCTTCCGCGAGTTCTGGTGGCTGGCGGCGATCTTCGCGGCCCTCATCGGCGCGAGCATCTCGATGCTGTTCCTCCGCACCCCGCTCTCCGACGCGTCCGCCCGCCTGCATGAGCGTCGGCAGGGCAAGGTCTCCGGGCAGCAGGCCGATGCCGACGCGGAGGACGAACTCGTCGACGGCACCCCCGACGACCGCCCCTGACGCAGGCCCGCCGTACACAGCTTCGGAGATTCGAGGCAGGTCTCATTGTTGGACCGGGTCTCAAAACTCTCGGCTGACCCATAGGTTCGACCGGCATCTCGGGCCCTGCGCCCGGGTCGCCGGGCACGACTTCGGAGCGACCGCACGACACGCCGAGGACAGGCCCGAGACGACGGCATGTCGGTCGCGAGCTCCGAAGCTGTGCCCGGCGAGGCGCGGGAGACGGCGAGCAGGTCAGCCGACGAAGGCCCAGAACAGGGCGCCGGCGTAGAGCAGCGAGGTGAGCGACGTCAGGGCGAGGGCGATGACCAGCTCCCGCGGCTGCCGGTAGGTCCAGACGATCACGATCGCGGGGAGGCCGGCGAGAAGGGCGAGCAGCGAGATCCAGGCGATCGGGAACAGCAACGCGAGGAACACGGCGATGCCGAACGGCACGAGCACGAAGAGCGTGAAGAGGACCTGTGTGGCGCGGCGGCCGATGAGGACCGCCAGCGTGCGTTTGCCGACCTCGCGGTCCTGATCGATGTCGCGGAGGTTGTTGGCCAGCAGCACGGCGCAGGCGAACAGTCCGGCGGCGATCGCCCCCAGCCAGGCCTGCTGCGGGAGCATGAAGACCTGCACCCAGGTGGTGCCGAGAGTGGCGACGAGCCCGAAGAACACGAAGACGAAGACCTCGCCGAGGCCGTAGTACCCGTAGGGCCTCTTGCCCCCGGTGTAGAACCAGGCGGCGACGATGCAGGCCGCACCCACGGCGAGCATCCACCACTGCCCGGTCCGCACGACGATCGCGATACCGACCACCGCGGCGAGCGCGAAGAACACGAGTCCGATGACGAGCACCGTGCGCGGCTTCACCCGCCCGGAGGCCGTGAGCCGCGCCGGGCCGACCCGGTGGGCGTCGGTGCCGCGGATCCCGTCGCTGTAGTCGTTGGTGAAGTTCACGCCGATCTGCAGCAGGACCGCGACGGCGAGGCACGCGAGCGCGATCACCCAGTGGAACTCCGGCCCGGTGCTGCGCGCGGCTCCCGTGCCGATGACGACGGGGGCGATCGCCAGGGGCAGCGTGCGCAGACGAGCCGCGCCGATCCAGTCGCCGATCGTCACGGGACCCGCCTCGACGACCGGCCGCTTGGCCGGGTTGCCGCTGGTGCGCGGCGGGGTGCGCCGACCGGACTTCTTCTTGCGCTGGGAGGATGCTGCCACCCACGGAATCCTAGTCGTCGCGGCGAGGCGGCGAACTCAGCGGTGCGGGTTGCTGTCCTTGCCGTCGAGCCAGAGCTCGTCGGTCTTGTCGGCGTGCGCCCCGGTCGTGCCGACGTGCTTGTCGCTGATCTTCGGCCCCTTGAGGATGACGTGGACCATCGCCTGCGCGTGGCCGTGGCCGAGGCCGTACTCCTGCTTGAGCCAGTTCAGGACGACGGTGGACTTCGTGCTCTCGTCGAACCCCTGCTCCTGCGCGAGGGCGATGAACTGCCGCGGCGTGAGGCCGGTCTGGGTCTCGACCTTGTCGAGGTACGCCTGGAAGGACATGGTGGTCTCCGCTCTCAGTCCTCGTCGAGGAACGTCTGGATGATCGTGTCGGACGCGTGGATGCACAGGATCCGGAGGAGCCCGGTCCCCGCGTTGGTGAAACCGTGTGGCGTGAAGGCGGGCGCGGTGGCGGTGTCTCCGGCTCGCGCGACGAGGACGTCGTCGCCGATCCGGATCCGCACCGTGCCCTCGAGCACGATCCAGGTCTCAGAGTAGGGGTGCCAGTGCAGCCCCGGCCCTTCTCCGGGCTGGTTCTCGACGAAGAAGTAGGAGACGGCGGCTCCGTGGTCGGCGCCGACGAATCGGCGGCTGCGCCCTGTGCCGATGCGGATCGCACCGCTCGGGACGAGGGGAGGAACGTGGATCTCGGTCATGACCCCAGTGTCGACAGCAGGCGTCGCACCTCCTAGAGTTTCGACGTGGATCGAAACTCCGCGCCGGTCGAGGGCGTCGACCACCCGGATCACCGGGTCGAGTTCCACCTGAGTGCCGGCGACATCCAGGCGGTGCGGTTCGGCATCTCCCCCGGGCACGAACTGGCGCATGCGGTGCGCGTGCTCCTCCGCCCGGCGGCGCACCCCCTGCAGTGGGGGTGGCTCCGCACCGCGCGGGAGGGGCTGCCTCGCGACGCCTTCGCGCTCCTGGCGACGGTGATCGGCGACGACGGCTACCTCCCGGACTTCCTCACCAGCACGCCGCGCGGCGACCTGACCCCCGAGGCGGAACTCACCGCCCTGCGGAAGGCGGCACTCGACCCGCTGCGGGTCGACCTCGGCAAGCGGATCCAGCGCTCGACGGGTGCACAGCGTCAGGCCCTGCGCGACCTGTCCGCCCGGCCGGCGCGCGCCCGTGCGATGATCGCCGATGCCTGGGAGGAGGTCTGGGAGGCCGCGTTGGCACCGGCCTGGCCTCAGCTGGAGCGCCTCCTCCGGGCCGACATCGCCGTTCGCGCCCGGGCGATCGCGACGACCGGCATCGCCGGGATGGCCGGAGCCCTCCATCCCCAGGTCTCGTGGGGCGCGGGCGCGGTGCGGGTCTCGCTCCGCCGCCACAGCGAGGACGTGGACTGCCGCGGCAGCGGTCTGGTGCTGGTGCCCTCCGTCCTCTCGTCCTGGGGCTGCCTGGTGCTCACCGAGCCGCCGGCGCAGCCGACGCTGTTCTATCCCGCCCGTGGCGTGACCGCGGGGTGGGCACGGGACACCACCGAGACCGTGGCCGCCCTGGGCGCCCTGCTCGGCCCGGCGCGCGCCGGCATCCTCCTCACCGCGGGGACGCCCCGCACGACCTCGGAGGTGGCCGCCGATGCGGGGCTCGCGCTGTCGACGGCGTCACACCATCTCACCGTGCTGCGGGACGCCGGACTCGTGGTGAGCGAGCGGGAGGGCTCCCGCATGCAGCACGTGCGCACCCCCTTGGGCGAGGCGCTCGTCGGCGCGCTGCTCTGACGCCGCCCTACTCGGTGGTCGAGACCGGGATGATGGGCCGGTGCTCGTAGTAGGTCTGCAGGACCACGGTCGTGCGGGTGCTCACGTTCGCCGCGAGCCGGACGTCGCGGACGAGCTGCTCCAGGTCGCGCGGCGTCGGCACCCGGACGAAGAGCATGTAGCTCGCGTCGCCGGCGATGGAGTGGCAGGCCTCGATCGCGTCGAGGTGCTCCAAAAGCTCGGGGGCGTTGTCGGGCTGGGCCGGATCGAGCGGGGTGATCTCGATGAAGGCGGACAACGGAGTGCCCGCCTGCTCGGGATCGAGGATCGCGCGGTAGCCGGTGATGACGCCGCGGGTCTCGAGCCGCCGCAGCCGGGACTGCACCGCCGACACCGACAGCCCGACGGCGTCGGAGAGCTGCGACAGCGTCGCCCGCCCGTCGCGGGAGATGGTCGCCAGGATCGCACGGTCGACAGAATCATCCATGGCTGTAAGATTATCGTCAGGATTCCGTTATCACCGGAATCTTTCCGTTTTTCACTGCGATCGGAGGTTCCGATGTCCCTCGTTTCCGCCAACAGTTCCGCTGTTCAGGCCGTCGTCGGCGAACCCGAGGTCGTCGAGGATGCGTCGATCGCGGAGAACTCCGCCGCCTGGGCACAGCTCAAGCAGGCCGCGATCGCCATCCGTGAGCTGCAGATCAAGGACGGCTCGATCCCTGGCGCTTCGACGAGCTCAGCGACCCAGGACCAGGCGACCGCCCTCGTCGGGCAGATCACCGCCGCGATCCGGGCACTCGCGCCCGCCTTCCCGCACGACGCGGACTACCTCGCCGCCTCCGTCGCCGACTTCGAGCGCTGGGCGTCCGAGGGCTTCGGCGTGCCCGACTTCCTCGACTCGCTCGTGGCGTTCCAGCCGCAGCAGCACCGCATCGACGGGATCCGCCACCTCGTGGTCTTCCCGATGTACACGCAGAACGGCTCCAGCGACCGCCTGGTCGAGGCGCTCATCGTCGCGACCATCTGGCCGGAGTTCATCGCCGCACTCGAGGCCGGCGACTACGGCAACAAGCTCTTCGTCTCGCTGCGCCTCGTCGACTTCACGCCCGGCTACGACACGAATTCCGCGGTGCTCTTCCCGGAGACCGTCGCCATGCGCGAGATCCCGACCTTCACGTGGGGCGCGATCTTCCAGGACCGTGAGGCCGCCCGCTACCGCCGCGTGGTCCGTGCGGCCTCGGAGATCACCAACCTCGACCTCCCCGAGCGTGCGGCGGCGATGCTGGAGGATCAGGAGGTCGCCGAGAAGACCTTCGTGATGTGGGACATCATCCACGACCGCACCCACATGCGCGGAGACCTGCCGTTCGACCCGTTCATGATCAAGCAGCGGATGCCGTTCTTCCTCTACTCGCTGGAGGAGATGCGCTGCGACATGACGGCGTTCCGCGAGTCGGTGAAGATCGAGCGAGCGCTGGATGCCCGGGTCGCCGCGGGCGAGGAGCTCACGGAGACCGAGCGGGAGATGCACGAGTACGCGCACCTCGTGCAGTACGCCGTGATCTTCGACCGCATCTTCCGCTTCGCCATCACCGGCACGCGCGTGCGCAACTACGACGCGGTCGGCGGTCAGCTCCTGTTCGCGTGGCTGCACCAGCGCGGCGTGCTGCACTGGACCGACACGGCGCTCGCCTTCGACTGGGAGAACGTGCCGGACGCCGTGGTGGCCCTCGGGGACGCGATCGACGACCTGTACTGGCACTCGATCGACCGCCCCAAGGTCGCGCACTGGCTCGCCGCGTACGAGCTGGTCCGCGGCACGCTGACCCCGCATCCTGCCTCACAGTGGGCGCGCGGCCTGTCGGACGAGATCCTCGCCGGGGCCCCGAAGGGCTACACCGACGCGGTCCTGGACGACGAGTTCCCGTTGTCGATGTTCTTCGAGACCCTCGACAAGAAGATGAAGCCGGTCATCGAGTCGACGGTCGGCATCCGCGGTACGGACGACTGATCCGCACCGCTCCGTTGTGACGCTGGGGCGCACCCCCTCTGCGGCCGGAGACCCGGATCCCGGGTCCGGCCGCAGAGGTATCTCCGACCGAGAGGACACCGCATGACGACGCCGACGAGCCAGGGAGCACGGGGCCGCGTGGTCGTGCTGGCGGGGGCGACGAGCGCGGCGGGACTCGCGGCGACGCGAGCACTGCGCGATGCCGGTGCCCGGGTGATCGCCACCGGCCGCACGGACGAGCGGCTGCGTCCGCTGGCCGAGGCGGGGGCGGAGACCGAGGTCGCCGATGCGACATCCCTCGCCGAGATGACGGCGCTCGCCGATCGGCTCGAGACGGTCGATGCGGCCGTGCCCCTCGTGGGCGGCTGGCGGGGTGGCGGCGGACTCGCCGGGCAGACAGACGACGACTTCGCGGCGCTGCTGCCGGCGCTGGAGGCGGTGCGGGCGACGAGCCGCGCCTTCGACGGCCCCCTCCGCGCCTCCGCCGCCGGACGATTCGCGATCGTGTCGTCGACCGCCGTCGCACGCCCCCTCGCCGGCGGAGCGAACTATGCAGCGGTCAAGGCGGCGAGCGAAGCGTGGACCCGCGCCGTCGCTCAGGGGTACGCCAAGGCGGCGCGCGAGGGCGACGAACCGCTGCGGACCGCTGCCGTCGTGTTCCGCGCCAAGGCCCTCGATCCCGAGGCTCTCGCGGCCCGTCTCGTCGGGCTCTGGGACACCGACGCCGCGGACCTCAACGACCGGGTGCTCGACCTGGGCTGAAACCCGCTCCTCGGACCGCCACCGGGGCTCGGATCGTCACCGGGACTCGGGCGGTATGCCGGGGACGATCGGCGGGGCGTCGCGGAACGTGTCCGGTTCGCCGGTCGCTTCGTGTGCACCGTCGGCAGCCGGTTCGGGAGCCTCGTCGGGAGCTGAATCCGGGGCGGTCGCGTACAACTCGGTGAGCGTGCGATACGACCGGGTGAAGAAGGCCAGGGTCGCGGCGACCACCATGATCAGACCCGCGAAGAGGCAGATGAGTGCGATGCCGCGCGCCTCACCTTCCCCGAGGAGCCACCCCCACTGCCGCTGCCCCTGCGCGCTGTCCATGTACGGGATCACGAGGAACTCGGCGATCGGGGCGATGAGGAACGCGGTGATCGGGGCCGCCGCCGCCTCCATCGCGGCCGCGGTGCCGAACACCCGTCCCTGGCGCGCGAACGGGACGACCTTCTGGATCACGGTCTGCTCCGCGGCCTCGACGGGCGGCACGAGCGCCATGTACACCCACATGCCGAGGACGTACAGCGGCCACCATTCGCGCAGCATGAAGATCGCCCCGAGGAGTCCCATCGCGATCACGATGAGCAGCATCGTGCGCACGGGCTTCCTGCCGAGGCCGAACTTGGCCACCAGTCCCCCGCCGATCAGGAATCCGGTCGACGCGAAGGCCAGGGCGAACCCCCACATCTGCGCGTCGAAGAGCGTGAGCCCGTACGGATCCATGAGCGCCATGTAGACGCCGCCGATGAGGTTGTTGAAGGTCGAGAAGACGATGAGCGCGAACAGTCCGGGAGCTTGGCGGATCGCCTGGACGCTGCCGCGGAAGTCGACGGCGCTCTTCGCCTCCGGGTCGACCTCGGGCTCGGACTCCGGGATCCGGATGAACAGCAGGTGCGCGAAGGTGAGGGCCATCGCCGCGATCGCGATCCCCAGGGTCCACCCCATGCCGAGGAAGCCGATGGAGAGGCCGGAGAAGACGCTCGTGACGAGGAAGGCGAGCCCCTGCACCGTGCCGACGAGACCGTTGGCGTTGGCGCGCTTCTCCTCCGGCACCAGCAGCGTCACCGTGGTGGACAGCGCGATGTTGCGGAGCTGCTCGATCACCCCGCCGAACAGGATGACGCCGGAGAACAGCCAGAACCACGGTCCGCCGAGGTCGAGCAGGGAGGCCTCGGGCTGCCAGAGGTAGAGAACGCCCGCGACGAGGAACGCCGCCGCCGAGATGACGCTCGACAGGAGCATGACGCGGTGCTTGCGATGACGGTCGACGATGGTGCCGAACACCATCGCGAAGAACGCGACGAACAGCATGTAGGCACCGCCGATGATGCCCGTGGCCAGCACCGACCGGGTCTCGATGTAGACCCAGAAGGTGAGGGCGAACCACAGGAAGCTCGTCGTGACGTTGGCGATCAACGTGTTGACGAGGACGTTCGCGAAAGCGGTCTTCGCCGCGCTGCGTTCCATGGGTTCGAGGGTAGAGCGGGCCTCGGACATCCGGTAGGGGAAGGCGATTAGGCTTGTCCGGTGAGCATCCCGCACGACCCCGCCATCCGGGGCTTCGCCAGTGACAACTACTCCGGCATCCACCCCGAGGTCCTGGCGGCCCTCGCGGCCGCGAACGGAGGCCATCAGGTGGCCTACGGCGAGGACGCCTACACCGCCCGCCTGCAGGAGGTGTTCCAGGCGCACTTCGGCGACACCGCCGCCGCGTACCCCGTGTTCAACGGCACCGGGGCGAACGTCACCGGTCTGCAGTCGATGCTGCCGCGCTGGGGTGCCGTGATCGCGGCCTCGACCGCGCACATCAACGTCGACGAGGGCGGAGCGCCGGAGAAGATCGGCGGCTTCAAGCTCCTCACCGTCCCCACCGACGACGGCAAGCTCACCCCCGAGCTCATCGACCGCGAGGCGTGGGGCTGGGGCGACGAGCACCGCGCGCAGCCGCTCGTGGTGTCGATCGCGCAGTCCACCGAGCTCGGCACTCTGTACACCGCGGAGGAGATCCGCACGATCGCGGATCACGTCCACGCGCGCGGCATGAAGCTGCACGTCGACGGTGCGCGCCTGTCGAACGCGGCCGCCGCCCTCGATCTGCCGCTGCGGGCGTTCACGACCGACGCCGGGGTGGACGTGCTGACCTTCGGCGGCACGAAGAACGGCGCCATGCTCGGCGAGGCCATCGTCGTGCTGAACCCGGACGCCGCCGTGGGCCTCAACTACGCGCGCAAGTTCAACATGCAGCTCTCGTCGAAGATGCGCTTCGTCTCGGCGCAGCTCATCGCCCTGCTCGACGGCGACCTGTGGCTGCGGAACGCCCGGCACGCCAATGCCATGGCGGCCCGGCTCCGCGCGCGGATCGAGGACGGCCTCGCCGACGGATCGATCGTCGGGGTGGAGTTCACGCAGCCGACGCAGGCGAACGGCGTGTTCGCGACCCTGCCCGAGGGCGTCGCCGATCAGCTCCGCGACGTGTTCCGCTTCTACGACTGGGACGCCGCCCGCCGCGAGGTGCGCTGGATGTGCGGCTTCGACACCGAGGAGTCCGACGTCGACGCCTTCGTCGACGCCCTCGCCCGCCTCACCCGCCCCTGACCCCGCTCCGCCCCCTGATCGCCGAGACCCCTGGTTCGCGTCGAGACCCCGGGGTATCCGTGGGTCTATACCGGGGTGTGGGCGGGAAGCCGGGGTCTCGGCGGAGGGACGGCTACCGCTTCGACTTGCGGTAACCGGCCTTGACGGCGGCGCTCTCCGTGGAGAAGCACACCTCGGGCTTGGTCTTCGCGTAGTACGCCCCGCTCCGCACGTGGTAGATCATCGACTGCGCGTTGCCCTTGATGGGAGCCCAGGCGGGGCAGTTCCACGTGGAGACCGGCGTGGTGCGAGCGGGATACGTCACGGCGGCGGTCTGCGCGGAGGTGCGCGCGGCCGTGACGTAGCCGCTCTTCGTCCCGGTGACCTTGACCGTGATCCTCGACTTCACCATGGCCGCCGTGACGACCAGCGTGGAGCCGGTCGCCCGCGCGATCGCGCGACCGTTCAGGTACCACTGGTAGCTCAGCCGCGTGCCGCCGGTCCACGTCGACGCGACCGCCGTGAGACGGGAGCCCACGATCGCGGAGCCGGTGATCCGGGGCGTCGGCGCGGAGAGGATCCCCTTAACGGCGGCCGTCGGCTTCGAGCGCTTCGATGCTGCGGCGTACCCCGACTTGGTCCCGGAGACGACGACCGTCACCGGCTTCAGCGCCGCGGAGGACGGGATCTTGAAGGAGGTCCCGGTCGCTCGGGCGACGGCCACGCCGTCGACGTACCACTGGTAGGTCAACCGCGTCCCCGCCGTCCACGTCCCGGTCTTGACCTTGAGCGTCTGTCCGACCGTGGCGGTGCCGGTGATCGCGGGGGTCGGCGCGGTCAGCACCCGCAGCACGGCCGACGTCGCCGCCGACGCGACGGTCGCCGACGCGAAGGCCGCCTTCTTCCCGGTCACGCGCACCGTGATGCGGGCTCCGGCGTGCGCGGTGGTGAGGGTGAGCGACGACGCGGTGGCCTTCGAGATCGCGACGCCGTTCGCGTACCACTGGTATCCGAGCGCGGCGCCCGACGTCCACGCCCCCGGCGCCGCACGGAGCGTCTGCCCGACCGTCGCCGTCCCGTTGATCGTGGGAACGGAGGTCTCCATCCGGTGCAGCGGCTCGAGCGCGGCGACGACTCCGGACTGCGTGGCCCCGGCGGCGAGCGTGATGGTCCGCGCCTTCTCGAAACGAGGAGCATCGTCCCACCACTCCGAGACCGCTCCCGCAGCTCCCGAGACGAAGGCCACGCGGTACGCGCCCGCGGGCAGTCCGCCGACGGCGAAGGTGCCGGCGTCGGTCACGGGGACGGCGGCACCCACCACGGTCCCCGCCCCCGAGACCGGGTAGACGGCGACGACGACGCGCTGCCCGGTGATGTCGGTCCCCTTCGGCGCGGTCACGCTTCCGGAGATCAGGGCCGAGCGCTCGAGCTGCACGTCGCGGACGACGCCCTCGGTCCCGACCGCCAGGACCTCGCCGCTCTGCGGACCGCCCTGGTCGAAGACGGCGCGCCCCTCGGACACCACACCGAGGACGACGTCGCCCTGCGGCACGCGCAGGGAGTACGAGCCGTCGGTGACGGCAGCGGCCGCGACGGGGACGCCGGCGCCGGGAGCGTAGGCCGCGACGAAGGTGCGGCCCCGCGAGACGTCGACGCCGGTCGGGAACGTGACGCGACCGGAGACGGTGGCGGTGCTCTCGGGGTCGGCCTGGCCGGGAGACGCGGCGACGTCCGCAGCCGCGGCGACCGCGGTGGGGAGCGCTTCCGCGACGCCGGGGAAGGCCGGGTCGAGCGCGGTCGTGGCCGCGGTCGCGGGTGTCGCGACGAAGACCAGACCGGAGGCGAGGAGGGCGGCGGCGACCGTGACGGCCAGCGCACGGAGACGGCGGAGCGGAGCGGCGAACGCCATGGGCATCCTTCGGGACGGACGCGGTCATCGACCGCGCGGATCAGGGCGTTCTGAGCAGATCACCTCCGTCATGAATACCGGTTCCTCCGCTCCGAAGACAAGCTTTCATCTTCCGCCGAGGCCCCCGGTTCTCGCCGAGACCCCGCCTTCAGCGCGCGGCGACACCGGGGTCTCGACGCGAACCCGGGGCCTCGGGGAGAAGAACGAGCGTCAGCGGAGGAGGCCGAGGCTGGCGAGCGCGTGGCGGATGAGGGTGCCGCGGCCGCCCTCCATCTCGGCGGCGACGGCGTCGGAGGCGGCGGCCTCCGGGGAGAACCACGTCACCTCGAGGGCGTCCTGGCGCGGCTCGCACGTCCCGGTCACGGGCACCACGAAGGCGAGGGAGACGGCGTGCTGACGGTCGTCGTGATACGCGCTCACCCCCGGGATCGGGAAGTACTCGGCCACCGTGAACGGCAGCGGCTGCGGCGGCAGGAGCGGAAAGGCCATCGGCCCGAGGTCGTTCTCGACGTGGCGGAACAACGCGTCGCGGATCGTCTCGCCGAAGCGCACGCGGCCCGACACGATCGTGCGTGTGATCTCGCCGAGCGGGGTGGACCGCAACAGCACGCCGATCTCGGTGACCTGACCGGAGCCGTCCGTGCGCACCGGGATCGCCTCGACGTAGAGCATCGGAAGGTGACGTCGCGCCTCTTCCAGCTCGACGTCGCTCAGCCAGCCGGGGTTCGCATCCGGCACCGGCGGGTTCGCATCGCGGAACGAACCGAGGCCCTCGTCTTCGGGCTCCGGCTCCGGATCGGGTGTGCGCACCGCCATGCCTCCTTTCTACCAGCCGTCCTCGTCGATGGCAGCACCGGCGCGAGCCCTGGCAGGATGACGGTGTGGCCGAGAACCTGACGATCGACGATGCGGCGACGCGCTGGTCGCACACCGACCGCGCCGGGCTCCCGCTGCTCGTGCTGCTGCACGGGTACGGCGCCGACGAGCACGACCTCTTCGGCATCGTCCCGTATCTCCCCGCCGGCGTCGCCGTGGCCTCGGTCGCCGCACCACTGACCCCGCCGTGGCCGACCCCCGGTCGCTCCTGGTACCCGATCGAGGGGCTCGACGGACGCAGCTCCGCCGCCGTCACCCTCGCGGCGGAGGCGTTCCTGCGCTGGCTCGACGACGCCGCGCCGGACGCGCCGTCGGTGGCGCTGCTCGGGTTCTCCCAGGGCGCCGCGGTGTCACTCCAGGCCCTGCGGCTGGCCCCCGAACGGTTCGGCGCGATCGTCGCGCTGAGCGGCTACGCCGCCCCGGACGCCCTCCCCGGCGATGCGCACCTCGCGGAGGTCAGCCCCCCGGTGTTCTGGGGCCGCGGTTCCCACGACGACGTCATCCCCGCGCCGCTGATCGCCCACACGGCGCAATGGCTCCCCACGCACACGTCCCTGTCCGGTCGCGTCTACAGCGGACTGACCCACAGCATCTCCGAGGAGGAGCTCGGCGACGTGCACCGGTTCCTCACGACCTGGGTCGAGGGGATCGGCGCGGATCAGGCGGACGGGTCCCGGCCGTCCTGAGCGCCGTCAGCGGAGTCCGGGTCATCGACATCGCCCTCCGCCGCGTCTCCCCTGCCGCCCGCGGAACCGCGGAACGCCACGGACAGGGCGACGCCGATCGCGAGACCGATCCCGATGCCGAGGATCCAGTTGTCCAGCGCCATCCCCATGGAGACACCGATGGCCATGCCCACCGCGAGACCGATTCCGAGGCCCGTCCGTGCGCGCATCTCGTCGGGACTGGGGTTCCGATCGTCTGCCATGCCTCCACGGTACGAGCCGTCGCGCGGCCCCGCATCCCCCGCGCGACGGAGCGGCGACACGCCCGGGAGTTGCGCGGCGCGACACGCCCGGGTATCGTCGTGGCGTCCTGTCCGCCGTGTCTGGAAGTCCTTTGATCTGAATCGTCGCCTCCGCGCCCCTCTTCTCGCGCGCTGACCCGACGATCGCCGACTCCCCGGCAGACGCCCTCCTCCGCTTCCGTGACTCGACGGTCCGAAGGGCTCGGTGTCAGTGCACCCTCGCACTCGACAGGAGACACCCCATGTCACAGCCCTCTTCCCCGCACGCCGCCGTCGTCCTCGACCGCCTCTCCCTCACCTGGCCCGACGGCACGGTCGCCCTCGACGGCGTGTCCGGAGCCTTCGGCGCCGGGCGCACGGGACTCGTCGGCCGCAACGGCGCCGGCAAGTCCACGCTGCTCCGGCTGATCGCCGGGGAGCTCGCCCCCACCTCCGGAACGCTCACCACCTCGGGCGAGGTCGCCTTCCTCCCCCAGCAGCTCACCCTCGACGTGGACCGTCGGGTGTCCGACCTCCTCGGGGTGACGGCCGCCCTCGATGCCGTGCGGGCCATCACCGCCGGTGACGTCGACCCCGCGCACTTCGACGCGGTCGGCGACGACTGGGACATCGAGGCGCGGGCGGAGGCCTCCCTCGCGGAGGCTGGGCTCGCCCCCGCGTTCCTCGACCGCACGGTCGGTGAGTTGTCCGGAGGGGAGGCCGTGCTCGTCGCGATCGCCGGCATCCGGCTGCGGCGGGCTCCCATCACCCTCCTCGACGAGCCGACGAACAACCTCGACCGCGACGCCAGGGCGGCCCTCGCCGCGATGGTGCAGTCGTGGAAGGGCACGCTCATCGTCGTGAGCCACGACCTCGCTCTGCTCGAGCTCATGGACGACACCGCCGAGCTGTACGGACGGAACCTCTCCGTGTTCGGCGGCCCCTACTCCGAGTGGCGCGCCTGGCTGGACGCGGAGCAGGACGCGGCGAAGCAGGCCGAGGTCGCCGCCGCCCAGGTGCTCCGCAAGGAGAAGCGGCAGCGGATCGAGGCCGAGGTCAAGCTCGCCCACCGGGCCCGGACCGCCAAGAAGGCCGAGGTCGAGAAGCGCGTCCCGAAGATCGTCGCGCACGGTCGGAAGATGGCCGCCGAGGTGTCCGCGGGGAGGCTGCGCACCGAGGTCGGCGCGAAGGAGGACGCGGCCCGCGCGGCACACGATGCCGCGGGGCGACGGGTCCGCTCCGACGCCTCGATGAAGATCGAGCTGCCGGACCCCGACGTGTCGCGGAGCCGGCGGATCGCCGAGCTCGGCGGACCGGAGCGGTCGTGGGTGATCCAGGGTCCCGAGCGCGTGGCCCTCATCGGCCGCAACGGCGCCGGCAAGACGACGCTGCTGGAGCGGTTGGTCTCCGGCGCCGCGCCCGACTCCGGAGACGAGGCGTCGGAACGACCGGAACTGCGGGCGGAGGCGCTCACCGACCGGATCGGCTACCTGCCGCAGCGGGTGGACGGTCTCGACGAGGGCCTGTCCGTGTTCGAGAACGTGGCCGCCGCGGCACCCCAGGTCCCGGAGAAGGAGCTCCGCAACCGGCTCGCCCGGTTCCTCATCCGGGGCGGGACGACCGACCGCCCAGTGTCGGCGCTCTCGGGCGGGGAGAGGTTCCGGGTCGCCCTGGCCCGGCTGCTCCTCACGGATCCGGCTCCGCACCTCGTCGTCCTCGACGAGCCGACGAACAACCTCGACCTCGACACGGTCGACCAGCTCGTCGAGGCGCTGCGGGCGTACCGCGGGGCGGTGCTCGTCGTGAGTCACGACGACGCCTTCCTCGCCCGGCTCGACCTCGACCTCACTCTGGAGATCGATGCCGACGGCGGGTTGCGGGAGGTCGGGTGACATCTTCCGTCGTTCCGTCTGCACGACCCGGGTCCGCCCGCACGACCGGAACCGTGGTTCCGTCGTGCGGGCGGAACGAGGTCGTGCGGGTGGGGCAGCCGGGTGTCAAGGTCCGGGCCGGATGTCGGTGGGGTCGGGAATGATGGAGGCATGAGCGACGTGCTCGACCGCTTCACCCCGGCCACACAGGACTGGTTCCGGGGTGCCTTCACCGCACCCACGCCGGCACAGGCGGGGGCGTGGGAGGCGATCTCCGCCGGCAAGCACGCCCTCGTCGTCGCTCCGACGGGCTCCGGCAAGACCCTGTCGGCGTTCCTCTGGGCGATCGACAGCGTGTTCCGCGAGCGTGCCGACCTCCCGGAGGAGCCGAAGAAGGACGGGTCCCGCACGCGGATCCTGTACATCTCCCCGCTCAAGGCCCTCGGCGTGGACGTGGAGCGCAACCTGCGCTCGCCCCTCATCGGCATCGGGCAGTCCGCGCGGCGACTCGGTCTCACCGCCCCCGGCATCACGGTGGGCGTCCGCTCCGGTGACACCACGTCGAGCGATCGCCGCAAGCTCGTGTCCGATCCGCCCGACATCCTCATCACGACGCCAGAGTCGCTGTACCTCATGCTCACGAGCCGGGCCAGCGACACCCTGCGCGACGTGCACACGATCATCATCGACGAGGTGCACGCGGTCGCCGCCACCAAGCGCGGCGCGCACCTCGCGGTGAGCCTGGAGCGCCTCGACGCCCTCCGCCGGTCCCACGGGGCGGAGACCGCGGCGCAGCGCATCGGCCTCTCGGCGACCGTCCGCCCGATCGACGAGGTGGCGCGGTTCCTCGGCGGCGCCGACCCGGTCGAGATCGTCGCTCCCCCGGCATCGAAGACCTTCGACCTCGGCGTCGTCGTGCCGATGGACGACATGACCAACCCGCCTCCCCCGCCCGGGGCGCCGCCGGAGGCCCCGGGGATCGATGCGGAATACACCGAGGTCACCGGCTCGGTGTGGCCGCACGTCGAGGAGGCGATCGTCGACCGCATCCTCCAGAACAACTCGACCATCGTCTTCGCGAACTCCCGCCGCCTCGCCGAACGGCTGACCGGACGGTTGAACGAGATCTATGCGGAGCGGATCGGGGTCGCTCTTCCGGAGCCGACCGTGCCCGCCGCGATGATGGCACAGGCGGGGTCGACCGCCGGCGCCGATCCCGTGCTCGCCAAGGCTCACCACGGCTCGGTGTCGAAAGAGCAGCGCGCGCAGGTCGAGGAGGAGCTGAAGTCGGGGGTGCTCCGCTGCGTGGTCGCCACGAGCAGCCTGGAGCTCGGCATCGACATGGGTGCCGTCGACCTCGTGATCCAGGTCGAGGCACCGCCGTCCGCGGCCTCCGGGCTCCAGCGCGTGGGTCGGGCCGGACACCAGGTGGGAGAAATCAGCCGGGCGGCCCTGTTCCCCAAGCACCGCGGCGACGTGCTGCACACCGCGATCGTGACGGAGCGGATGCTCGCGGGGAAGATCGAGGCCATCCAGGTGCCGCGGAACCCGCTCGACATCCTCGCCCAGCAGACCGTCGCGGCCAGCGCCCTCGGAGCGATCAGCGTCGAGGAGTGGTTCGAGACCGTCCGCCGTTCCGCCCCGTTCCAGTCGCTCCCCCGCTCCGCGTACGAGGCCACGCTCGACCTGCTGGCCGGCCGCTTCCCTTCCGACGAGTTCGCCGAGCTGCGCCCGCGCCTGGTCTGGGATCGCGACGCCGGCACGCTCACGGGCCGCCCGGGGGCACAGCGGATCGCGGTCACCAGCGGCGGCACCATCCCCGACCGGGGGCTGTTCGGCGTCTTCGTGGCCGGCGAGTCCACGGGCGCCCGAGTGGGCGAGCTCGACGAGGAGATGGTCTACGAGTCCCGCGTCGGCGACGTCTTCACCCTGGGCACCACGAGCTGGCGCATCGCCGAGATCACCCACGACCGGGTCAACGTCATCCCCGCCTACGGCCAGCCCGGCAAGGTGCCGTTCTGGCACGGCGACGGCATCGGCCGCCCGTTCGAGCTGGGCGAGGCGCTCGGGGCGTTCTCCCGCGAGGTGTCCGCCGCGAAGCCGGAGAAGGCGGAGCAGCGGCTCATCGCGGCCGGACTCGACGAACAGGCGCGCGCCAACCTCCTCGCGCATCTCTCCGAGCAGCGGGAGGCCACGGGCACCCTGCCGACGGACCGTACGCTCACCGTGGAGCGCGGACACGACGAGGTCGGCGACTGGCGGGTCATCCTGCATTCCCCGTACGGCATGAAGGTGCATGCGCCCTGGGCGCTCGCCATCAATGCGCGCGTGCGGGAGCGTCTCGGCGTCGAGGGCTCCGCGGTGGCGAGCGACGACGGCATCATCGTGCGCATCCCCGACGCCGAGTCCGAGCCGCCCGGTGCGGAGCTCTTCGTGTTCGATCCGGACGAGCTGGAGCAGCTCGTCACGCAGGAGGTCGGCGGCTCGGCGCTGTTCGCCTCGCGGTTCCGCGAGTGCGCCGCGCGGGCGCTGCTCATGCCCCGCACGAACCCCAACCGCCGCACGCCGCTCTGGCAGCAGCGCCAGCGCTCGGCCCAGCTCCTCGAGGTCGCCCGCCGGCATCCCACCTTCCCCGTGATCCTGGAGACCCTGCGCGAGGTGCTTCAGGACGTCTACGACCTGCCGTCGCTGCGGAAGCTCGCGACCAGCATCGCCGACCGCCGCATCCGCCTCGTCGAGACCCAGCCGGGGCAGCCGTCGCCGTTCGCGCGCGACCTCCTCTTCGGCTACGTCGGCGCGTTCATGTACGAGGGCGACTCGCCGCTGGCCGAGCGCCGAGCGGCCGCCCTGTCCGTCGATCCCGCACTGCTGGGCGAGCTGCTGGGCACGGTCGAGCTGCGCGAGCTCCTCGACCCTGACGTCATCGCGCAGTTCGAGCGCGAGGCCCAGCGCCTCGACCCGGAGCGTCGGGCGCGCGGCCTGGAGGGCGTCGCCGACCTGCTCCGGCTGCTCGGCCCGCTCGACGCCGACGAGGTGGCGGCACGCCTCGATCCGGAGAGCACCGGCGGAGCGACCGCAGCGACGCTGCTCGACGACCTCGTGACCGCGCGGCGGGCCATCCCCGTCACGATCGCCGGGGTGGCCAGGGTCGCCGCGATCGAGGACGCCGGACGCCTGCGCGACGCGCTCGGCGCGGCCCTGCCGACCGGCATCCCCGTGGCCTTCCTCGAGCCGCTGGCGGATCCCCTCGGCGACCTCGTGGCCCGTCACGCCCGCACCCACGGCCCGTTCACTACCGCGTCCGTCGCCGAGCGCTTCGGTCTCGGCACCGCGGTCGCCCGGCACACCCTGCAACGCCTGGAGACGAACGGCCGCCTCACGAGCGGGTACTTCCTCCCCACCGCAGCCGGCAGCGGCGACGACATCGAGTGGTGCGACACCGAGGTGCTGCGGCGGCTGCGCATGCGGTCGCTCGCGGCGATCCGCGGGTCCGTCGAGCCGGTCTCCCCGGAGGCCTATGCGCGGTTCCTGCCGGACTGGCAGCATCTCGGTCGACCCCTGGAGGGCATCGACGGCGTGCTCACGGTGATCGAGCAGTTCGCCGGCGTCCCGATCCCCGCCAGCGCCTGGGAGTCGCTCGTCCTGCCGTCGCGGGTGCGCGACTACACCCCGGCGATGCTCGACGAGCTCACCGCCGCAGGCGAGGTGATCTGGTCGGGACACGGCACGCTCCCCGGGCGCGACGGATGGGTCTCGCTGCACCCGGCCGATCTCGCCCCGTTCACCCTCCCCGATCCGGACGCGGAGATCGCCGCGGAGTCGCTGGAGGCGCGCCTCCTCGCGGCCCTCGCGGCGGGCGGCGCCTACTTCGCCGCGCAGCTCAAGGAGATGACCGGCGCCGAGAACGAGCAGTCGGTGCTGGAGGCCCTGTGGTCGCTGACGTGGTCCGGGCACGTCACCAACGACACGTTCGCGCCGATCCGCTCGCTGCTGACCGGGGGCTCCCAGGCCCACAAGGTCAAGCGCCGCGCCCCGCGTGCGCGCACCTATCGCGGCATGTCGCTCACGCGCACCGCTCCGCGCCCGACCTCCATCGGCGGTCGCTGGTCGCTGCTCCCCGAGGTCGAGACCGATCCGGCGCGGCGCGCGACCGTCACCGCCGGACTGCTCCTCGACCGCTACGGGGTGGTCACCCGCGGGGCCGTGCAGTCGGAGGGCGTCCCCGGCGGATTCGCCCAGGCGTACCGCGTGCTGGCCGGGTTCGAGGAGGCGGGGCACTGCCGCCGCGGCTACGTGATCGAGAAGCTCGGCGCCGCGCAGTTCGCCGCCTCCGCCACGGTCGACCGTCTCCGCACGTACGCCGGTCTCGCCGATCCGCCGCCACGGAAGGCCGTCACCCTGGCGGCCACCGACCCGGCGAACCCGTACGGCGCGGCGCTCGGGTGGCCGAAGCTCGAGGGCGTGTCGCATCGACCCGGCCGCAAGGCCGGGGGCCTCGTGGTGCTCGTCGACGGCGCCCTCGTGCTGTCACTCGAGCGCGGCGGACGGACCGTGCTGTGCTTCACGGACGACGAGGAGGTGCTGCAGGCCGCCGCCGCCGACCTCGCGACGACGGCCAGGGACCGCCGCCTCGACACCCTCACCGTCGAGAAGGTGAACGGCGAGGGGGTCTACGGCACGATCCTCGGGCGGGCTCTGCAGGAGGCGGGCTTCGTGCAGACGCCGCGCGGCTTCACGCTCCGCAAGGCCGTCTGACCCGGCCTCACCACGACCACTACTGACCCCCCCTACCCTGGAGCCATGATCCGAGAGTTCGCCGCCGGCGTCCGCACCCTGTTCCGCGGCTTCGGCGTGTGGCGCACCCGTCCGGGCCTGATGGCGCTCGGGCTCGTCCCCGCGATCATCGCGCTCGTGCTCCTCGCCGCCGTCCTCGTGCCGCTGATCCTGTCGATGCCCTCGCTGTCGGCCTGGCTCACCCCCTTCGCCGATGGATGGGTCGAGCCCTGGCGCGGGTTCCTGCGGACCGCGGTCAGCCTCGTGGTGGTCGCCGCCGCGCTCGCGCTGGCCAGTTCGGTGTTCAGCGCCCTCACCCTCACGATCGGCGACCCGTTCTACCAGCGGATCTGGCACGCCGTGGAGAAGGATCTCGGCGACCCGCCGCCCGCCGACGGCGGCAGTTTCTGGACCGCCGTCGGTGAAGGTCTCCGACTGGTCGTGCTCGGCCTCCTCATCGCCCTCCTCGTGCTCCTCATCGGCCTCGTGCCCGGTGTCGGCGGCGTCCTCGGCGCGGTGTCCGGCGTGGTCCTCACGGGCCGCCTGCTCGCGCGGGAGCTGACCGGTCGAGCCTTCGATGCGCGCGATCTCAGCCCCGCCGCCCGCGCCGCGCTGTTCTCCGGCAGTCGCGCCCGCGTGCTCGGCTTCGGGGTCGCCACCCAGCTCTGCTTCCTCATCCCGGGCGGCGCCGTCGCCGTGATGCCGGCCGCGGTCGCGGGAAGCACGATGCTGGCGCGCGACATGCAGGCCCGCACCCCGCTCGCGGTCGCCACCCCCGCACCGGCGCCGGGAAAGCACGACCGCACGACCGGGATCGCCTGATGCCCGAGGGCGATACCGTCTTCCGCACGGCCCGCCGCCTAGACGAGGCCCTCGCGGGCGGCGAGGTCACGCGCTTCGACCTCCGCGTGCCGCGCTTCGCGACCCTCGATCTGACCGGACAGCGCGTGCAGGGCGCCGTCCCTCGCGGGAAGCACCTGCTGCTGCGGATCGGCGAGAGCACGCTGCATTCGCATCTGCGCATGGACGGCGCCTGGTTCGTGTACCGGCCCGGTGAGAAGTGGCGGCATCCGGCGTTCAAGGTGCGGGCGATCGTGGGCACGGCGGAGCGCGAGGCGGTCGGCGTGGACGTCGCCGAAGTCGAGGTCGTCCCCACCCGCGATGAAGACGACCTCGTCGGCTACCTCGGCCCCGACCCCCTCGCCGCCGACTGGGACCCGATCGAGGCCGCGCGACGACTCAGCGCCGACACCCGGGCCATCCACGTCGCCCTGCTCGATCAGCGCAACGTCGCGGGCTTCGGCAACGAGTACGCGGCAGAACTCCTGTTCCTCCGCGGAATCCTGCCGACCACTCCGACCCCGGAGGTCGACGTCGCCGCCCTCCTCGACCTGGGCGTGCGGACCATCCGCGCGAACCGCGACCGCCGCAACCGCACCTTCACCGGCATCGACCGCCCAGGGCAGGCGACGTGGGTCTACGGACGCGCCGGACGCCCCTGCCGACGCTGCGGAACCCTCATCCGCCGCGGGGAGCTGGGGGCCGATCCGACCCGCGAGCGGATCACGTTCTGGTGCCCTCGGTGTCAGCGTTGAGCCGTATCCATCCGCGGGAATGAATATCCCCCTCCCGTGGTTGTTGATATATCCGGAGAACTCCGGAGCACGGGAGGAATCGTGGGCAAGAACTACGTCGACATCGAGAACGACCACGGAGCGACGCTGCGGTACCGCAAGCACGCCAACGGTCGCGGTCTCGTCGCGCATGGCGCCAAGGTGCATCCGAAGGCGCACATCGAGGCGGGAGCCTACATCGAACCGGGAGCACGCGTCGGAGCGGGGGCCATCGTCGCCCGCGGTGCGTGGGTGGACGAGGACGCCGTGATCGGCGAGGGCGCGTACATCGACGCCCACGCGCACGTCGGCCAGGGCGCGGCGGTCGGCGATCACGCGCACGTCGGCGTCCGCACCGACATCGGCGCCGGGGCCCGCATCGTGCGAGGCGCCCGCATCGGCGACGACGAGACGGTCGCGGCGGGGCTCACCGTCGCCACCGATCAGAAGGGTCTCTGGCTGGCGGCCTGACCGCTCTCAGAGCAGTCGCCGCTCCGAGGCCCACGCGGTGAGCTCGTGGCGGGAGGAGAGCTGCAGCTTGCGCAGCACGGACGACACGTGCGTCTCGACGGTCTTGATGGAGATGAAGAGGGCTGCGGCTACTTCTTTGTACGCGTAGCCGCGGGCGATCAGTCGCATCACCTCCTGCTCGCGCGAGGAAAGGCGGTCGAGCTCGTCCGTCGCGGTGGCGGTCTCGCCGGCCACGGCGCCGAACGCGTCGAGCACGAACCCCGCGAGCCGCGGCGAGAACACCGCGTCCCCCTCGGCGACGGCGCGCACGGCCTCGCTCACCTCGCGGCCCGATGACCCCTTGGTGATGTAGCCGCGCGCCCCGGCCCGGATCACCCGCACGACGTCGGCCGCCGCATCGGAGACGCTCAGGGCGAGGAACCGCGTCGTGGTCGGTCGCGTCCCTCGGATCACGGCCTCCCCACCCGTCGCGTCGTCGCCCTCACCGCCGGGGAGGTGCACATCGAGGAGCACCACGTCCGGGGCCGTCTCCACGATCACGGCGATCGCTGAGGGCACGTCCGCCGCCTCGCCCACGACCTCGACGCTCGCATCGAGATCGGCCCGCAGGCCCGAGCGGAAGATGGAGTGGTCGTCGACGATCACGACGCGGAGACGGTCAGCCACGGGGCTCCTGTCGGATCGGTCCCCGCTCCGGGGACGAGATGGTGGGCAGGCGCAGATGCACCTCGGTACCGGCGTCGTCGCTGCGCACCGACCCCGTGCCGCCCGCGCGACGCAGCCGCCCGATGATCGACTCCCGCACGCCGAGCCGATCGCCGGGCACCTCGTCGAGCCGGAATCCGGGACCGCGGTCGCGGACGAACACGTCGACGCCGTCGACACGACCCTCGATGTAGACGGAGATCTCGCCGCCCGCGTGCCGGGCGGCGTTCAGCATCGCCTCCCGGGCCGCGGCCGCCAGTTCCCCGCTCGCCCGCTCCGCCGACAGCCCGGCCGAGACCACCTCGATCCGGACCGGGTGGTCGATCTCGAGCGCTCCGGCGTAGTCGCGCAGGTCGGTCGGCAGGTCGCTGTCCGCCGGAGCATCGCCGTCGTACAGCCAGGCACGCAGCTCCCGCTCCTGCGCGCGGGCCAGCCGTGCCGCCTCGCTCGATGCCCCGGCCCGGTTCTGGATGAGGGCGAGCGTCTGCAGCACCGAGTCGTGCAGGTGGGCGGCCATGACGCTGCGCTGCTCCTCCCGGATGCGGCGCACGCGCTCCCCCGCCAGCTCCCGCCAGCGCGGGATGAGGGCCGAGGCCACCACCGCCACCAGCCCGGCCAGCGGGAGCAGCACGAGCACGACACCCGAGCGCGCGATCGGCCACGAGAGGAGCAGGAGGACCACGAGGCCGAGGATGAGCACCGCGAGGATGCGGACGGTGGTGGTGTGCCGAGGGCCGCGGGCCGTGTCGGTGCGATCGATGAGCGTGGCCCACAGCCCGGAGGCGGTCGCGCACAGCGTGGTGCCGCCGACGACCACGGCCGCCGTTCCCGGAGGGATCGAGCCGTTCAGCCAGTCGCTGCCCCCGCGCCACACCACGACGACGAGGGCACCGACGGCCGCGGGGACCAGCAGGAGCCAGGCGACCGGGAGGCGATGCGTCGGCGCCGTCGTCCCCTCCGTCCACGGCATGAAGGTCCAGCACCAGGCGTACAGGAGCACACCCGCGCCGCCGCAGAGCGTCAGGGCGACGAACAGCGCCCGCACCAGCCCGACGCGCACACCGAGGTGGCGTGCGAGCCCGGCGCTCACTCCGGTCACGAGAGCATCGCGATCACGGGTCAGCGCCGGACGCGCGGTCGCCGGCGCGGGGCCGGGGAGCGTGGAGACGGCGGAGGGCATACGGTCATCCAATCATCCGCCTCCGCTCTCCGGGACCTCCCTGTCGCGGAATCAGGGTGCGCTCAGGGGATCCCCCCATGGCCCCGCGGCGCCGCCGACCGCGAGGATCGACTCATGACGATTCCGACCGCTCCGCCACCGCCCGCCGACCACGAGGCACCGGCACCGGAAGCGCCCCGTCGACCGCGCGGCGCCGACCGGTTCCTGCTGTGGGTCGCCGGCCTCGGGGTGGTGCGCACCGACGGCTGGCTCGGCGGTGTCGCGGCGGGCATCGCGATCCGCCTCCGCATCGATCCGCTGATCGTGCGCGGGGTCCTCGTCGTCGCCGCCCTCTTCGGCCTTCCGGCCCTGTTCCTGTACGCCCTCGCCTGGGCGGTGCTGCCGGACGTCGACGGCCGCGTGCATCTGCGTGATCTGCTGCAGCGCCGGTACGACCCCGTGCAGCTCGGCATCCTCGCCCTCGCCGTGATCGGCCTCTTCCCGACGGCGCCGCTCACCGGGCGCCTGTTCGGCCTCGGATACGACGGCTGGTCGGCACTGTCGACGGTCACCTGGGTGGTCGGGCTCGTGCTCGCCGCCGCCTTGCTCTTCCTCATCGTGCGTGCCGCGCGCCGCACTCCGGGCGCTTCCGCGCCGGATCCGGCGGGGGCTTCCGCAGATCCGGCGGCCCCGGCCGCGTCCGCCCCCGACGCGGGGTCGGGTCCCGCCACGGGGGCGGACGCCATTCCCTCCACGGCGACGGACGCTCCGGTCTCGGTACCGCTCGCCGACGCCGTCGGGCACGACGTCCTCGCCATCCCCGCACCTCCCGCACCCCTGCCTCCGGGCACCCAGGATCCCGCCGCGCTGGAGGCGTGGCGCGCCCAGCACGCCGCCTGGAAGGAGCAGGATCAGGCCTGGCGCCGGCAGCAGCAGGATGCGGAGCGAGCCGCACGCGACCAGCTCCGCCGGGAGCGTCAGGCCGAGGCGGCCGTGTTCGCCGCCGCAGCCGCGGAGCGCCGACGTCTCCGCCGCGCGTCGAATCCGCGCGCCGGCTTCCCGTTCGTCATGACCGCCCTCGGACTCGCGATCGTCGTCGGCGCCAGCGTGGGACTCGCCGTCGGTGAAGCCCTCGGCGGCGCGCTGGGGCTGTTGTCCGGCGCGCTGGTCCTGGCCCTGGCGATGATCACGGCCGGAGCCCTCCGTCGCCGCAGCGGCGCCCTGGCCTTCCTCACCGTGGTGACGCTGGCCGCGGGTCTCCTCACGGGCTTCCTGTCCACGATGCCCGGTCTCACCCTCGGGTACGCCTCTCTCACGAACAACCAGGAGGCGCACGTCCGACAGCCGTTCGGCGACCTGTACCTGCAGCTCCACCGGCACGACGGCGGCCCCCGCCCCATCGAGATCGAGAAGGGGTCGGGGCGGACCGAGATCTTCGTCGACGCCGGCGTGCAGCTGCAGCTCCGCGGCACTGTCGGCGACGACGTGGAGGTGAGCTGGCTCCGCGTCGACCCGGACGATCCGATGGTCATGGACACCGGCGTCATCGCCGCCACGCCGCGGGGTGACGAGAACGTCATCTCCGCGAACATCTCCGCCGAGGAGGGCAGTCCCTCGACGATCCAGCCCGTGACCATCGACCAGGCGAGCGGCGTCATCGTCGTGACCCTGCAGGAGCCCGAGGAGGGCCAGGAATGAGCACCGAGACCATGACCGCACCCCGGGTGCGCTGGGCAGCCGTCATCTGGGGGACGACCTTCGCCGCGATCGCCGCGGGGGCGCTGTGGTTCCTCACCGATGCGAAGCGCCGCGCCGCGCTGGCCGATGGCGTGGGGACGATGACTCCCGCCACCCTGCTCACGATCGTGCTCCTCACGGCCGGGGCCCTGTTCCTCGTAGGCGGTGTCGCCGGACTGGTCCGGCGGACCCAGCGGAACTCCCCCGCCGAGGACTCGGAGGACGCCGAGTAGCCTGGATCCCATGGCGCACCAGGGACGACGACCCGCGAAGGGCTCCGGCAAGGGCTCACCCGCCCACCGGGGCCGTGCCGCGGGCAGCGGCTCACGCCAGGGGAAGCCGGCTCCGCGCCGCGCCCACCGCGCCGAGAAGGTGGTGTTCGACGCACCGGCCGCCGCACCCGAGGAGCCGCGGACGTTCCGCCTCGGTGCCGTGCCCGGAGCGACGCCGGGCAAGTGGATCGACACGTGGAAGCGGCGCCTGCCCCACGTGGCCCTCGAACTCGTCCCGATCGAGGTCTCCGGGCAGCGAGAGGCGCTCGACGATCTCGACGCCGCCCTCGTGCGCCTCCCGCTGGACGACGACGCCCTGCACGTCATCCCGCTGTACGACGAGGTCCCGGTCGTCGTGGCCTCGACCGATTCGCACCTGCTCGCGGCGGACGAGCTGACGACCGCCGACCTCGACGGCGAGGTGCTGCACTCCCTGTCCGACGACGTGCTCGGGCCTGTGGAGGTGCCGGGCACCATCCCCCCACGCGGCGGCCCCCTGTCGACCGCCGACGCGATCGCCACGGCGGCGACGGGTGTCGGCATCGTCCTCGTGCCGATGTCGCTGGCCCGACTGCACCACCGGAAGGACGCCGACTACCGGGTCCTCGCCGACGGCCCGGTCTCGACGGTCGCCCTCGCCTGGCCGCGCGACCGGACCACGCCCGACGTCGAGACGTTCGTCGGGATCGTGCGAGGACGCACCGCGAACTCGTCCCGCTGAGCCGTCGGGACCGGACCCTCCCCCTCGTTAGAATCGCCTGATGGCCTCGCTTCTCTACGTCTGCGTGCGACCCGAGACCGGGGCGGCGGATGCCGAGCACGCCTCGTTCCGGCGGGCCCTCGGGGTCGACGTGGTCGATCGTCTCGATCTGCTGCACGAGCCGCTGGCCGAAGCCCACCTCGACCGCTACCGCGGCGTCGTCATCGGCGGCTCTCCCTTCAACGTCACCGACGTCGAGAAGACCCCGGTGCAGCGGCGGGTGGAGGCCGACCTGGAGACGCTCGCCCATGCGGCACGGGAACAGCGGATCGCCGCGTTCTTCACCTGCTTCAGCATCGGGGTGCTCACCCGGCTCCTCGGTGGCGAGGTCGTGACGACCATGCCGGAGGCGGCGAGCGCGACGGTCATCGAGACGACACCGCAGGGCGCCGTCGATCCCGTGTTTGGCCCGTCCGGCCCCGCGCTCACCGTGTTCACCGCGCACAAGGAGAGCGCCGCGACGACTCCGCCGGGGGCCGTTCTGCTCGCCACCAACGCGGCCTGCCCCGTGCAGGCCTACCGGGTGGGGACGCACCTGTACGCCGCGCAGTTCCATCCCGAGCCGACGCCGCGCGACTTCGCCGATCGGATGACGTTCTACCGCACGACGGGGTACTTCGATCCGGCGCAGTTCGACGCGGTGCAGCAGGAGGTCCTCGCGGCCTCGGTCACCGAGGGCGCCGCCCTGCTCCGCCGCTTCGCCGAGCTGTTCGGCTGAGCGATACCCGGCGCGTAGAGGTGGCGTCGACGGCAGAATGCAGGGATGAAGTCTGTATGGATCGTGTTCGACGACGAGGATGACGCTGGCATCTACGGCGTCTTCGACAACCGCGAGGACGCGGATACCTATGCCGATGAGGTCAGTCACATGTCCTCGAATGGCATGAAGATTGCGGATTTTCCGGTGCCATGGCGCCTGACGGACAGGGCCACGCGCATAGAGATCTGACACCTCGCGGTGGGTCGGAGCGCATGTGCTCGCTCTTACAGACGAGGCGACGGTCGACGCCGAGACGTTCGGCTGAGATCAGGACGGCGCGTCGCCGCGGAGCAGCGGGATGCGCTCGCGCAGGTAGGCATCCAGCGGCATGAAACCGCCCGCCTGACTCCAGCGCACCGACGGCACGCCGTCAAGGAGCGCGAGCGGACCGGAGGAGCCTCCGGCGTCCACCGCGTCGACGTCGATCACGCTCCAGCCGACGTGCACGACATCCCCCTCGTGGAAGCCGCCGCGCAGGGCGAGGGCCCGGCGCTCGGCCCGTGCGCGCGCCGACTCGGCGGTGTATCCCCGACGCCCCGGGTCCGCCGCGCGGAGCACCTCCGCCGTCGCCAGGGCATGCGTGTCGGTGAGCAGGATGACGCCGAGGTGCCAGGCCTCGCCGACACGGACGATCCGACGCCCGCGCCAGCGCGAGTCCTTCTCCTCGCCCAGCCCCTCCTTGGGGGCACCGGCGAGATCCTGCACGGCCTGGGTCAGCAGGGCGGAGGCGGTGGTCACAGCTCCCCCAGCGTGGTCTGGTCGGCAAGGCGCGGGCCCGCGACCTGCGCACGATCGCCCCGCAGCGTCATCCCGATCAGCGGGTACAGGAGCACCGACAGCATGCCCGCCCCGACCAGCGCGGCCGCGGTCCCGGAGTCGAGCATGTCCTGATCCACGCCGATCGCTGTGACCGCGACGATGATCGGCAGCCCGGTGGCTGCGAGCAGGCCGAGCGCGGCGCGGTCGCGTCCGCTCGCGCCCGCCGGGGCGGACAGCTGGGCGGCCGATCCGCGGATCACCAGGAGCGCCAGCAGGAACACCGGCACCAGGGACATCGCCGAGGGAGACGTCACCAGCGCCTGCAGGTCGAAGGTCACCCCCGTGTAGAGGAAGAACACCGGGACGAGGAAGCCGAACGCCAGACCCTCGATCTTGCTCTCGACCTCCGCCGCATCCTTCTCGGGCGCCCGCGCCATGATGATGCGCCAGATGGCCCCCGCGACGAAGGCGCCGAGGAGCATGTCCAGGTCGAGCATCACGCTGAGGCCGACGAGGGCCGCGATGAGGAGGATCACGAAGCGCACCCCGAACTGGTCGGAGGTGTGGAGGGTCGCGCGCACGATGCCGTGCAGGCGCCCGTGCGGCACCCGGTGCGCGACGAGGACGGCGAGTCCCGCCAGCACGACGAAGGTCAGCAGCACCGCCGTGGCCAGGGGCGTCGTCCGGGTGCTGAGGAAGATCGAGATCGCGATCAGCGGCAGGAACTCCCCCACGGCGCCGATCGTGCTGATGGCACGGCCGAACGGGGTGTCCAGCTCCTTCGCATCGCGCAAGATCGGCATCAGCGTGCCGAGAGCGGTCGAGCTCAACGCGATCCCGATGACGACCATGCCCTCGCCCGGGGCGAAGAAGAACCCGAGCCCGATGCCCAGCAGCACGCTGAGCAGCCAGCCCAGCGACGCCCGGGCGAGGGGCTTCCCGGCCACCTGGCGGAAGTCGATCTCCGAGCCGGCGACGAAGAACAGCACCGCCAGGCCGAAGTCGCTGAGCTTCTCCAGAAGGGGGCCCGGTTCGACCCAGCCGAGCACGGCGGGGCCGACGAGGATCCCGAGGACGAGCTCGAACACGACGATCGGCACCCGGACGAGCGGGCGGACGCCGCGAGCCAGAAGCGGTGCGGCCACCGCCAGCAGCGGGATCAGCACCAGTCCGACATCGCTCGCATCCACGGTCTCAGGGTAGCGACGCCGTGGGCGATTCGCTCCCCACCCGCGCGGCACGGCAGAATCGATGCACACCCCGAGGAGCAGCCATGACCCAGCCCGATACCGCCCGCCTGCTGATCGCCTGCGACGACCAGCCCGGCATCGTCGCCGCGGTCGCCGGCGTGCTCGCCCAGCACGGGGCCAACATCATCTCGCTCGACCAGCACTCGACCGACTCCGAGGGCGGGCGGTTCTTCCAGCGCACCGTCATCCACCTCGACGGGCTGGCCGCCGCGCGCCCCGCGCTGGAGGCCGACATCGCGACGGTCGCCGAGCGCTTCGGCATGGAGTGGTCGCTGCACGACGTCGCCCGCCGCAAGCGCGTGGCGATCTTCGTGTCGAAGTACGACCACTGCCTGATGGAGCTGCTGTGGCGCACGCAGCGCGGGCAGCTCGACATCGACATCACCATGGTCGTCTCGAACCACCCCGACCTCGCCGAGGCCGTCCGCTCCTTCGGCGTGCCGTTCGTGCACATCCCCTCGACGGACAAGCAGGCGATGGAGGAGCGTCAGCTCGACCTGCTCCGCGGCAACGTCGACCTCGTCGTGCTCGCCCGGTACATGCAGATCCTCAGCGACGACTTCATCACGCGCCTCGAAGCCCCGGTCATCAACATCCACCACTCGTTCCTGCCCGCGTTCATCGGCGCGAACCCCTACGCCAGGGCGAAGGAGCGCGGCGTGAAGCTGATCGGGGCCACGGCGCACTACGCCACGGCCGACCTCGACGAGGGGCCGATCATCGAGCAGGACGTCACGCGGGTCACGCACTCCGAGTCCGCGGCCGAGCTGCAGAGCCGGGGCGCCGACGTCGAGCGTCTGGTGCTGGCCCGGGCCGTGCAGTGGCACGCCGAGGACCGGGTGATCGTGCACGGCCGCTCGACCGTCATCCTGTAGCGCGCCGCCGCTCAGCGGTCGGCGTTCTTCATCGGCCGGGGACTCCGGCTGCCAGCTCCGCGAAGACCTCGGCAGCGGTGGTCCCGCGCGCGAGCGGGGCGGCCTGCCCCATCCACAGCGACTGCAGCTCGCCGAGATTCTGCTCCCCTGCCGCCGTGCGGAAGCGTCCGGTGAGCCAGTTCTGCATCGGGAACGGGGCGATCGTGCCGCTCGCCTCGATCGCCCGCACCGCGCGGTTGCGGGCTCCGCGGGCGAGGCGTCCGCTCAACGCCCTGGTCAGCACGGTCTCGTCGGCGGCGGTGGTCCGGATGGCGTCGCGGTGCGCTGCCGTCGCGGCGGACTCGGCGGTCGCGAGGAACGCCGTCCCCACCTGCACGCCGGAGGCACCGAGGGCGAAGGCCGCAGCGACCCCGCGGCGGTCCGCGATCCCGCCCGCGGCGATGACGGGCACGTCGACGGCGTCCACGATCTGCGGCACGAGCGCGACGGTGCCCACGAGCGACTCGGCAGCGGGACGGAGGAAGGACACGCGGTGCCCGGCCGCCTCGGCTCCCGAGGCGACGACCGCATCGACTCCGGCCTCGGCGAGCGCGACGGCCTCCGCGACGGTGGTGGCGGTGCCGACGATGCGGATGCCGCGGTCGCGGGCCTCGGCGACGAGAGCGGCGGACGGCACCCCGAACACCACGCTCAGCACGGCCGGGGCGACCTCCCACACCGCGTCGAGCTGTTCGTCGAGCTCGGGGACGTAGCGCTCGGGCCGGGCCGGCACCGGAACCCCGACGGCCTCGTAGAACGGCTCCAGCGCCTGGGCGAAGACCGCGTGCTGCGGGTTCGGCGCGACCTCATCCCCCAGGGGCAGCCAGATGTTCAGGGCGAACGGACGGTCGGTGGCGCGGTGCAGTTCGGCTCCGACAGCGCGGATCCGGTCGCCGTCGTACCCGTACAGCCCGTACGACCCCAGCCCGCCGGCCGCGCTCACCGCCGCCGTCAGCGCCACCGACGAGCTCCCCCCGAACGGTCCCAGCACGATCGGTTGCTCGACTCCCAGAAGTTCTGTCGCCATACCCCGACCGTACGCCCTTCGAATCGCCTGAATGGCTCCATCGGCGGCCCGGATACAGCAATTCAGGCGATTCGAACGGGGTAAGCTCGCGGCATGAGCGAGTGGTTCGGGCAGATGCTCGGCTTCGTCGCGGCCGCGATCGGCCTCGTGACGATGCCGGATGCCGCCGCGCTCGGCCTCGCGATCGCGCTGCTCGCCGTCACGGTCCTCACACTCGCGCTCGTGCTGAGCGTGCGCCACCAGGCCTCCGCCGATGCCCCGCACCCGCTGCGGGCGATCGATGTCGGAACCCTCCTGCCTCAGAGCGATCCGGATGCCGCCGGACACCCTCGTCCGCGAGCGCCGGGAGTCGCGACCGCCGCGTAGTCCGTCCGACCGGGACCGCGCGGCCTTCGCCGACCCCTCCCGACCTCATCGAACGGACCTTCCCGTGGACATCTTCGCCTTCCCTCCCCTCGCCGCGCTCCTGGACGCCGCCTACGGTGCCCTGAACGGCCTCTCCACCCTTCTCGAACCCCTCGCCGGCCCCTCCGCCGCCGCCCTCGCCGTGCTCCTGGTGACCCTCCTCGTACGCGCCCTCCTCATCCCCGTCGGCATCTCCCAGGCCCGAGCCGAGCAGACCAGGGCCCGCCTCGCCCCGAAGCTGCGCGCGCTGCAGCAGCGCCACCGGAAGAACCCGGAGCGCCTGCAGCAGGAGATGATGGCGCTCTACCGCGCCGAGAACACCTCGCCCTTCGCCGGGATGCTGCCCGTGCTGGCGCAGGCACCGGTCGTCGGCCTGCTCTACACGCTGTTCCTGCGACCGGAGATCGCCGGACACCCGAACGAGCTGCTCACCCACGACCTCTTCGGCGCCCCGCTCGGCACGAGCCTGGTGTCGGCCCTGTTCGGCGGCACCGCAACCCCGGCGACGTTCGCCGTCTTCGGCGTGCTGCTGGCCGTGATGATCGCCGTCGCCGAGGTCACCCGGCGGGTGTTCCGACCGGCCCCCGTCGAGGGCGACGACTCTCCACTCAGCTCCCCCGGCATGCTCCGGATGATGGCCGCGCTGCACTACCTCACCGCGGTCTTCGCGGCCTTCGTCCCCCTCGCCGCCGCGCTCTACCTCACGGTCACGGTGGTGTGGACCCTCGTGCAGCGGGTGATGCTGCGCCGCCGTTACCCGCTGCCGCAGCCGGTGGCCGTCCGGGCATGAGAGCCGCCCGACCGGAGGGGCGTCAGTCGGGAAGCGGGATCGGCGCGGTGAACGGTCCCGCGGGGCCGTCGCCCCTCCGGTCGCGGCGCACGCCCAGCGTCGTCCCCACGCTCGCGGCGATCACGAGCGCCACCGCGAGCAGCCGCAGCGGCGTGGCGTCCTGTCCGAGGATGAGCCACCCGGCGAGGGTCGCGAACGCGGGCTCCAGGCTCAGCAGCACGCCGAACACCCGCTGTGGGAGCCGGCGGAGCGCCGCGAGCTCGAAGCTGTACGGGATCACGGACGACAGCACCGCGGTGACCGCCGCGAGCAGGAGGAGCTGCGGATCCAGCGCCACCGTCGCCGCCGCGGGCACGCCCACGGGGATGAGGAGCACCGCCGCGACGACGAGTCCCATCGCGAGACCGCTGCTGCCGGGGATGAGGGCGCCGACACGCGCGCTCATCCGGATGTACATGACCCAGAATCCGGCCGCGATGAGGATGAAGACGACGCCCAGCGGATCGAGGGGTTCGGCGCCGACGAGGCCGTCGACCCCGAGCAGCGCCATGCCCAGCAGGGCCACGCCCACCCAGACTGCGTCGGCGAGACGGCGGGTCAGCACGGCGGCGAGCACGAGCGGCCCGAGGAACTCGATGGCCACGGCCGGCCCCAGGGGGATGCGGTCGATGGCCGCGTAGAAGAACCCGTTCATCGCGGCCAGGGACACCCCGAACAGCACGGCGGCGAGCCACTGCGACCGGGTCCAGGCGCGGGGCCGCGGGCGCACGATGACGACCAGCAGCAGCGCGGCGATCGCGACGCGGAGCGACGTCACGCCCCACGGCCCGAGCACGGGGAAGAGCTGTGCGGCCACGGCGGCGCCGAACGGCAGCGAGAGGCAGGATCCGATGACGAGCGCGACGCCCACGAGGGGTCCGGATGCCGCGGGTCTCTGCACCAGACAAGCTTAGGCGGCGGGGCCCTGCCTCCCCGCCGCCTGTGCCGTCCTCGCGCGGATCAGAGCGGCTTGCCACCCGTCACCGCGAGGACCGCGCCGGATACGTACGACGACTCCGCCGAGGCGAGGTACACGTAGGCACCGGCGAGTTCCGCAGGCTGCCCCGCGCGTCCGAGCGGGGTGTCCTGACCGAACGTCTCCAGGCGCTCGGGCCCCCACCCGGTCGCGGGGATCAGCGGCGTCCAGATCGGCCCCGGCGCGACGGCGTTGACGCGCACGCCGCGCGGCCCGGCCTCCTCCGCGAGCGCCTTGACGAACGCGACCTGCGCCGCCTTCGTCATGGCGTAGTCGATGAGTCCCGGCGACGGCTGCGCCGACTGCACCGACGAGGTCACGATGATGCTGGATCCCGGCTCGAGGTCGGGGAACGCAGCCCGGGCCGAGAAGACGAGGCCGGCGAGGTTCGTGTCGAACACGCGGCGCATCTTCTCGGTGTCGAGGTTCTCGAAGCCGTCGATGTCGTGCTGATAGGCCGCGTTGAGCACGAGCACGTCGAGTCCGCCGAGCTCGCGACGCGCACGGTGCACCGCATCGGTCGCGAAGGCCTCCTCGCGGATGTCGCCCGGGATGCTGACGCCGGTTCGACCGGCTTCGCGGACGAGCGCGAGCGTCTCCTCCGCGTCCGCCTGCTCCTCGGGCATGTGCACGATGGCCACGTCGGCACCCTCGCGGGCGAAGGCGATGGCGACCGCCCGTCCGATGCCGGAATCACCACCGGTGATGAGAGCGCGCCGCCCCTCGAGCCGGCCGTGGCCGACGTAGGACTGCTCGCCGTGGTCCGGCTCCGGGGTCGTCCTCTCGGTGAGGCCCGGCTGATCCTGGCTCTGCGCCGGGAAGCCGTCCTCATGGTGGGCGTGTCGGGGGTCGGTGAGGCCGCCGTCGCGGGTGGTGTCGGTCATGTCCGCTCCTCCTGTCATGGGGCTGTCGATCAGGTCGTGATCGAGCCTCGTGGCTCCGGAGGAGCGACGGCAGGGGGTTGACAGCCCGGGGCGGTCTCCGCGACAGCGGGTGTCAGCCGGCGGAGGGGACGTCGCCGTGCGGGGGCTCGGCGCCCTCGGCGGGCTCGGGGACGAGGTAGAGCCCGCTGGGGGAATTCGCGGTGAAGGCGAGCGCTTCGACCCAGGCCCGGTTGACCGCGGGCTGGCGGCTGCCGAAGTACTTGAAGACGAGAGAGCTGCCCGGCTGGATCCAGACGGTCGTCCGTCCGCCGCCGACGCTGGCGTCCTCGCGCCAGCTGAACGGGAACGGCTCGCCGCGACGCAGCTTGGCCGTGATGACGAGCTGCACGTGCGTGAGCGCCCGATCCTCGATCTCGGTCTTCACGCTGCCTTCGTAGATGAACTTGCCCATCGGGTGATGCTCCTCGGTCGGGTGGTCCTCAGCCCGGCGGACACTGCCGGGATCGGCCTATGGGTAGAGGGTAAGCCCTCGGGCGGGGCGCACGGCAAATCGGCCCCGGAGGGCGATGCGCGCGTCGAAGTCAAGGCCCTGCGCGCGATCCGCGCGGCGATTAGCCTCGAATCATCGACACCCGAGGAGGGCACCGCCATGACTGACCGCCACATCGACGACCGTCCCGACGAGGGCTACACGCCCGGCACCACCCACGCCGAGCGCGGCGCGGGCAACCCGCGACTGCGCGTGCGGCGCGACGACGAGCGCACCGAATTCGCGCTCGACATGGAGGAGGTCCGCATCGGCTCCGCCGCCGGGAACGAGCTGCGCCTCGCCGACACCGAGCCGGTGCACGCGACGGTCGTGCACGACGACCGCGACGAGTACGTGGTGACCCTGCACGCCGACGGCGAGATGAACTCCAACCCCGACGCCGACGCGACCCACCCGGGCGACCGCACGGAGACGCTGCGTACGGGATCGCGCTTCACGGTGGGCCCGTGGGAGCTGGTCTTCGCCCGCGACGAGTTCGCCGACCACGGCCGTCCGTTCGGCGGACGCCAGGGCGGCGAGTACTCCGACCAGCCGCTGCAGGAGGCGCGTGCGGGCTACGACGCCGACGACGAGCGGCTGTCGCAGGCCGACGTCAACGACGAGCGGTCTCAGTCGGACTCCAAGGCCGACTGATGGTGCGGGGTGCCGACGGGCTTCGACTCCGCTGACCCCCGCTGGCGCAGGTAGATCGCGAACGCGACCATCGTCCCCACCGCGAGGAACTCGGACTGCCAGTTCTGCAGCGTGCGGTCCCAGAAGTCGGAGCTGGTCACGTAGTCGCCCCAGGTGATCGCGGCGAGGCCGTGCATCGCGTTCTCCTCGTTCATGACCACTGTCCCGGCGAGCGACTGCGCGAGCCAGGACAGCACGAAAACTGCCCCCATCACGAGCAGCAGCGAGTTGCCGAACACCGCCGCTCGCCACCCGCCCGCCCGGGCCCACCGCGGAGAGTCCGGGCGGGCGTGCGCGCCGACGAGCTGATCGGCATCGCTGCCCGGCCCCTCGTCGCCGGGCTTCTTCGACTCCGGGGAGCCCTTCTGCACGAACCAGATCGTCGCGGCGATGAAGAGGAAGAACTGCAGGAACTCCGACTGCCAGTTCTCGGCGACGTCGACCGCGAAGTCGGACGACCAGAGGAAGTCTCCGAAGCCGATCGTCGGCTGCCCGTGGTCGAGGAGCTCGTCGGGGTTCCGGAGGTAGCCGGCGACGGCCTGTACGTCCAGAGCCAGCAAGAAGAGGGAGAGGAAGAAGAGGATGAGGCCTTGGTCCTTGATC
>NZ_NCTV01000031.1:0-785 GCF_002114135.1 Microbacterium sp. LEMMJ01
CACGCAGAGATGAACAACTCCGCCCACCCGGTGGAGTGCCGGCCGAGCATGATCGCCAGGCCCGCGACACCGCCGGCGATCGTCAGCGCGAACGGGATCCATGCGATCTCGCCGAGGAAGTCCTGCAAGAGGTCGGCCAGCGCGCCGAACGGTGCCGCGACGATGTCGACCCACTCGAAGGAGAGCAGCCAGTTGCAGAACCAGATCATCCACGACACCAGACCCAGATGCCCGGTCCAGATCGGGTCGATCCACATGGAGATGAAGAACTTCCCCATCGTGAACACATCGCCGCGGTCCAGTGGAAGCACCGTGTAGTTGGTCAGCGGGACGCCGTCGCTGTCAGTGATGTCGCCGCCGAGCATGAACGGGGACGAGCCGCCGCCGTCAGCGGCGAAGGCCCAGTACGTGTTGCCGAACAGGACCAGGAACAGGTCGATCAGGACGACGGCGATGACCTTGCTCCACCGCGGGTGATCGTGCGCCCAGAAACGGACCCGCCAGAACGCGCCGCCCAGAGTCTCGAAGCCGTGCTGTCGACCCCGTCTCTGGTGACACCATGATCACCTTCTACCGGCACACCTTCGAGACTCTGGGCGGCGCGTTCTGGCGGGTCCGTTTCTGGGCGCAGGATCACCCGCGGTGGAGCAAGGTCATCGCCGTAGTCCTGATCGAACTGTTCCTGGTCCTGTTCGGCAACACGTACTGGGCCTTCGCTGTTGACCGCGGCGGCTCGTCCCCCTTCATGCTCGGCGGCGTCATAAATGAGAGCTGCGGCGTCCCGC
>NZ_NCTV01000032.1:0-33903 GCF_002114135.1 Microbacterium sp. LEMMJ01
TGCCCTTGAGCGCCTATGACGTGCCGAGGCCCAGCTTCGCCCATTCCTCGAGCACCCGATAGGTCGCGGCCTCGCCGTCATAGGCGCTCAAGGGCACGTCGTTCGCGGCGAAGAGGTCGGTGGTGAAGGTCGTCAATCCGCACGTGTCCGGCATCAGGATGAGGGGCGTGTCGGTGAGGTCGCTGAGCTCCACGGGGCCGTCCTGCGACGGCTCCTGGTCGACGACGACCACGGGTTCCGCGTCGACGATGCGGTGCCGGAACCGCGGCATGGGGGCGACGGACGGGACGAGGATGAGGTCCAGCTCCCCGGCGGAGAGCTCGCGCCGCAGATCGGCGACATTCGCCTCGCGGAGGACGAGCTGCCGCGGCGCCGGCGAGGCGGGAAGCGCGCACACGGCCGTGTAGGCGCGCGCGACGATGGCCGGATTCATGAGCGGCGAGACGCCGACGCGCACCCGCGCGTCGGCCGACCGGTTCCAGCGTGCGGCCTCGGCGGCGACCTGGTCCACGGCGAGGAGCGCGCGGTCGATGACCGGGAGGATATGCGCACCGAAAGCCGTCGGGACGACCCCCCGGGGCGAGCGCTCGAACAGGCGCTCCCCGAGGCGGTCCTCCAGCTTGGAGATGCCGGTCGAGAGGGCCGGCTGCGTCACGCCGTAGGCACGCGCGGCAGCGCCGAAGGAGTGCGTCTCCGAGACGGCCTGGGCATAGCGGAGGGCTTCGACGCTCACGCGGTCACTCATAGCCCGACGTTATCACCGACCGACGGCCGGGCGGGCGGTCGGCGGCAGTCCCCGCCTGGTCAGGCGTAGCCGAGGTCCGGAGCACCCACCCAGAAGAGGCCCTCCCTCGCACCGGCCGGGAGCAGGCCCTCTATCCATTCGGCGACGACCACGAGGACGGCTTCCTCCAGGCGATCCCGCGTCCATCCGCGCGGGCGCGAGGGAACCGCGGGCTCCCAGCCGTCCGCCGTCCACTCCACGCCGAACAGGCGGCGCTGCTCGTCGAACCGCCGGTCCAGGTCGAAGGCGTCAGCCCCGTCGAACCGCGCCCAGACGTCGAAGGGGCCCTCGCCGTCCTGGTCGACGAAGACGTCGATGAGGATCGCTTCCACACCGCTCTCCGCTTCGACGGCGGCCCGATGCAGGTCCCCCAGCGCGGCGGCGACGCGCTCGCTCTCCTCGTCGAGCACGGCTCGCAGGGCACGGGCGTAGGGCTCGGCGTCGTCCACGCGCGCTCCGGGCTCCGGAGCGCTCATCGCTCCGGCTCGGCGTCGGTGTCCACGGCGCCGCCCGCGACGAGCTCTCGGATCGCCGACGCGAGCGCATCTCGGGACCGCCCGTGCGGGAAGGCGCCGGATGCGAAGTCCAGCAAGCTGCGACCGTCGGGGAGAGCGGGCGTCGCGGGATCGACGTCGCCGTGCACGAGGAGGGTCCGCACCAGCGGCGCCAGTGCGGTCTCCTCGATGTCGCGATGCAGCAGCTGCACGAACGGATGCCCCTCCGGGAGCGTCGCGACGGGTGTCGGGCCCGGGATCGCGCCCGACTCGAGCAGGCGTCGCAGCACCGGCTCATCCTCCGCGCCCAGCGTGGGGTTGGTGAAGAGGACGTTGACCGGGCTCAGGAACGACAGGAAGGATGACGCGTCGAGGCGCTGGTCCAAGAGCCAGAGCGCGAGCTCGCGGCGGCGCTGGGGGTGCGGGTTGCTGAGCGCGGCATCGAGGAGGAAGCGGTACCCCGGAGCATCGACGACGACGTCGAGGAGGTCGTTGAGCGTGCCGGTGAGTGCGAGATCGGGGAACACCCCGAGGCCCGCGTAGACGTGCTCGATCTCCTCCCGCTCGGGCACCCGATCGAAGACGAAGCTCGCGTACGACGCATCGAGGAGGGTCGGCGGCCCCATGCGCTCCCCCATCCGCAGAGCCCACTGGAGCTGCGGCACTCCGAGGGCCTCGGAGTAGATGGTCTCCAGGGGGTTCGTCGTGTCCACATCGTCCGGGTCGAGGGCGTCACGGACCCGCTGCAGCATCCCCTCCGAGGCGCGCCAGTCGACGTCGTCCCGCCAGAACACCGCGTGCACGGCGGGCAGGGTCGCCGCGCCGGCGAGGAGGTTCTCGGTCCCAGCGGAGCCAGGGGCCGAGGCCCCGCGATGCACGACCGGGAAGAACCCTCCCGGGTCTCGGTCGACCACGAGCGACAGCAGGTCGTCGGGCACGCCGCAGAACAGGGCGACCTGTTCCTCGAAGGAGGGCTCGGGTCGGGCGGCGGCGTCGGGACCCGTCGGATGGGACAGGAGGAGGCCGCGCCCGTCGTGGGTGAAGTACCAGGTCCAGAAGTGGTCTCCGGTGCGGAAGCCGCCGCGCATCGCATCGGGGACGAGGGAGGAGCCGGCGAGCGGCGGGCCGTTCCACGGCAAGGGTCCGGACGCGGGGGCGCCGCCCACGAGGGCGGAGACGTCGGAGATGATCCGGGCGCGGATGCGGAGCTCCCACGGGTTGCTCCCGCGCGCGAGGTCGAGCACGGCGTCCGGTCGCGCGATGACGATGATGACCTCGGGGTCGTCGCCGTACGAGGGATCGGGCGTTCCGGCGACCACAGCGACCGCATGGCCGTTCACCCACCAGAGCGGCGCGGTGAGGAGTCCCGTGGCGCGCATGACGCGGGTGAGCGGACTGCGGCGATCGATCCCGGTCTTCTCGTTGCGAGCATGGATCTCCCCGGCCGTTCCCCACCTTTCGCTCATGACGCCGATGAGGTCGTCCGCCCAGGCCTGCAGCGCATCGACCGTCCACACCTCCCCTGACGCGAGCACGACGCGGAGCGCCCGACCGTGGTCGTCGCGGAGCCCGCGTCCGCCGATCTCGAACGTCCGATCCGCCCAGTCGGCGTCCTCCGGCGAGCGCTCCCACCACGCTCTGGTGACGCGCTCGATGTCCGCCACGAGGTCGTGATAGTCGCCGCTCGTCGGCACCGCGTAGCCGAGGCGGTCCGTGTCGGACGGGCGGTCCTGCTCCGGGTACGGGCACGCGGCGAAGACCCGCTCGAACCAGGTGCGTCGTTCGTCCCCTTCCCGCGACATCTCGTCGACGGTGAGGGCGCCGCCGAGGCGATACGGCTGCCGCACCGCGGCGCCGAAGCCGAAGTCGTCCATGCCGAAGTCGTTGCGGCGGCCGATCTCCATGAGCGAGGGCGAGACGCACCAGTGCTCCCCGTCGAACCACACCGCGCCGGTGATGACCGGCACGGGTTCGTCGCCGAGCATGCGGAACTCCAGGTCGTGCTCCGCGACCTCGCCGCGGGCGTCCTCGCCTCGGGCGGCGATGAGGGCGCGGAGGTCGTCCGGAACCCTGTCGAGCATGCGCGCGGCCAGGATCAGCCAGGCCTCCGCCAGGTCCGCCTCCCGTTCGGACGGATCCGCGGCATCCGCCGCATCGCCACCGTGCTGCTGCGCCACCTCCGCGAGGAACTGCGCCGGCGCTTCGTCCGCGAACGTCGACGTCGGGTCCTGGATGAGGACGAGGATGCGGCCGTCGTCCGTGAACGTCCAGACCGTCGTCACCCCGCTGCGCGACTGCAGGCTGAAGCGGGACGCCGGGGTGTCGACGTCGCGCAGCCGCACCTCCCCGGCGCCGAACAGTGTGCTCAGCAGCCAGGCGCGGCGTCGGAGCTCGAGCGGATGCTCGCCGTTCATGAGGAGGTCGTTGTGCATGTCCTCCTCGGGCAGGAGCGCGCTGAGGCTGCCGACGGCGTACTCCCGCGGCAGTACGACCATCGCCTGGCGCAGCATGCTCTCCCGCGGTTCGGCGTCCCAGTTCGTGACCAGCACGCAGTACAGATCGCCGCGGTCCCACATCTCCGCCTCCGGGATGCCGACCGAGACGAGGACCACGTCGAGGATGCCCTCCGGATCCTGGTTCTCCCCCACGAGCGACGGCTTCCGGACCATCGGCGCACCCCACGCTTCGTGCAGCGTCCGGCGCACGCCCTCCGTCCACTCCTCCGCGTAGGCGGCGAATCCGCCCTCGGGGACCACGAGGTCCGCGGGCGGGTTCGGCTGCAGCGACTCGTCGGCGTCGGGGTCGTAGCCGCCGAGCGGGAGCAGCCAGACGCCCTGCGACTCCTCGACCTCCACCCCCTCGAACGTGAAGGCCTCGCGCGTCTCTCCCGCGAGCAGGTGGGCGACGAGTCGGTCGAGGAACCCGGGGACCTCTTCCCTGCCGAACGGCGGTGTGTAGTACGGGAGGTCGTCCTCCGTCTCGCCGCTCGCGTCCGTGTCGTCCCTGCCGGTGTCATCGACCATGCCCCACCCCGTCGTCATCGAAACAGCCTTGCGACGAGCATACGGACGCGCGGCGTCAATCCTCGGAGTCGATGAGGTCGAGGAGCTTTCGCAGCTCGTCGCGGATCTCCTCGTGGTCATACTGCCCGGCGCGGCTCTCCCCCGAGATCACGCCGGAACGACGCACCTTCTGGAAGTCGCCGAAGGGAAAGCTGTACGCCTTCTTCGTATCCGGGTTCTCGCTCTTGTCGATGCCGAGGTGCCAGTGGGCGAACTCCGTCCATCCGTGCTCGTCGATGAAGCGGTTCTCGTCCTCTGCGCTCGGCGCCGCCTCGGACCAGTCGTCGCGTTCATCCCGCACGACCTTGCCGTCTCGGACAAGGGAACGCGCGAGCTTCAGCGCCGGTCGGTTCAGTTCGATAGCCATGGGGGAACGGTAGGACGGGGGACGACGGCGCCCTACCCCCTTGACGCCCGAGGCCGAAGAGAGCAACCGCGGAGGCCGCCGGGCTCAACCGCCGATCTGCGTGCGCACCGTCCGTCCTGCGAGCACGGCGTACAGGCCGATCGAGACCAGGAGTCCGACCGGCACCGAGAGGTCGAGCCCGCCCAGCGCCGCGCCGAGCGGGCCGGTCCACACCGTGGTCGACAGGAACATCGCGGTGGCGAAGCCACCGGCGACCACGGAGACGAGACCCGGGATGCCGAAGCCGCCGGTGTACCAGAACCTGCCGCCGGGCCGCTCGTCGAACAGGTCGGTCCCGGAGTACCGGTTGCGGCGCAGGACGATGTCGGCGACGTAGACGCCCATCGTGGGCACGGAGATGATCAGCAGGAACTGCAGCATCAGGTTGACGGCGCTGATCAGGTCGGATGCCACGACGAGCACGATCGTGAACGCGCAGCCGAGCGCACCGATGAGGATCGCGGAGGGGATGCGGCGGATCGGCACGCCGATCGACTGCAGCGCCATGCTCGCCGTGTAGGTCGTCATGCCGTTGAGCGAGATGCAGTTCACCAGGACGCCGAGCACGAACAGCGGGGCGAGCCACACCGGCAGCTTCTCGAGCAGGGAGTACTCGATGCCGTTCGCGAGACTGTCCGGCCCGATGGCGCCGCCCAGCACGACGCCGAAGGCGGTGATGAGCACCGCGGGGAAGAGCTGTCCCAGCGCGGTCGCGCCGATGATGCCGGACGCTTTGGTGTCGCGTGGCAGATAACGGGCCATGTCGGCGCTGTTGCTGAACGACAGCGGCGACGATGCCATCAGCGCGAACGCGATCGTGACGCTCACCCACAGCGGCAGCCCGCTGAGCGGCTCGGGCTGCGCGAATCCCCAATCCAGCGCGGGGGCGATGAAGCCGATGACGAGTGCGAAGATCACGAACAGCCCGATCGAGATCGCCAGGTAGGCCTTCAGGATGAGGGCGTGACCGTACACGGCGACGACCACGGTGATCGTCGAGACCACGACCGCCACCAGGATCGATGCCGCGATCGGATCGGGGAAGCCCCACCGCACGAGCAGTTCGCCGCCGATGAATGACGCCGCCACCCAGTTCAGCGCGAGGAAGACGCCCGAGATGAACCAGCCGTAGAACGCGATGACGATCTTGTTGCCGTGGATGCCGTAGATCGCTCGCTGGACCACCGAGCCGGAGGTGCCGGCTGCCGGTCCGGAGATGGCGACGATACCCGGCAGCAGAGCGAGCGCGCTCGATGCCAGAATCACGAGCAGCGCCTGCCAGATCTCCAGGCCGAGCACGAGCGTCATCGAGGCGCCGACCGTGATGTTCAGCACGCTGACGCCCGGTGCGCTCCAGACGAAGAACAGATCGCGCGCTCTCCCGTGCCGTTGGGCGTCGTCGATGAGTTCGATGCCCCGGGTCTCGGGGGTGCTCGCGGAGTCGACGAAATCGGACTCGGATCCGGGCGCGACGGCACCGGGAGCGGGGGTGGCGGATGTGTCGGACATGACGGTCCTTCCAGGACGGGCACCCTCCTGCGTCAGTGCAGGGGGCGTTCGGGATTCAGGAGCGGGAGCTCATGGTCGCCGGTAGGCGACCTCGCCGTGCACGAGGGTGAGCAGCACGGCACCGGTGAGCAGGTCGTCGGTCGGCGCGGACAGCGGGTCGATGTCCAGCACGGCGACGTTCGCGAAGAAACCGGGCGCGATCCGGCCGTAGGCGTCGTCGATCGCACCGACGTGGGCCGCGCCGGACGTCGCCGCAGCGAGTGCCTGCGCGGCGGTGAACGCACGCTCGGGGTGGTACGGCGGCAGCGCGCGGTCGATCGAGGATCGCCCGGACATCGCGATGAACAGGTTGTGCAGAGCCTCGTGGGGCGCGGTGGGGGCGTCGGTACCCAGCGCGATGGGAACATCGACGTCGCGGAACCAGTTCCACGGGAAGCCGTCCTCAGCGCGCTGATCTCCGAGCATCGCCATCCAGTTGTCCAGGATGGCGGGGTCGCAGTGCACCGGCTGCATGGATGCCGCGATGCCATGCGCGCGCATCCGTGCGACCGTCTCGGGCGCGACCGACTCCAAGTGCTCGATGCGCGGGCGGCGGGCGGTGCCGGTGCCGTTCGCCCGCTCACAGGCCTCGACGAGGTCGACGGCCAGTGCGCTCGCCGCGTCTCCGATCGCGTGCATCGCGAGCTGCAGGCCGGCGCGGTCGGCAGCGATCGCGACCGGCGTCGCGGCCTCGCGGCTCCAGATCGGGTCGGCGTTCGAGCCGTCGGCGTACGGGCGCACCATCGCGGCGGTGCACGCGTCGATCACGCCGTCGAGGATGAACTTCACTCCGACGACCTTCAGCCATGGCGTGCCCGTGGCCTCGAGCTCGTCACGCAGCTGGACCGCACGCTCGACCTGGGCGAGATCGGATGCCGGGTCGCCGGTGGAGCTCAGCCACCAGTGCGCGGTGACCGGGAACGGCAGCCGACCGTCGCGGTCGAGCCGACGCCGCAGCGCCGCCATCGACTGCTCTGTCATCCCCATGTCGGCGGCACCGGTGACGCCGGCCGCCAGATACGCGGCGAAGGCGAGCTCCAGGTGGCCGTCGACCTCCTCCTCGGTCCGGATGCCGTCGAGATAGTCCGCGAGCAGATCCATGGCCGCGGTCTCGAGCAGGAACCCGGTCGCCTCTCCGTCGCCGTCCCGCACGACCTGGCCGCCGATCGGGTCGACGGTGTCGCGGTCGATTCCGGCAGCGCGCAGCGCGGCTGTGTTCACCCAGGTGCTGTGGAGGTCGTTCGCGTCGAGGAAGACCGGGATGTCGTCGATCACCTCGTCGATCATCGCCGCGGTCGGCTGGGTGACGCCGTCAGGCAGAGCGTCGAACAGCCAGCTGACGCCCTCGATGATCGTCGCGTCCGGGTTCATCGCCCGCGCCTCGAGCAGCCGCTGCTGGATCTGTGCCACCGAGGTGCAGTCGCGGAGTTGCACCTTGCCCTGCGCGTGGCCGAACATGGCCAGGTGCGCGTGCGCCTCGATGACACCGGGCATCACGAAGGCCCCGTCAAGGTCCACCACCGCGGCACCCTCACCTGCCGCGGAGCGGACCTCCGTCTCCGTGCCGACAGCGAGGATGCGATCGCCGCGCACGGCGAACGCGGACTGCACCGGAGCATCCGCGAGCCCGTCGAAGACGGTGGCGTTGCGATAGACGGTGGCGGTGTCGGTCATGGTGGTCCCTTCGATCGGGTCAGAGCGCGAGCGCCAGATGCGGGCGGGTGGCGGTTTTAGCCGGAGTGCCGTCGAGCACGTCGGCCCGACGACCGACGGGGTCGAGCACGACGGTGGCCAGGCTGGCCCACCGCTGTCCCATCGGAAGCGCGAGGTCGGGTACGCAGGTCACCGGAGGCTCGCCGTCGCCGGTCACGAGCATCGCGCGCAGCTGCTCGGCATCCGTCGGCGCGCCGACGGACAGCAGTCGGTCTCGCAGGAACTCCCATCGCAGACCGGAGTCGGGCTGGTACAGCCAGGTCTTCTCGTGCGCCGCCGGTGCTTCGGTGAGGAAGTGATTCGTGCGCAGCCAGGTGCCCTCGGTGATGGCAGGCGCGGAGAACACGCCTTCGGGGCTGATGTCGAGCAGCACGGCGTCGCCTGCGGCGTCGAAGAGCGCGAACGAGCCGGAGCTCGTGACCTGCGCCTCGCGCACCAGCTCGACGGCGTGCGCGACGCTGGAGGCCTCCTCGAGCACGAGAGCGGCGAGCACGTGCATCGGGATGCCCTCGGGCCGGTCAGACCGGTGCCCCAGGATGTTGAAGTGCAGCGCGACGCCGGCGCTGTTGACGCCGATCTTGCCGAGGATGCCGCACTCGGTGAGCCCGGCGTAGTCGTGGACGCCGCCGCGCGAGATGATCGTGTGCCAGTACGGCGCGATCTCCATGTGCCAGTCCCACGTCTGCACGCCGAGGGTGCGCGCGCGGCCGTCCGCATCGCGGATCGAGCGCATGATGGTCGAGCACTCTCCCGGCGGTACGGCGACGCTGCGGGACAGGATCTCCGTGCGGCCGTTCAATGCGGCGACGCGCCAGATCTCGGCGTCCGCACCGGCGGCGATGCCCTCGATCTGCGCACGCAGCGCCGGACGGTGGGCGTCGACCGCGTCGAGCAGCCGTTCGGCGTCGTCGCGCACGGTCTTCTCGTCGACGGCGCCGAGGCGGAAGAGCCGATCATACGCGTCGATCGTGCCGGGCAGAGTCTCCCGCAGCTGCATGCCGCGCTCGACGCCGCGCTGGAGCGGATCCGAGGCATCGGCCGTGATCTGCAAGCGCCGCTCCGGGCGCGGAAAGGGCGACGTCACGAGAGTTCCTCTCCGGGAAGGGCGGGAGTGCGCGGCGGTGCAGTGCGGCGCTCGCCGGTCGCCTCGAACGCGGCGGCGAGGCGCAGCAGGGCGGTGTCGTCCCAGCCGCGGCCCGCGATGGTCAGCCCCACCGGCATCCCGATGTCTGCCGTCGTGCCCATCGGCACCGTGACGGTCGGGATGCCGAGATGACGGATCGCGAGATTTCCGTTCGCGACCCACACCCCGTTGCGCCAACCGGCGTCGGCGGATGCCGGGTTCACGTCCATGTCGGCGGGGCCGATGTCGGCGACGGCGGGGAAGATCACGGCGTCGAGGCCGAGCGCGTCCATCCACTCCTCGAGGTCGACGCGGCGGGTCTCCTCGAGCCCGCGCACACCCTCCTCGAGATGCGGGATGTCGGTGAATGACGCGTACGGGCGCTCGCGGACGAGGGCCGGATACCCGGCGATCTCGTCATCGAAACCGGTGTAGCGATCCGGGAGGGCACCTTCCGGATGCGGGAAGATGCGCGCGCCGTCGACGAGTTCGAGCCGATCGAGCGCGGGGTCGCCGTTCGCGCGCAGGAAGTCGTCCCACGCCCAGGCAGAGAGATCCTCGATCTCGGAGCGCAGGAACCGCTCGGACACCAGTCCCCTGGTGCGCACGGTCGGCGCCCCGGCGCGGTCACCCTCGTAGTTGGTGACGACCGGGAAGTCGACCTCGACCACGTGGGCGCCGGCGTCTTCGAGGTCTCGGCGCGCCTGCTCCCAGAGGTCGATGACGGACGCCCGGGTCACGATGCGCTGCCCGGACGCGCCTCCGATGGTGGTGCCGGTGCCGGCATCCGGATCGGCATTGATGTACATGCGCGGCACGCCGAAGCGCCGGCCGGCGAGAGCGGAACGAGGGTCGGCCGCGGCGAGGTCGCGGTACGACGCCGGACGCACCTCGGATGCGGCAGGGATACGCACCCACGGCTGGGCGCGCCAGAAGTCGCCGCGGACGTCGGCGTCGTCGGCGACGATCACGTCGAGCACCTCGAAGAGATCGGCCATCGTACGGGTATGCGGCACCGCGACGTCCATCGTGGGCACCAGCGGCCAGTTGCCGCGCACCGAGATGACGCCGCGGCTGGGCGTGTATGCACAGAGGGCGTTGTTCGACGCCGGTGCCCGACCGCTCGACCAGGTCTCCTCGCCGAGTCCGAAGGCAGCGAAGCTCGCGGCGGTCGCGGTGCCCGATCCGTTGGAGGAGCCGGATCCGAATGCGCTCGTCAGCCAGTCGGCGCTGTACGGACTCTCCGCCCGTCCGTACACACCGCGCTGCATCCCGCCGTTCGCCATCGGCGGCATGTTGGTCAGCCCGAGGCAGATCGCCCCGCCGGCCCTGAGCCGTTCGATCGTGAACGCGTCCCGCTGCGCGATCAGATCCGCGAACGCCGGGGAACCGCATGCCGCGGTGAGCCCGGTGACGAGGTAGCTGTCTTTCGCCGTGTACGGGATACCGTCCAGCGGGCCGAGCGAGTGCCGGGCCGCCCTGCGGGCATCGGACGCCGCCGCCTCGGCGAGTGCGCCCGGGTTGCGGACGACGACCGCGTTGAGCGCGGTCTCGGTGCCGGGTGCGTCGTACGCGTCGATGCGGGCGAGATAGGCCTGCACCAGCGCGACGCTCGTCGCTGCACCGGTCTCCAGCGCTCGCCGCAGGTCCGCGATGGACGCGTCGACCACATCGATCATGCGGGTGCCTCGCTCGTCGCCGGCTGCTGCTGGGTGATGCAGTGGATGCCGCCGCCGCGCGCGAAGATCGGGCGTGCGTCGACGGTCACGATCTGTCGCCCGGGGTACGCGGCTCCGAGGATATCCCGCGCACGGGCATCGGCAGCGTCCTCACCGAACCCGCACGCGATCACGGCGTCGTTCACGATGAGGTGGTTGATGTAGCTCCAGTCCACGAAGCCGTCGTCGTCGCGGAGAGTCTCGGGGGCCGGGACGTCGATGATCTCGAGCGGGCGGCCCGCGGCATCCGTCTGGTCCTGCAGGAACGCTTTCAGCTCCCGCGTGACGACGTGGTCGGGGTGTCCCGCGTCGTCCTGGCGGTGCAGCAGCACCCGGCCCGGAGCGGCGAACGCGGCGACGATGTCGACGTGTCCGTTGGTGCCGAACTCGTCGTAGTCGCGCGTGAGGCCTCGGGGCAGCCAGATGGCTGTGGTCGCGCCGATCGTGCGTGCGAGTTCGGCCTCGACGCGGCCTCTGTCGGCGTAGGGGTTGCGGTTCGGGTCGAGTTGCACCGTCTCGGTGAGCAGCACCGTGCCCTCGCCGTCGACGTGGAGACCGCCGCCCTCATTCACGAGCACCGAACTGATGTGCTCGGCTCCGACGTGTGCGGCGACGATGCGTGCGATGCCGGCCGACACCTGCCACTCGGCCCATGCGGGCGCACCCCAGCCGTTGAAGATCCAGTCGACCGCGCCGAGGACGCCTGGCCGATCGTCGTCGAGGACGAAGGTGGGGCCGAAGTCGCGCATCCAGAACTCGTCCAGCGGCGACTCGACGATCTCGACGGCCGAGCCGAGCATGTCCCGCGCCCGCGCCATCTCGGTCGGGTCCACGACCATCGTCACCGGTTCGAACTCGGCGATCGCCAGGGCGACGTCGGTCCACGCGCGGTACGCGGTGTCGCGCCAAGCAGCACCGTCGCCCAGGGTGACACCCACGCGCGGAAACGCCATCCAGGTGCGTTCGTGCCGTTCGCCCTCGTGCGGCATCCGCCAGCCCATGTCATCTCCTTTGCCGACAACGGCTTGTTGGTCATGTGACCAATACAGGAATGTTCCTACACTGGAGGCACCATGTCAACATCCGATACGCGTCCACGAACCAGGAAGACGCCGGAGCAGCGCGCCGGCGAGATCTACGACGCCGCGATCGCGATCGCCGGGGAGAAGGGACTGTCCGCACTGACGCTGCGGGCGGTCGCCAGCAGGGCAGGGGTGGCGCCGGGGCTCGTCTCGCACTACGCATCCAGCATGGATGAGTTGGTCGCGCGCACCTTCCGCGAGCTGACGGCGTCCGAACTGGACGACGTCCGCACCCAGGCCGAGACCGAGAGCGAGCCGGCGGCTCGGGTGGCGCGGATGATCTCCACGGTCCTCAGCAGCGATCACGACGACATCACGCTCGTGTGGGTGGACGCCTGGTCCCTCGGCCGCGGCAGTGCAGCGCTGTCGGCGGCCATCGACGAGCAGATGGGCGCCTGGCAGTCGTTCATCGCGCAGCTCATCGAGGAGGGCCGGGGCTCCGGCGTGTTCCGCACCGACGACACGGATGCTGTGGCCTGGCAGATCCTCGCCATGATCGACGGCATCGCAGCACATGCGCTGACCCGCCGCACCGACGCCGCGCTGTTCGCCGCTCGGCTGGCACAGGCCTGCGAGACGCTGGTCGGCGCGCCCCAGGGGACGATCGCGGAGCTCCTTCCCACGCGCTGACGGTCGCGGAGGCGTGCCCTCTTCGTGCCCTCGGCGATCCCAGGAATGCAGAAGGGCCGGAACCTCGTGCGAGATTCCGGCCCCGAAATGGTCGGGCTGACAGGATTTGAACCTGCGACCCCTTGACCCCCAGTCAAGTGCGCTACCAAGCTGCGCCACAGCCCGTTGTTCTGCACTCTCGCGCAGGCAACTCCCCTATCTTAGCCGCACCAGAGGCCCTCTCGCGAACCGAGCCGTTGCGGGGTGTCGGAAGCTGCTTGTACCGTCGCCTGCATGTCGACGATCACGACCGCGCTGGCGACGACCGCCCGCTGGGATGACGTGCAGCACGCGCTCACCGGCGGGGGCGATGGGGCGAGCTGCCAGTGCATCTGGCCGGTGCTGCCGAACAAGGACTGGAATCAGACCACCACGCCTCAGCGCACCGATATGTTCCGCGCCGAGATCGACGAGGGTCCCCCTCCGGGACTGGTCGCGTACGTCGACGGCGAGGCCGCGGGCTGGATCCGTATCGGACCGCGCACCCGGCAAGCCCGGATCCCCCGCACCCGCATGATCGCCGCCTCGAGCACCGAGCCGTTCGACGACGAGTCCGTGTGGGCCGTCACCTGCTTCGTCGTCCGCAGGGAGCATCGGGGAACCGGGCTCAACACCGAACTGCTCGACGCCGCGATCGCCTTCGCGCGGGAGTCGGGTGCCCGTCTCATCGAGGGGTATCCCGTCGACACCCGCGGCGAGAAGCAGCACGCGAACGATCTGTACCACGGCACGATCAGGACGTTCCTCCGCGCGGGTTTCACGGAGAAGGCGGTGATGAAGCCGGGGCGCGTGCTGGTCGCCCTGGAAATCGCACCGAACGGGAGCGATAGCGTGAAGGCATGAGCGCCGCGAACTCCTCCCTCGACGATCCCGACCTCGGACCGCTCCACCGGGCGACCTCCGAGCTCGACGACGGCTCCGTCCTCACCCACGACTGGTTCGTCGGCAGCGTCGAGGTCGACGGCAGCACCTACGAGCTGATGGTCGAGGGCGCGTCGCCAGACGAGGTCGCGCCGCTGCTCCCCCGGCTGCGCACGGTCATCGCCGGCCTCCCGGGCCTCCGCCGCGTCGCCTCGGATGCCGTGGTGACAACGTTCAGCACCGGAGACCCAGACCCCAGCGACCTGGACGAGGCGGCGGACGACCTGGACCTCGAGACCATCGAGGCCTCCGGCGACGGCACCGTCGTCCTCCACTTCACAGACTCCTGCGGCGAGCACTTCCCGGAGGGCTACTGGCCCGCCGTGCACCTCGATGCCGAGGGTGCCGTCGCGACGGTCACCGTCGAGTCCTGACGCGGGCCGGTCCGATCGACCGCCTTCGCGACGACATGCCCCTCCGGTCATACGATGGAGGGATGCAGCGCCGCACCCTCCCGCCCGCGATCGTGTGGGCGTTCGTCCCCTACGCCGTACTCTCCGCCTTGCACGTCGCGCTTCTCGCACTGGACCACGATCTCGCGGCTCCGACGAAGCTGCTGCTGATGCCACTGCTCGCGGTACCGGTCCTGGTGGCGGCGCGGCGAATCCACCCACCCGTGACGGTGGCCCTGCTCCTCGTCGCCGTGCTCTTCTCCTGGCTGGGCGACGGCGCGGGCGCGCTGTTCCCCGCGGCACCCGAGCTTCCGCTCATGCTCGCCTTCTTCGGCCTCGCGCACATCGCCTACATCGTCCTCTTCGCCCGCCACCTCGCGCGCCGTCGCCTGCCGTGGTGGACCGCGATCTACGCCGTCTGGTGGCTCGCGATGATCCTCGTCCTCGGCCCGCACACGGGCCCGCTCCTCGTCGGCGTCGCGCTGTATGGCCTGCTCCTCGCGGGCACCGCGGCGTTCGCTGCGCGATGCCATCCGCTCGTCGCGACGGGCGGGGCGTTCTTCCTGGCGAGCGACACGATCCTCGCTTTCCGACTCTTCCTGCCCGACGCGCTCCCGGCCTGGAGCAGCCCCGCCGTGATGCTCACCTATACGCTCGGCCAGGGCCTGATCGTCGCTGGCGCCCTCGTCTCCCTGCAGCGGAGGGCCGCCTGATGGTCGACAGCGCGCGGGTGGACAGCTGGCTCTGGGCGGTGCGCGTCTACAAGACCCGGTCAGCGGCGACCACCGCATGCCGTGCGGGGCATGTGCGCGTCAACGGCGACAAGGCGAAGGCTGCACAGGCGGTTCGCGTGGGCGACGAGCTCCGCATCCGCATCGCGGGTTTTGACCGGATCCTGATCGTGCGCCAGATCCTCGTCAAGCGCGTCGGCGCGCCGCTCGCCGCCCTCGCCTACGAGGACCGGACGCCGGAACGCGAGCCGCAGGCAGCCCTCGGCGTCCGGGACCGGGGCGCCGGACGACCGACGAAGCGGGAGCGTCGGGACATCGATCGCCTCCGCGGACGAGGCGATATACAACACGACTGAATCCTTCCGCGATTCGAACATACGTTCTAAAATCGAGGTATGACGAACCAGCCGACCGATCCCCTCAGCCTGGAGGAGCGGCGGCGCGTGCGAGACGCCTGGGCTGAGACTCGTCGACGCATCGCGGCGCTGGAGGCAGAGGCTGCGGAGCTGCTGGTGGCGCAGATCGCTTTCCATGACGAAGACGTGGCCGCGGCCCCGCACCACCGCGATGCCATCCACCGCTCGATGGTCGCCGAGTACGCCACGGCGGCGCGTCTTTCCACCGGCACCATGGAGTTCGCGTTCGCTGATGCTCTCGCCCTGAGCACGGCACTCCCCCGCGTGCGAGAGGCCTTCCACACGGGGGCTCTGAGCTCCGCACACGTCCGGGAGGTCGCACGAGCGAGCGCCGTGGTGGCCGAGGCCATCCGCAACCGCGTCGTCGCGCCAGAGACGATGGCGCTGTTTGAGACGGCGGTGCTCGTCGTCGCCGAAGCCGAGACCGCAGCGCGCACGCGGGTGCATGCCCGCCGCGTCGCCTCCGCGCTCGTCGGCGAGACGATCACGGAGCGACACCGCCGCGCCGCGGACGAGCGTTGTGTCACGGTGCGGTCGGTCGACGACGGCCTCGCCGTCCTGACCGCGATCCTCCCGGAATGGGCGGCGGTGGCGATCGCCGACCGGCTGAATCAGCTCACGCGAACGGTGATCCGGGGGCGCGATGCGGGCGGAGCGACACCTCCCCCGACTCCGACACACGACGATCTGCTGACTGCTCAGAACGTCGCGACGGATCACTCGTGCGACGTTCCTCGGTCGGGCACCACGATCTCCAGCGCGGATGGCGGCACCTTCGCCCTCGACCCCGAGGCGGAATCGCTCCCCGCAGACACCCGCACCTGGAGCCAGGTGCAGGCCGACCTTCTGACCGATCTGCTCCTCACCGCCGATCCGAGCGCTGTCGAGGGCGAGGGCCTCACGGGCGTGCGCGGCCGCCTGCAGGTGACCGTGGCGGCTACGACCCTCGCGGGGCTCGATGACCGTCCGGCCGAACTGGACGGACACGGCGCTCTGCACCCGGACATCGCGCGAGCTCTGGCCGGTCGCGACGGGGGCTGGACGCGGTTGTTCCTCGATCCGCACGGGCAGGTCATCGAAACGGACGCCTACAGCCCGACCGAGAGCATGCGCCGGTTGCTCCGGGCCCGGGATGAGCACTGCCGGTTCCCCGGGTGCCGACAGCCGGTACACCGCTGCGACATCGACCACACCTGGGATCACGCGAAGGGCGGCCCCACCCGCGTCGACAACCTCGCGCACCTCTGCCGCGGACACCACGTGCTGAAGCACCCCGATATCCCGGAGCCTCAGCGCTGGACAGTGCGACAGCGACTCGGTGGGGTCCTCGAATGGCGAAGTCCCCTCGGCGCGGTCCACACCGATCACGCCCCACGTCGGGTTGCCTTCGTCTGAAACGCGGCGCCATCACGACGACGGGTCCTTCGAGCGCGGTGGCGCGGGCCACGTCGATCCGCGCCAGGCCAGACCACGTCGTGGCGCGCCACGCCACGTCAGACCACGTCGATCCGGGCCGCGTCGAGCGACGTTGATCCGCGCCGTCGGACCACGTCGTGCCACACCACATCAGACCACGTCGTGCGACACCACATCGGACCACGGCGCGCAGCCTCAGACCACACGCCATGCCATGCCACGTCACGCCACTGTACGAGTACCGGGATCCGCGGAGCGTGGCGCCCGCGTCTCGCTCAGGCGTCGAGAAGACGGAGGAGCCAGCCGCTCGAGCGCACCTGCGCCCCGGCGACCTCGACGCGGGACTGCAGCTCGCGGTCACTGGTCACCGCGAGAACCGGCGACGCGCTCGCGACCCGGCGTTCGACCTCGGCCACGATCGCGTCGTCACCGGCGCCCTCCGCGCGCACGACGTCCAGAGCCGAGCCCGCGACTCCGGCTTCTGCGGCCGCCGGATCTGCCGGCGATCCCCCCGCAGCGGCCTCCGCGATGTCCCGCGCGCGACCTTCCACGACGAGCGAGACCTCCGGGAACCAGGCGTCCCCCGCGAGGCCGAGGTCGTCCGCGGACACGGCCAGCCCGGTCAGACGATCGCGCAGTCGTGCGGCGGCTCCGGCGCGATCCTTCCACCAGCCGTCCGGCACCGAGCCCACGACGTTGGCGCCGTCGACCACGACCACCGGGTGCGCCGAGAGCTGAGCCCGCAGCATCGGCCACGCCGCACCGAAGCCGGGGTGCAGGGGCAGCCCGTCGACGTCCTCGACGGGCACCCACGACAGCGCGACGCTCTCGGGGTCGCTGATCACGGGGTCGAACGGCGTCCGGACATCAGCGACGACGGTGGTGTAGGACCAGATGCCGAGGTCGAGCACGCTGGTGAAGCGCGGCCGCACCGCACCATCCGGCACTCCCGCCTCCTCCTGCGCCTCCCGCACGGCGCCCACGATGGCCGCCTCGCCCTCGTGCAGCGCGCCGCCGGGCAGGCCCCAGGTGCCGCCGAAGTGGCTCCACGCCACGCGATGCTGTAGCAGGATGCCGCGCTCCGGATCGACGGCGAGGAGACCGGCCGCACCGAAGCGCCCCCAGTACCGCTCACCGGTGTCCGCGACCACCCAGGCATCGCCGGGATCGCGCGGCCCCTCGGGGCGACGCGGTTCACCGGCGGCGGGAGGTACGACAGTCACCCCCTCAGCTTTTCACAGCATCGGGGCTCCGGCGCCACCGCCGCGACATGCGCGGCAACGAGTCAGCGCTGGCGACGCTCCCGCACGCGCATGTTGATGACGATCGGCGTGCCCTCGAAGGGGTAGAGCTCTCGCAGGCGGCGCTGGATGAACCGGCGGTAGCCCGGGTCGAGGAAACCGGTCGTGAACAGCACGAACGTCGGCGGACGCGTCGAGGCCTGCGTCCCGAAGAGGATGCGCGGCTGCTTCCCGCCGCGCACCGGGTGCGGGTGCTCGGCGACGAGCTCGGCGAGGAACGCGTTGAACTTGCCGGTCGGGATGCGGCGGTCCCAGTTCTCCAGCGCCATCTCGAGCGCAGGGACGAGCTTGTCGAGGTGACGACCCGTCTTCGCCGAGATGTTGACCCGCGGGGCCCAGGCCACGTGGGCGAGGTCCTGCTCGATCTCGCGCTCCAGGTAGCGGCGGCGGTCGGCGTTCTCCAGGTCGTCGTCGTTGAGGCGATCCCACTTGTTGAACGCCAGGACGAGCGCGCGACCGGACTCGAGCACGAGGTCGATGATCCGCACGTCCTGCTCGCTGATCGACTCCGACACGTCGAGGACGACGATGGCGACCTCGGCCTTCTCCAGCGCGGCCGACGTGCGCAGCGACGCATAGAAGTCGGCGCCCTGCGCCATGTGCACGCGGCGACGGATACCGGCCGTGTCGACGAGGCGCCACATCTTGCCGCCGAGCTCCACGACCTCATCCACGGGGTCGCGCGTCGTGCCGGCGAGATCGTTGACGACCACACGCTCCTCCCCCGCGGCCTTGTTCAGCAGCGAGGACTTGCCGACGTTCGGGCGCCCCAGGATCGCGACGCGGCGCGGACCGCCGATCTCCTGCTTCGCCACCGCGGAGATCTCCGGCAGCTTCGTCAGCACGGCGTCGAGGAGGTCGGCGACACCACGACCGTGGATCGCGGAGACCGGGTGCGGCTCGCCGAGACCCAGGTTCCACAGGGCGGCCGCCTCCGGCTCCTGACGCGCGTCGTCGATCTTGTTGGCGACGAGGAAGACCGGCTTGCCGCTCTTGCGCAGCAGCTTCACGACGTGCTCGTCCGTCGAGGTGGCGCCCACCATGGCGTCCACGACGAACAGCACGACATCGGAGAGGTCGATCGCGACCTCGGCCTGAGCCGCGACCGAACGGTCGATGCCGCGGGCGTCGGGCTCCCAGCCGCCGGTGTCGACGACCGTGAAGCGGCGGTCGTTCCACTCGGCCTTGTACGTGACGCGGTCGCGGGTGACGCCGGGGGTGTCCTCCACGACCGCCTCGCGACGGCCGAGGATCCGGTTCACGAGCGCGGACTTGCCCACGTTCGGCCGCCCGACGATCGCCACCACGGGGAGCGCAGGCAGGAACTCGATGCCGTCCTCGCCCAGCGCCACGCCGGCGAGGAGCGCGGCGTCCTCGTCGTCGAGTTCGTAGTCGGCGAGCCCGGCGCGCAGGGTCTCCGCGCGCTGCTCGGCGAGCTGGTCATCGATCTGCTCGAGCTTCTCGGCGAGCTGGTCGGGACCGCCTTCATATTCGTCGTCAGCCACGGTCTGCTCCTCGGAGTCGTTCGATCACCGAGAGGACGGCGTCGATGGTCTGGGGGAAATCGAGTGCGGTCGAGTCGACGACCTCCACGCCCTCCGCGGCGTTGAGGAAATCGACGACGGCACTGTCGGAGGCGTCGCGCTTGTGCAGGGCATCCGCCACGGCGGCGGCGTTCTCGCCCGCGAGTTCGCCCGCGCGACGGGCGGCCCGCACCTCCGGTGCCGCGGTCAGCAGGATGCGCACGGGGGCATCCGGTGCCACGACGGTCGTGATGTCGCGTCCTTCGACGACGACGGCCGGGTACGGCGCCTCGGCGACCAGCGCTCGGAAGAGCTCGTTGACCTGGGCGCGCACCTCCGGCACGCGGGCCACGCCGCTCACGGCACCGGACACGCGGGGTTCGCGGATCGCGTCCGTCACGTCGACGTCGCCGACGCGCACCGTGCGGTCGTCCGGATCGAGCCCGAGGCGGACGGGGAAGTCGGCGGCCGCGGCGCGCACGGCCTCAGCGTCGTCGGTGTCTGCACCGCGATCGAGCACATGCCAGGCGAGAGCCCGGTAGGCCGACCCGGTGTCGAGGTAGCCGAAGCCCTCGCGACGCGCGATCGCCTTGGAGACGCTCGACTTCCCGGACCCGGCGGGCCCGTCGATGGCGATGAACTTCGTGGCGGAGATGGTGGAGGTGTCAGTCATTGGTGTTCCCTGCGATGCGCCAGCCGCGTTCCTGGAGCCCGGTGATCGCGCCGTGCAGCGCCGCGGGGTCGACACTGATCTCGGCGAGGCCGAACTGCGCGCCCGGAGAGTGCTCCAGTCGCAGGTCCTCGACGTTGACGCCCAGCTCGCCGAGCTCGCCGAACAGGCGACCCAGCTGACCGGCGGTGTCGTCGACCATGACGACCAGTGTCTCGAAGCGTCGGTTCTGCCCGTGCTTGCCGGGAAGGCGCTCGACGCCGTCGTTGCCCTGGCGGATGGTCTCGGCGAGCACGCGTCGGGCACCCGGGGCCCCGGGAGCGCGCAGCGCGTCGGCGACCTCGCTCAGGTCGGTCGCGAGCGCGTCGAGGATCTCGACGACGGGACCGGCGTTGGCCCCGAGGATCTGCACCCACAGTTCCGGAGCGGACGCGGCGATGCGCGTCGTGTCTCGCACGCCCTGCCCGGCCAGGCGGAGAGCGCCCTCCTCGGCCCCGGCCAGACGACCGGCGAGGAGGCTCGCGACGACCTGCGGCACGTGCGAGGTGAGGGCGACGGAGCGGTCGTGCTCCTCCGGGGTCATCTCCAGCGGCATCGCGCCGACGTCGAGGGCCAGCGCCTCGACCAGCGCGAGGTCGCGCGCGGTGGTGTCCTCGTCGCGGCACACGACCCACGGCCGGCCGATGAAGAGATCGGCTCTCGCCGAGATCGCCCCGCCGCGCTCCCGACCGGCGAGCGGGTGCGAGCCGATGTAGCGGGCGAGGTTCACGCCCCGCTCCCGGAGTGTGCGGAACGGCTCGAGCTTCACGCTCGCGACATCGGTCACGACGGCGTCGGGGTACCGCTCGAGCTCGGCCTGGATCACGTCGGCGGTCACGTCCGGCGGCACGGCCACGACGACGAGCACCGGGGCGTCGTCATCCTGCGGAAGGCGTCCGGCGCCGTAGTCGACGGCGAGGCGCAGCTGCGCAGGGGACGCGTCGGTGAGGACGACGTCGATGCCCTTCGCACGCAGGGCATGGCCGACGCTGGCACCGAGCAGCCCGGCGCCGACGATGCGCACGGTGCCGGACAGACGCGGCGCCACGGCACCGCTCTTCCGCGCCGCGGGCGCACTCGTCGTCTGGGTCATTCGCTCTCCTGCTCGCCTGGCGCCTCGGCGACACCGGATTCCCGGCGCGCGAGAGTCAGCAGCGCGCCGAGTTCGATTTTACTCAGTTCCCGCGTCCGACCGGCCGGGAGGGTTCCCAGGTGCAGCGGACCGAACTGTCGCCGCACGAGTTCCGTGACCGGATGGCCGACCGCGGCCATCATCCGGCGCACGATCCGGTTGCGGCCGGAGTGCAGCGTGAGCTCCACGAGGCTCGAGCCGCGCGACGTGTCCAGCAGCCGAGCCTTGTCGGCGGCGATGGGGCCGTCCTCCAGCTCGATGCCCTTCGTGAGCTTCGAGATGGTCTGCGCCGTCACGCTCCCCTCGACCTTCGCGATGTAGACCTTGGTGACGCCGAAGGAGGGATGCGCGAGGACGTGCGCGAGCTCGCCGTCGTTGGTGAGCAGCAGCAGTCCGCTGGTCTCGGCGTCCAGACGCCCGACGTTGTACAGCCGCTCCTCGTAGTCCTTCGTGAAGCGTCGGAGATCGGGGCGTCCGCTCTCGTCGCGCATGCTGCTGACCACACCCGTCGGCTTGTTCAGCATCACGTACCGCTTGGACACGTCGAGCTGCACCGCGGTGCCGTCCACGTCCACGAGGTCCCGCTCCGGGTCGATGCGGCGACCGAGCTCGGTGACCACCTGGCCGTTCACGCGGATGCGTCCCTCGACGATGTACTGCTCGATGACCCGACGGGAGGCGACGCCGGCAGCGGCGAGCACCTTCTGCAGTCGCACGCCCTCGGGAGCGGTGGAGTCGTGGGCGTCGGTGGTCATCGGACCGTCCCTTCGTCGAAGCCGTCGGCGCCGTCGTCGAGGAGCGGCGAGATCGGCGGAAGCTCATCCAGCGAGTTGATACCGAGATGCTGGAGGAGCGCATCGGTGGTGCCGTAGTTGATCGCACCGGTCTCGGAATCGGCGAACAGTTCGGTGATCAGCCCCCGCGCGAGGAGGGTGCGGACCACGGAGTCGACGTTGACCGCGCGGATCGAGGCCACCTGGCTCCGGGTGACCGGCTGCTTGTACGCGATCACGGCGAGCGTCTCCAGCGCCGCCTGGGAGAGCCGGGCCGGCGCCTGACCGCCGACGAACTCCGCCACGACCGGATCGAGGTCTTCGCGGACGTAGAGCCGCCATCCACCGCCGACCTCCCGCAGCTCGAAGCCGCGCCGCGGACCCGCGCCTCGACCGTCGTAGTCCTCGACCAGCGACTCGACCGTCTGCCGGACGGCGGGCACCGGCGCGCCGACCGCGGCGGCGAGGGCCACCAGGCCGATCGGCTCGTCGACGATGAAGAGGATCGCCTCCACACGCTCGCTGAGCGGGAGCTCGGAACCCGTCACGGCGTCGGGCTCGTCGGGGAGGCCGGTCTCTGCCGCGGTCACGTCATCGGTCATAGTCGGCCCCCAGGGTCGCGAGTGTCTCGTCCGACCAGGAGTCGGCGGCCCAGCGGAGGGTGAGCTCCCCGAGCGGTTCCAGTTGTTCGAAGGAGAGCGCCGCGTGGCGGTACAGCTCCAACACCGAGATGAAGCGGGCCACGACGATACCCGGCTCCGAGACGCCCGCGACCAGCTCGCGGAAGCTCAGCGACTCGGTGCCGCGCAGCAGCGTGACGACGATCGCGGCCTGCTCGCGGATGCTGACCAAGGGCGCATGCAAGTGGTCGAGTCCGACGTGCGGGATCTCCTTCGGCGCAAAGGCCAGCAGCGCCAGCGCCGCGAAGTCGTCGGGCGTGAGCGACCAGACGAGCTCTGGTGTCTGCTTCCGGTGCTTCTCCTCCAGCGGTACCGCACGCACATGACGGCGGTCCTCCCGCTGCAGGCACCGCGAGAACCATGCGGAGACCTCTTTGAACGCGCGGTACTGCAGGAGACGGGCGAAGAGCAGGTCGCGCGCTTCGAGCAGGGCGACGGCCTCGGCGTCGACGAGCTCGCCCTGCGGCAGCAGGCCCGCCACCTTCATGTCGAGCAGGGTCGCGGCGACGACGAGGAACTCCGACGCCTGGTCGAGCTCCTCCTCGTCCTCCAGGTCGGCGAGGTACGCGATGAACTCGTTGGTGACGGCGCTCAGCGACACCTCGGTGATGTCCATCTCGTGCTTCGAGATGAGGTTCAGCAGGAGGTCGAAGGGGCCGTCGAAGTTGGACAGCGAGACGCGGAACCCAGCGGCATCGTCGGCGGAGGACGGCTCCGCGGTGTCGATCGCCTCGGCGGGTGCCGGGACCTCAGCGGTACCGAGCTCGTCAGGCGACGGCGCCACGGGCGACCAGCTCCCTGGCCAGCCGCAGGTATGCCTGTGCGGCCGCGTGCTCCGGAGCGAACTCGGTGATCGGGACCCCCGAGACCGACGCGTCCGGGAACTTCACGGTGCGGCCGATGACGGTCTCCAGCACGTCGTCGCCGAACGCCTCCACGACGCGCTCCAGCACCTCGCGCGAGTGCAGCGTGCGCGGGTCGTACATCGTCGCCAGCAGGCCGTCCATCTCGATGGAGGGGTTGAGCCGGTCGCGGACCTTGTCGATGGTCTCGATGAGGAGCGCGACACCGCGGAGCGCGAAGAACTCGCACTCGAGCGGGATGATGACGCCGTGCGCCGCCGTCAGCGCGTTCACGGTCAGCAGACCGAGCGACGGCTGGCAGTCGATGAGGATGACGTCGTACTCCCCCGCCACCTGGCGCAGCACGCGGGCGAGGATCGTCTCGCGGGCGACCTCGTTGACGAGGTGCACCTCCGCGGCGGAGAGGTCGATGTTCGCGGGAAGGACGTCGAGACCGGGCACGTTCGAGTGCACGATCGCGTCGTGCGCGTCGCGCTTCGTGTCGAGCAGGAGGTCGTAGACCGTCGGGACGTCGTGCGTCTGAATGCCGAGACCGGCGGACAGCGCGCCCTGCGGGTCGAAGTCCACGGCGAGCACCTTGCGGCCGTACTCCGCGAGCGCGGCGGCGAGGTTGATGGAGGTGGTCGTCTTGCCGACGCCGCCCTTCTGGTTGCAGAGCGCGATGATGCGGGCCGGGCCGTGAGACTTCAGAGGCGCCGGGATCGGGAAGCCCTGGTACGGACGGCCGGTGGGTCCCATGGGGGTGTCGTCGGCCTTCTGCGCCTTCGCCCTGGACTTCGCCACTTTCTCAGCCACCGGTTCTCCTGCTCCTTCGTGCTTGCTCGATTGTAGCCGCCCAGCGTTCCCCAGCCGGCTCGGCGCGCGGCGGTCCCGGTACCGGCCGCGGCCTGCGCGGTCAGCGCGCCCGGGGATGAGAGGTCGCGTAGATGTCACGGAGAGCATCCACCGACACATGCGTGTAGATCTGCGTCGTCGCGACCGAGGAGTGCCCCAGCAGCTCCTGCACCACCCGCACGTCGGCACCGCCCTGCAGGAGGTGCGTCGCGAACGAGTGGCGCAGCGTGTGCGGGGAGACCTCGGTCGTGAGCTGTGCGCGCTCCGCGGCGGAACGGATCACCAGCCAGGCGCTCTGTCGCGAGAGCGGGGCACCGCGTGCGCCGAGGAAGAGCCGGGCCGATGCGCGGCCCTTCGCGGCGAGCTCCGGGCGAACCCGGGTGAGGTAGGCGTCGACGGCGGCACGGGCGTACGACCCCACCGGGACGATGCGCTCCTTCGAGCCCTTGCCCCGCAGGCGCAGCACCTCGCCGTGCGCCATGTCGTCGACGTCGAGCCCGACCGCCTCCGACACCCGGGCGCCCGTGGCGTAGAGGAGCTCCAGCAGCGCCCGGTCGCGGATGCCGAGCGGCTCCTCGGCCGACGGCGCGGCGAGCAGCCGCTCCACCTGGTCGATCGTGAGCGCTTTCGGCAGCCGGCGCGGGGTCTTCGGCGGGCGGAGCCGTCCGGTCGGATCGTCCGCCTCAATGCCCTCACGGGCGAGGAACCGGTGCCAGCCGCGCACCGAGGACTGCAGGCGCGCCAGACTCGTCGCGGCCGGCAGCGGCTCCGCCGAGGCGCGGTCGGCGATGAAGCGGTCGACGACGGCGGGCGTGATGTCCGCCGTGTCGTCGATCCCCTCCGCCGTGAGCCAGTCCCGGTAGCCCTCGAGGTCCCGCCGGTAGGCGCCGACCGTGTGCGCGCTCAGGCCGCGCTCGATCGTGACGTGACGCAGATACGCGTCGAGGGCGCGATCGAGCTGCATGCTCAGCTCCGGTCGCGCAGCCTCTGCGCGACCGCCAGCACGCCGAGCGCGAGGATGCCGTTGCGCAGGCGTCCCGCCAGGACTCCGGCGACCGCCGCCTCGAGGGGAAGCCAGGCGAGGCGGATGTCCGCCTCCTCGTCTTCGCGGGCGTGCGCGGCCGCGGCGGCGGTGAGCCCCGTCGCGAGGAACACCTGGATGAGCTCGTCGTTGCCTCCCGGCGTCGTCCACGACGAGACCAGGGGCTCCCAGTGCGCGGCGACGAGGTCGGCCTCCTCCGCGAGCTCGCGACGGGCGGCCGCCAAGGGCTCCTCCCCCGCGATGTCGAGGAGGCCGGCCGGCAGCTCCCAGTCGCGGTGGCGGATCGGGTGACGGTACTGCTGGATGAGCAGCACCCGTCCCTCGTCGTCCAGCGCGAGGATCGCGACGGCGCCGGGGTGGGCGACGTACTGTCGCACGATCTCGCCCTCGCCGTAGTGGACCCGGTCGGAGCGCACGTCCCAGACGCGCCCCTCGTAGACGAGGTCGCTGCTCACGACCTCCGGCTCGAAGGGCTCGTCGCGCAGCGGCTCCGCGACGGCCGGCGCCTCCGACTCACTCATCGACGGGCACGTCGAACAGCTCGCTCGCGCGGTGGCGGGCGATGGCCGCGCCAACGAGCCCGCGGAACAGCGGGTGCGGGTCGGTCGGACGCGAGCGCAGCTCCGGGTGCGCCTGGGTGGCGATGTAGTACGGGTGCACGTCACGCGGCAGCTCGACGTACTCGACGAGGTCGAGTTCCGGGTTGAGGCCCGAGAACACCAGGCCGGCCTCGGACAGGCGATCGCGGTACGCGTTGTTCACCTCGTAGCGGTGGCGGTGACGCTCGGACACCTCGGCGGCGCCGTAGACCTCGCGCGCCAGCGAGCCCTCCGCGAGAGCCGCCTGGTAGAGGCCGAGGCGCATGGTGCCGCCCAGGTCGCCGCCGTCGAGGATCTCGATCTGCTCGGCCATGGTCGCGATGACGGGCTCCGCGGTGTCCGGGTCGAACTCGCTGGACGAGGCTCCGGCGATCCCGGCCACGTCGCGGGCGTACTCGATGACCATGCACTGCAGACCCAGGCAGAGGCCGAGGGTCGGGATGCCCTGCTCGCGGGCGAACTTCAGCGCACCCAGCTTGCCCTCGATGCCGCGGATGCCGAAGCCTCCGGGGACGCAGATGCCGTCCAGCTCGGCCAGCTGCTCCTGCGCGCCCTCGGGGGTCTCGCAGAGGTCGGACGGGATCCAGCGGATGTTGACCTTGGTCTCCTGCGCGAAGCCGCCCGCCTTGAGGGCCTCCGTCACGGAGAGGTAGGCGTCCGGAAGGTCGATGTACTTGCCGACGAGACCGATCGTGACCTCGTGCTTCGGGTTGTGCACCGCGTGCAGAACCTTGTTCCAGCGCGTCCAGTCGACGTCGTCCGCCTTCTGGTCGAGCCCGAGGCGGCGCACGATGTAGGAGTCGAGGCCCTGCTCGTTGAGGGTCGACGGGATGTCGTAGATGCTCGGCAGGTCGACGGTGTTGATGACGCCTTCGACGTCGACGTCGCACATCAGGGCGATCTTGTTGCGGTTGCTCGCGCTCACCGGGCGATCGCTGCGGAGCACGAGGGCGTCGGGCTGGATGCCGACCTGGCGGAGCGCGGCAACCGAGTGCTGGGTCGGCTTGGTCTTCTGCTCGCCGGACGCTCCCATGAACGGCACGAGCGAGACGTGCACGAAGAACACGCTGTCGCGGCCGAGCTCGTGACGCAGCTGGCGGGCCGACTCGAGGAACGGCTGCGACTCGATGTCACCGACCGTGCCGCCGACCTCGGTGATGATCACGTCGGGACGCGGGTCCTCGGCGGCCTGCAGCCGCATGCGGCGCTTGATCTCGTCGGTGATGTGCGGGATCACCTGCACGGTGTCGCCGAGGTACTCGCCGCGACGCTCGCGGGCGATCACCTGCGAGTAGATCTGACCGGTCGTGACGTTGGCCGCCTCGGACAGGTTGATGTCGAGGAAACGCTCGTAGTGGCCGATGTCGAGGTCGGTCTCCGCACCGTCGTCGGTGACGAACACCTCGCCGTGCTGGAACGGGTTCATGGTGCCCGGATCGACGTTCAGATACGGGTCGAGCTTCTGCATGACCACGCGGAGTCCGCGAGCGGTCAAAAGGTTGCCCAGGCTGGCCGCGGTGAGCCCCTTGCCCAAAGACGAAACGACACCACCAGTCACGAAGATGTGCTTGGTCGTGTCGTTCTTGGGCCCCGCAGAAGAAGAGTTCATCACGGGCTTCTATCCTAACAGTTCATTCAGACGCCGAGGCTGAGAAGCTCGCGGGCGTGGGTGAGTGCGGCATCGGAATCCGCGAGTCCAGAGAGCAGACGGGCCATCTCGGCCTCGCGCTCCTCCCCGTCGAGCCGCCGCACGCTGGACGCGGTGACGGCGCCGTCGTGCGATTTCACGACGGTGAGATGGTTGTTCGCGAAGGCGGCGACCTGCGCGAGATGGGTGACGGCGATCACCTGCGACTTCTCGGCGAGTCGGGCGAGTCGCCGACCCACCTCGATCGCCGCCGCGCCGCCGATGCCCGCGTCGACCTCGTCGAACACGAAGGTGGGCACGGGATCGGTCGCCGCGATGACGACCTCGATCGCGAGCATCACCCGCGACAGCTCGCCGCCGGAGGCGCCCTTGGCGACCGAGCGAGGTTCGGCGCCGGGATGCGGGGCGAGCAGGATGGCGACGTCGTCGCGGCCGTGGGTGCTCTCGGCCCCCGGGGCCACAGAGACCTCCAGGCGCGCGTCCGGCATCGCCAGCGCGTGCAGCTCGGCGGTCACGGCCTCGCCGAGTCGGCCGGCCGCCTCGCTCCGGGCCGCGGTGAGAGCGTCGGCCCGGGCGTCGAGCTCTGTCCTGGCCGCGTCGCGCTCGGCGGTGAGGCGTTCCAGGCGCTCTCCGTCGTCGTCGAGTTCGGCCAGTCGCGCGGATCCGGTCTGCCACAGCGCCAGGGCCTCCGCCAGCGAGCCGTGCTGACGGATGAGGACGCCGAGCGCGGCCCGGCGCTCCTCGACGGCGGCCAGCTCGTGCGGACCGGACTCATCGAGGTCGGCGAGGAAGCCGGAGAGCACACCGGCGGCGTCGGCAATGCGGTAGCCGATGTCGGCCAGGGTCTCCGCGACCTCCGCGAGCTTCGGGTCGGACACGCGCTCGATCGCTCGGCGCGCTTCCGCGACCAGCGCCGAGGCATCGGGCTCGCCCTCCTCGTTCGAGAGGGCTCCGTGGGCCAGGGCGGCGGCGACGCGGAGTTCCTCCGCGTTCGCGAGGCGCTCGGCACGAGCCGTCAGCTCCTCGTCCTCGCCCTCCTCGGGGGCGGTCGCCTCGATCAGGGCGAGGTCCTCCCGCAGCCGGGCGGCCTCCTCGGCACGCCGGTCACGGTTCGCGGTGATGTCGATGATCTGGGCGTCGAGCGTTCGCCAGCGCTCGAACGCGGCCTGGTACTCCTCCAGCGCCCGGGCGATCGGTTCGCCGCCGAAGCGGTCGAGGGCGTCGCGCTGCGCGGCGGCCGAGCGCAGTCGCAGCTGCTCGGACTGTCCGTGCACGACGATGAGCTCGTCGGCGAGGGAGGACAGCACACCTGCCGGCGCGGCCCGCCCGCCGACGCTCGCGCGGCTGCGGCCCTCGGCGCTGAGGGTGCGCGAGACATAGAGCTCAGCGGTGCCGGCACCGGCCGGCTCCAGCTCTCCCCCGGCCTCGGCCACGATGTCGGCGACCTCGCCCTTCTCGGGCACGATCCACACCCCGGCCACCGAGGCCTGCGCGGCTCCCTTGCGCACGGCGCCCGAGTCGGCGCGCTGGCCGAGGAGCAGCCCGAGCCCGGTGACGACCATGGTCTTCCCCGCGCCCGTCTCTCCGGTGATGGCCGTGAAGCCGGGCCCGAGCGGCAGGACGGCGTCGGCGATCACGCCGAGCCCCTGCATGCGCATCTCCTCGATCATGCGTCGCTCCTCCGCTCCTGTCCGCGCCATCCTTCGACGGGCAGCTGGAACTTCCGCACGAGACGGTTCGTGAACGCCGTGGGGTGCAGACGCGCGAGGCGGACCGGGCGCGACGAGCGGCGCACCACGACGCGGGCTCCCGGCGGAAGGTCGTGGGAACGACGGCCGTCGCACCAGAGGATGCCGGAGCCATCCGTCCGCTCCAGCATCTCGATGGCCACGGCCGCCTCGGGGCTCACCACGAGCGGCTTCGCGAAGAGCGCGTGCGCCGACAGCGGGACCACCGCGATGGCCTCGACCGTCGGCCAGATCACCGGGCCGCCGGCGGAGAAGTTGTAGGCGGTCGAGCCGGTCGGCGTGGAGATGACCATGCCGTCGCAGCCGAAGCTCGACAGCGGCCGCCCGTCGATCTCGAGCACCACCTCGATCATGCGCTCGCGGCTCGCCTTCTCGACGGTCGCCTCGTTCAGGGCCCAGGTCTCGAAGACGACGTCGCCCGAGGCGTCCTTCACGCGCACCGACAGTGCCAGGCGCTCCTCGACCTCGTAGTCGCGGGCGATGACGCGGCGCATCGCGTCGTCCATGTCGTCCCGGTCGATCTCCGCGAGGAAGCCGACGTGACCCATGTTGATGCCGAGCACCGGAGCGCCGCTGTCACGGACGAGCTCTGCCGCGCGGAGGATCGTGCCATCGCCCCCGAGGACGATCGCGAGCTCGAGCGTCGCCGGTCCGGAGGCGTCCAGCACCTCGACGTCCGCGAAGAACGCATCGACTGCGGCGAGCTCGGCATGGTCGTCGGCTGCCAGGACGGGACGGACCCCCGCACCGCGGAGGGCGTCGATCACCCGACGGGCGGCCGCGACGGTGTCGACGCGACCCGCGTGGGCGACGACCAGGATCCTGCGCTCGTTCATCGTCCCCCTGCCAGCCGGTTGATGGTGTCCATCCATTCTGTCGGATTGCTGCCGCCGCCCGGCACGAGGTGCACGAGATACTCCGCATTGCCGTGTGTCCCGAGGATCGGGGAGGAGACGATCCCCGCCATCCCCATCCCGGCATCCCACGCGCTCCACACCACGCGGGCGACGGCATCGGCCCGGGTGGCGGGGTCGGTGACGAGGCCGCCGCGCACCGCGGTCCTCCCGACCTCGAACTGCGGCTTGACCAGCAGCAGCACGTCGGCGCCCGGCGCGGCCACGGCGACCACCGCGGGCAGCACGAGCTCGAGCGAGATGAAGGAGAGGTCGCCCACCACCAGGTCGGGCGACGTGGACTCCCCCGTCGCTGCGGTGAGGCTGTCACGCGTCATGTGCCGCACGTTGAAGCCCTCGACGGCGATGACGCCGGGGTCGGCGGCGACCGCGGGGGCGAGCTGACCGTGGCCGACATCCACGGCGAGGACACGGCGCGCGCCGCGTTCCCGCAGCACCTGCGTGAAACCGCCGGTCGAGGCCCCCATGTCGAGCGCGAGGCGTGCCTGCACCGGGATGCCGAAGCCGTCGAGCCCGGCGACGAGCTTGTGCGCCGCGCGGCTGACGTAGTGGTCGGCGCCGGCGACCGTGATGGTGTTGTCGTCGCTGACCGCGGTCGAGGCCTTCACGACCGGACGGCCGTCGACGCTCACGAGGCCGTCGGCGATGAGGGTGGCGGCATGCGTGCGCGAACGGGCGAGTCCTCGGGCGGCGAGGGCGGCGTCGAGTCGCGTCATCGTGGTCCCGGGGTCTCCCGCAGGTCGTGCCGGGATCCGCTCTCGAGTCGTCGCGAGAGGTCGTCGTGCAGGGCCGAGTACGCGTCCGCGCGTGCGGCGAGCGGCTGCCCTTCGATCAGGCGCAGACGACTCCACAGGCCGTCCGTCGGCGCGCTGGTCGTCATCTCATCGCTCACGCTTCCACTGTACGCGGCACCGCCGACGGGCGGCGGCGCCACGCGTGGCTCAGGGGCGGTGGAACGGGTCCGCGTACAGCCGTTCCGGAACCCGGAGGACGAACACCGGCGTCCCGGACGCCCAGATCGCGGCGGCGCCCGCACGGAGCAGGTCGAGCTGGTCGCCGGACTCGGCGACGATCTCGACGTCTGCGCCCCGGACGCGGACGGCGGCGCCGTTCACGTCGAACACGCCGTCGGTCACGGTGGGCTCGGGGTACGGCTCGTGCAGACCGCGCAGGTCGCCGAGGATATAGGTCGGGCGCGATCCTTCGGGCGCGGCGAGGACGTGCTTGGGACGGTCGATACCGGTCAGCACCAGGGCGGACTCGATGCCCGCACGGCTGGCACCCATGATGTCGGTGTCGAGGCGGTCACCGATGAAGAGCGCTTTCGCCGCGCCGAAACGGGCGAGCGCCTCCTCGAAGATCGGGGTCTCCGGCTTGCCCGCCACCGTCGCCAGGCGACCGATCGCGGTGTGCACGGCGGACACGAGAGTGCCGTTCCCCGGGGCGACGCCCCGCTCGCGCGGGATCGTCCAGTCGGTGTTCGTGGCGATCCACGGGATGCCGCCCTCGTCCTCGGGGACCTTGAGGGCGAACGCCGCCTCGGCGAGGTCGGTCCAGGCGACCTCGGGCGCGAAGCCCTGGACCACGGCCTGCGGCGCGTCCTCGGCGCTGCGCGTGACCGTGTACCCGGCCTTCTGCACCTCGTCGACGAGGCCGTCGCCGCCCACCACGAGGATCGTCGCCGGCGCCGGCACGATCCCGGACAGCAGACGCATCGCCGCCTGCGGGCTCGTGACGACGTCCTGCGGAGCCACGTCGAGCCCGAGACTCGTGAGGTGCGCGGCCACCGAGGCGTCGGTGCGCGAGGCGTTGTTCGTGATGTAGCCGAGGCGCACCGCGTGCGCCGCCGCGTTCAGGCTCTCCACCGCATGCGGCAGAGCGCCGGGACCGGCATAGACCACGCCGTCGAGGTCGGCGAGGACGGTGTCCACGCCTTCGAGCGGCGTGCGACCCGCCGAGCGCTTCCGCGCCTTCGCAGTGAAGAGCCCCACTACGCCTCCGGCTTCTCGGACGCGGAGGGCGAGTCGTCCTCCGCCTCGTCGTCATCCGTCTCGTCGTCCTCGCCGAGCAGCTCGCGCACCTCGTCCTCGATGGACGGCTCCGCGGGCTCAGGGGCCTCGGTCGTGTCGGGAGCTTCGGTCGCGTCGTCGGCTTCGGTCGCGTCCTCGTCCTCGACAGAAGCGACGTCAGCGTCGGAGAACTCGTCGTCAGAGAACCCGTCCTCGATGAGGCCGTCCTCCACGTAGAGCTCCTCATCGCCGGCCTCGTCGACACCGAGAGCCTCGGCGGCGACCTCGGCACGGCGCGCCCAGAACTCGGCTTCGTCCGTACGCCCGAGGTCCTCCAGGACGGCGGCGCGCGCGGCGAACAGCGCGGGGCTCCACTCGAATGCGCGGTCCGGGTCCAGCTCCGGGATCTCGAGCTCTCCGAGCGCCAGCTCGAGGTCTCCCTGGTCGAGCCGGGCACCCGACATCGCGATAGCCAGGGCGACTCGCACGGGCGTGGTCAGAGCTGATCGGTCCACCGCCCGACCGGTCTCGAGGGCGCGGTCGGGGCGCCCGATACCGCGCTCGCTGTCGACCATGAGGGCGATCTGGTCATCCTTACCGGAGATCCGGCGGTAGGTACGCAGCTCGCGCAGCGCCAAGGCGAAGTCGCCGGTCGCATAGGCGGTGATGCCGAGGGTCTCGCGGACGATCGCGATCCGGCCGGCACGACGCGACGCCGCCAGCGCATGCTCGTGCGCCAGAGCGGGGTCCTCGTCGATCAGCCGGGAGGCCATCGCCAGGTGACGAGCGACGAACTCGGCGTTCTCTTTGCTCAGCGTCTTCAGCTCGTTGCGCGCGGACGGGTGCAGGTCGCGCGCGGTGACCTCGTCCGGGACGCGGGGCTCGTCGAAGCGCGGACGCTCGTTCGCCGCGTTGGCCGGACGCTCCCGCCCAGCCCCGCCGCGCTGCGGGAAGGGCCGCGACCGGTCACTCCCCCGCTCACGCTCGAACCCGCCCTCGCGACGCGGAGCGGAGTCACGGTTGTAGCCGCCCTCGCGACGAGGACCGGAGTCACGGTTGTAGCCGCCTTCGCGACGCGGAGCGCTGTCCCGGTTGTAGCCGCTCTCGCGACGGGGCGCACCACCGTCGCGGTTGTAACCACCCTCGCGACGAGGCGCACCACCGTCACGGTTGTAACCACCCTCACGACGAGGCGCACCACCGTCACGGTTGTAGCCACCCTCACGACGGGGCGCACCATCGCGGTTGTAACCACCCTCGCGACGCGGAGCGCTGTCACGGTTGTTGTAGCCACCCTCACGACGCGGAGCACCATCGCGGTTGTAACCACCCTCACGACGCGGAGCACCGTCACGGTTGTTGTAGCCACCCTCACGACGGGGCGCACCATCGCGGTTGTAACCACCCTCGCGACGCGGAGCGCTGTCACGGTTGTTGTAGCCACCCTCACGACGCGGAGCACCATCGCGGTTGTAACCACCCTCACGACGCGGAGCACCGTCACGGTTGTTGTAGCCACCCTCACGACGCGGAGCACCGTCACGGTTGTTGTAGCCACCCTCACGACGCGGAGCACCGTCACGGTAGTTGTAACCGCCCTCACGACGCGGAGCACCATCACGGTTGTAGCCGCCTTCACGGCGGGGGGCAGCA
>NZ_NCTV01000033.1:0-335663 GCF_002114135.1 Microbacterium sp. LEMMJ01
GGGCTCGTCCTGCAGCGCGGGTTCGACGACGGCTGCTGGCCGTCGTCGAACCCGCGCTGCAGGACGAGCCCTCTCCGCCGCGCGCCGCCCGCGTCTCCGCGCTCGGCCTCACCGACACGCGCGCGGAGGGGCGGCTGTGCGAGACGCTCGAGGACGAGGGCGTGCCGCTCGCGACGGCCGAGGAGCGGGGGTCGACGGCGGTCGCCGTCGTCCTCGTCCCCGGCGCGGCGGCCGCCGTGCAGTTCGCCCCGATGCTGCGCGCCGACCACCCGCACCTGCCCGTCGCGGTCGAGCCCGCGCGCATCACCGTGGGGCCGCTCGTGATCCCCGGGGTCACGCCGTGTCTGAGCTGCCGGGACGCCGAGGACACCGCTCGCGATCCGGCCTGGCCGCTCCTGCACGGTCAGCTCGTCGGCCGCGACCCCGGACGCCTCACGCTCGCCAGGGTGGCCGCCGCCGGGGCCGTCGCCGCGCATCTCCTGCGCGCGGCCGATCCGGCGCGCATCGCCAGGGTCAGCGCGGACGGCGGGATCGCGTGGCGTTCGGTGCGGTTTCGCGCAGAATGCCTGTGCCGCGCGCCGTCGTGCCCATCTCCGCCAGGAACCGCGACGGCGCCCGCTCGCCGCGCCCCGCCGTCCGTGCCCACGACAGCTCCAGCGTGCGCGCAGCCCGCGTGACCCCGACGTAGGCCAGACGCCGTTCCTCATCGACGGCCTCGAACGTCGTGGCGTAGGAGATGGGCAGAGACCCCTCCGCCCATCCGGCCAGGTACACGTGCGGCCACTCCAGGCCCTTCGCGGCATGCAGCGTCGACAGCGTCACCGTCCGCATCGTCGGCTCGTGCTGATCCTTCGCGCGGGCCATGAGCTCGTCGCTGAAGGACCGCAGAGTCGTCTCCGGCCCCGCCTCCTCCGCGAGACGGAGGATGGCACGCCGCGCCTCCCACCCGTCGCGCTGGGCTCCCCCGGCCGCCGGAGGCTCCTCGGTGAGTCCCAGCTCGCGCAGCACCCGTCGCACCCCGGGCAGGAATCCGTGCTCTGTCGGCGCCACCGCCGCCGCACGGAGCGCGAGGATCGCCTGGCGCACCTCCGGCATGGCGAAGAACCGCGTGCCGCCGAGCACCGAGGTGGCGATGCCCTCGGCGGCGAGCGCCTGCTGGAGCACCGCGGACTGCGCATGGGCGCGATACAGCACGGCGATCTCCGCCGGGGACGCGCCCCCGGCGATCCGTGCCGCGACGCCGGCGGCGATGCCCGCGGCCTCCTCGGCCTCCGTGTCGTACGCGGTGACCGTCGGTGGCTCCGCCGTGAACTGCTCCCGGGCCGGGACCAGCTCCAGCGCGCCGGGCCTGCCGTGCATCAAGGCGTTCGCCGCCGTCAGGATGGGGGCCTGGGACCGGTAGTTCGTCTCGAGACGGATGACGGTCGCGTCGGGGTGCCGCCGCTCGAACTCGAGCAGGAAGCGCTGCTCCGCCCCGGCGAACGAGTAGATCGTCTGGCTGGCGTCGCCGACCACGCAGATGTCGTGCCGATCGCCCAGCCAGAGCTCCAGGAGCCGGTTCTGGAGCGGCGACACGTCCTGGAACTCGTCGACGGTGAAGTGCCGGTACTGCTCGTGGACGGCGGCCGCGACCCGGGGCTCGGTCTCCAGCATCCCCGCGCAGGCGAGCAGCACGTCCTCGAAGTCGAGTTGATGACGCTCGTCCTTGAGCGCCTCATAGCCGCGCATCAGCTCCACGAGCTGCGTGGGGTCGATCCCGCTGATCGGGCGACCGAGCTCCGCGTACCGGTCGATCGAGATCATCGAGACCTTCCGCCACTCGATCTCCGCGGCGATGTCGCGCAGGGTCGCCGTACTCGGACGCAGGCGGATGGCATCGGCGGCCTGGCCCAGCAGGCGCACCTTGTTGTCGATGATCGACGGCGCGGGCGCACCGGCCAGGGTGGGCCAGAAGAAGTTGAGCTGTGCGAGGGCCGCCGCGTGGAAGGTGCGGGCGGCCACGCCCTCGACGCCGAGCGCACGGAGGCGTCCGCGGAGCTCGCCGGCGGCCTTCGCGGTGAACGTGACCGCCATCACGCGCGACGGCGAGTAGGCACCCGTGTCCACCCCGTGCGCGATGCGATGCGTGATGACCCTGGTCTTGCCCGTCCCGGCCCCCGCGAGCACCGCCACCGGGCCCCGCAGGACCGAGGCCGCCGCTCGCTGCCGCTCGTCGAGGGCATCGAGTGCGCTCACGGGCGCTCCTCGAACCAGTCGACGATGAGGGCCCGCGCGATCGAGGCCGGCCCCGGGAGTCCGACCGGACCGTTCCCCGCGAGCGCGGAGCCGATCTCCGTCCGCGTGAACCACCGGACGTCGATGATCTCCTCGCCGTCCGGGCGCGCCGCCGCGTCGTCCTCGACGACCGCCCGGAAGCCGACCATGAGCGACCGCGGGAACGGCCACGGCTGCGAGGAGACGTAGCGGAGGGCCGACAGCCGCACGCCGGACTCCTCCTCGATCTCCCGGTGCACGGTGGCTTCGAGGGACTCGCCCGCCTCGGTGAATCCCGCGAAGCAGGAGTACATGCGTCCGCCCCAGTTGGCGTTGGCGCCGAGCAGCAGCCGCTCGCCGTCCGCGCTCTCGACGGCGACGATCACGGCGGGATCGGTCCGCGGGAAGTGCTCGCGCCCGCACACCAGGCACCGTCGAGACCAGCCCGCGTTGCGCAGCTCCGTCCCTCCGCCGCAGGTGGGGCAGAACGGGGCGTCGCGGAGCCAGCCGGCCAGGGCGACGGCGGCGACCAGGACCTCGGACTCCCCCGCGTCCAGGCGCCCGCCGAGGTCGCGGAGCCCGAGCCAGATCTCGTCGGGCGCGGTGTCGAGGGCATCGGTCTCCGGCGGCAGCGCGGCGAGCAGGAGCGCCGCGCCGTCGGCATCCCGGCCGAGCAGCGCCCATGTCCCGTCCGCGACCTCGTCCGGCGAGACGCGCAGCAGCGCGGAGGCCGCCACGCGCACACGTCCCTCCCGGACGACGACGACGCGCGAGCCCGCGTCGTCGCGCAGACGCTCGAGCACGCCCTCCTCCTCGCGGAGTTCGGCGGCGCGGTCGAAGAACGGGCGCGGAATGCTCATCGACTCCCCCTTTCACGGGCGTGGCGGAGGCGGGACCGCCCCTGAGCCGACCTACCCTGGGGGCATGGGACGCTCTCCATTCACTCTAGCCGCGGCGGTGACGGCCGCACTTCCCGGCGCGGAGGTCACGGGCACCCGGGCGCTCACCGCGGACGGCGACGGGCGCTTCGACTCCGCCGTCGCCTCGCTCGCCGACGGCCGGGAACTCGCGATCCGCGTGGCTGACGACGATGACGCGGCGCGGGAGCTGGCGGCGGAGGCCCTGGCGCTGCGCGCCCTCACCGACGGTGCGCGTGCCATGCTGCCGTTCCGCGCCCCCGGCTACATCGGCGAGACCAGGGTGGGCGAAGGGCGTGCGCTCGTGACCGAGCTGCTCCCCGGCTTCCAGATCGAGGCGTCGATGGTGCCCGCCGGACGCGGCGCGGCGGAATCCATGGGAGCCGCGATCGCCGCCGTGCACGGGCTGCCGACGTCGGTCGTCCGCGGCGCCGGGCTCGTGATGCGCAGCGCCGAGGAGAGCCGCGCCGAGCTGGAGCGGCTCGTCGACACCGCGGCCGCCACCGGACGCGTCCCTGCCCGCCTCACCGTGCGATGGCGGGACGCCGTCGCCGACGACGACCTCTGGCGCTTCGAGTCGACCGTCGTGCTCGGCGGCGTGCAGGCGACGTCCTTCCTCTTCGACGACCACCCCGAGCGCGGCCCCGAGGTCACCGGCGTGATCGGCTGGCACGGTCTCGCGGTCGGCGATCCGGCACTCGATCTCTCCTGGCTGTCCGCGGCTCCCGACGCGGCGGCCGACGTGCACGGCGCCTACGCCCGTGCCATGGACCGCACTCCCGATGCCGGGCTCGAGGTCCGCGCGCGTCTGCTCGCCGAGCTGGAGTTCGCGCGCTGGCTCGTCCACGGCGACGCGCTGCGGCGCGAGGACATCGTGGAGGACGCTGCGGCGCTGCTCGAGGCTCTCGCCGACGGCCTCCGCCATGACGACCTCGGCGTGCCCGGCGACCGACGTTCGGACGTGGACTCCGCCATGGACGCGCTCGACCGCGTGCCGGTGGCGGCCGCCCCCGAGGTGGACACCTCGATGCAGACCGACGCCTACAACCCCGAAGAACTCTGGGCGGCGGAGGCGGACGACGCCGACCGCGACGCCCCGGCGGCGGCGTCGACGGACGCGGAGAAGCCCGCGGATGCACCGTCGCAGCCGGACGCGGAACGCCGCGCCGCGGTGGCGAGCATCGAGACCGAAGACATCTCCGGCGTCGCCCAGGCGTTCGCCGAGACGCGCGGGAGCGGACGAGCTGAGCACTCCGCCCCCTCGTCCTCCCCCGCAGCCGACGACGACTCCGAGGAGGCTCAGCGCGCGGCGCGGGCAGCGCTCCAGCGCTGGAAGAGCTCCTCCTCCGAGTAGACGCGATCCCCGCGGATGACGAGGTCGTCGGCCACGTAGTACAGCGCCACGTCGATCTCCTCCAGCGGGACACCGAACCGTCGGTGGTACGCGAGCCGATAGAGGGCGAGCTGCAGCATGCGCTCCTCGCGCTCCTGCGGCGTCCGCGGCGCGCGCCCGGTCTTCCAGTCCACGATCTCGATCCGTCCGCCGCGGTCGGCGCGTCGGTACACCGCATCGAGCTTGCAGATCACGATGTGCGCGTCCGCGGCGCCGGCACCCGTCCCCGGAAGGCCGGCGCCCAGCGCGAAGTCGATCTCGATCTCCACGGCGAGGGGCTGCAGCGGCCCCCACTCGCTCCGCTCGAAGGTCTCCTGCAGCGCCGCGAGGTCGGCGGCATCCGCCGCTGCCCCTGACCCCGGAGCGCCCGGCACGCTTTCGCCCTCCGGCTCGTCCTCGTCGATCTCCCAGAGCGCCTCATCGACCCGGGTCCCGACGCCGACGAGCTCGGAGCGCTGCTCCACCCACGCGTGGAACAGGGTCCCCAGACGGGTCTGGCGGTACGGACGCTCCGGCATCGGACGCACGAGCGAGGACAGGGTGCCGGTGTAATCCGTGACGTAGTCCTTGAACCGGGAGGCGGGAACGCGGGTGGGAGCCTCGGCGTCCGTTCCGCGCTGGCGGGCCGCCCGCTCATCGAGGAGCCGGCGCAGCTCCTCCGTCGGAACGGCGGCGTCGTCGTGCAGGGCCTCCTCGACGAGCGCGGCCGCGGCGGTCACCACGGCACGCCTCCCGCCGAGGGGATCGAGCGGCCAGTGGAGCGTGGCCCCGGGACCGTCGTACGGGTTCTCGTCGGGATCGACCGGCGGGACCTCGTCGAGGCCGAGGACGTCGATGGCCTCGAGGAGGTACGGGCTCGGTGTGCGCGGCGCCTTCTGGCCCGCCCAGTGGGCTCCGCTGAGCAGAAGATCGCTCTTGGCGCGGGTGATCGCCACGTAGGCGAGGCGACGCTCCTCCTGGCGCTGATACTCCCGGTAGGCGTCCTTGAAGCGCTTGAGCGCGCCACCGTGCGGATTCGCCTTCGTCACACCGCCCGACAGCGACGCCTGGGCGCGCTTCTGCCGCATGCCGGGGTCGGTCTCCCCCGCCATCGCCTCCTCCGGATCCCAGACGAAGCGCGGGAGCGCATCGCGGTCTCCGCGCAGCGCGAAGGGAACGACGCCGAAGCCGAACCAGCCGGAGGTGTCGGACACGCGTCCCGGCAGCTCGTCGACCACGAGGCGCACGACGGCGACCGCGTCCCACTCCAAGCCCTTCGACCCGTGGATCGTGAGGAGCTGCACGACGCCGGGCTCCGGCGGCTCCGGGCGCGGCATCAGCTCGTCGGTGCTCTCGGCCTTGTCGAGCCAGGCCAGCAGACTGCCGATCGTGCCGCGCTCGTCGGCGGCGAGGAACGCGCGCACCTCGTCGGCGAACGCCCGCAGCTGGGTCGCTGCGACGCGCGCGGGACCTCGGGTCTCGTTGGCGGCGAGCTCGATGTCCAGCCGCAGCTCCAGCTCGATGAGCCGGATGAGCTCCGGGATGGGCTGGGACGACGCGCGACGCAGACGCTCCAGCATCTCCCCTGCCGCGCGGATCCGGGCGCGTCCCTCCGGCGTGATCCCCTCCAGCAGGCGGTAGTCGTCCCGGACCGCGCGCACGATGTCGACCGCGTCCACGATGGAGACGGCCTCGTCGGCACCGCGGGAGGAGCGGAGCCGCACCCTGACCTCCTCGGGCAGCGGCATGAGGGCGGTGTCGCGCTCCGCGAGTGCGCGCCCCAGCTCGTAGAGCGCCGCCATGTCCGCCACCCCGACGCCGAAGCGCGGGCCGGTGAGGAGCCGGATCAGCGCCGAGCCCGCCGTCGGATCGTGCACCACCCGCAGCGTCGAGACCACATCGACGACCTCGGGCGTGGCGAGCAGGCCGCCCAGGCCGAGGATGCGGTGCGGGATGCCCCGCGCGGCGAGCGCGCCGGCGAAGGTCTGCATGTGGCGCTTGGACCGGAACAGGATGGCGCCGGTGTGCGGGGAGGCCGAGGTCGCCTCGTGGGCGGCGCGGCGTTCGGCGAACCAGGCCGCGACCTCGGCGGCCTCGTCGTCGACGGTGAAGGGATAGCGCACGGCGACCGTGCCCTCCCCCGCGCCCGGCCGCGGCTCCAGCGGCGGCACATCGAGTCCGCGGCGCTGCAGAGGCTCGAGCACCCGGTTGGCGACGTCGAGGATCCTCCGGTCGTTGCGCCAGCTCGTCATGAGGCTGTAGGTGCGCACGCCGCCTGCACTCGAGAACGACCGGGGGAACGCATACAGGTTGTCGGCGCTGGCCCCGCGCCAGCCGTAGATCGACTGGTGCGGATCGCCGACGGCCATGACGGCCGTGTCGCGGAACAGCTCCGCGAGGAAGCGCGTCTGGATCACGGAGGTGTCCTGATACTCGTCGAGCAGCACCACGCGGTGCTGCTCGCGCAGCTCGGCGCGGACGTCCGGCGCGGACTCGACGATGTCGTACGCGCCGGAGACCTGGTCGGCGAAGTCGAGCACGCCGCGGCGATCCTTCTCGGCGATGTAGTCCCGCACGAGGCGGGTCAGGGTCGGGAGGGTACGCAGGTTGACCGCCGCCTTCTCGACGTCGGCGTGGGAGCGGTAGGGCTCGAACGCCGCGGCCTGCGCCGCGGCGAGGCGCTCCGCCTCCGCGAGGTCGACGCGGTGGTCGAGGGCCTCGCCGGCGAGCCGCTGCACGGCGTCGATGACCGTCCCCAGGGCGTAGTCGACCTCCTCCAGTTCCGGCAGGTCGCTGCGGAGCACGACCTCCCGCGCCAGCATCCAGGAGGCCGCTTGGCTCAGCATCGCCACATCCGGATCCCGGCCGATGCGGGCGGCGTGCTCGCGGACGATGCCGTCCGCGAAGGCGTTGTAGGTGGACACGCGCGGGCGGATGAGGAGGTCGTCGGCGGTGCGGACCGCCGGCTCTCCGCCCGTGCCGTGCTGCCGGGCGAGGTCGTCGAGGACCTGCGCGCGGACGAGCTCCCGCTGGCGCCCCGGCGCGGCGTCCGCCACCCGGCGCAGCGCTCCTCCGGCGACGATCTCCGGGAGGTGCGGGAGCAGACCCCGCCGCCCGTACTCGTCGACGACGGCGAGGCGGGCGCCGATGCGCTCCGCCAGCTCCCCCGCCGCCTTGCGCGTGAACGTGAGTCCGAGGACCTCGTCCCGGCGGACGAGCCCGTTCGCGACGAGCCAGACGACCCGGGCCGACATGGTCTCCGTCTTGCCGCTGCCGGCTCCGGCGACGACGAGGGCGGGCTCGAGCGGGGCCTCGATCACCTGCTGCTGGGCGGGCGTCGGGGTCGGGAGTCCGAGCGCGGCGGCGATATCGGTCGCCGAGAGCACGGCGTCCGCGGGTCCTGCGGTCATGCGCTCACCGCCGGGACGGTGTGGATGCGGCACGGATGCACCCGGCGCTGGGTGTCGGCGCAGTGCGCCTCGACCTGAGCCGTGAAGCGCGCCGCCGACATTCCGCGGGCGACCTCCGCGACCCGGCGCAGGAACTGCGATCGGGCCTCGGCGTCCAAAGCATGCTGATGCGCGACGCGGTAGTCGCTCTTGGCCAGCGTCTTCGAGACGATGACGAGCCGCGCGCCCCCGAGCGAGCCCGGCGCGGCACCGGGCACGAGGCCCTCCTGCACCGCGATCTGATACGCCGCGAGCTGGGCGTGCTGGACGACGCCGCCGTCCGACTCCGGATCGGTCTTCCCGGTCTTGAGGTCGACGACCACCGTGGTCACCTCCGGCCCGCCGGCCATCGTCTGCCAGCCGCGGCCGCGCGCCGGGCCGTGTTCGCCGGCACCGGGCGGGTACGCCTCGACCCGGTCGATGTAGCCGTGCACGATGGCACGGTGCCCGCGGTCCTCTCCCACCGGGTGCACCGTGGGCTCGGCGGTCGCACCGGACACGTCGACGGCGAACCGGAACTCCACCTCGCTGCCGAGGACGCGCCCGCCGTCTCTCCTCACCTCGCCGAGGTAGCTGTGCAGCCGGTCGACGAACAGGTCGGCGCGGCGGCGCTCCTTGCGTCCGATCCACGCCGTCTCGAAGTCGAGTTCCGGCCAGTGCTCCTCGACGATCTCCCGCATGCGCGCGAGATCGCCGTCCGGTACGCGCTCCATCGCCTCGTGGACGATCGTGCCGATACCGGCCGTCGGCGGCATGACCGTATCGCCCCCGAGGGCCGAGACGACCCAGTTGAGCCCGCACTCCTCATACGACTCCACGGCCGAGGGCGACACCCGTGCGCCGTTCGCGGCGAGATCGCGGAGCGGTGCCGCGGTCGACGGCGCCGTCACTCCGTACCAGTCGTGCGGATGCGCACCGGGCACCCCCTCCCTGGCCAGGACGGCGAGCTGGGCGGCGGCCTCGCGCCGCGCCTGCTCGGCGGGGGCCGTGGTGAGCACGCGACGGTGCCGCGCGACGAGCCCGCGCAGCGTGAGGGGGTGTTCCGCCGAGGCATGGCGCTCCGGCGGCTCCGGCGGCGGCAGGAATCCGAAGAACGCGCTGGGCGACAGGTCGTCGTCGTCCACGGCGGTGATGAGCAGTCGATGGCGCGCCCGAGAGAGCGCCCGCACGAACAGGCGCAGCTCGTCGTGCAGAGCGGCGCGACGCCGGTCGAGCACGCCGGGCACCTCCGCCGGCAGGCCAGAGCGCGCCGCGATCAGCGCGTCGGCGAGCCGCCAGGTCTGGAGCAGCCCGCCCCGCAGCCGCACGTTGGGCCACACGCCGTCCTGCACCCCGGCGACGACCACGGCGTCGAACTCCGTGCCGAGCGCTGTGGCCGGCGTGAGCAGCGTCACCGTGCCCGGCCGCTCGGGCGACGACAGCGTGTCCTCGGGCACCTCGCTGTCGAGGATGTCGCGCACGAAGACCTCGGGACGCTCGTTCGGGGTGCGCTCGACGAAGCGCTTGGCCGCGTCGAAGAGGGCCACGAGGGCGTCGAGCGACCGCGCCGTCTCGGCGCCGGTGGGCAGCAGCGAGATCTCCCGCCATGCGACGTGCAGCCGCCGCCCGTCGACGGCCCTGGCCTGCTCCCAGATGCGCCACAGGAGGTCGTGGATCGTCTCGCCCTCCGCCGCCGCACGGGCGACGCCGGCGACCGTCTCGGCGAAGCGCTCGGCGGTCCGCGACTCCGGCGCATCGATGAGCGTGAGGGTGGCCGGCGCCGACATCGCCGCGCGCAGCAGCTCGCGCGCCGGGGTCGACCCGCCCTGCCCGAGCTCGAGGTGGCGGAGCCGCGCGCGCAGCCGCCGCAGCGCGATCGCATCCATGCCGCCGAACGGTGTGCGCAGCGCCTCCTCCCAGGCCTGCACCGTGCGCTCGTCGTCCGGGGTCAGCGCGAGCCGGACGATGCCGACGATGTCGCGCACGATCCCCTCGCTGCCGAGCGGGCGCTGCACACCGGCGGCCCTCGTCGGGATCTCGCGCGCGGCGAGCTCGGTCTCGAGGGCTGTGACCTGACGGGTGTCATGGGCGATGACCGCCATCCGCTCCCACGGGATCCCGGCGCGGAGATGCCAGTCGCGCATGACCCCGGCGATGCGGTCGAACTCCTCGTAGGGCGACGGGGCGAGGAAGGTCGACACCTCGGCTTCGTCGTCCTCCGCCGCGGGCGCCGGCGCCCGCCGGTGCTCGACCCGTCCTGACGCCCCGATCGCCTGCGTCACCGTGCGCGTCAGCGCGGTCAGCAGGGGGCGCTGCCGGTGCGCGCCGTCGAGCACGTGCACGGTGCCGAGCGCGCCGGTGAGCTGCGCGAACAGCTCGGGACTGGCACCGCGGAAGGCACCGGAGGAGATGTCGGGATCGCCGAACGCCTGCACCGCGACGCCCCGCTCCCGGAGCGCGCGCACCACGCCGATCCCGCCGCGCGTGAGCTCCTGGGCGTCGTCGATGAGCACCACCCGCAGGGGTGCGAGCGGCCCGAGGGTGGCGCCGTCGGCGGTGCGGAGGATCCCCGCCGCCTCGCTGAGGAGGTCGGCGGTGTCACGGTGCGCGGCCCGCAGGGCGTCGAGCACCGCGCGGTACTCCTCCACGAAGTCGGCGGCCGCTGTCCACACCGCGTCGCCCGTGGCGCGCAGCTCCGCCGGGCTCGCCCCCAGCTCCGTGCATTCCGCGAGGAAGGCGCGCAGCTCGGAGCGGAAGCCCTTCGAGGCGCGGACCGGCTCGCTGAGCGCCGGAGGCCAGGAGATGCGGGCGTCCTCGGCATCTCCGGCCAGCAGTTCGGCGATGATGCGATCCTGGTCGGCGCCGGTGAGCAGCGCCGGCGGCTCGGCGCCTTCGCGGACCATCGCCCCGCGGACCAGCTGGAACGCGAACGACCCGAGCGAGCGTGCCAGTGGCCCTGGCGTCGCCTGGCCGATGCGCACGCCGATCCGGTCGCGCAGCGCGGTGGCCGCCTGCCGGCTCGGGGTGAGCGCCAGCACCTCCTCCGGACGCAGCCCCTCGACCTCGAGGAGCTGCACGACCCGGTCGACGAGCGTACGCGTCTTACCCGTGCCGGGGGCGCCGATCACGACGCCGGACGCGGTCGGCCGCGCCGTGATCACAGCTCGCTGCGCGGCATCCGACATCATCCCTCCACGCTATCGGGAGGCGCGGACATCGGCGTCGAGGGCGGGTCTCCTCACGGGTTGTGCGCTCAGGGCGAAACGGCCCGCGTCACCGGTCTCCGCCGCCGGCTGCGCGATAGAGTTGGGCGAGTCCGACGACCTGCAAGGAGCACCCGTGGAAATCCGCATCGGCATCATCAACACCGGCCGCGAGCTGAGCTTCGACACCGCTGCCACGGCGGACGAGGTCCGCACCCAGGTCTCCGCGGCACTCGAGCAGAGCGCCTCGCACCTGAGCTTCGCCGATGTGAAGGGCAACTCCTACATCGTGCCGACCGCGAACCTCGCCTACATCGAGCTGGGCACCGAGGAGTCGCGTCGCGTGGGCTTCGTCGCCTGACCCGCGCATGTACATCCTCCTCGCCCTCGTCGGTGCCTGCGTGCTGGGGATCGCCGCGCACTTCCTAATCGGCGGTCGCGAGCTGCGCGGCGTCGCCCTCGCCCCGGCGATCGCGACGGCCGTCTCGGCGATCGTCTACACGAGCCTGCAATGGGCCGGCGTGGGCGAGGACAGCGTCTGGCTGTGGCTCGCGAGCATCCTCGGCGCGGTGGTGGTCGCGGCCCTGGCGACCGGGGCACTCACCGCGGCACGTCGACGCGGTGACGCGCAGACGAAGGCCGCGCTCGGGATCTGAGCTACGACGCGAGTCCCATCGCATCCATGCGGCGGGCGTGCGCTCCCATGAGCTCGGTGTACACCGGCTCGATCCGGGCCTCCTCCACGGCGAGGAGCTCCGGCCGCAGGGCCGCACGGCAGACGAGGATCGTGTCCCCCACGAGGCGCCGTGCCCACATGGACAGCAGCGAGCGCCACTCCTCGTCGCTCTCGATCGTCTCCTGGATGATCGCGACGATCTCGTGGCGCGCATCATCCTCGCGCAGGATCTCGGCGACCCGCCGCCCCGTCTCGCCGTAGCTCGAGGCGAGCGCGAGGTAGAAGTCGTCGAGCATGCCCGCCGTGATGTAGACCGCGAGCAGGGTCTCGCGCGGGCGCGCCCCGATGGTCTTGCGCCGGAACGCATCCAGGTGCTCGCGGAACGGGAGCATGAGCTGCGTCGGGTCCTGGCCGCGCGCCGCGATGATGTCGACGATGCCACGGTGCTTGGTGAGCGCGGCACCGGCGGCCCGGGACAGCGACTCCTTCTCGGCCAGCTCGGGAGTCGCGCGGATGAGCCGCGTCAGCGTCTCGAAGTACCCGAGCTGGAGGTAGGCCGCCTGGCCGAGGAACCGGTCGAGCTCGGGCGCCAGCTCCGCGAAGTCGACACGCGTCGCATCGCTCTGCTCGCCGCGGCTGCGCAGCGCCAGGGTGCGTCGCGGCGCGGCATCGCGCTGCCAGAACCACTTAACCACGAGGTGTTCCTCCCGAGTCGGCCACGTCGTTCACAATACTCGGGCGACGGCGTCCTCCCTGTCCGGAGCCACCCCTCCGGTAGGCTGGGCGTGTCCCCGCCGTCGGAGCGGGGCCCCGCGCCTGTGGCACACGAGACGGCGTGGCTCCGTTTACGAGGCGATCGCGAGGTCGCCGGACAGGCATCTGAACACAGTGACAAGTTTCGCCGAACTCGGCATCGACCAGGACATCGTCGACGCACTGGCAGCGAAGGGCATCGTCGATGCCTTCCCGATCCAGGAGCAGACCATCCCCCTCGGCCTCCCCGGCCAGGACATCATCGGGCAGGCCAAGACCGGTACCGGCAAGACCTTCGGCTTCGGCATCCCGGTCGTGCAGCGACTCGGGACGGACCCGGAGCCGGGCGTCAAGGCCCTCATCGTCGTCCCCACCCGCGAGCTGGCGGTGCAGGTCTACGAGGACATCGACCTCCTCACGAGCAACCGCTCCACGAGCGTCGTCGCCATCTACGGCGGCAAGGCCTACGAGGGGCAGATCGACCAGCTCAAGGCCGGCGCGCAGATCGTCGTCGGCACGCCGGGTCGTCTCATCGACCTCGCCGGCCAGCGCCTGCTCGATCTCTCGAACGCGACCGAGGTCGTGCTCGACGAGGCCGACAAGATGCTCGACCTCGGCTTCCTCGCCGACATCGAGAAGATCTTCCAGAAGGTGCCGGCGGTGCGGCACACCCAGCTGTTCTCCGCGACCATGCCCGGCCCGATCGTCGCGCTCGCGCGGCGGTTCATGACCAACCCCATCCACATCCGCGCGAACGATCCGGACGAGGGTCTGACGCAGGCGAACATCAAGCACCTCGTCTACCGCGCGCACTCGCTCGACAAGGACGAGGTCATCGCGCGCATCCTGCAGGCCGAGGGGCGCGGCAAGACCGTGATCTTCACGCGGACCAAGCGCGCGGCCCAGCGCCTCGTCGACGAGCTCACCGACCGCGGCTTCAACGTGGGCGGCGTGCACGGCGACATGGGCCAGGACCAGCGCGAGCGCTCCATGGCCGCGTTCAAGGCCGGCAAGAAGGACGTGCTCGTGGCGACGGATGTGGCCGCGCGCGGTATCGACGTGGATGACGTCACGCACGTCATCAACCACACGATCCCCGACGAGGAGAAGACCTACCTGCACCGCGCGGGACGCACCGGCCGCGCGGGGAAGACCGGCATCGCCGTCACGTTCGTCGACTGGGAGGACCTGCACAAGTGGGCCCTCATCAACCGCGCCCTCGAGTTCGGCCAGCCCGAGCCCATCGAGACCTACTCCTCGAGCCCGCACCTCTACACCGACCTCGACATCCCCGAGGGGACGAAGGGCCGGCTCGTGAGCGCGCCGAAGAAGGAGGCGGTCAAGACCGAGCGCTCCCGTCGCCCGGAGCGCGCTGCCGACGCCGCCGCCGAAGGGACCGGGGAGGGCGGCACGCGCCGCCGTCGCCGCCGCCGGACGGGTTCCACGCCCGTCGGCTCGACCTTCGCCGAAGGGGCGACCGAGGGCGGGTCCGCCGAGGGCTCGACCGCGCAGACCGCCGACCGGGGCGCCGAGGGCGCCGGCACGCACGACGGCGCCGGCAAGGAGCACCACGACGGCAAGCCCGCTCCCGCGCGTCGCCGCCGCCGTCGTCGCGGCGGCTCCGGCAGCGGAGCGGCACCCGTCACGGGCGCCTGATCCGCATCATCGTCGTCCGAGGGGCGCCGCACGGTCTTCCGTGCGGCGCCCCTCGTTCTGCAGGAGCGCAGCCGGGACCTGCGGCGGGTAGACCCAGGCGACGAGCACGACCGAGATGATCATCAGCAGGAACCAGGAACTGAGCTTGCTCAGCGACACCGGCTGCCATCCCTCCGCCTGGTCCGGGTAGGCCCAGGCGCCCGCCCACGTGCCGATGTTCTCGGCGAGGTAGATGAACACCGCGACGCCGGCGAACACGACCAGGAGCGGAAGGCGGATGGTGCGGCGCCACACGCGCGCGTGCAGGATCGTGGGCAGCCAGAGCACGACCACGGCGGCGAGGAGCACCCACCGCGCGTCCCACCACCAGTGGTGGGTGAAGAAGTTGATGTAGATCGCCGCCGCCAGCACGGCCGTCATCCACCGCCGCGGATAGCGGGTGAACCCGAGGTCGAACAGCCGGTACACCCGCACCATGTACGAGCCGACCGCCGCATACATGAAGCCGCTGAACAGCGGGACGCCGCCGATGCGCAGGATGCCGTCCGCGGCGTACGCCCAGGAGCCGACGTCGGTCTTGAACAGCTCCATCGCGGTCCCCGTGATGTGGAAGAGCACGATCACCCAGAGCTCCCGTCCGCTCTCCAGCCGGAACACGAGCATCGCCACCTGGATCAGGACGGCCGCGATCGTCAGGGCGTCGTTGCGGGCGAGCGCCGCGTCGTCGGGATACCAGAGGCGGGCCGCGATGATCACCACCAGGAGCGCCGCGCCGAACACGCACGCCCACGCCTGCTTGAGCACGAACACGACGAACTCGGCGAGTCCGGCGCGGAAGCCCGTCGTCGGCACCGCGCGGAGGAGACGGCGGGCGGCCGCATCGACGCGGCGCTCCAGGGAGGTGGCACGTTGCATGCCTCGGACCGTAGCGGTCGGGGTCGACAGAACGCCGGGAGACCGCCGACAGTCCGCCGGGCTCAGGGACGCCGCGGTGGGGTACCCGTGGCCCGGTCGATGATGCGGGCCACCATGTCCTCCGTGGTGGTGTTCTCCCCCGGCACGTTGGGCTTGCCCGTGCCGTGGTAGTCGCTGGACCCGGTGACGATGAGGTCGTGCCGTTCCGCCAGCTCGCGAAGGAGCCGCTTGCCGGCGGCCGTGTTCTCTCGATGGTCCACCTCGAACCCGGCCAGCCCGGCGTCGAGCAGCCGCTCGATGTACGGCATCGGCATCATCCGATCGCGGCCCGCCGTCACGGGATGCGCGATGATCGCCACGCCTCCCGCCTCGGTGAGCAGTCTCACGGCGGTCAGCGGGTCCGGCGCGTAGTGGGGCTCGTAGTAGCCCTCCCGCGGGTGCAGGATGCCGTCGAAGGCCTCCCCCCGATCGCGCACGATGCCGCGGGCCACCAGGGCATCGGCGATGTGGGGACGGCCGACCGTCGCGTCGAGCGTCGTCTGGGCGAGGACGTCGTCCCAGTGCAGGTCGTAGTCGCGGCCGATGTTGCGGACGATGCGCTCCGCGCGCCCGATCCGGTCGTTCCGGATCCGGTCGGTCTCGGCCCGCAGCGCCGCATCCTCCGGATCGAAGAGGTAGCCGAGCACGTGCACGCTGCGCCATTCGTGCTTGGCGGAGAGCTCCATGCCCGGGAGGAAGGTCATGCCCAGGGCGGCGGCGGCGTCGCCGGCCTCCGCCCAGCCGGTGGTGCGGTCGTGATCCGTGAGCGCCGCGGTCCGCACCCCGTGCCGATGCGCCTGTCTCATGACCTCGGCGGGCGCCTCGGTGCCGTCGGAGTGGTTGGAATGCAGGTGCAGGTCGGCGGGACCGGCGGGCGGAACGGGCATCCTCCGAGCGTACCGAGTGCCGACGCGCGTGGCGCGGAATCCCGGACACCGATCGCGGCGACGAGCCGGTCCTGAGGCAGGGACTTCACAGGCGGCGCTTCTAGGCTGGACGGGATGTTTCGACTCCTGGGGATCCTGCTGACCGTCCTGTTCGCGATCGCGACGGCGGTCGTCGTGTGGCCGCAGTTCTTCCGCCTCGAGCAGACCTACCCGTTCGCTCAGCTCGTCGCCGCCCGCGGCCTCGTGCTCGGCGGCTTCCTGGTCATCGCGGTGCTGGCGCTGCTGCTCCTGCTCGCCCGGCCGTTGCGGGGCTTCGCGGCGTCCATCCTGATCGTCGCGCTGCTCGGTGCCGCCGCGACCGGCGTGATCGGGGCGACGCGGGGGTTCGGCGTGGCTGCCCTCCCCGAGCGGACCGACACGAGCCTGCGAGTGCTCACCTGGAACACGGCGGGTGAGGCCGTCTCCGCCGAGCAGATCGCCCGGGAGATCCTGGAGCAGGAAGCCGACGTGGTGGCGCTGCCCGAGACCACCGAGGAGGTCGGCGAGCGGATCGCGCTCATGCTGCGCGAGCAGGGGCATCCCATGTGGGTGCACCACGTGCAGTTCCGCCCGGACGTGGAGGACGGCCCGCAGTCGTGGCAGACCACCGTGCTCGTGGCTCCGGAGCTCGGCGAGTACTCCGTCATCGAGTCGTCGAAGGACGGGAGCAACAACACCGGATCCGTGCCCAGCGCCGTGCTCATGCCCATCGACGGCGATGGCCCCACGATCGTCGCCGTGCATGCCGTCGCGCCGCGCATGGAGGAGATGCAGCAGTGGCAGAGCGACCTGCAGTGGATCGCCGACCAGTGCCCCGCAGGTGACTTCATCCTCGCCGGCGACTTCAATGCGACCGTGGATCATATGGCCTCCCTCGGCATCGACGGCGGCGACATCGGGTACTGCCGCGACGTCGCCTCCCGGACCGGCAACGGGATGTCCGGCACCTGGCCGAGCTCGTTCCCCGCTCTCGCCGGCGCCCCCATCGACCACGTGATGGCGTCGGCCAACTGGCGCCCCACGGGCTCCGCCGTGCTCGACGACGCCGGGGGCAGCGATCATCGCGCCCTCATCGTGCAGCTCGAGCCGGCCGGCTGATCACGCCGGGGGCCTCCAGGTGAGAGACTGGACGGATGAGCACCGGAGAAAACGACACGATCGCTGACGAGACCGTCGAAGCCCCCGTCGAGAACAGCTCGACCAACCGCAAGCAGCCCTTCCCGCAGGGCTTCCTCGACACCATCTCCACCGGCTGGGCCGAGCGTCCGGAGACGCTGCCCGCGCCGCGCGCCCAGGCTCCGTACGCCGAGCGCCGCCGCGCCGCCGTCTCGGCCGCGTTCCCCGGCAAGCGCCTCGTGATCCCCGCCGGCTCGCTCAAGCAGCGCAGCAACGACACCGACTACGTCTTCCGCGCGCACTCCGCCTTCGCGCACCTCACCGGCTGGGCCTCCGACGCGGAGCCGGACTCGGTGCTCGTCTTCGAGCCGACGTCCGACGGACACGACATCACCCTGTACTTCCGCGAGCGCGCCGACCGCACCACGACCGAGTTCTACGCCGACGCTACCGTCGGCGAGTTCTGGATCGGCCCGCGCCCGTCGCTGGCCGGCGTCGCCGCCGACCTGCAGGTGGCCACGGCGCACCTGCACGAGTTCACCCCGGTCGACGGCGAGCTCGTCCTCGACGAGGACGAGGCCCTCACGCGTTTCGTCTCCGAGCTGCGCCTCATCAAGGACGACTTCGAGATCGCCGAGATGCGCCGGGCCGTGGCGATCACGGCGCAGGGCTTCGACGACATCATCCGTGAGCTCCCGGCCGCGGTCGCGCACGCCCGGGGCGAGCGCGTCGTCGAGGGCGTCTTCCACCGCCGCGCCCGCGAGGACGGCAACGGCGAGGGCTACGACACGATCGCCGCGTCCGGGCCGCACGCGTGCTACCTGCACTGGACGCGCAACGACGGCACGGTCGTGCCGGGAGACCTCATCCTCGTCGACGCGGGCGTGGAGGCGGACAGCCTCTACACCGCTGACATCACCCGCACGCTGCCGGTGTCCGGGACGTTCACGGACGTGCAGCGCCGCGTCTACGAGACCGTGCGCGAGGCCGCCGACGCGGCTTTCGCGGCGGCGAAGGTCGGTGTCCGCTTCCGTGACGTGCACGCCGCGGCGATGGCCGTGATCGCCGAGCGCACCGCGGAGTGGGGCCTGCTCCCGGTCACCGCCGAGGAGGCCCTGGACGCGGACAAGGGCGGCCAGCACCGGCGCTACATGGTGCACGGCACGTCGCACCACCTCGGCATCGACGTGCACGACTGCGCGCAGGCGCGCCGCGAGATGTACTACGACGGCATCCTCACGCCGGGCATGGTCTTCACGATCGAGCCGGGGCTGTACTTCCAGATCGACGACCTCACGGTACCCGCCGAGCTGCGCGGCATCGGCGTCCGGATCGAGGACGACATCCTGATGACCGAGGACGGCCCGGTCAACCTCTCCGCGGACATCCCGCGCACGGCCGACGAGGTCGAAGCCTGGATGGCGCGACTGCAGGGCTGACGACGGGAGGGAGTGGGGCCGCGGCCGCGCTCCTCACCCCCGCAGCGTGCTGACGAAGGCGTCGACCACGGGCGCCAGGTCCGCGGCGACGTCCGCCGGCGGCCGCCGCCGGCCCTTCACCTCGAAGGAGTGGCCGCCACCCTCGACCCAGTGCACCCGCGCGTCGTGACAGGACGCGACGGCCTCCTCGAGCTGGGCGATCGGCTGGATGAACGGGTCCGCGGTGCCCTCCACGAAGAGCTGCGGGACGGTGATCGAGGGGAGATGGGCGATCCGCGGCTTGTCCGGACGCCCCGGCGGGTGGAGCGGGTAGCCGAGGTAGACGAGGCCGTCCACGACGAGCCCCTCTGCGACGGCCAGGGACGCCATGCGCCCGCCGTAGGACTTCCCGGTCGCCCACACGGCCGCATGCGGCGCCCGTGCACGGGCTTCGGCGACCGCGGCCTCCCACGTCGCGACCGCGTGGGCGGCGGGACCGGGCATGCGGCGCCCCTGCTCGGCGTACGGGAAGGAGAAACGCAGCGTCGAGTAGCCGAGTGCGGCGAGGGCCAGGTCGAAGCCGACGAGGAAGGGGTGATCCTTCCCCGCCCCGGCCCCGTGGGCGATCAGCACGACGTCATCGCGGGTGCCCGGCGTCCAGTCGGCGGATACCGGGGTCGCGCCGGCGGGCAGGGCGACCTCGATCCGGACGGCGGAGGGCACCGGGGTCACCGCACGGATCCGGGGGTGCCGGTCTCCGGGTCGGCGGGCCGCGGCGGAAGACCGGGCTCAGGAGCGGGAGCGGGCTCAGGAGCCGGGCCGGGCTCAGGAGCCGGTTCAGGGGCCGGAGCAGGCTCAGGGGCCGGGCCGGGCTCAGGAGCGGGTTCAGGAGCCGGAGCAGGAGCGCCCTGCGGGATCCGCTCGCCGTACTTCGGCGGCTCGTCCAGGTTCACCGGAGGACGCACGGGGGCGACCCGCTGCGCGCCGAGGACCTGCCGCGCCTTCGCCAGCGACCCGGGCTGCACGGTCACCTCGTAGTGATCCGCGGCGAACTGCGTCACACTCGCGAAGTCACGGCGGCGACGCACGATGGCGTAGGTGATGAGGCTCAGCAGCATGCCCACCGCGACGCCGATGAGGACGAAGCCGACGAACAGCTGGATCGGCACCTCGGGGTTGCCCAGGACGAGGATCGCCGACAGGAAGAGGCCGATGAGCACCCCGTTGATCGCGCCCGAGCGCGCGGCCGCGGCGTAGCCGAGCCGTCCGGTCACCCGCTCGACCGTCCGCACGCTCTGCCCGACGATCGCGATGTCGCGCGCAGGGACCTCTCCGGCGATCAGCTTCGACACCGCCTTCTGCGCGCTCTCGTAGTCGCGCATGGAGGCGACGATCTCACCGGTGTCCGTGCCGCTCGCGGGGCGATTCAGCATGCTCATCCGGCTATTCTTCCACGTCGTGCCTCGCGGCCGGCCGAGCGACCGCCCCGACAGCCGCCCCGGCACGCCGCGGGCTACGCTGGTCGGGTGAGCACACAACGGGTTTTCGCCGCGCGCCTGGCAGGGTGCGCCGTCTTCGATCCCGTCGGCGACCGGCTCGGCAAGGTCCGGGACGTCGTCGTCGTGTATCGAAGTACCGCGGCCCCGCGCGTGATCGGACTGGTCGTGGAGATCCCCGGCCGGCGCCATGTGTTCCTCTCGATCGGCCGGGTCACGTCGATCCGGTCCGGGCAGGTCATCACCACCGGCCTCATCAACGTGCGGCGCTTCTCTCCCCGCGCCGGCGAGGTGCGCGTCCTCGCCGAAATGCTGGGCCGGCGGGTGAGTCTGACCGACGGCAGCGGCACCGCGGTGATCGAGGACGTGGCGATCGAGCCGAACCGTCTCGGCGAGTGGGCGATCAGTCAGCTCTTCCTGCGCCGCCCGAAGACCGGCGCGTCGCCGTTCGCCAAGGGCCCGACGACGTTCGCGGCCTGGAGCGAGGTCACCGAGGAGCACGCACCGGGCGAGTCGCAGTCCGCCGAGCAGCTCGTCGCCTCGTACTCCGAGCTGCACGCCGCGGATCTCGCCAACACGCTCCTCGACCTCCCGCAGCAGCGGATGATCGAGGTCGCGGAGGAGCTCTCCGACGATCGCCTCGCCGACGCCCTCGAGGAGATGCCGGAGGACGAGCAGGTGCACATCCTCGACCGCCTCGGCGAGGAGCGCGCGGCCGACATCCTCGATCAGATGGAGCCGGACGACGCCGCCGACCTCCTCGCCCAGCTTCCGCCCACCCAGCTGGAGGAGCTGCTCCAGCGGATGGAGCCGGAGAAGGCGGAAGACGTGCGGATGCTGCTGCGCTACGGTCCCGACACGGCCGGCGGTCTGATGACCCCGGAGCCGATCATCCTGTCCGCCGACGCCACGGTCGCCGAGGCCCTGGCGCTCATCCGCCGCCACGAGCTGCACCCGGCCCTGGCGGCAGCGGTGTTCGTGACGCTCCCACCGTTCGAGACGCCGACCGGGCGGCTGCTCGGCCTCGTGCACTTCCAGCGGATGCTGCGCTATCCGCCGCACGAGCGGCTCGGCGCCATCCTCGACGACAGCCTCGAGCCGGTGCCCGTCACCGCCTCCGCCGCCGAGGTCGCCCGCATGCTCGCCAGCTACGACCTCGTCTCCCTGCCCGTGATCGACGCGGCCCACCGCCTCGTCGGCGCGATCAGCATCGACGACGTCCTCGACTACCTGTTGCCGGACGACTGGCGCACGCACGACAGCGACGACGTCGCCCCGCCCGTGACGGAGGCGCGCTGATGGCACGCAAGGAGCGGGCCGCCCGCCTCGACGCGCCAGGACGGACGAGCACCCGCCCCCGGTCGACCTCGCGCGACCGCTTCGGACGCTTCACGGAATGGGTCGCCCGTGCCATGGGCACGCCGGCGTTCCTCGTCATCCTCAGCCTCTTCTGCATCCTCTGGATCGGCTGGAACACGCTCATGCCCCGCGAGGTGCGCTTCGACGACGCCGCGCTGGGCTTCACCGCGCTCACCCTCATGCTGTCGCTGCAGGCCTCGTACGCCGCACCGCTGATCCTCCTCGCGCAGAACCGCCAGGACGACCGCGACCGCGTGCAGATCGAGCAGGACCGGCAGCGCGCCGAGCGCAACCTCGCCGACACCGAGTACCTCGCCCGCGAGATCGTCGCGCTGCGGATGTCGCTGGAGGAGCGCAACGCGCAGGTGGTCACCCGCGACGTGCTGCGGCAGGAGCTCCGTGCCCTGCTGGCCGAGCTGGGCGACGCCGAGGAGAAGCCCGCAGGCGGCACCGCCTCATGACCGCGGCCGAGAGCGTCAGAGCCGCGGTGGCGGCGGTGACCGACCCCGAGCTGCGGCGGCCGATCGGCGACCTCGACATGGTGCGCGACATCACGGTCGAAGACGGCGTGGCGCATGTGGGCATCGTGCTGACGATCGTGGGGTGCCCCGCCGCCGACCGCATCGAGCGCGACGTGCGCGGTGCCGCCGCCACGGTCCCCGGGGTCACGGGCGTCGAGGTCGAGGTGGGCGTGATGACCCCGGCCGAGCGCAAGGCCCTCACCGAACGGCTCCGCGCGGGTCGCCCCGCCCGGCACATGCCGTTCGGGCCCGATTCCCTCACCCGCGTGATCCTCGTCTCCAGCGGCAAGGGCGGCGTCGGGAAGTCGACGGTCACCGCGAACCTCGCCGTCGCCCTCGCCGATCAGGGCCTCGCCGTCGGCCTGGTGGATGCGGACGTGCACGGCTTCTCGATCCCCGGTCTGCTCGGCATCCCGGCCGGCACGCAGCCGACGCGCATCGACGACCTCATGCTGCCGCCGGTGGCCCACGGGGTGAAGACCATCTCGATCGGGATGTTCCTGCGCGACGGGGAGTCCGTCGTGGCCTGGCGCGGACCGATGCTGCACCGCACGGTCTCGCAGTTCCTCACCGACGTCTTCTTCGGCGATCTCGACGTCCTGCTCATCGACATGCCGCCCGGCACCGGGGACATCGCCATCTCGATCGGGCAGCTCCTCCCCCACGCCGAGGTGCTCGTGGTCACCACGCCGCAGGCGGCGGCCTCCGACGTGGCCATCCGCAGCGGACTCGTCGCCCGTCAGACCGGTCAGCGGGTGATCGGCGTGATCGAGAACATGTCCGCGTACACCCTCCCCGACGGCACCGTCATCGACCTGTTCGGTGCGGGCGGCGGAGCGGCGGTCGCGGAGGCCCTGTCCGCGCCCGACGCGCCGGTCCCCCTGCTCGCCTCCATCCCGCTCAGCCCGGCGCTCCGCCAGGGCGGCGACGAGGGCGTCCCGGTCGTCACCTCGGCGCCGGACGACGCCGCCGCGCAGGCGATCCGCACGATGGCCGCCGCCCTCGCCCGACGGGGCCGGGGCCTGTCCGGCCGCTCGCTGCCCATGTCGATCGGATGAGCACGCGTGGGAGGATGGACGGATGCCGCACCGCTCCGTGACCGTGGATGAGGGACTGCTGCGGAGGATGGCGCGCGACGCGGCCGTCTACGCGCTCACCCGTCCCGTCGCGATCGTGATGTGGGTCGCGCTGGCGGCGGGACTCGTCCTCTCCGTCTTCACCCTCAACGACCTCCTCTCCACGGGAGCCGAGGTCAGCGCGATCGTCGCCTGGATGCCCGTGGTCACGGTGGGACTGGGCGCCTACGCGGTGCTCCTGACCACCTCGAGCGCCCGGCGCGCCGTGCGGGCCGCGATGCCGGTGGAGAGCGTCGTGTGGGTCGCACTCGAAGAGGATCGGCTGCAGCTGGGAAGCGATCGTCGTCGTTCCGAGATCCCCTACGCCACGTTCCAGAGTCTCCGCGTCGGACGGGACGCCGTGATCTTCAAGGTGCGCGACGCCTCCGTCGCCACCGCCATCCCGCGCTCGCTCTTCAGCGACGAGGAGCTGGCGACCCTGCGGACGCGGATCTCCTGACCGGACGGCTCAGGTCGCCTCGCTGTCGAACGGCGGGCGGTCCTCCGCGCTGAAGGTCGGCGGCGCGGTGCGCGGGGCCACCGGCTCGGCGATCGTCGCCGTCGCCTGCGCGGGGGTCGCAGGCTCCGGCTCCTCGAGGAGCGCGTCGCGGATGATGCGCCGGGGGTCGTACTGCCGCGGGTCGAGCTTGCGCCAGTCCACATCGTCGAGTTCCGGTCCCATCTCCTCGCGCACACGGGACTTCGTGTCGCGGATGTACTCGCCGGCCCTGCGCACGATGCTCGCGAAGGCCTCCGCGGCACGCGGCAGACGCTCGGGGCCGATGATCAGCACCGCGATCAGGCCGATGAGCAGCAGCTTCTCGAAGGTGAGGCCGAACGTCATGTGACCAGGCTACCGCCGCGCCTGCGGGCTCTGCGCGCGGTGAGCGAATACCCTGGACACATCAGCCATGCACGCAGGGAGAGGCAGGTCATGAGCGAGCACGACGCCAACGCGCGCTTCCTTCGCGAGTCCATCGTCGAGCCGGAGACCATCGCCCGCGCTCGCGCCCACGCCGTGGAGCTGGGAGCGGCCCCGATCAGCGCGGTCGTCGGCTCGCAGATCGCCGTGCTCGCCGCCGCCGGAACGGCGCGCTCCATCGTCGAGATCGGCACCGGCGCCGGCGTCTCCGGACTCTGGCTGCTGCGCGGGGCCCCGAACGCGGTGCTGACCTCGATCGACAACGAGCCCGAGCACCTCGCCGCCGCCCGTCAGGCGTTCGCGGACGCGAAGGTGCCCGCCACCCGCGCGCGGTTCATCGCCGGCCGCGCGATCGACGTGCTCCCCCGCATGAACGAGGCGTCGTACGACATCGTCCTCGTCGACGCCGACCCCGAGAACGTCATCGAGTACGTCTCGCACGGTCTCCGCCTCGCCCGCACCGGCGGCCTGGTGCTCGTGCCGCGCATCCTCGCCGGGGGCCGGGTGGCCGACCCTGTCCAGCGCGACGACGTCACCTCCGCCTACCGATCGCTCGTCCAGGAGACGCAGGAATCCTCGGCGGTGCTGGCCACGGTCTCGCCCGCGGGCGAGGGCCTGCTGCAGCTGATCCGCCTCGACGACCGGGCCTGACCGGGTCCGCCGACGCGAAGAGGGCGAGGGATCCGCGGATCCCTCGCCCTCTTCGCGTCGCGCTGCAGCGGACCAGGTACGATCAGGCCGGGGCCACGACGGCACCGAGCACGTCGTGAAGCTCCTTGGCCTCGGCGTCGTTCACGGAGACGACCAGGCGGCCTCCTCCTTCGAGCGGAACACGCACGATGATGAGTCGTCCCTCTTTCACGGCCTCCATGGGTCCGTCTCCGGTCCTCGGCTTCATCGCTGCCATCGTGGCTCCCTTTCCTCCGGTGGTATGGGACGAGTTTATCGGGTGCGACCGCGCCGTGGACGTCACGGGACACAATCCGCTCCCCGGCGTCGTCAGGGCACCTGCCAGAACGTGCTGCCGAGGGCATACACGTGATAGATCCACACCCACTGGCCGACCAGGCACAGCGCCAGCACGCCCAGCCGCCACGCTCGTGAGCGCGGTACCGCCACCGCTCCCCACGCCGGGCTGAGCGGCAGCAGCAGGCGGAACGTGCTCGACTGCGGGAAGAACACCGCGAGCAGGTAGAGCAGGTAGCTCGCGCTCCAGAGACGGAGGTCGGGGCCGAGAGCGCGCACCTGCGGGGACAGCAGCAGCGCGGCGGCCGCCGCGACCACGAGCACGATGAGCGCGACCGGCCCCCAGCCGGCTGGCAGGCCCCACAGCTCGAACCAGAACTGCGATGCCTGCACCCAGCCCTCGAAGGGCACGAACCCCTCGACGCCCCCGGTGATCCAGTGCCGGCGCCAGGCGAGCTCGGTGGCGAGGTAGGCGCCGGGGTCCCCGGTCACGACACCGGCGATCACCTGCCACGCGAACCCGGTCGCCGTCGCCAGTGCGCCGAGGGCGACGATGTGCACGACCTCCCTGCCCCCGAGCGGATCCGTGCGACGGTGCGTCCAGCGGAGGATCCCGTGCAGACCGAGGTACAGGGCGAAGGCGAGCACTCCGGGGCGGGTGAATCCCAGCACCGGGATGAGCACGTACAGCCAGGCGTAGTTCCGGCGGATCGTCGCGTCCAGCGCGAGGAAGAGCAGCAGCAGGAAGAGCGTCTCCGCGTAGCCGACCTGGAACAGGGCGCCCAGGGGGCCGGCGGCGAAGAAGACGACGGCCCACAGCGCCGCCGCGTTCCCGATGCGGTCGCGGAGCAGACGATGCAGGGCGAGACAGGCCAGATAGCCGGCGACGAGCGCGAGCACGAGCGCTCCGGCGCCCCAGGAGCCGAACAGGAAGCCCAGCGCCTTCGCGGCGTACGCGAACACGGGCATGAAGGCCCACGCGTTCTCGGCCACCTCCCCCTCGTCGGTCAGCGGGAGGTCGGCGGGATAGCCGTGCACCGCCACCTGCCAGTACCACTGGGCATCCCATCCGAGGACGAAGTCCACGAGCCCGGCGTCGCCGCCGAAGCGCGAGAACACCGTGGACAGGGAGGCCGCGGCGATGAGGAATCCGGTCGTCACGACCCGTGCGAGGACGTAGATGATGCCGATGCGCAGAGCCAGCGGCATCCGCGCCCAGCGCCGTGCGAGCGTCAGTGCGACGTGAGCCATGCGCGCAGACCCCGCTCGACGGCGTCGATCTGGGCGAGCGGCACACGCTCCTCGTCGTGATGGGCGAGATGCGGGTCACCGGGCCCGTAGTTCACGGCCGGGATGCCGAGGGCCGAGAAGCGCGCCACGTCGGTCCATCCGTACTTCGGCTGCGGCTCCGCGCCGACCGCCGCGACGAACCGGCGCGCGATGTCGGCGTCCAGCCCGGGGCGGGCGCCCTCGGCGGCATCCGTGATCTCGACGTCGAAGCCGGCGAGGACCGCCCGGACGTGGGCCTCGGCGTCGGCCGCGGACTTGTTCGGCGCGAAGCGGTAGTTGACCTCGACCTCGCAGGCGTCCGGGATGACGTTCCCGGCGACCCCACCCGCGATGCGGACCGCGCTGAGCCCCTCCCGATAGAGCAGGCCCTCCACCAGCACCTCCCGGGCCCGGTACTCGGACAGCCGGGTGAGGATGGGCGCCGCGCGATGGATCGCGTTCTCGCCGATCCAGGCCCTGGCGCTGTGCGCGCGGACGCCCGTGGTCCGCACGATCGCCCGCAGCGTGCCGTTGCACCCGCCTTCGACCTGGCCGTTCGACGGCTCCCCGAGGATGGCGAAATCGGCCTGGAACAGGTCAGGACGCGCTGCGGCGAGAAGCCCGAGGCCGTTCAGGGAGGCCGCGACCTCCTCGTTGTCGTACCACATCCAGGTCACGTCGATCGCGGGGTCGGTGAGCTCGGCGGCGAGCTTGAGCTGCACCGCGACCCCGGCTTTCATGTCGACGGTGCCGCGACCCCACAGATACGGCACGCCGTCGATCTCGATGTCGCGCGTGGGCAGATTGTCGTTGAGGGGCACGGTATCGATGTGCCCGGCGATCGCGACGCGCTGCGCCCGACCGAGATCCGTGCGGGCGACGACCGTGTTGCCGTGCCGGATGACCTCCAGGTGCGGCAGACCGGACACGGCCTCCTCGATCAGGTCGGCCAGTGTCTTCTCGTCGCCGGAGACACTCGGGACGTCGCAGATCGCGCGGGTGATGTCGGCGGAGGACGCGGTCAGATCGAGCACCATGCCCCCAGCCTACTGATGCCCGTCATGCGGGACGGGACACCGTCGCCGGCGCGATACCGTGGAGGCATGAGCGACGCACGATCTGTCTGGGGACTCGGCCTGACGACCACCGCGAGCGACGGCACGGTCCTCGACGCGTGGTACCCGGAGGTCCGCTCGTCCGCGCCGTCCGAGACCGAGGTCGCCGCCGCGCGCACCGCGCTCGACGCACAGACCGGTCAGGACGAGCGCCGCGACGTCACCCTCGCGGTGGTCGAGCTCACGATCGATCTGGACGCCGCCCCGGTCTCCACCGCGGACGCCTATCTGCGTCTGCACGCGCTGTCGCACCTGCTCGTGCGGCCGAACGCCCTCAACCTCGACGGCATCTTCGGTCACCTGCCGAACGTCGCCTGGACCAATGCCGGCCCGCTGCTCCCCGCCGATGCCGCGCGCCTGCGTCCGCAGCTCCAGCGCGCCGGGATCCAGATCCAGGGCCTGGACAAGTTCCCTCGTCTCACCGACTACGTGCAGCCCGCCGGGGTGCGCATCGCCGACGCCTCGCGCGTGCGGCTCGGCGCCCACCTCGCCCCCGGCACCACGGTCATGCACGAGGGCTTCGTCAACTTCAACGCCGGCACCCTCGGCGCCTCGATGGTCGAGGGGCGCATCTCGCAGGGCGTGGTGGTCGGCGACGGCAGCGACATCGGCGGCGGCGCCTCGATCATGGGCACCCTCTCCGGCGGCGGGTCGCACCGCGTGTCGATCGGCGCCCGCACGCTTCTCGGCGCGAACGCCGGCATCGGCATCTCCCTCGGCGACGACTGCGTCGTGGAGGCCGGGCTCTACGTCACCGCCGGGACGAAGATCGTGCTCGCCGACGGTCCCGCGACGGCCGACGGCGGACGGAAGACCGTCAAGGGCGCCGACCTCTCCGGCCAGGACGGCCTCCTCTTCCGTCGCAACTCCCTCACGGGTGCCGTCGAGGCGGTCCGCCGGGCCGGCGTCGGCGTCACGCTCAACGAGGCGCTCCACGCCTGACAGCCCGCCTGCAGCCTTCGACCGGTCTCCGCTGGTAGACTGGCTCCGTTGCCCGCGCCGCCGGCCGGTCAGCATCGTCGTCGTCTAGGGGTCTCCGAGGACCGAAGCGAGCGCCCGCGCTCCCCTCTCCAGCCCGAACTGGCCATTCGCACGGCGAACGGACGCGCACTCGCTGCGTCTTCGCCCACCTCACCCCACTATCCCGCGCCGTTCTCGTGCGCTGACGGAGTTCTCTGCATGCCTTCCTTCCTCGATCTCGGCGTTCCCGCCGAGCTCGCCACCGTTCTCGCCGCCTCCGGAAAGACCGAGGCGTTCGCGATCCAGCGCGACACCCTGCCCGACTCGCTCGCCGGCCGTGACCTCCTCGGTCGCGGACGCACGGGCAGCGGCAAGACCATCGCCTTCGCGCTCCCCCTCGTCGCCCGCCTGGCGGCCTCCGGCCACAAGCGCCGTTCCGGCCTTCCCCGCGGCCTCGTGCTCGCCCCCACCCGCGAGCTCGCCACCCAGATCGCCGCGACCGTCGCCCCGCTCGCGGAGGCCGTCGGCCTTCGGGTCACCACCGTGTTCGGCGGCGTCAGCCAGCGTCCGCAGGAGCAGGCGCTGCAGGGCGGCGTCGACATCGTCGTCGCCTGCCCCGGCCGTCTGGAAGACCTCATGAAGCAGCAGGTCGTGCGTCTCAGCGCGATCGAGGTCACCGTGCTCGACGAGGCGGACCACATGGCCGATCTGGGCTTCCTCCCCGGCGTCACCCGCATCCTCTCGGCGACGCCCGCCGACGGTCAGCGCCTGCTCTTCAGCGCCACGCTGGACCGCGGCATCGACACCCTCGCCCGCCGGTTCCTCACGAACGCCGTCAGCCACGAGGTCGACGAGGCAAGCGTGCCCGTCGGCGAGATGACCCACCGGGTGCTCGTCGTCGACTCCCCCGAGAACAAGACCGTGCTGGTGCGCGATCTCGCCTCGGGCACCGGCCGTCGCATCCTCTTCACGCGCACCAAGCACCAGGCGAAGAAGCTCGCCAAGCAGCTCACCGCCGCCGGGATCCCCGCCGTCGACCTGCACGGCAACCTGTCCCAGAACGCACGCGAGCGCAACCTCGGCGCCTTCTCCACCGACCCGGCCGACGGGGGCGTCCGCGTCCTCGTCGCGACCGATGTCGCGGCCCGCGGTGTGCACGTGGACAACGTCGACCTCGTCGTCCACGTCGATCCGCCCGTCGAGCACAAGGCCTACCTGCACCGCTCGGGCCGCACGGCTCGCGCCGGCGCCGCCGGCACGGTCGTCACCGTGGTCCTGCCCGAGCAGCGCCGTGATGTGAAGGATCTCCTGCGCAAGGCCGCCATCACCGCACCCCTGGAGAACCTCACCGCCGACGCCGTCACCGAGCTCGTCCCCGAGCGGGCTCCGCACGTGCGCCCCGCTCCCCCGCAGCCGCAGCAGCAGCGCTCTGCGAAGCAGCGGCCCGCGGGCGGCGAGAAGAGCACCGCGACCACCCCGCCCTCCCGCCGTCGTCGCCGTCCGCGCTCTGCCGGCCAGGGCGCGCCGGGTGCGCAGCGCCAGGGCGGCCAGGGCCGCCAGGGCGCGCTCGGCGGCCAGGGACGCTGATCCCGGCTCGCGCCTGACGATGACGAAGGCCCCCTCGCACTCCGGTGCGAGGGGGCCTTCGTCGTCTGCGGCGCCGCGCTCAGCGCGTCGGGAAGGCGCGCTCCGGCGACCCGGTGTAGAGCTGCTGCGGACGGCCGATCTTCGTCTGCGGGTCGAGCTGGAGCTCGCGCCACTGGGCGAGCCAGCCGGGCAGGCGGCCGATCGCGAAGAGGACCGTGAACATCCGCGTGGGGAAGCCCATCGCCTTGTAGATCACGCCCGTGTAGAAGTCGACGTTCGGATACAGGCGACGCTCACGGAAGTAGTCGTCCGCGAGGGCGATCTCCTCGAGCTCCTTCGCGAGGTCCAGGAGCGGGTCGGTGACGCCGAGCGAGCTCAGCACCTCGTCCGCGGCCTCCTTGACGAGCTTGGCGCGCGGGTCGTAGTTCTTGTACACCCGGTGCCCGAAGCCCATGAGCTTCACGCCCTCTTCCTTGTTCTTCACCCGCTCGACGAACCGGGAGACGCTCTGTCCCGAGTCGCGGATCTGGCCGAGCATCGTGAGGACGGCCTCGTTCGCACCACCGTGCAGCGGACCCGAGAGGGCCTGGATGCCGGCCGAGACGGAGGCGAACTGGTTGGCTCCCGTGGAGCCGACGAGGCGGACGGTGGAGGTCGAGGCGTTCTGCTCGTGGTCCTCGTGCAGGATGAGCAGCAGTTCGAGGGCCTTCACCATGGTCGGGTTGATCTCGTACGGCTCGGAGTTCACGCCGAAGTTCAGCTTGAGGAAGTTCTCCACGAAGCCGAGCGAGTTGTCCGGGTAGAGGAACGCCTGGCCGACGCTCTTCTTGTGCGCGTAGGCGGCGATGACCGGCAGCTTGGCGAGCATGCGGATGGTGTTCAGCTCGACGTGCTCGGGGTTGTGCGGGTCGGTCTGCCCCTCGTAGTACGTCGACAGGGCGGCGACGGCGGAGGAGAGCACCGACATGGGGTGCGCGGTGTGCGGCAGCGCGGAGAAGAAGCGCTTGAGGTCTTCGTGCAGCAGCGTGTGCCGACGGATCTTCTCGTCGAACTCGGCCAGCTCTCCGGCGGACGGGAGCTCTCCGTAGATGAGCAGCCACGCGACCTCGAGGTAGCTGGTGCTGCCGGCGAGCTGCTCGATCGGGTAGCCGCGGTAGCGCAGGATGCCCTTGTCGCCGTCGATGAAGGTGATGTCCGACTTCGTGGAGGCGGTGTTGACGAAGCCGTAGTCGAGCCCGGTGTAGCCGGTCTGACGGGTCAGCGTCGAGAAGTCGATGCTGTCGTGACCCGCGGTACCGCGCACCAGGGGGAATTCGGCGGTGGTGTCGCCGATCGTCAGCTTCGCCGTCTGGTCTGCCGCAGCGCTCACGCGGACCTCCTCATTCTGTCTGATCGCCCCGGCATCGCGGGCGTCAGCAAGTTCTTGATCAAGCCGGAACTGGCGATATCTCTGGCGCCGAGCGCCGGGCCGGGTGCCGACCGAATCGCCTTTACAGCCTAGTCGTCACGCAGGCCTACTGTGACAACCGCCAAAGGGATGGCTGCAACAGGGAGGGATCCTACAGATCCGCGCCGCGCAGGCGTCGCGCCGCTTCCGCGACGCGGTCGGTCGGCGCCGTCAGCGACAGCCGCACGTGCGCAGGCGACGAGGCGCCGTAGAAGTGCCCGGGGCCCGCGAGGATCCCGAGGTCCGCGAGGCGCGCCATCGACTCCCAGGCGTCGCGCCCCTCGGTCGCCCAGAGGTACAGCCCGGCCTGGGAGCCGTCGATGCGGAAGCCGGCAGCCTCGACGGCGGGCAGCAGCAGCGCCCGCCGCTCACGGTAGAGCTCCTTCTGCGCCGCGACGTGTGCGTCGTCACCGAGGGCGACGATCATCGCCTGCTGCACCGGCGCGGGCGGCATGAGGCCGAGGTGCTTGCGCGCGGCGAGGAGCTCGCCGACCACGCGGGCGCAGCCGGCGACGAAGGCCGCCCGATAACCCGCGAGGTTGGACTGCTTGCTCAGCGAGTACACGCTGAGGAGATTCGCCCGCGTGCCGCCGGTCACCCGGGGGTCGAGCACCGACGGGATCGCGTCGTCCGCCCAGGGGCCGTCCCAGCCGAGCTCGGCGTAGCACTCGTCGCTGGCCAGCACGGCGCCCAGTTCCCGCGCCCGCTGCACCGCCGCGGCGAGCTCGTCGACCGTCCAGGTGCGGCCGTCGGGATTGCCCGGGGTGTTGATCCAGATGAGCTTGGCGCCCTCCGGCCACTCCGCCGGGTCGTCGACCGCGAGGGGCGTCGCCCCTGCCACCCGCGCGCCGACCTCATACGTCGGGTAGGCGACGCGAGGATGCACCACGATATCGCCGGTGCCGAGCCCCAGCAGCGTGGGCAGGAGCGCGACGAGCTCCTTGGAGCCGATCGTCGGCAGCACGTTGTCGACCCGGAGGTCCGGGACGCCGCGGCGGCGGGCGTACCAGTCGACGATGGCCTCCCGGAGCGCGGGGGTGCCGACGGTCTGCGGGTAGGCGTGGGCGTCGGTCGCCGCGGCGAGGGCCCGACGGATGATCTCCGGGGTGGGGTCGACCGGCGAGCCGACGGAGAGGTCGACGAGACCGCCCGGGTGCCGGGCGGCGCGCTCACGATACGGGACCACGGCGTCCCACGGGTAGTCGGCGAGGTCGCGGACGCTCACGGAGCGCGCCTACTCGCCCTGCGGCGGGAGCGCGGCGATGATCGGGTGGTCGAACGGGTAGACGCCGACCTTGGCGGCGCCGCCGGGCGAGCCGATCTCGTCGAAGAACTCGACGTTGGCCTTGTAGTAGTCCTGCCACTCGTCGGGCAGGTCGTCCTCGTAGTAGATCGCCTCGACCGGGCACACCGGCTCGCACGCTCCGCAGTCCACGCACTCGTCGGGGTGGATGTAGAGCGACCGTTCGCCCTCGTAGATGCAGTCAACGGGGCACTCGTCGATGCAGGCGCGATCCTTGACATCGACGCACGGGAGGGCGATCACATACGTCACCCCCTCAGTCTACGACCCGTGGACCGCGGGTTCCTCCGAGGACGGCGTGGCGGGGCGGACCGGCTGCCGGGAGAACGACGGCCACGCGATGACCAGCAGCACGATGCCGGCGGCGAGATACGTCCAGATGCGCCCGGCGAGGGTGTCCTGCACGACGACGGAGCCGCCGGGGCCGACGCCCGAGATGAGCACGATCATGCCCAGCATCCCCAGACCGGCGGCAACGGCCGCTCCCCGGTCGTGGGTGAGCGCCCGCACGGCGATGAGGATCGCGGCGCAGGCGATGGCGGCGACGATGAGGCCGATCGGGATCGGCCCCCACATGACGCTGTGTGCGATGGTCCCGGCCACGCCGTAGACCCCACCCACCAGGGCAGCAGCTACCCAGGACAGCACCCTCGACAACCACTTCCCGCGCACCCCCCGATCCTACCCGGGCGCTGTCCGGCGGAACGACGTGTCAGGCGGCCAGACCGAACAGCCGCAGCAGCGCGGCGACGAGGGCGGCGGCGGCCACCACCACGAGGAACGACTGCCGCAGCCAGAGGAGTCCCGCGGCGACGAGCAGGGCGGGGACACGCGCGTCGACGGTGATGGCCTGCCCGTCGCCGAGCGACTGCACCGCGACGAGGGCGGCGAGCAGCGCGACGGTGAGGAGATCGGAGATACGGGCGGGGCGCGGCGCTTCGAGCACCTTCGGCGGCACGAGATAGCCCACGGCCTTCAGGGCGAGGCAGATCAGGGCCGCGAGGAGGATGGCGCTCCAGAGGGTCATGCGGTCCCCTCCCCTTCGCCGGCGCCTGCGGGTCGCGGCGTTCCGAGCCAGTTGAACCATCCGACGACGATCGCGACGAGAGCGGCGACGAGCACCGGGAGTCCGGGCAGGAGGAACGGGGTGAGGGCGGCCGCGATCACGGCGGCCGCGATCCCGACGGCGACCGCCTGCCGTTGACGCAGACGCGGCCACAGCAGGGCGAGGAACGCCGCGGCCGCCGCGGCGTCCAGCCCCCAGGCCTTCGGGTCGCCGAGCACGTCGCCGACCAGCGCACCGACGAGCGTGGTGAGGTTCCAGCCGAGGAAGATGCCGACACCCGTGACCCAGAATCCCACCCGGCGCAGGCGCGGATCGTCCTGCGCGATCGCCACGGCGGTGGACTCGTCGATCGTGAAGTGCGCGGCGAGCGCTCGTCGTACCGGTCCTCCGCCGACGACCGGCGACATGCGCATCCCGTAGGCGACGTTGCGCACCCCGAGCAGGGCGGCGGACGCGATCGCCGAGGGCAGGGCGGCCAGTCCGCCGGCGGTGAAGACTCCCACGAAGGCGAACTGCGATCCCCCGGTGAACATCAGGAGACTGAGCACGCATGTCTGCCACACGTCGAGGCCCGCGGCCACGGCGAGCGCGCCGAAGGAGATCCCGTAGGCGCTCGTCGCGAGCACGACGCCGAGCGCCTCGCGCCACACCTCGCGCTCGGCGGTCATCGGGGTCCGCTCCGCCACGACGTTCGCTTCACTGAACACACGATCATCATTCTGAACATGCCTGGATGCATAGTCAAGCGAACGATCGTTTGCCATGATGAACGCATGGACGATCTCCGCACCCGCATCGCCCGCACGCTCCGCCGCGAGCGCGAGGCGGCGAACCTGTCCGTCTCCGAGCTCGCCCGGCGGGCCGGCATCTCCAAGGCGACGGTCTCCCAGCTCGAGAGCGGTGCCGGCAACCCGAGCGTCGAGACGCTGTGGGCGCTGGGCGTCGCGCTCGGCGTGCCCTTCGCGGTGCTCGTCGACCAGCAGGCCAACGCCCCCACCCTCATCCGCGCCGACGACCTCGCGGGGGTGCCCTCCTCTGCCGCCGCCTACAGCGCCACCCTCCTCTCCGCGAGCCCTCCGGGCGCCCGGCGCGACGTGTACCTCATCCAGGCGGAGCCCGGCGACCCCCGACGCTCGGACCCCCACCATGCGGGCACGATCGAGCACGTGATCCTCATCGCCGGACAGGCGCGGGTCGGCCCGCCCGAGGATGCCGTGGTGCTGAACCCGGGCGACTACCTGACGTATGCCGGCGACGCGGCGCACGTGTTCGAGGCCATCGCGCCCGGGACGAGCGCCGTGCTCATCTCCGAGCTGCGCTGAGGATCACTCCCCCGGCCCGGCCGGCGAGGGGTCCGGGATCTCGTGCGGACGGTAGTTCGGCAGGCGCGACGCCGGCAGGATCGCGAGCGCGCTCACCGCGGCGAGGATCAGCAGGCCGAGCTTGAGGGTGCGCAGGCGCGACTCCTCGTTCACGGCGACCGCGGCGTCGACCTGTTCCGGCGTCGCGTCCGTGGTCTCCAGGACCGCACGCAGTTCGTCGTTGCTGACGAAGTTCACCTCGTTCAGGTCGACCTGCGACACCAGCGACGGCGGCAGTTCCGGATGCTCCACGACCGCGCGTCCGACGTTGAGCGCGAGCAGCGAGACCAGCAGCGCCCCGGCGAGCGCCGTCCCGACCGCGGAGGCGAGATTCTGCGTGGTGCCGCGCAACGATCCCACGTCGCCGGCGAGCTCGGGCGGCGCCGCGGTCACGAGCACGTTGAAGACCAGGGTGACGAGCGCGCCCTGGCCGATGCCGAACACGATGAGGCCGGCGATGGTCGGCACGGTCTCCCAGTTGTTCGTCACCACGACGGACAGCCAGACGAGCGCCGCCGTCGTGAGGATGAACCCGAAGACGCCGATCGTGCGCGGCGGGTAGCGCGTGTAGAACCGCACGACGAGCGTCGCCGTGACGAACACCGTGAGGTTGAACGGCATCATCGCGAGGGCGGTGTCGAAGGGCGTCCGCCCCTGGACGATCTGGATGTACAGCGGCACCGTGAAGTTCACGCAGGCTTCCAGCGCCACGACGATGAACATGGCGTACACCGCGGCGCGCTCCCGGGACGACCCCAGCACGCTCAGATCGATCAGCGGCACCTTGCCCTCCGCCATCCGCCGCCGCGTCCACAGGAAGAACCCCTGGCCCAGCATGATCCCCAGCACGATGAAGAGGGGTGCCGGGGAGAGCCCGAAGACCGAGAACGGGGCGGACGGCGCCGCCGCGAGCGCTCCCCAGCTGTTCAGGTTGTTGAATCCGAGGGTCAGCAGCACGATCGCGGCGCCGATGAGGAGGGCCGCGACGAGATCGATGCGGATCGCCGCATCGCCGCGATCGCCGCGCAGCGTGAAGCTCAGCGCGAAGACCGCGACGGCGATCGCCAGCACGATGACGAAGAGCGGACGCCACCCGACGAGCGTCCCGAGCGTCCCTCCGATGAGGAAGGCGCTGACGCCGGAGATCGCGCGTGCCGAGCCGATCGCGCCGATGGCCGTGGCCTGCTGCGGGCCCCGGTAGTTCTCGGCGATCAGAGCCACGATCGAGGGGACGATGATCGCCGCGGCCGCTCCCGCCGCGGCCTGCCCGGCGATGGCCCACCAAACGGTCGGGGCGAGGAGCATCATCACGGCCGACCCCGCGAAGAGCGCGACGACGACGCGGAAGATCAGCACCCAGCCGACGCGCTGCCCGAGCTTGGCCCCGGTCATCACGAGCGCCGCGACGGCGAGGCCGTACATCACGATCGTCGTGCTCGCGACGGTCGGCGGGACGCCGAAGTCGCTCACCATGCCGCCGAGCGAGATCGGCAGCGCTGCGACGTTGAAGGACATGAGCACCTGTGCGAGGAACAGGCTGACCATCGGCAGCCAGGACGTCTTCGCGGGGGCGGGGGCCGTGCGGGTCATGAGCGCTCTCCTTCCGAGGCTGACGAGACACGCGCCTCGCCGGCATGCGCGGGCGCGGGCGCGGAGGCGAAGAGGTTCAGCCCCAGCGACCGCGACAGGTGGCCGATCGCCATCTGCGACCGGATCGAGTTGCCCGCCTCGTCCAGCCGGGGCGAGAAGCCGGCGACGGCGCCCTTGCCGGGAGAGACGGCGACGAGGCCGCCCGAGACGCCCGACTTGGCCGGAAGGCCGATCTCGAACAGCCAGTCCCCTGACCGCTCGTACAGCCCACTCGCCGCGACGACGGCGAGCGTGTCACGGCAGACGTCCGCGGAGACCACCCGCTCTCCCGTCACGGGGTTGACCCCGCCGTCGGCGAGCGTGGCCCCCATGACGGCGAGGTCGTGCGCGGTCACGCTGAGCGCGCACTGACGGGTGTAGACGTCGACGATCTCGTCCGGATCGCCGGCCAGTCGTCCGTAGCTGCGCAGCAGCCATCCGAGCGCGCGGTTGCGCTCGTTCGACCCGGCCTCGGAGGCGTAGACCTCGCCGTCCAGGCTCAGCGGTCGTCCGGCGAACGCGGACAGCCCCTCGCGGACGCGCTCCCACTGCTCCACCGCCGTGGCGCCGGGCATCAGCGCCGTGGTCGCGATCGCCCCGGCGTTGACCATCGGGTTGCGCGGATGCCCGTCGTTGAGCTCCAGCGCCACCACCGAGTTGAAGGCGAGGCCGGTGTTGTTGACGCCCACGATCTCGCGGACCCGCTCGTGGCCGTGCTCCTGGATCGCCAGCGCGTAGACGAACATCTTCGAGATCGACTGGATGGAGAACGCGTGCAGCGCGTCTCCGGCGTCGTGGATGCCGCCGCCCACCTCGATCACCGCGAGCCCGAACAGCTCCGGATCGACCGCGGCGAGGACGGGGATGTAGTCCGCCACCTCCCCGGACACCTCGTCCGCGTACCGGGCGTGCGCCTCCCGCACGAGCTCGTCCACCCGCTCCCATCCGGGAAGCGTGCCCGTGGAGACCTCCTGCGGGACGTCGAGCCAGACGGTGGGGTCGAGCACCATTCCTCCTCGGAAATCGCGACGCCCCCAGCCGTCTCCCTGTCACGGTAGCGTCCGTGTCGGGTGACGGCTAGGGGCAATCGTCCGCGAGGGGGCCCGCTCTGCGGCTCAGTACCAGTTCATGGCCTGGGAGTGTCCCCAGGCGCTGCACGGGGTGCCGTAGGCGTCGGCGATGTACTGCAGGCCCCAGGCGATCTGGGTGGCGGCGTTCGTCTGCCAGTCGGCACCCGCCGAGGCCATCTTGCTGCCGGGCAGCGCCTGCGGGATGCCGGTCGCTCCCCCGTCGTTGTTGTACGCCTGGTAGTTCCAGCCGGACTCCTTGTTCCACAGCGAGTTCAGGCAGGAGAACTGGTCGCCGCCCCAGCCGTAGCGGTCGGCCATCATCTGCTGTGCGGTGGCCCGAGCCCCGTCCGGCGTGTTCGCGGAGGCGAGCGCCGCCGCTGCGGCCGCCGCCTTCTCCTCGGCGGCGCGGGCGGCGTCCTCTGCCGCCTTCTTCTCCTGCGCGGCCGTGAAGGCCTCCTGGAGGTCTGCGGTGGCCGTCACGACCTTCTCGGTCTCGGCTTCGGCCTGCTCGGCCGTCACGGTGATGAGGACCAGCGGGAGGGTGGATCGATCGGCGAGGGTCTCCAGGTCGTCCTCGAGAGCGGTGGTGTCCACGGACGCCGCCGCGCCCACGTCGAGGCCCGACTCGGCGACCTCCGTGGACAGGCTCTTCGCCGCGGCGACCGCATCGGTCGCGTTCGAGACCGTCATGACGGCCTGATCGGCGATACGGGTGAGGGGCTCGGTGCCGAGGTCGTGGCTCGTGACGGCGGAGGTGGCGTCGGAGCGCTCCGCTCCGGCCGCCGGGGCGGAGGCGAGGCCCACGCTGAGGGTGATGCCGACGAGCGCGGCCGTGGCGGCGCCGAGGGCGATGAGGGGTGTACGGGTGACGGTGGCGCGAGCGGCTGCCGCGTCGGAGGCGCGCCGAAGCGCACGGGTCTTCTGAAGCAAGGCTTTGACTTTCGGGTCGTCGTACGCCCATATCGGGGACTCATCGGGAGCTCGCCCCGGGCGCAAGTCAACGAGTCTGCGTCATCAACCTGAACGAAAACTAGCCCTCACCTGGGATTTTCATGAGAGAGGGCCCCACGCGGCCAGGCGGCGGCGTAGGGCCCTCTCGAAAGGAGTGCGGTGCGATCAGGCGTTCGCGTCCTGACGCTTGAGACGCGAGGCCTCGCGACCGCGGACGGTCTGGTCGAGGATCACCTTGCGGATGCGGACCTTCTCCGGAGTCACCTCGACGCATTCGTCGTCGCGCGCGAACTCCAGGCTCTCCTCCAGCGTGAGGATGCGCGGCGGCGTCATCGACTCGAAGTTGTCGGCCGTGGAGGAGCGCATGTTGGTGAGCTTCTTCTCCTTGGTGATGTTGACGTCCATGTCGTCGGCGCGCGAGTTCTCGCCGATGACCATGCCCTCGTAGACCTCTTCGGTCGGCTGCACGAAGAACGACATGCGCTCCTGGAGCGCGATCATCGCGAAGGGGGTGACGACACCCGAGCGGTCGGCCACGATCGAGCCGTTCTGGCGGGTGGTGATCTGCCCCGCCCACGGCTCGTAGCCGTGCGAGATCGCGTTGGCGATACCCGTGCCGCGGGTGGTCGTGAGGAACTCGCTGCGGAAGCCGATGAGACCACGCGAGGGCACGACGAACTCCATGCGCACCCAGCCGGTGCCGTGGTTGGTCATGTTCTCCATGCGACCCTTGCGGTTCGCGAGGAGCTGGGTGATCGCGCCGAGGTGCTCCTCCGGCGTGTCGATGGTCAGGTGCTCGAACGGCTCGTAGACCTTGCCGTCGATCTTCTTGGTGACCACCTGCGGCTTGCCGACCGTGAGCTCGAAGCCCTCACGGCGCATGTTCTCGACGAGGATCGCGAGGGCCAGCTCACCGCGGCCCTGCACCTCCCAGGCGTCGGGACGGCCGATGTCGACGACCTTGAGCGACACGTTGCCGATGAGCTCGCGGTCCAGGCGGTCCTTCACCATGCGGGCGGTGAGCTTGTGCCCCTTGACCTTGCCCATGAGCGGCGAGGTGTTCGTGCCGATCGTCATGGAGATCGCGGGGTCGTCGACCGTGATGGCCGGCAGCGGGCGGATGTCCTCGGGGTCGGCGATGGTCTCGCCGATCGTGATGTCCTCGAAGCCGGCGATGGCGACGATGTCGCCGGGGCCGGCGGATTCGGCCGGGTAGCGCTCCAGGGCGCGGGTCTTCAGCAGCTCGGTGATGCGGGCGTTGCTGGTCGAGCCGTCGGAGCGGACCCACGCGACCGTCTGGCCCTTCTTGAGTGTGCCGTTGAAGACGCGCAGCAGGGCGAGGCGACCGAGGAAGGGGCTGGAGTCCAGGTTCGTGACCCAGGCCTGCAGCGGGGCCTCGTCGTCGTAGGCCGGGGCCGGGACGTGCTCGAGGATGGCCTCGAACAGCGGCTCGAGGTCGTCGTTGTCGGGCAGCGAGCCGTCGGCGGGACGGTTCTGCGACGCGGCACCGGCGCGACCGGAGGCGTAGACCACGGGCACGTCGAGCAGCGCGTCGACGTCGAGGTCGGGCACGTCGTCGACGAGATCGGAGGCCAGGCCCAGCAGGAGGTCGTGCGCCTCCTCCTCGACCTCGGCGATCCGGGCGTCCGGACGGTCGGTCTTGTTGACGAGGAGGATGACGGGGAGCTTGGCCTCGAGTGCCTTGCGCAGCACGAAGCGGGTCTGCGGCAGCGGGCCCTCGCTCGCGTCCACGAGCAGCACGACGCCGTCGACCATCGACAGGCCGCGCTCGACCTCGCCGCCGAAGTCGGCGTGGCCGGGGGTGTCGATCACGTTGATCGTGATCTCCTTGCCGCCGGCGTGCTTGCCCTTGTAGGTGATCGCCGTGTTCTTGGCGAGGATCGTGATGCCCTTCTCGCGCTCCAGATCGTTGGAGTCCATCGCGCGCTCCTCCACGTGCGAGTGTTCGCCGAAGGAGCCCGTCTGGCGGAGCATCGCGTCGACGAGCGTGGTCTTGCCGTGGTCGACGTGGGCGACGATTGCGACGTTGCGGAGGTCAGAGCGGAGGGCGTGCGCCATACAAGGGTCCTCAAAGAGTGTGGGGTTGCGCCGGGAAGCCGACGTTCCAGGATAACGTACGCGCGGATCGGGTTCCTGAACGCACGTCGTAGCATCGTCCCGTGACCCTCCCCGACCCGACTCCCCCGGCGCCGCAGACGCCGTCGACCGCGCCCACTCGGCGGGACGAACCGCGTGAGGGGCGGGCACGCCTGTGGTGGGAGATCGCCATCGTGCTCGCCCTGGGTCTGGGCCAGTCCGCGGTCTACGCGATCGTGCAGCTCGCCTATCGACTCACCGACGACACCCCCCTCGCGGATCAGACCGCCACCCTCAACCCCTCCCGCAGCGACCGGGAGGTGTTCGACCTCATCTATCAGGTGCTGTCGATCGGATTCGCCTTGGTGCCGGTGCTCCTCGTGTGCTTCCTGCTCTGGCAGCGCCGTCGCCCGCACCTGGAGCGCCTCGGCCTCGACGGCACCCGGGTGGCCGGCGACGTCGGCCGCGGCGTGCTCCTCGTCCTCGCGATCGGCGTGCCGGGGCTGGCGCTCTACCTCGGCGGGCGGGCGCTCGGACTGTTCGTGGCCGTGAACCCCGCGGGTCTGGACGCGCACTGGTGGACCGTGCCGATCCTCCTGCTCGCCGCCGCCCGCGCATCGCTCCAGGAGGAGTTCGTCGTGCTCGGGTACCTGTTCGCCCGCCTGCGGCAGCTCGGATGGTCGCCGTGGACGATCATCGTCTCGACCTCCGTGCTCCGTGCGACGTACCACCTCTATCAGGGGCCCGGTGCCTTCATCGGCAACCTCGCGATGGGACTGCTGTTCGGGTGGCTCTACCACCGCACCGGTCGGCTGCTGCCGTTCCTGGTGGCGCACTTCCTCATCGACGCGGCGGCGTTCGTCGGCTATCCCTGGGCCGCGGCGACCTGGCCCGCCCTGTTCGGTCTTCCCGGCTGAGGCGCGCTCAGCCGAGGTTGACGACGACGAGCGCCGCGACGGCCCACAGCACGATGACGGCGAGGGCGATGAGGGCCGGGCCGTCCCAGCTGCGTCGGACCGGGGCGTCCGCCGTCGCGGGCGCCGCGCTCCACAGGTCGCGGATGCCGGTGAGCACCCGGAGCGCCGACGGCACCTTCACCTCGGCATCCTCATCACGGGAGCGACGAGGCGGACGTGCCTTGGCCGGTCCGCCCCAACAGCTCACGGTGCGGCCGTCGTCCAGCGTGAACTCGAGCTGCCAGCGCATGTCGATGTCCTGCACACGCGCCCAGCCGAAGGTCGTGCGACGCAGCAGGTTCTGCACCACGGCCCCCTCCTGATCCACGCGGACGAAGGAGACGAAGGCCGTCTCGTACACGATCCACAGCCCGAGCAGCAGCCAGGGCGCCACGAGAAGCGCCTGCACGATGCTGCCGTTGACGACGGTGTCCCCGAGCAGGAACAGCACCAGCAGGATGCTGAGGACGAAGACGACGGTGCCCGAGGGCGCACGGTGGGTCCGTGCGCCCTCGGGGTGTCCGGGAGGTGCCACCTCAGCGGCCGCCGAGCGGGATCGACGCGCCGGGGATCGCCTTGAGAAGGCGGTCCGTGTACTCCTCCTGCGGGTTCGCGAAGATCTCGTCGACCGTCCCCTGCTCGACGACCTTGCCCTTCTCCATGACGCACACCAGGTCGCTGGAGACCCGGACGACCGCGAGGTCGTGCGTGATGAAGAGGTAGGTGAGGTTCAGCTCCGATTGGAGCTCGGCGAGCAGCTTCAGGATCTGGTCCTGCACGAGCACGTCGAGCGCCGACACCGCCTCGTCCAGCACGACGATGTCGGGCTTGAGGGCGAGAGCGCGCGCGATCGCGACGCGCTGCCGCTGACCGCCTGACAGCTCGTTCGGATACCGGGTGGCCAGCGCACGGGGCAGTGCCACCTGGTCGAGGAGCTCCTCGACGCGCTCGCGCTGCGCGGTGCGGTCGCCCACACCGTGGATCTGCAGCGGCTCCGAGATCGTGTTCCCGATGTTGCGCAGCGGATCGAGCGAGCCGTAGGGGTCCTGGAACACCGGCTGCATGCGACGACGCAACCCGAACGCCTGCGCGTTCGAGAGGCGCGACACATCCTGCCCGTCGATCTCGATGGTGCCGCTCGTGGGCTCCTCGAGCTTCAGCACCATCTTCGCCACGGTCGACTTACCGGACCCCGACTCGCCCACGAGCGCGAGGGTCTTCCCCCGCAGGATCTCGAAGGAGACATCGTCGACCGCCCGGAAGGCTTCGCTGCGGAAGTTCCCCTGACGGATCTTGTAGTCCTTGGTGAGCCCGGTGACGCGCACCGTCGGCGGGATGGCGGCGAGGTCGTCGAGCGTCTCGATGCCCCGGTCCTCCACGACCGCCTGGATACGTTGCGACGCGACGCTGGGTGCGGCCCCGACCAGTCGCTGGGTGTACGGATGCTGCGGGTTCTCCAGGATCTGCCGGCTCGGCCCGGCCTCCACGATATTGCCGTTGCTCATCACGATGATCTTCTCCGCACGCTCGGCCGCGAGGCCGAGGTCATGCGTGATGAGGAGCACCGAGGTGCCCTTGTCACGCGTGAGCGTCGCCATGTGATCGAGGATGACGCGCTGCACCGTGACATCCAGCGCCGAGGTGGGCTCGTCGGCGATGAGCAGCTTGGGGTCGGCCGCGAGGCCGATCCCGATCAACGCCCGCTGACGCATACCGCCGGAGAACTGGTGAGGGTACTGGTGCAGACGCCTCTCGGCATCGGCCAGCCCCGCCTGCTTCAGCACCTCGATCGTCCGCGCCTTCACGGCCTCGCGGCCGCGGGCGATCCCGTTCGCACGGATCGCCTCCTTCACCTGGAAGCCGATGCTCCACACCGGATTGAGGTTGGACATCGGGTCCTGGGGGACGAAGCCGATCTCGCGACCGCGGACGGCCTCCATCTCCCGGCGACCGAGCTTCGTCAGCTCCCGGCCGTCGAGAGTGATCGATCCTCCGGTGACGACACCGGTTCCGGGCAGAAGGTTCACGATGGCGCTCGCCGTGGTGGACTTGCCCGAACCGGACTCGCCCACGATGGCGACGGTCTCACCCGGGAAGATGTCGAAGCTGGCTCCGTGGAGGACCTCCTTCTCCCCTTCCTGAGTGCGGAACGCGACCCTGAGGTCGCGGACGCTGAGCAGCGGGATCTGCGCGGTTGCTCGTGCGGTCATCGCCGTGCCCTCGCCTTCGGGTCGATGGCGTCTCGGATGAGTTCGCCGAGCGTGACGAAGGCGAGCACGGCCAGCGTGAGCGCGATCGACGGATAGATGAGCGCCATGGGCGCCACCCGCAGCGATGCCTGCGCGGCACCGATGTCGTTGCCCCACGACATCACGTTGCTTCCCAGCCCGACGCCGAGGAACGACAGCGTGGCCTCCGCGACGATCGAGGCGGCGAGCCCGAGCGTCGACACCACGAGCAGCGGTGCGAGCGCGTTCGGGATCACGTGTCCCACCAGCGTGCGGAACTTCGACCGCCCGAGTGCACGGGAGGCCACGACGAAGTCGGACTGCCGGACGCGCAGCACCTCTGCCCGCACGACGCGAGCGGTTGCCGCCCACGCGAAGCCACCGATGGCGAGCGCGAGCACGGGCACCGAGCGGTACTGGGAGAAGACCGTCATGACGACGACGGCGGCGAGGATGTACGGGATGGCGAAGAAGATGTCGCCGATCCGCGAGAGCACCGAATCGAGCCAGCCGCCGTAGAAACCGGCGAACGCGCCCATGATGAGTCCGAGGATCGAGGAGATCGCGGTGGCGAGGAGGCCCACGGAGAGTGACGTCTGCGCGCCCCAGACGATGCGGGAGTAGATGTCGCACCCCTGGAACGTGAAGCCCAGCGGATGTCCTTCGGTGGGGCCGGCGTTGCTGTTCCCGAGCTGGCAGTCGGAGTTCGGTGGCGCCGACGTGAAGAGGGTAGGCCAGAGCGCCATCACGATGAAGAACACCGCGAGGACGACGGAGAACCAGAACAGCGGACGCCGTCGGAGGTCCGACCAGGCATCTCGCCAGAGGTTTCGCGGCTTCTCGGCGATCCGCACGGCGTCGACAGAGATGGTCTCGGTCTCGACCGGAGCGACATAGTGGTTCTGCGTGGTGGGGTCAGGCATAGCGGATCCTTGGGTCGAGCAGACCGTACAGCAGGTCGATGATGAGGTTGACCAGGACGTACAGGATCACGAACACCGTGACGAAGGAGACCACCGTCGGCCCCTCATTGCGGATCGCGGCCTGGTACAGGGTGTTGCCGACACCAGGGACGTTGAAGATTCCCTCGGTCACGGTCGCGCCGACGAGCAGCACGCCGAAGTTCGTCGCGGAGTTCGTGATCACCGGGATCAGGGAGTTGCGGAGGACATGCACGGGGATCACGCGACCGCGCGAGAGCCCTTTGCTGTACGCCGTGCGGACCCAGTCCTGGTTGAGCGTGTCGATGACCGAGCTGCGCATCAGCCGCATGCTCACGGCGTACAGACTGAAGCCCAGAACGATGGCCGGCAGCCACAGGCCACCCCAGTCGTTGTCCGACCCGACGGTCGGCTTGAACCAGCCCAGCTTGATCGCCAGGAAGTACTGCGCCAGGAAGGCGACGACGAAGATCGGGATCGCGATCGCCACGAGCGCGACGATGAGCATCGTGTGGTCGAAGAGCTTGCCCTTGCGCAGCGCCGAAACCGTGCCGATGATGATCGCCAGCGTGAACTCGATGGCGATGGCCATCACCGCGAGGCGACCGGTGACCGGAAGCGTCTCGGCGAGTACGGTCGACACCGGCCGGCCGGAGAAGGTGGTGCCCAGATCGCCCTGGAAGACGCCGGTGATGTAGTACCAGTACTGCACCAGGAACGGGTCGTTCAGGTGGTACTGCTCGCGCAGCTGTTCCACCACGGCAGGGTTCGGGGTCCGGTCGCCGAAGAGTGCCAGGATCGGGTCGCCGGGCATGGCGAACACGAGGAAGTAGATGAGCAGGGTGGCCCCGAAGAAGACCGGGATCACCTGCAGGAGACGTCTCAGGATGTAGCCGAGCATGCGTCTGTCCCGTAGTCAGGAGGCGGAGTGAGTGTGACGAACACAGCCTGTGAGGCGGCGACGGAAGACCGTCACCGCCTCACAGGTTCGTGCTGTCAGACTTACTCGCCGTCCTTCGTGACCTGGTAGAGGATCGGCCAGGTGTCCCAGCCGAACTCGACGTTCTCCACCGAGTCGCCCCAAGCGCCCATGGCGTTGGTGTACCACAGCGGGATGGCCGGGAGGTCCTGGAAGAGGATCTCCTGCGCCTCCTGGAACTTGGCGATGCCCGCCTCGACGTCGGAAGCCGCAGAGCCCTCGTCGAGGAGCTTGTCGAACTCCGGGTTCGAGTAGTCGCCGTCGTTCGAGCCGGCACCCGTGCCGAAGAGCGGGCCGAGGCCGTTGAACATCGACGGGTAGTCGAACTGCCACCCGGTGCGGAACGCGGTCTGCGTCTTCTCCTCCGTGATCAGCGTCCGGTGCTCGGCGAAGGTCGGAATCGGGTTGCCCGAAGCCTCGATGCCGAGGTTGTTCTTGATCTGGTTCGCGACTGCGTCGACCCAACCCTGGTTGGGGCCGTCGGCGTTGTACTGGATCTGGAAGGACCCGGTCCACGGCGCGATCTCGTCGGCCTGCGCCCACAGCTCCTTGGCCTTCTCGGGGTCGAACTCGAGCACCTCAGATCCGGGGATGTCCTCGGAGTAGCCGTCGATCACCGGCGACGTGAAGTCCTTCATCGGCGTGCGCGTGCCGCTGAAGACCACGTCGGTGATCTCCTCGCGGTCGATCGCGTGGGAGATGGCGGCGCGACGCAGCTGGCCCTCTTCACCGCTCCAGTGCTCGAGGCGCTCCGGGATGGTGATGGTCGCGTTCGCCGCGGCTGGCTGGTTCACCGTGCGGTCCGGGAAGTCGGTCTCGAACGTCTGCAGAGCGGTGTCCGGGATCTCCTGGATGATGTCGAGCTCGCCACCCTGCAGGTCGGCGTATGCCGCCTCCGTGCTGGCGTACAGTCGCATGTCGATGCCACCGTTCTGCGCCTCACGCGGACCCGTGTAGTCCTCGTTCTTGACGAGCTCGATGCTCTCGTTGTGACGCCAGGCGCCCTCTTCGGCGAAGACGTACGGGCCGTTGCCGATGGGGTTCTCACCGAAGGCCTCGAGGTCGTCCCACGCCGATGCCGGCAGCGGGAAGAAGGCGGTGTAACCCAGGCGGAGCGGGAAGTCGGACTCCGGCTGCTTGAGCTTGACGGTGAAGGTGAGGTCATCCACGACCTCGAGGCCCGACAGCTCCGGCACGTTCTCCTCGTAGGAGAAGCCCTCGATGGACTCGAAGAAGTAGCTCGAGAGCTGCTTGTTGTCGAGCGCGGCACCGTAGTTCCAGGCCTTGACGAAGGACTCGGCGTCGACAGGGTCTCCGTTGGCGAAGGTCTGGTCGGGCTTGATCTTGATCGTGTAGGTCTGGGAGTCCTCGGTCTCGATCGACTCGGCGAGGTCGTTGTGCACGGCGCCCTCGGCGTCGTAGTAGACCAGACCCGCGAAGATGCTCTGCAGCACCAGGCCGCCGCCGACCTCGTTCGTGTTGGTCGGGATGAGCGGGTTCTGCGGCTCGGTGTTGTTGACCGAGATCGTCGCGGTCGGGTCACCCGAGGGCGTCTCCTCCGTGGAGTCGTTGCCGCCGCCGCTGGCGCAGCCTGCCAGGGTCAGGGCGCCGATCACGAACAGTGCGCTGCCCGCGAGGGCGATCTTGTTGCGCTTCACTTTTGTCCTCCTGTGGACGTGGGAATTCTGCGCGGCTCATCATCGAGCGCGCAGGGATACCTGAGCGTAACCCGGTGGTCGCGCGTCCAGGACGTTCAGCTAACGAACTGTTACTGAGTGGTGACCATCTGTCACATGACCGAAACATGGCGCAACGCGAACGGCGCCGCGCCGCCGGGAGGCGGGCGCGACGCCGTTCGTCGTGCGGGTCCGTGTCAGGCGAAGGCCTCGATCGGCGGGCAGGCGCAGACGAGGTTGCGGTCGCCGTACGCCTGGTCGATCCGGCGGACAGGCGGCCAGTACTTCGCCGCCACCAGCGAGCGCACCGGATAAGCGGCCTCCTCGCGGGTGTAGGCGTGCGCCCACTCCCCCGCGATGAGCGAGACCGCGGTGTGCGGGGCGTGCACGAGCGGGTTGTCGTCCGCAGGCCAGCGCCCCGCGGCGACGGCGTCCGCCTCGGCCTTGATCATGATCATGGCCTCGATGAAGCGCTCGATCTCGTCGAGGTCCTCCGACTCGGTGGGCTCCACCATGAGGGTGCCGGCGACCGGGAACGACATGGTCGGCGCGTGGAAGCCGTAGTCGATCAGGCGCTTGGCGACGTCGTCGACGGAGATGCCGGTGGCCTCCTTGAGCGGACGCAGGTCGAGGATGCACTCATGCGCGACCCGTCCGTTCTCCCCCGTGTAGAGCACCGGGAAGTGCCCGCCGAGGCGCTCGGCGATGTAGTTCGCCGAGAGGACCGCCGCGGCGGTCGCGCGCCGGAGCCCCTCGGCGCCCATCATGCGCACGTACGCCCACGAGATCGGGAGGATGCCCGCAGAGCCGTACGGGGCCGCGGAGATCACCGCGCCCTCGAACGTGTGGCCGCCGAAGTGCTCGGCGCGCTGCGCGAGCGGGTGCGACGGCAGGTACGGCGCGAGGTGGGCCTTCGCCGCGACCGGGCCGATGCCCGGGCCGCCGCCGCCGTGCGGGATGGCGAAGGTCTTGTGCAGGTTGAGGTGCGAGACGTCGCCGCCGAGGTCGCCGAATCGCGCGTACCCGAGGAGCGCGTTGAGGTTCGCTCCGTCGACGTACACCTGACCGCCGGCCGCGTGCACCGCCCCGGTGATCTCGACGACCTGCTCCTCGTAGACGCCGTGCGTGGACGGGTACGTGATCATCAGCGCCGCCAGGTCGTCGGCGTGCTGGGCGATCTTCGCCCGGAGGTCGTCCAGGTCGACATTGCCGAGCGCATCGCTCGCCACCACGACGACCTTCATCCCGGCGAGCACGGCGGAGGCCGCGTTCGTGCCGTGCGCGGAGGACGGGATGAGGCACACGACGCGGTGGTCGTCGCCGTTCGCGCGGTGGTAGCCGCGGATCGCGAGGAGGCCCGCGAGCTCGCCCTGGGAGCCGGCGTTCGGCTGCAGCGACACCGCGTCGTACCCGGTGATCTCGGCGAGCCAGCCCTCGAGCTGGTCGATGAGCTCCAGGTAGCCGCGGACGTCGGCCTCCGGGGCGAACGGGTGGATGCCCGCGAACTCCGGCCACGTGATGGCGGCCATCTCCGTGGCGGCGTTGAGCTTCATCGTGCACGAGCCGAGCGGGATCATGCCGCGGTCGAGGGCGTAGTCCCGGTCGGACAGGCTCTTCAGGTACCGCATCATGGCGGTCTCGCTGCGGTGGCTGTGGAACACCGGGTGCGTGAGGTACTCGTCCTCGCGGCGGAGGGCGTCCGGCAGCGCGTCCGCGTCGCCGAGGCCGAAGCCGAAGGCGCGCTCCTGCTTCCCGCCGAAGACCTGCGCGACCTGGTGCAGCTCGGCCACCGTGGTCGTCTCGTCCACCGCGATGCCGATCGTGTCGGCGTCGGCGACCCGCAGGAGGATGCCGTAGCCGCCCCGCGCCTGGTCGGCGTACTCCGCCGCCCGGCCCGGGACGCGCACGGTCAGCGTGTCGAAGAAGTGCTCGTGGACGACCTCGGCGCCGGCCTCGACGAGCCAGTCGCGCAGCAGGGCCGCCTTGGCGGCGACGTCGCGGGCGATCTCGCGGAGCCCGTCCGGGCCGTGGTAGACGGCGTACATCGAGGCCATCACGGCGAGGAGCACCTGGGCGGTGCAGATGTTCGACGTCGCCTTCTCGCGGCGGATGTGCTGCTCGCGGGTCTGCAGCGAGAGGCGGTAGGCCGGCTTGCCCTCGGCGTCGACGGACACGCCGACGAGGCGTCCGGGCAGCTGCCGCTCCAGGCCTGCGCGCACGGCCATGTAGCCGGCGTGCGGGCCGCCGAAGCCCATCGGCACCCCGAAGCGCTGCGTCGTGCCCACGGCCACGTCGGCCCCGAGGGTGCCGGGCGCGGTGAGGAGCGTCAGCGCGAGGAGGTCGGCAGCCGCGACGGCGAGCGCGCCGGCGACGTGCGCGGCGTCGAACACCGCGGACGGATCCCACACACGGCCCGAGGCCCCGGGGTACTGCACGAAGACGCCGAAGAGCTCGGCGGGCAGCTCCTCCCCCACCGCGAAGTCGACCGTGACGAGCTCGATGCCGAGCGCCTCGGCCCGGGACGCGAGCATCGCCTTCGTCTGCGGCAGCGCATCCGCGTCCACTGCGAAGACGTTGGAGGAGGTCTTCGAGGCCCGGCGCGCGAGCAGCATCGCCTCCACGACCGCGGTGGACTCGTCGAGCATCGACGCGTTCGCGGTGGTGAGGCCGGTGAGCTCGGCCACCATCGTCTGGAAGTTGATGAGCGCTTCCAGGCGCCCCTGCGAGATCTCGGGCTGGTACGGCGTGTAGGCCGTGTACCAGGACGGGTTCTCGAGCACGTTGCGCTGGATGACCTGCGGCGTGACGGTGCCGTAGTAGCCGAGGCCGATCATCGAGCGGTTCACCGTGTTCCGCGCGGCGAGGGCACGCAGTTCGGCCAGTGCCTCGGTCTCCGACGCGGCGACCGGGATGCGGGAGTCGGCGACCGCGTCCTCCGGTCCCGTGTAGATCGAGGCGGGGACGGCCTGACGCATGAGCTCCTCGACCGGGCTCAGCGTCCCGTTGCCGGCGGAGCCGAGACCCAGCGCGTCGAGCATCGTGCGCTGGGCGGCCTCGGTCGGTCCGATGTGACGATCGGCGAATGCAACCACGTCCGGGTCAGCCCTCCGTGAGTGCGACGTACGCGTCGCGGTCCAGCAGTCCGTCCAGCGCACCGGCGGCGACGGACACCTTGAGCAGCCAGCCGCCCTCGAACGGCTCGGCGTTGACGAGCGAAGGGTCGTCGACGACGGCGTCGTTGACCTCGACGACCGTGCCGGCGACCGGAGCGTAGAGCTCCCCGACCGACTTCGTGGACTCGATCTCGCCGACCACCGAGCCGGCGGTCAGCTCGGTGCCGACGGCGGGGAGCTCGACGAAGACGACATCCCCCAGTTTCTCGGCGGCGTAGTCGGTGATGCCGATCGTCACGGTGTCGCCGTCACCGGCGATCCATTCGTGCTCGTCGGTGTAGCGGAGTGCGCTGAGGTCGGTCATTTTGTCCTCCGGTAGAAAGGCAGGGCGGTCACGGTCGCGGGGATGCGGGTCCCCCGCACATCAAGGAATACTGCGGTTCCCTCTTCCGCGGAAGAAGGGTCGACGTACGCCATCGCGATGGGATGGCCGAGCGTCGGGCTCAGGGCACCGCTGGTGATCTCTCCGATCGGGGTGCCGTCGGCGTCGACGACCGCGTAGCCGGCGCGGCCGGCGCGTCGTCCTTCGGCCGTCAGTCCGACGAGGATGCGGGCATCGTCGGCGGGCGCCGGAGCGTCCTTGCCGACGAAACGGTCCTTCGCGACGACCACGACGCGGCCGAGGCCGGCCTGGGCGGGTGCGGTGTCGAGGCTGAGCTCGTGGCCGTAGAGCGGCATGCCCGCCTCCAGGCGGAGCGTGTCGCGCGCGGCGAGGCCGGCGGGGACGAGCCCGTGCGGCGCGCCGGCGTCGAGGACGGCGTCCCACAGCGCGGTCGCGTGGGCGGCCGGGACGAGGAGCTCGAAGCCGTCCTCCCCGGTGTAGCCGGTACGGGCGAGGAGCAGCGGCTCGCCGGCGAACGACGCGGTCGCCCACGCGTAGTACTTCTGCTCCGCCCAGGGGATGCTGACGTCGGCGATGCCCGCCGTCGCCGCGAGGATCTCCTCGGCCCGCGGGCCCTGCACGGCGATCAGCGCGTAGTCGTCCGAGACGTCGTCGACCTCCACGGCGCCCGCGTCCGCGTCCGCGATCCGCTCGGTGAGAGCCCGACGCACGGCGTCGCGGTTGCCGGCGTTCGAGATGATGAGGAAGTCGTCGTCGGCCAGCCGGTACACGATCACGTCGTCGACGATGCCGCCCTCCGCCGTCAGCAGCAGGGAGTACTTCGCCTTGCCGACCGCGAGCGCCGACAGCCGCCCGGCGAGGGCGTAGTCGAGGAAGGCCGCCGCGCCGGTGCCGCGGACCGTGAACTCGGCCATGTGCGAGATGTCGAAGACGCCCGCTGCCTGCCGCACCGCGTGGTGCTCGGCGAGGTCGGACGTGTAGCGCACCGGCATCTGCCAGCCGCCGAAATCGGTGAAGGAGGCGCCGAGCGCCTCATGGCGCTCGCGCAACGGGGTGTAGCGGGGGTCGGACATGGAGTTCTCCCGGGCTGGGTCGGGCGGGACGACGACGTCGTCCCTGGGAACTCCCCCTCTGTCATGGGCCTGAGAGCTTCGCCCGCGCGAGCGCAGGGCTTTCACCGTCGGCGGATCCCCCGGTGCTCGGGATCGCTTTTCAGAGCGGCCGGACCTCCGCGGTACGCGTACCTGAGAGATTGGCGGGGAGGCTTGCTCCTTCGGTGCCCGGCTGCATGCGCCGGGGCTCTCCCGCGTCGGTCGTTCGGCCTGTCTTCGATTGTGGGTTCAGTCTAGCGGTCTCCCCCGCCCGCTCAGGAGCCCAGCGCGAGCTCCGCCCTGACCTCGTCGCGGAGCCTGCCGAGGTTCTCCGGTTCGGGGGCCGCCGCCAGGAGCGTCCTGGTGTACTCGTGCTGCGGGTTCAGGATCACCTCGTCGGCCGATCCCCGCTCCACGACGTCGCCCCGGAAGAGGACCATGATGTCGTCGGAGAAGTGCCGCGCGGTCGCCAGGTCGTGCGTGATGTAGAGGACGCCGAGGTTCTCCTCCCGCTGCAGCTCGGCGAGCAGGTTGAGCACGCCGAGCCGGATCGACACGTCGAGCATCGACACCGGCTCGTCGGCCACGATGAACCGGGCGCCGGGGGCCAGGGCCCGCGCGATCGCCACACGCTGCCGCTGTCCGCCGGAGAGCTCGTGCGGGCGCCGTTCGGCGAAGCTCTCGCCCGGAGTGAGCCGCACGCGCTCCAGCAGCTCGATCGCCCGCGCCCGCACCTCGCGACTGTCGAGCTTGGGGTGGTGCAGCCGGATCGGACGCTCCAGGTGGTGCACGATCGTGTGGAACGGGTTCAGCGACGCGAACGGGTCCTGGAAGACCATCTGCACGTCCGACCGGTAGCGCTCGAGGGCCAACCCCCGCGTGCCGGACTCCTCGCCGTCGAGGAGGATGCTGCCCGAGGTCGGCGTCTCCAGCTTCATCAGCATCCGGGCGATGGTGGACTTGCCCGACCCGGACTCGCCGACGAGAGCCGTGGTCCGCCCGGCCTCCAAGGTGAACGACACGTCCTTCACCGCGTGCAGCACGCTCGTGCGGAACCCTGACCGCAGGTGGAAGTCCTTCACGAGGTTCCTCGCCTCGAGGGTGCCGCCGCGCCTCGTCCCGTCCACGCTCATCGGATGACCTCCTGGTTGACGCCGCCGCTGCGGACGAAGTCGCCCCGCTCGCCCGTGAGGGACGGGAAGCTCGACAGCAGGCGCTGGGTGTACTCGTGCTGCGGGTTGCGGTAGATCTCCGCCGCGGTGCCCTGCTCGACGATCCGGCCCTGCAGCATGACAGCGATGCGGTCGCTGATCTCGATGAGCATGGGCAGGTCGTGGGTGATGAAGATGACCGCGAAGCCGAGCTTCTCGCGCAGGCGCATGATCTCCCGGATGATGCCGCGCTGCACGACCACGTCGAGCGCCGTGGTGGGCTCGTCCATGATCATGACCTGCGGGTCGAGCGCCAGCGCCATCGCGATCATCATGCGCTGGCGCATACCGCCGGAGAGCTCGTGCGGGAAGCTCGTCAGCCGCGCGGGGTCCACGCCGACGAGCGTGAGCAGCTCCTCGGCGCGCTCCTGCTTGGCCTTCTTCGACATTCCGGGGCGGTGGGTGTCGAAGATGTCGAAGATCTGCGCGCGGACCGAGATGACGGGGTTGAGGGAGTTCATCGCCCCCTGGAAGACCATCGAGATCTTGTCCCAGCGGAATGCGCGTAGCCCGTCTCCGTCGAGTCCGACGACGTCGATGTCATGGCCGTCGCGGTCGTGGAACACGATCTCGCCGTCGGTCATCAGGGCCGGCGCCTTGAGCAGCCGGTTCATCCCGTACGCGAGGGTGGTCTTCCCGCAGCCCGACTCCCCCGCGAGACCGAGGATCTCGCCGCGGTGGAGGGTCAGCGAGACATCCCGGACCGCCTTGACGGGCGGATCGACCTCGTACTCGATCGAGACGTTCCTGGCGGTGAGCACGGCGTCGCTCATGCGGTGACCCCCTTCTCCTTCGCGGCCTTGCGCAGACGACGGGCCGCATCGGGCGCGTTGCGCAGCTTCGGGTTGATGACCTCGTCGATGGCGAAGTTGATCAGCGCGAGTCCCGCGCCGAGGATCGCGATCATGATGCCCGGCGGCACGAACCACCACCAGGCACCGCGGCCGAGGGCCTGACCGGACTGGGCGTCGTTGAGGATCGAGCCCCAGGTGATCGAGGAGTTCGGACCGAGGCCGAGGTACGACAGCCCCGCCTCGCCGAGGATGGCGAAGATGATCGCGAACAGGAACTGCGCCGTCAGCAGAGGGAGCAGGTTCGGCATGATCTCGACGAGGATCACCCGGAGGGACTTCTCCCCCGCCACCTTCGAGGCGTACACGTAGTCGCGGGTGCGGAGCGAGCGGGTCTGCAGCCGCAGCACATACGCCGCGCCGGCCCACGAGGTAATGCCGAGGACGAAGGCCACGAGCTGCCAGCTGCGCTGCGGCACGAAGGAGGCGATCACCATGACCAGCGGCAGTCCGGGGATGACGATCATAACGTTGGTCAGGAGAGCGAGGACGTCCTCCCGCCAGCCGCCGAGGTACCCGGCCAGGACGCCGAAGAGGAGGGACAGCACGATGGCGATGCCGCCGGCCGTCACGCCGATGAGCAGCGACCCCTGCGCGCCGACGGCGAGCTGCGCGAACACGTCGTTGCCGAGCTTGGTCGTGCCGAGCCAGTGCTCCGCCGACGGCGCGGCGAGAGCGGGGTTGTCCGTGCTGCGCGGGTTCTGCGTGAAGAACGGCGCGATGATCGCGAAGAGCACGATGGCGAGCACGAGCACGGAGCCGACGATGAACTTCGGCGACGTGCTGGGCAGGATCCGGCGGCGCCGGCGCTCCTGACGCTGCGTAGCCAGGGCGACGGTGCCCTCGGGGGCGACGGTGGGAGGCTCCTCCACGAGGAGCGGGTTCTTCGTGTCAGACATTCTGGCGAGCCCTCGGGTCGATGAAGCCATAGACGAGGTCCATGAAGAAGTTGGCGACGAGCACCGTGAGGGTGATCACGAGGAACAGCCCCTGCATCAGCGCGTAGTCGTTGTTGGTGACGGCCTGGAACATGAGCTTGCCGACGCCCGGATAGGTGAACACCTGCTCCATGACGATGGAGCCGGCGACGACGAACCCGAGCGTGATCGAGAAGCCCGCGATCGACGGGATGGCCGCGTTGCGCGCGGCGTACGTCGTCATGATGCGTCGCGGCCGCAGTCCCTTCGCCTCGGCGGTGAGGACGTAGTCCTCGGCGAGCGTGGAGACCATCATGTTGCGCATGCCGAACATCCAGCCGCCCACCGAGCTGATCACGATCGTGATCGCCGGGAGGATCGAGTGCGCGACGGCATCCGAGAAGAACGCCCAGGTCGGCTCCGGGCCGTCAGGGAAGTCGAAGACGTCGTAGCCGCCGAAGATGGGGAACCAGCCCAGGCCCACGGCGAAGACGGCGACCAGGATGAGCGCCAGCCAGAAGTACGGGATGGACTGCAGCACGGTGGTCGCGGGGATGAGATGGTCGACCCAGGTGCCGCGCTTCCAGCCGGCCCACGCACCGAGCACGACGCCGAGCACGAACGAGATCACCGTCGCGGTTCCGACGAGCACCAGCGTCCACGGGAGAGCACCCGCGATGAGCTCCGTGACCGGAGTGGGGAACTTCGTCACCGACACGCCCAGATCGCCCTGGAACATGCGCCCCCAGTAGGCGAGGTACTGCTCCCAGAGGGACGAGTCGTCTCCGCCGAGCAGGAGCTTGATGTTGCGGATGGTGGTCTCGGAGACCTCTCCGCCGGCCCGCTGCATCTTGGCGATCATGATGTCGGCGGGATCCCCCGGCATGAGCCGGGGAAGCAGGAAGTTGATGGAGATCGCGGCCCACAGCGTGAACGCGTAGAACCCGATCCTTCGTGCATAGAACTTCATGTCACCTGTCCTGACTTCCTACTTCCCCGACTCATCGACTCAGCCGGCGGGCTTGATCTGCGTCAGCACGTAGCCGGCCGCGATCGCACCCCAGGACGGCGGGAAGGCGTAGAGGTCCTCCTCCGTCGGCCAGCCCGTGTAGTCCTTCGTGTTGTAGAAGGTCTGCGTCGCGTTGATCACGAGCGGGATGTACGGCAGGTCGCGCACGATCTCGGACTGGATCGTGCCGTACAGCTCCTTCTTCTCCGCTTCGTCGTTCGTGCTGATCGCGGACTGGATGGCGGCATCCACCGTCGGGTTGCTGTAGCGGCTGAAGTTCCAGCGACCGGCCGGGATCTCCGTGCCGACGGGGCTCGTGGACTCGACCTCGGTGCCGCCGAACCAGTCACGGTAGATCTGGAACGGGTCGGCGACCGACGTGCCGACGACGCCGCCGACGATGAGCTGGAAGTCGCCACCCTGTCGGGCGTCGGAGAACTCCTGCCACTGCACGGTCGACGCGGTCACCTTGATGCCCGCGGCCTCGGCCTGCTCGGCGATGAGCTTCGCGGCGTCGTTGTAGTCGGTCCAGCCGTCGACCGAGATCAGGCTGAGCTCGACCGGAGCGCCGTCCTTCTCGTAGATCCCGGAGGATCCCTTGGTGTAGCCGGCGGCCTCGAGGATCTCCCCGGCCTCTGCGGCGTCCGCCTCCTGCGGGCTGACCTCGTTGGCCGGGTCGGCGAGCCACTTCTCGTCGCGCGGCAGCAGCGTGTACGCCGGCGAGATGTCGCCGGTCAGGCCGACGAACGCCTTGTCCTTGATGGTGGCGCGGTCGATGGCGACGTTCAGCGCCTGGCGCACCGCGACGTCGGTCTGCGGGCCCGTGCAGCCGAGCTCGGCGTTCGAGCAGGTGTAGAGGACGGTCGGGTCCTGCGGGGTGTTGATCCACTCGATCTTGCCGTTGCCCGTGACGTCGTCCGGGTTCGGGATGAACATGCCGGTCCAGTCGAGCTTGCCGGCGGCGAGCAGGTCCTGCGCGGTCTGGTTGTTGTCGACCGCGATGTACTGGACCTTCTTGACCGCGAGCTCGTCCGCACCGCGGTAGTTCTCGTTCGCGACCAGCGTGTAGGACTCGCTCGTGGTCTTGTCCACGACGTACGGACCGGAGCCGACGGGATCTTCGTTCGCGAAGTTCGCGAAGTCGGTGACGTCCTTCCAGATGTGCTCCGGGAGGATGTAGCTCGACCCCATCCGCTGGAACTCGGTCGTGTACTGGGCGGTGGCGTAGGTGAGGACGACGGTCGTGTCGTCGGTCGCCTCGGCCGAGACGAGTCCGTTGCCCTCGGGGTTGTTGGCCTCGTACGTGAAGGAGAAGAGGACGTCGTCGGCGGTGAGCGGCTCGCCGTCGCTCCACTTCAGGTCGGGCTTGATCTTCACCGTGATCTGGGTGCCGTCCTCGTTGTACTCGAACGAGTCGCCGATCAGGCCGACGGGCTCGGCGTCCTGCGTCTTGTTGTAGAAGAACAGCGGCTCGTAGATGGGACCGAGCGCACCGTGGAGCACGGTGGGCGCGAACGGGTTGTAGTTCGCGGTGATCGGCGTCTGGCTTCCTGCCCAGACGCGGAGTGCGCGGTCGCCGTCGGCGTTGCCGCCGTCGTCGCCGCCTCCACCGCTGCCGCAGGCCGTCAGGCCCAGGGCGAGGACCGAGGCCCCCGCGACCGCCGTGAGCGCGATCTTGCGCTTTCCGTTACGGATCATTCTTCATTTCCTCTCGGTGCTGCACTGCAGGAGGGATTCTCCGGTTGGAGCCGAACCCCGGGCGGGGTTCACGGGAACCCCGGGAGGTGGCCTGCGGCCGCCCTCGAAGGGGTTTGTTAGGACAGTAACCTAACAAACCCACCCCGGGGGGACAAGCCTTCCCGCGGGCAGGAGATAACGTTTCGGACTCGACGTCTTCCCTCGTCATAGGCGCGCACTAAAGGTCTCGATGACACTAAGATCGAATCCGGAGGTTAAGGTACCTATGACTCGAAGTGCGGACATCGGCGTCGCCGTCTCGACGGTCATCCTCACGCTGCGCCGCGGTGACGACGGTCCGCCCGTGCTCGCGCTCCCCCTCGTCCGCCGCACCCGCGAGCCGTTCGCCGAGCGGTGGGCGCTCCCCGGCGGGTGGCTCACCCCCGAGGAGTCGCCGGTCGACGCCGCCGCCCGCACGCTCGCCGAGACGACAGGCCTCGCGCCCACCTACCTCGAACAGCTCTACGCCTTCGGCGCCGTCGACCGCTCCCCCACGCGGGTCGTCTCGATCGTGTACTGGGCGCTGCTGCGTCAGGACGACGTCGAGGCCCAGATCACCGCGCACCGGGCCTCGGGCCGCGCGCCAGAGAACGTGGAGTGGTTCGATGTCGACGATCTGCCGGCGCTCGCCTTCGATCATCACGAGATCATCGAGTACGCGCTGTGGCGCCTGCGGAACAAGGTCGGGTACAGCCGCGTGGCCCAGGGCTTCCTGCCCGCCGAGTTCACGCTCGCCGAGCTCCGGGAGGCCTACGAATCGATCCTGGGGCGCGCACTCGACCCCGCGAACTTCCGGCGGCAGGTCGAGTCCGCCGGCAACCTGACCCGCACCGACCGCTTCCGGACGGGCAGTCACCGCCCGGCCCGCCTGTACCGCGACGACACCGATCTCGAGCTGGCCGACCGCGGTCCGCTCCGCCCGGAGGAAACGAGAACCCGATGAGCACCACCTTCGTCCCGATGCCCGCCGTCCCGTCGTCGGATCCGTCCGTCGACCACGCCATCCAGGCCATCGTCGGCGGGGTCTCCACCGACACCACCTGCACGACCGACCTCGCCGTCGGCCCCTGGGACTTCGACACACGTCCCGGCTACGGCCCCGGCTCCTCCATGGGCGATGTCATCCCCACCGGGGCTCCCCGGCAGGGAGAGCTCCCCGCGGCCTACCGCGAGGCCGGCGAGGCGGAGCTCCACCGACGCATCGAGGCGGCGAAAGCCGCGCTCGGAGATCGCGTGGTGATCCTCGGGCACTTCTATCAGCGCGAGGAGGTCGTGACGCACGCCGACGAGGTGGGCGATTCGTTCCAGCTCGCCACCGCCGCCACGATGCGGCCGGACGCGGAGGCGATCGTCTTCTGCGGCGTGCACTTCATGGCCGAGACCGCCGACCTCCTCTCGCGTCCCGACCAGGCGGTGATCCTGCCGAACCTCGCCGCAGGGTGCTCGATGGCGGATATGGCCGACATCGACCAGGTGGAGGAGTGCTGGGAGCAGCTCGCCGATGTGCTGGGAGACCTCGACACCCCGGACGCCGACGGCCGCGTGCCGGTGATCCCCGTCACCTACATGAACTCCTCGGCGGCGATCAAGGGCTTCGTCGGGCGACACGGCGGCATCGTGTGCACCTCGTCCAACGCCGCCACGGTGCTGGAGTGGGCGTTCGCCCGCGGCCGCCGCGTGCTCTTCTTCCCCGACCAGCACCTCGGCCGGAACACCGCGAAGGCCATGGGGGTGCCCCTCGACCGGATGCCGATGTGGAACCCGCGGCGAGCGCTCGGCGGCTCCACCGCGGAGGAGCTCGTCGACGCGCAGGTGATCCTCTGGCACGGCTTCTGCTCCGTGCACCGGCGCTTCACCGTGGCGCAGATCGACCAGGCCCGCGCGGAGCACCCGGGGGTCCGCGTGATCGTGCACCCGGAGTGCCCGATGGAGGTCGTCGACGCGGCCGACGAGGCCGGTTCCACGGAGTACATCCGCCGCGCCATCGCCGAGGCTACGGAGCCGACGACGTTCGCGGTGGGGACCGAGATCAACCTCGTGCGCCGCCTGGCCGCACAGTACCCGCAGCACCGGATCTTCTGCCTCGACCCGGTCGTGTGCCCGTGCTCCACCATGTACCGCATCCATCCGGGCTACCTCGCGTGGGTCCTGGAGGAGCTGGTCGCCGGACGCACACCGAACCGCATCACGGTCTCCCCCGATGTCGCCGATCCGGCTCGCCTCGCGCTCGAGCGGATGCTGGCCGCCAAGCCGCCGGTGGCCGCCGGGGCACGATGAACGTCGTCGTCGTCGGCTCCGGTATCGCCGGGCTCACCGCCGCGCTGCACGCTCACGAGGCCGGGCACACGGTGACCGTCGTGACGAAGGGCGACCTCGGGGGTGGATGCACGCCTCTCGCCCAGGGTGGCGTGGCCGGGAGCTACGGGCCCGGCGACAGCGCGGACGCCCATGCCGCCGACACGATCCGCGCCGGAGGGGGTCTGTGCGATCCGGCCGCGGTCGACGCGCTCGTGGCGGACGGCGCGGCCCGGATCGCCGAGCTCCTCGCCCGCGGCGTCACCTTCGACCGGACTCCGGGCGGAGCACTCGCCCGCGGGCGCGAGGCGGCGCACACCCATGCCCGCATCCTGCACGCCGGAGGCGACGCCACCGGAGCCGCGATCTCCGCGGCGCTGTGCGCAGCGGTGCGTCGCGGGCCCATCGCCGTCTGCGAGGGGACGATGCTCCTCGACCTCGTCGTCGAGGAGGGACGGGTCCGCGGGATCACGGTCCTCCGCGAGGGCGACACGACCGAGCTCCGCGCCGACGCCGTGATCCTCGCGACGGGCGGGGCGGGGCAGCTCTACGCGCACACGACCAATCCGCCGGAGGCGACGGGCGACGGCATCGCCGCGGCCCTGCGCGCCGGCGCCGCCGTCGCCGACCTGGAGTTCGTGCAGTTCCACCCGACCGCGCTTCCCGGCAGCCCCGTCTTCCTCCTCTCCGAAGCCGTCCGCGGCGAGGGCGCCGTGCTCCGCGACCAGGACGGGCGACGGTTCGTGTTCGACAGCCATCCCGACGGGGAGCTCGCGCCGAGGGATGTCGTCGCGCGGGCCATCGCCCGGCAGGCCGCCCGGCAGGGGGTGCCCGTGCACCTCGATGCGACGGCGCTGGGGGCGGACGCGCTCGCCCGCCGCTTCCCGACCATCGACAGGGTGACGCGCGCTCGCGGTTTCGACTGGTCCACGGAGCCCGTGCCGGTGACCCCCGCCGCGCATTACCTCATGGGCGGCATCGTCACCGATCGGCACGGACGGAGCACGATCCCGGGGCTGTACGCCGTCGGTGAGACCGCCCGCACCGGGGTGCACGGGGCGAACCGGCTCGCCTCCAACTCGCTCCTCGAAGGCGCCGTGTTCGGGGCCAGGGCCGCCGCCGCGCTGGACGGACCGTGGCCTCCCGTGGTCGACCGCCTCCCCTCCCCGCCGGCGACGACCAGGGAAGACGCCCTTGCGCCACCGGAGCCCCTTCCCCCGTTCGACCGCGCGGCGCTGCAGCGGCTGCTGTGGGACGAGGTCGGTCTGCACCGGACGGGCTCCGGACTGCAGCGCACCCTCGGGACGGTGTGCGCGTGGGCCGTCGGGATGCCACCCGCGTCCGACGTCCGCTCGCACGAGGACAGGAACCTGCTGCGGGTCGCCGAGGCCGCCATCCGCGCCGCCCTGGCCCGCCCCGTCTCGGTCGGCGCCCACCACCGCGACGACCACGCCCCCGCCGCGCCGACCGCGGCACACGCACCGATCCTGGAGACCGCCTGATGCTCACCCGCGCCACCCTGCACCGCGTCGTCGGAGCCGCGCTGGAGGAGGACGCCCCCTGGGGCGACCTCACCAGCACCACCCTGCTCCCCGCGGAGACGACGGCCACGGCCGACCTCGTCGCCCGCGAGGACGGGGTCTTCAGCGGCGGCGAGGCCTTCGCCACCGCGTTCCTCCTCACCGATCCCGACGTCACGGTCGACCTGCACGTGGGCGACGGCGACGCCTTCACCGCCTCCGACGTGCTGGCCACCGTGACCGGACCGGCGCGCGCGGTCCTCACCGCCGAGCGCGTCGCCCTGAACCTCGTGCAGCGGATGTCGGGCATCGCGACCCTCACCGCCGCCTACGTCCGCGAAGTCGAGGGAACGCGGGCGCGCATCGCCGACACCCGCAAGACCACGCCAGGACTGCGGGCGTTCGAGCGGCACGCCGTGGTGTCCGGCGGCGGCCGGAACCACCGGTACTCCCTCTCCGACGCGGTCATGGCGAAGGACAACCACCTCGCGGTGCTCCAGCGGTCCGGGCTCGACCTCGCGACGGCTCTTCGCGAGGCGCTCTCTCGGCTGCCGCACACCGCCCACGTCGTCGTCGAGGTCGACCGTCTCGACCAGATCCCGGCGGTGCTCGACGGCGGTGCCCACACGGTGCTGCTGGACAACTTCTCCCTCGACGACCTGCGCGCCGGGGTGGCCCTCATCGGCGAGCGCGCCACCGTGGAGGCCTCGGGCGGCGTCGACCTGACCACCGTCCGCGCCATCGCCGAGACCGGGGTGGATGTGATCTCGGTCGGAGCCCTCACGCACTCCGCGCGGGCGCTGGATCTCGGACTCGACCTCCGGATCGACTGAGTCCGTGCTGTACCTCGATCACGCCGCGACCTCGCCGGTACGCCCCGAGGTGCGAGCGGCCATGGAGCCCTACCTCACCGCGGTGTTCGGCAACCCCGCCAGCCACCACACCGCGGGCGAGACGGCGGCGCGGGCGCTGGAGGACGCCCGCACCAGGGTCGCCCGCGTCTTCGGGGCGCGGGTGGGCGACGTCGTCTTCACCGGCGGCGGCACGGAGGCGAACAACCTCGCCGTGAAGGGGATCACGCTGGCAGCGCTCGCCTCCGGGCGGCGGCGCGTGGTGGTGTCGCCCATCGAGCACGAGTCGATCCGGGAGTCGGCAGCGTACCTCGCCCGGTTCCACGGGGTGACGGTCGCGATGCCCGCGGTGGACGGGACCGGGCGGATCGGGCCGGACGCCCTCGACACGGTGCTCACCGACGACACGGCCGTCGTGTCCGTCGGACACGCGAACAACGAGATCGGCACCGTCCAGGACATCCCCGCGCTCCGCGAGGTCGTCCGCGCCCGCCGCGTGCCCCTCCACGTCGACGCCGTGCAGTCGGCCGGCTGGCTGCCCCTGCACGATCTGGATGCCGACGCCGTGTCGATCGCCGGGCACAAGCTCGGCGCTCCCAAGGGCACCGGGGCGCTCGTCGTCCGCGGACGCCTCCCTCTGGAGCCGCTCCTGCACGGTGGCGGCCAGGAGCGCGGACGGCGGTCCGGCACGGTGGACGTCGCCGGAGCGGTCGGCCTGGCGACGGCGCTCGAGCTCGCGGAGCACGAGCGCGCGGCCGCTGCGGCCCGAGCGGCAGAGGCCACGGCGCGATTCATCGCCGAGGTGACCCGGCGGGTGCCCGACGCGACGCTGACCGGGCATCCCGCGCATCGGCTCCCCGCGACGGCGAGCTTCACGATCGCGGGTGTGAGCGGCGAGGCGGTGCTGTTGGAGCTGGAGCGCCGCGGGGTGATCTCGTCCAGCGGCTCCGCCTGCGCGGCCGGCAGCGACGAGCCCTCCCCCGTGCTGCTCGCCTGCGGCATCACCCCGGAGGTCGCCCAGACGGCCGTGCGGTTCACCTTCGGGCGCACGGCGCTCCCGGCGGACGCTCCCGAGCGCCTCGCCGCACTGGTCGCGGAGGCGGTCGCCGCGGTCCGCGGCTGACGGACGGCTCTAGACTCGGCGGAGTGACCGCCCCCACCCCGATCGTGACGCTGATCGTGCCAGGACGCGACATCGCCGCGTTCGCCCCCGCCGCTCTCGACTCCCTCCGCGCGCAGACGGACGAGCGGTGGCGTGCCATCCTCATCGACGACGGCTCCACCGACGACACGGGAGCGATCTTCGCCGACGGCGCCGCGAGGGATGCCCGCTTCACCGTGGTGCGGCATGAGGTCTCCGTCGGGCTCGGCGCCGCGCGCAATGTCGGCCTCGCACGGGTCGACACGCCCTTCACGGGCTTCCTCGACGCGGATGACGAGCTGATGCCGGACGCGCTGGCGACCCTCGTGGGCACGCTCGAGCGCACGGAGAGCGACTTCGCCGCCGGCGCCTACGTGCGGCTGCGTCCCCAGGGGCGAGGATACGTGCCCGGCCGCGTGCAGCCGTGGGTGGCCGCGGCGACCTCTCCGGCCCGCCTCGGCACCACTCTGGCGGAGCACCCGCAGGCCGTGTCGAACATCGTCGCGTGGTCCAAGGTGAGCCGCACGGAGATGTGGTCCGACCTGCGGTTCCCCGAAGGGGTGGCCTACGAGGACCAGGTCGTCGCGCAGACGATGTACGCCCGGGCACGCGCCTTCGACGTGCTGCCGGACGTCGTGGTGCGCTGGCGCGTCCGAGCGGACGGCACCTCGATCACCCAGAGCAAGGCGCAGCTCCCCGTGCTCCGCGACTACCTCGCCGCGCTCCGCAGCGGCATCCGCGTGCTGCAGGAGGCGGGCGCACACGCCGCCGTGACCGCCCGGCTCGACCTCATCCTCGCGATGGACGTCGCTCCGCTCCGGGAGATCGCGGACACCCATCCCGATCCCGCCTACGCGGCGGAGGTCTCCGCGTTCCTGGCCGAGCTGCGTGCCCTTCCCGAGTTCGCCGACGCCCGCCCCGACCCCACCCTCGCCGCCGCCCTCGCGTGGTGAGCCCCGCCGGAAGGACCCCCGCATGACCGACTACCTCTCCTCGCTCTTCGCGCTCGACGGCCGCACCGCGGTCGTGACCGGCGGCAGCTCGGGCATAGGCCGCGGCATCGCGACGGCGCTCGCCCGGGCCGGCGCGGCCACGGTGATCGTCGCCCGCGGCGCGGAGCGCATCGCCGAGACCGTCGAGGAGCTGAACGCGCAGGGGTGCCGGGCCGCGGGCGTGGTCGGCGATCTGAGCACGCGCGAAGGCATCCATGCGGTCGCGGAGGCCGCGGCCGTCCCCTTCGGCGAGCCGGACATCCTCGTCAACTCCGCCGGCATCAACATCCGTCCGCCCTACGCCGAGATCACCGAGGCGGATTGGGACGCGACGATGACCGTCAATGCGCTCGCCCCGTTCCTCCTCGGTCAGCGCTGGGCGCAGGGCATGGCGGCGCGCGGGTTCGGGCGACTCATCCACATCAGCTCCCAGCAGGCGCACCGCGCGTTCGTGGGCAGCGGGGTGTACGGCGCCTCCAAGGGCGCGGTCGAGTCGCTCATGCGCTCGGAGGCCGAGGCCTGGGGCGGCACCGGTGTGACGAGCAACTCCCTCGTCCCCGGATTCGTCCTCACACCCCTGAACGCCCGCCTGCAGGAGGATCCCGCGACGATCGCGGCCCTCGCGGCCCGGACGATGATCGGACGCAACGGTCTTCCCGAGGACTTCGCCGCGGCAGCGGTCTTCCTCGCCGGTCCGGGTTCGGCCTACGTCACCGGCCAGTCGCTGTTCATCGACGGCGGGCTCTCCGTGCACTGACCCTCGCGGTCGTCACCCGTCGGTCGGGCGCGGCCGGGCGTCGGTGCTCGATGCCGTCGGCAGCGGGACGCCCGTCGTCAGCGCCACGACGGCATCGGCGGCGGCGGAATCCTCCGGCTCGCGATCCGCACGGCGCGCGGCGAGGCCGGCCTCGACGCCCTCCTCGACACCGCCCCGGATCGCCGCCTCCTCCTCGGCCTCCGCTTCGATCTCCGCGTCGAGCACGCGCGACGCGGCCACCTGCTGCGCCGCCAGCTCGGCGTAGAGGCCGCCCTGCGCGAGCAGCTCGGCGTGGGTGCCGGATTCCACGATGCGCCCGGCCTCCAGCACATGGATGACGTCCGCCCCCATGACCGTCGACAGGCGGTGCGCGATCGACAGGGTCGTGCGCCCCTTGGCCGCCTCGTCGAGGGCCTCCTGCACCACGCGCTCGGACACGGTGTCCAGGGCGGAGGTCGCCTCGTCGAGCAGGAGCACCGGCGGGTCCTTCAGCAGCACACGGGCGATCGCGATGCGCTGCTTCTCGCCACCGGAGAGCCGGTACCCGCGCTCCCCCACGACCGTGTCGTAGCCCTTCTCGAAGCCCGCGATGATGTGGTGGATGTTGGCCGCGGTGCAGGCGGCGACCAGCTCCTCGTCCGTCGCGTCGGGCTTCGCGTAGCGGAGGTTCTCCCGGATGGTCGCGTGGAACAGGTAGGTCTCCTGAGAGACGATGCCCACGTCGTCGATGATCGACTCCTGCGTGAGGGTGCGCACGTCGGCCCCCGCGAACAGCACCGCGCCGCCCTTGGCCTCGTACAGGCGCGGTGCGAGGTACAGGATCGTCGTCTTGCCCGCGCCGGAGGGGCCGACGAAGGCGACGTGCTGCCCGGGCTCGGCCACGAAGGAGACCCCGTGCAGGGTGGGACGCGAGTCGGCCGCGGCATCCGGATACCGGAACACGACGTCCTGGAACTCGATGCGTCCACGCGGCCCGGGGGCCTGGGCCACGGCGATCGCATCGGGGGCGTCGGTGATCTCGGGCACGAGGTCCAGGTACTCGAAGATGCGGGCGAACAGCGCCGACGAGGTCTGCAGATCGAGCGAGACCCGCATGAGACCCATGAGCGGCATGAGCAGCCGCGCCTGGACCGTCGTGAAGGCCACGATCGTCCCCGCGGTGATCGCTCCCGTGCCGCCCGCGATGAGGTATCCGGAGACGAGGTAGATGACGGCGGGGACGCTCGCCATGATGACCTGGACGACCGCGAAGAAGCCCTGACCGCTCATGGCCCGCCGCACCTGGAGGCGCACCTGGTTGCGGTTCTCCTGCTGATAGCGCTCGGACTCGGTGCGCTGGCGGTTGAACGCCTTGGACAGCAGCATGCCCGAGACGCTCAGGGTCTCCTGGGTGATGGAGGTCAGCTCGGACAGCGACTCCTGGGTCTCCCCCGCGATGCGGGCGCGCACCTGTCCCACGCGTCGCTGCACGAGCACGAGGAACGGCATGAGCACGACGGCGATGAGGGTGAGGCGCCAGTCGATGAGGATCATCGCGACGAGTGAGGCGATCACCGTGACCGCGTTGCCGAGGATGCTGGTGACCGTGTTCGTCAGCACGCCCGAGACGCCGCCGACGTCGTTCTGCAGCCGGGACTGGATCACGCCGGTCTTCGTGCGGGTGAAGAAGCCGAGCTCCATGGCCTGCAGGTGCTCGAACAGCCGCACCCGGAGATCGCCCGTGACGCTGTTGCCGACCGTGGCCGTGAGCCAGGTCTGTGCGACGCCGAGGACCGCCGAGAAGAGGAAGAGGCCGACCATCGCGCCGACGAGCACGCCGAGCAGCGAGAGGTGGGGGCCGCCGCCGTCGACGGGGAACAGCGCGTCGTCGAAGATGCGCTGCACGAGGAGCGGCGGGATGACCGCGATGCCCGCGCCGAGCACCACGAGGACACCGGTGAAGAGGATGCGCCACCGGTAGGCGCTGAACAGGGCGACGACCCGGGTGCCGAGTCCGTCGATCTTCGGAGCCTCCGCGTTGAGCCGACGCTGGGCGTCCTCGTCCACGCCGCGGAAACCGCCCCGCGGACCACCGCCCATCCCGCCCATGCTCATGGCGCCAGCGTACTCACCCCCCAGGACACCGGCTCCGCTGTCTCGGCGTTCAGCGATATCCCAGATTTCGGAATGAAATGTCCGTCCGACCCGTTACGCTGAGTGATTCTCGCGAACTCTCGCACCTTCCTCTTCTCTCCGATGCCCTGGAGGCCGCCCATGTCTGCCGTCGATACCGGCTCCATCACGACGCCCCCCGCATCGAGCGGGGGCATCCCCCGCAAGGACATGCGGGTCATCTGGCTGCTGCTCGTCGCCGCCTTCGTCGCCATCCTCAACGAGACGACGATGGGCATCGCGATCCCGCACCTGAACACCGATCTCGGCATCCCGCCCGAGCTCGGGCAGTGGCTGACGAGCGCGTTCATGCTCACGATGGCGGTGGTCATCCCGACCACCGGCTTCATCCTGCAGCGCTTCACGACGCGACAGGTCTTCATCGCCGCGATGACGGCCTTCTCGCTCGGCACGCTCGTGGCGCTCGTCGCGCCCGGGTTCTCCGTGCTGCTCGTGGGTCGCGTGATCCAGGCCGCCGGCACCGGCATCATGATGCCGCTGCTGATGACGACGATCATGAACGTCGTGCCCGCGCAGTCGCGCGGCCGCATGATGGGCCGCGTCGGCCTCGTCATCTCGCTCGCGCCCGCCATCGGCCCGACGCTCGCGGGCGCCGTGCTGGACGCGTTCAACTGGCGCGCGCTGTTCGCGATCGTGCTGCCCATCGCCCTGATCTCGCTCGGCATGGGCGCGAAGTGGATGACGAACCTCGGCGAGACCCGCAAGGCTCCGCTCGACGTGCTGTCCATCCCGCTCGCGGCGCTCGGTTTCGGCGGCATCGTCTTCGGCCTCAGCCAGTTCGGCGGCGAAGGCGGTGCGGGCGGCACGACCGGCGTCATCGCCCTGGTCGTCGGCGCCGTCTCGCTCGCCCTCTTCGTCTGGCGCCAGCTCGTGCTGCAGCGGGTGGACGACGCGCTGCTCGACCTGCGCGTGTTCCGTTCGGCGAACTTCTCGCTGGCCGTCATCATCATGACGATCCTGGCGCTGTCGATGTTCGGCACGCTCACGCTGCTGCCGCAGTACCTGCAGAACGTCGCCGGACTCAGCGCTCTGGAGTCGGGCCTCATCCTGCTCCCCGGTTCGGTGCTGATGGGTCTCCTCGGACCGATCATGGGTCGCGTGTACGACGCGAAGGGCACCCGACCGCTGCTCATCCCCGGGACGATCCTCGTCTCGGCGTCGCTCTTCTTCTACTCGACGGTCGGCGAGCACACCGTGTGGTGGCTGCTGATCATCGTGCAGGCGGCCATGTCGGTCGGCCTCGCGATGTCGTTCACGCCCCTCTTCTCCTCGTCGCTGGGGTCGCTGCACCGTTCGCTGTACTCGCACGGCTCGGCCGTGCTGAACACGCTGCAGCAGGTCGGCGGCGCGGCCGGCGTCGCGCTGCTCACGGTCACGTACTCGGCCATCCTGCACGCCGGCGAGGACGAGGGCCTGTCGCGGGCGGTGGCGGGTGCTCCCGGTGCGCGGACGGCGTTCCTCATCGCGGCGATCATCTCGCTCGCCGCGGTCGCGCTCAGCCCGCTGGTGCGCAAGCCCGCCGACGACATCGGCGACGCGGCGCACGGCGGTCACTGACCGCGCAGAGACACCGACGGCGTCTGCTGCTCACCGCTCCTTCGGGGCGGGGATGTGGCAGACGCCGTTGCTGCAGTAGCCGGCGGCACCGCCGTCGAGCAGCTCGATCGCGCCCGGCAGCGGCTGCAGCCCGAGCGGCGCGTCCTGCCCGGTGCTCTCCTGCTTCGATTCGGTCATCCCTCGATCGTACGCCTGCCAGGAGCACCGGGCGCCGCACGCTCTTCTCTGGGAGGCGACAGCGGCGTATCGTTCCCGGCGGGGGGTGCACGCCCTCGCCGCGCGCCCCGGAGCCGAGGAGGCGCCATGATCATCCACCCGCCCGAACGGGCCACCGCGACCGGGCATGTCGCGGCGATGTACGAGAGCGACCTCGCCGACGACGGGATCGTGTTCGCACACACCCGGGCCATGGCCGTGAACCCCGAAGCCCACGCCGCCTTCGAGGCGCTCGTCCGCGCGGTCGTCCCGTCGATCGGCGTGGGAGTCTACGAAGCCGCGACCCTCGGTGCGGCGCGGGCCCTCGGTTCCGCGCACTGTCTGCTCGCCCACGGCCGCCGCTCCCTCCGCGCCGGAGTCGTCGACGAGGCGGGACTCGCCGCCTTCGCCGCCGGAGACGACCGCGGTTTCACGGAGCAGGAGCAGGTCGTGATCCGCTTCGCCGCACGCCTGTCGACGGATCCGTCGGCGATGACCGATGCGGACACGCAGGAGCTGCGCGAGGCGGGGTTCAGCGACCGGCAGATAGTGGACATCACCCTGGCGGCGGCGGCGCGCAACTACTTCAGCAGGGCATTGCTCGCGCTGGCCGTCCCCGTCGAGGAGGTCTCCGGGCTGGACCCCACTCTCGCCGCGGCGCTCACGCACGCCTCCGCGGCCGAGCCGCCAGGTGATCGATAGGCCGCTCCCCTTAATCTGGACGGATGCTCCGACGATTCCTCGCCCGCGTGTACTGGGCCGTCAGCCGGTGGACCCTCGTCGCCGACGCCGCCCCCACGCGGCCGACCGTCCTGATCGGCGCCCCGCACACCTCGAACTGGGACTTCGTGCTCATGCTCGCGATCGCCTGGCGGCTGGGCATCGAGGTGCACTGGCTGGGCAAGAAGAGCCTGTTCCGCGGCTGGCGCGGCCCGATCATGCGCGGCCTCGGCGGCATCGCCGTCGACCGGGCGGATCCGGCACGCATCGTCGGCGAGGTCGTGGACCAAGTGCACGCCGGGTCCGTGTTCGGCCTCGTCGTCACCCCCGACGGCACCCGCGGCGGCAACGAGTACTGGAAGAGCGGCTTCTACCGGATCGCGCGTGCCACCGGCATGCCGGTCACCCTCGGCTTCGTCGACCGCCACACGATGACGACCGGCCTCGGGCCGACGATCGACCTCACGGGAGACGTGGCCGCCGACATGGACCGGATCCGCGCGTTCTACGCCGACAAGCACGGCGTGCGTCCGGAGCGCCGCACGGAGCCGCGGCTGCGCGAGGAGACGGCCGAGCGGCCGGAGGGCTGACGCCTCACTCCTCCGCGGGCGCGTGGTCTCGGGCGTACGCGAGGTCGTCGTCGGACAGCGACTCGATCATTCCGACCACCGCTCCGGTGATCTCCCTGATCTCCTCGCGGACGTCCTCATCGAGGTGCCGCGAGCCGCTGCCGATGACCGCTCGGCGCGCCTCGTCGGACAGCTCGGGCCACCATTCGTCGATCGGGGGCAGGGTCATCTCGGGTCCTTTCCTGAGGCGTCTCCGCCGGGCCGCGCAAGGTCCTGGACAGCGGCGGATCGTGCCCACGAGACTATCGCCATGAGAGCAGAACCCCGTGGCGCCGCGGACGAGCGCGACGACCGCGACGACGGCCGCGACGAGACCCCGAACGAGCGCGCGGACCGCAACTGGGAGGAGCTGCTGCAGGAGCTGCGGGTCATGCAGACCGGCACCCAGATCCTCACCGGATTCCTTCTGGCGGTGGCCTTCCAGCCGCGCTTCACCGACATGGACGAGTTCCAGCGCGATTTGTACGTCGTCCTCGTGGCCCTCGCCGCTCTCGCGACGATCCTCGCCCTCGCCCCCGTCGGCATCCACCGGGCCCTGTTCGGCAGCCGGCTGAAGCCCGAGCTCGTCCGGACGGCGGCGCGGCTGGTGAAGATCGACCTGTTCGTGATCGGCGCCCTCACGATCGGCGTCACGACCCTCATCATCGACTTCACGGTCAGCCGGACCGCCGGGATCATCGCGCTCGTCGCGTCCCTCGTGCTCGTGGTCGGACTGTGGATGGCGCTGCCCGGCCTGCTGCGGCGCGCCCGAGCGCGGGCGCGATCACACGACGGACCGCCGCCCCCGTCGGCGTGAGCGCGACGAGGGCGGCGGTGGGACAGCGGGTCGATCAGCGACCGGCGGGGCTGCGGTTCTCCGCGCTCACCATCCAGGCGAACTGCTCCAGCCGCTCGATGACGGCGTGCAGCAGATCGGCGGACGTCGGGTCCTCCTCGTCGACGGCGTCGTGCACGTCGCGCATGGTTCCGACCGCGGCCTCGAGGCGCGCGGTGACGAGGTCGATGGTCTCCGTCGTGGACACCTCGCCGGTCGGGAACTCCGGCAGCGTGGTCGTCTTCGCGATCGTGGCGCTGCGGCCGTCGGGGACGGCGTGCAGCGCGCGCATGCGCTCCGCGATGGTGTCGCTGAACGTCCGGGCGTCCTCGATGATCTCGTCGAGCTGACGGTGGGTGTCGCGGAAGTTCCGTCCGACGACGTTCCAATGCGCCTGCTTGCCCTGCAGCGAGAGCTCGAGCAGATCGACGAGCACGGCCTGCAGGTTCGCCGCGAGGGTCGGGGATGCCGTGAACCCCTTCTCCGCGTTCTGCTGGCGCGTGGTCTTGACGCCGGCCTTCGCCGCCCCGTCCTTGCTGCGGGAGCTGCTGGTCTTCTTGGACTTCGTGTCTGCCATGGTGTGACCTCCTGCTGTCACGGTAACTCCGCCACGCGGCCGATTCGAGGGGGTTGACACCCACCGGGCGCACCCCCGAACGTGAGGGAGGCGACACGGCCATCACGAGAGGCGGAACAGTGGGAACAGCAGCACAGGAGGATCGACCCGAGGTGGTCATCGCCCCTCTGACCGCGGCGGATGCCGGCGAGGTGCTCACGATCCAGCGGGCGGCCTTCGTGTCGGAGGCGGCGATCTACGGGAGCGTCGACATGCCGCCGTTGACCCAGACGCTCGCCGAGATGGAGGCCGAGCTCACCTCGGAGCGCGGCCTGGGTGCCCGGATCGACGGCCGCCTGGTCGGAGCCATCCGATTCGTCGAGGACGACGACCTGCTCCTGATCGGACGGATCGCGATCGCCCCCGACATGCAGGGCGAGGGCATCGGCCGGAAGCTCCTCGAGGCGGCCGAGCAGGCCTCCGACGCCCGCGAGTCCGAGCTCTTCACCGGAAGCCTCAGCGAGGCGAACATCCGGCTGTACGAGTCCTGCGGATACGAGGAGCGCGAACGGGTGCCGCAGGGCGACGGCACCGCCCAGGTCTTCCTCCGCAAGCGGCTGCGAGGTTAAGGGCAGCGCCCCCGTCGGCGCAAGGGGGTCGAGGGGATCCGGGGCGATGGGGAATCGTAGCCGGGACATGTCGCGACCGCGTCATGCCCCAACCGGAAAGGAGAGCTCGTGCTCACCCTCACCGACAACGCCACCGCCATCGTGTCGACCCTTGTGAGTCGACAGAACGACGCGCCGGCCGCCGGGCTGCGCATCCACACCGCCGAGGCGCAGGACGATTCGGGCGCGGCCCGGCTCGCCGTCGCCGTGACCGCCGACCCGGAGCCCGCCGATCAGGTCGTCGAGCTGTCGGGCACGCGCCTGTTCCTCGACGAGGCCGCCGCCTCCGCGCTCGACGACAAGGTCCTCGACGCGGGCGTGGACGACGAGGGCTCCGTGTCCTTCGCCGTGCTCCCTCAGGTCGCCTGAGACCTCAGACTCCGGACGCCGCGGCCGCCCCGGCCGCGGCGTCCGTCCGTCTCCGAGCACGGTCTGATAACGAGGTCCGCGCCTTCGGGGCACCCGGCTGCAAACGCTCTAGCATCGGAGCATGCGAAGACCTGCTTCTCTTCTTCTCGCCCTTGCCGCCACCGCGCTCGCGGTGACGGCCTGTGCTCCCGCGAACTCGGCGGAGCCGTCCGCGTCCCCTCGTCCCTCGGAGACCACCAGCGCATCGCCGACGCCGACAGAGACCACGTCCGCGCAGATCGTGGTGACGCTGGACGGTCTGACGGTCACCGGCGCGGAAGACCGGAGCGCCGATTACACGGACTCCGCCGCCCTTCTCGAGCTCCTCCAGGAGGTCACCGGCGAGCTTCCCGAGCCGGAGAGCGTGGAGATCTTCCCCGGCGAGGCCTCCACGCTGGAGGCGTACGACTGGGAGGGCCTGCGCGTCCTGGCCGACAGCACCGGCGAGGCCCCGGCGAGCGTCTCCGTCACCGCCGCCGAGGTGGCGGGCCTCCCCGTCGTCACCGAGGACGGATTCCGCGTCGGCAGCACCCGCGCCGAGCTCCGCGCCGCCGATGCCTGGGCGCTGACGGATGCGGAGGACCCGGAGACGGCGAGCGAACTCGGGCTCGGCGGCCGCGAGGTACCGGACACCGAGTCCCTGACCCGCCCGGGCTCCACCGGGATCATCTACACGATGTTCGTGCTCGACGGCGACACCGTCACGCAGATCATGGTCCCCGCGAACGACTTCAGCGACCTCTGACCCGCGGCGTCACCCTCAGTCCCAGTCCAGGTACTCCTCGAGCACGACGGCCGTCTCGATGGGGTGCGTCATCGGGAAGAGGTGATCCCCGCCCTCGACGACCTTGATGCTGGCGCGCTCCGGAGCCGTGGCGCGCAGGCTCTCGGCGTTCGCGGGCGGGGTGACCTCGTCGGCCGTCCCTTGGATCAGCAGCACCGGGATCACCGGGGCGAGGGGCGTCTCCACGTCTTCCACGCCGAGGAGTGCGAGACCGTTCACGCGCTCCGGATGAGCCAGCGCGAATGACCGTGCGATCGTGCCGCCGAAGCCGTGTCCGCCGATCCACGTGTCGCCGAGGCCGAGGTGGTCGATGACGGCGAGCGCGTCCGCGACGCGGTCGTCGATCGAGACGTCGGCGTCATCCGCGCGATGGCCGATCCGCACCACGTGGAATCCGGCCTCCTCGGCGAGGTAGTGACCGACCACTCCGAGTACGTCGGCGGCCAGGCCGCGCTCCTGGATGAGCACGAGCTTGACCGGCCCGTCACCCTCGTCGACGAAGGGGATGGCGCGGCCCTCGGGCTCGAAGATCTGGGTGTCGGTCATCGGCGTCGTTCTCCTCAAGCCGTCGGTGTCAGGTTCGCAGGCGTCGTCCGCGCCGGGCTCCTGCGACCGGGCACCGGGCGGTGGCGCCTGCGTCCAGCGTAGCCCGCCGGGGGACGAGCCTCCTCCTCGCATCCCCCGGCGGAGTCATGAGGCGGCGGCGAGCTCGCGCCACAGATGCGCGAGGGTCGCGGCGCCGCGGACGAGCATGCGCAGATCGATGCTCTCGTCGCTCGCATGCCAGTGGTCTTCGGGCAGCCCTGTACCGAGGAAGATCACCGGGGCGGCGAGTTCCCGGGACAGCAACTCCGCCGGACCTCCCCCGGCGTTCCCCATCCGCCCCTGCACCGCGTGGCCGTAGCCGCGGGCGAGGGCGCGCTCCAGGGCGTCGCGCATCGGCCCGGGCGGGGAGGCGTACGGTTCCTGCGCGATGTCCTCGTCGACCTCCAAGCGATACGTCGCCTCCGAAGGCATGACATCGGCGACGAAGGCGCGGAGCAGGTCGGCGACGTCGTGATTGCGCTGGCCGGTCACGGTCCGGATGCTCAGCGACGCCATGGCCTCCCGGGGGATGACGGAACGCTCGATGCCCTCGGGGTCTCCGGCGAGCAGCGAGATCACCTCGATGGCCGGACGCACCCAGAGGCGCTCCTTCGGCGTGAAGCCCTCCTCCCCGACGATGACCCTGGTCTCGGTGCGCCGCGCCCAGTCATCCGGGTCGAACGGCACCGCCTCCAGCTCTGCCGCACGCTCCTCGCTGAGCGGCGGTACGTCGTCGTAGAAACCGGGGATCGCGATGCTCCCGTCTTCGGCGTGCAGCTGCGCGAGCACGCGGGACAACACCAGCGCGGGGTTCACCGTCACGCCCGACGCGGCACCGCTGTGCACGTCCCGGTCAGGGCCCTGCACCGTGAGGGTCGCCGTGAGCGTCCCGCGCATGGTGGTGACCGGGGCCGGGGAATCGACCTCCCACTGGAGGGTGTCCGAGAACACCACGAGGTCGCACGCGAACCGTGCGGGGTCTCCCTCCAGCAACCCCTGGAGGTGAGGCGAGCCGATCTCCTCTTCGCCGTCGATGAGCAGCTTGAGGTGCACCCCCGCATCAGGTCCGTCCGCGGCGGCGAGCGCGCGCTGGGCCCAGACGTGCGCGAGCGCCTGGCCTTTCGCGTCCGACGCACCGCGACCGTAGAGCCGCCCGTCGCGGAGCACCGGAGTGAAAGGCGCCGTCTCGCTCCACTCTTCCGGCTTGGCGTGGCGGACGTCGTGGTGTGTGTAGACGAGGACCGTCGGCGCTCCCGGCGCGCCCGACCGCTCGGCGAACACGGTGATCGCGTCACCCGCCGACAGCAGCGTCGTCGTGAAGCCGGCATCGCGTAGCTCTCCGGCGATCCAGTGCGCAGACCGCACACCGTCCATGCGACGCTCGGGGTCCGCGGACACGGAGGGGATCCCGACCCAGGCCGACAGACGCTCGACCATCTCGTCGACGTGGGACCCGAGGAAGGCGCCGATCGCATCCTGCGCTGCCGCCGTCTCCTCCGTCATGGAGGACAGCCTGCCCGGAGGACCGGTTCTCCGGACGGGGCTTGACGCCGTCGCGGCGCACCCGCTAACGGTCGTCGCGGCGCAGCGGGCCGAGAGTGATTGTCCCAGGCGCTTCCGGGTTTGGAAAGGGCCTGAGTGGATCGGCCGACCGGGCGTTGCATGGCCAGCCCATCCCCAGAAGAGAAAGGCTCGATATGTTCTTCCATCGACAGGAGCTCCAATTCTCCGCGACGCCCGAGGCCCCGGACGCCGTGTACGCCCGCAAGCTGCAGGAGGTCCTCGGCGGGCAGTACGGCGAGATCACCGTCGCCCTGCAGTACCAGTTCCAGGCGTGGAACATGCACATCCCCGGCAAGTACCGCGACCTCGTCTTCGGCATCGGGGCCGAGGAGATGGGCCACGTCGAGATGCTCGCGGTCATGATCGCGCAGCTCCTCGAGAAGTCCCCGCTCGGCATCACGGAGGACGCCGTGCAGGACGACCCGACGGTCGCCGCGATCGTCGGCGGTACGGACGTGCAGCAGGGCATCGTCGCCGGTGCCGGCGCCCGCCCGGTGGACAGCAACGGCAACCCGTGGCAGGGCTCGTACATCACCGCGAGCGGCAACCTCCTCGCCGACTTCATGGCCAATGCGAACGCCGAGATGCAGGGCAGGGTGCAGGTCGCCCGGCTCTACCACATGACCGACGACCACGGCGTGCGCGATCTGCTGAGCTTCCTGCTGGCGCGCGACACCATGCACCAGAACCAGTGGCTCGCCGCCGCGGAGGAGCTGAAGGCCGAGGGCGCCGAGAAGCTGCCCGTGCCCAGCAACTTCCCGCTGTCGAAGGAGCACCGCGACGTGTCGTACCAGTACCTCAACTTCAGCGACGGTCCTGCCGCCGCGGAAGGCACGTGGGCCTCCGGACCGACGCCGGACGGACATGGCGAGTTCAGCTACCACGAGGGCCCGACGACCACGGCCGAGATGCCTCCGCCCACGCACCCCGACGCGCGCTTCTACGGCACGACCGAGCTGCCGAACGTCGTGGAGAAGGTGGCCGGCGCCGCGCAGGACGCGCTCCACAAGGAGTGAGATGCCGCCATCGGTCTCGCGGAAGGGGCGGTCGCCGCGCACACGCGCACGGCGGCCGCCCCTCGACGCCCAGGTGGTCGTCGTCACCGGCGGCTCCCGCGGCATCGGCCGGGAGGCGGCCCTCGGCTTCGCGCGAGCGGGGGCATCCGTCGTCCTGCTCGCCCGCGGTGAGCAGGCGCTGACCGAGACGGTCGAGGAGATCGCCGCGGGAGGCGGGGACGTCCGCGGGATCGTGTGCGACGTCTCCGACCGCCGGGCCGTGCAGGACGCGGTCGACCAGATCACGCACGCGTTCGGGCGGATCGACACCTGGGTCGGCAACGCGGGCGTGCTCCTCTATGCCCCGGTCGCCGACACCTCGCCGGAGGAGTTCCGTCGCGTCCTCGACATCAACGTCATCGGACAGCTCAACGGCGTCCAGGCGGCACTGCCGGCGCTCCGGCGTTCGGGAGGGACGATCATCGTCGTGAGCTCGGCCGAGGCCGTGGTGGCGCTGCCGTGGCACGGCGCGTATGCCGCCTCCAAGCACGCACTGGAAGGAGCGATCGACGCGCTGCGCCGTGAACTGCGTGCCGAGCGCGCGCCGGTCACGATCACGGTGGTCCGACCCGCCGTCATCGACACACCGATCTACCGTCATGCCCGCAGCCGGATGGCGTTTCGGCCGAGCGGGCCGCATCCGCATTACCGTCCGCGGTCCGTGGCACGAGCGATCCTCCATGCCGCCGTGCACCCCGCACGCACCACCCACGTCGGTGGCGGCGCTCTCCTGCTCACCGGGCTCCAGCGCGTCACGCCGGGCGTGCTCGATGCCGCCCTCGGCCGGTTCGGTCCTCGGATGATGCACACGGCCGACGCCGCTCCGGCGCAGTTCGGGAACCTCGTCGGTCCGCTCCGCGACACCGACCAGCGCGGCGGGCTGCCGCACCGCGGACGCGGCAGCGTCAGCACCTGGCTGCGGGTGCATCCGGGGTGGCGGACCGCAGCGGTCGTCGCCCTCCTCGGCGCGGTGCTCTCGCCCTGGCGCCGCTCGCGTCGCCGACCGCCTACCTGACCGGGTCGACGCGGCGCAACTCCCTCGTGCCGGTGCATCGGCGCGGATACCGTCGAGGCACACGGTCTCCGGCAGAAGGGAACTCCATGCTCCTCGGCATCCTCAGCTCCTCCGCGGACAGAAGCCTCGGGGCCGGGGCGCGCCGATGACGGCGCGCTTCACGGTCGAGCCGTGGGCCGTCGGCATCGAGAGCGTCGACACGGCCCATCTCGCGCAGGAGGAGTCCGTCTTCGGTCTCTCCAACGGCCACATCGGCTGGCGGGGCAATCTCGACGAAGGCGATCCGCGGGGTGTGGCGGGCAGTTACCTGAACGGCGTGTTCGAAGAGCATCCGATGCCGTATGCGGAGGACGGATACGGCTACCCCGAGACGGGGCAGACGGTGATCAACGTGCCGAACGGGCAGCTCATCCGCCTGCTGGTCGGCGACGAGCCGTTCGACGTCGAGCACGGGACCGTCCATGCGCACACCCGCCGCCTCGACCTGCGCGAAGGCACCCTCCACCGGGAGGTCGACTGGGAGTCAGCGGAGGGACGTCGGGTGCACATCAGTTCGACCCGTCTGGTCTCCCTGGAACACCGGTCGCTGGCCGCCGTGCGCTACCGCGTGCAGGCGCTCGACGCTCCGCTCGCGGTCACCGTGCTGTCCGAGGTGCTCGCGAACGAGCCGCTCCCCGTGACCCATGACGATCCGCGGGTGCAGGAGCTCCTCGCCCGTCCGCTGGAGGCCGTCGCGGCATCGGAGCGCGGCGCGCGGAGCACGCTGTTGCACCGCACCCGCCGCAGCGGTCTGCGTGTGGCGGTGAGCGCGGACCATCTCGTGCAGATCTCCGGAGAGGGGACGCCGGAGGTGACGACCGAGGTGGACGACGATCTGGCGCGCACGCGCATCCGCGTCGACCTCGCCCCCGGCGAGGAGCTCAAGGTCGTCAAGCTCGTCGGACACGAGTGGTCGGCGTCCCTCGCACCGCAGTCGCTGCGTGACCGCGCGGAGGAGGCCGTGGAGGAAGCGGCTCGCCTGGGGTGGGACGCGCTCGTGGCGGGACAGCGTGCCGTCCTCGATCGGTACTGGGAGTGCGGCGACGTCCGTATCGAGGGCGATGCCCGGCTGCAGCAGGCCGTGCGCTTCGCGCTGTTCCAGGTGTTCCAGGCATCGGCGAGAGCCGAAGCCCGCTCGGTCCCCGGCAAAGGCCTCACCGGCTCGGGCTACGAGGGCCACACGTTCTGGGACTTCGAGGCGTTCGTGCTCCCCGTGCTCACCTCGACCGCTCCGGATGCCGCGCTCCAGGCACTGCGCTGGCGTCATGCGACGCTCGATCACGCCAGGGAGCGGGCGCGCACGCTCGGCCTGCGCGGGGCGTCCTTCGCCTGGCGCACGATCGACGGACGCGAGAGCTCCGGGTACTGGCCCGCGAGCACGGCGGCCTTCCACATCAACGCCGCCGTCGCGGGCGCCGTGATGCACTACGTCCGTACGACGGGCGACCAGGACTTCGAGCAGGACGCGGGCACGGAGATCCTCGTCGAGACCGCGCGCCTCTGGCTGTCCCTCGGGCGCCGGGACGACGACGGCGGCTTCCACATCGACGGGGTCACCGGGCCCGACGAGTACACCGCCGTGGTCGACGACAACGTCTACACCAACCTCTCCGCCCGCCGGAACCTCCGCGGAGCCGCGGCAGCCGTCCGGCGGCATCCGGACGTCGCCGCCCGGCTCGGCGTGGATGACGACGAGATCTCCGCGTGGGAGGCCGCCGCCGACGGCATGACCGTGCTCTACGACGAAGAGCGGAAGGTGCACCCGCAGTCGGCGGGGTTCACCGCGCACGCCCGGTGGGATTTCGACGCCACCGGCCCCGACGACTATCCGCTGCACAGTCACTTCCCCTACTTCGACCTCTATCGCAAGCAGGTGCTGAAACAGGCCGACCTCGTGCTGGCGCTCTACACCGCGCACGAGGAGTTCACGTGGGAGGAGAAGGCCAGGGCCTTCGCCTACTACGACGCCCTCACCGTGCGTGACTCCTCGCTCTCCGCGGCCGCGCAGGCCGTGATCGCCGCCGAGGTGGGTCATCTCGAGCTCGCATCGGCGTACCTCGCGGAGCTCGCGGCCCTCGACCTGGACGATCTCCACGGCAACACGGACGAGGGACTCCACATCGCGGCCCTCGCCGGCATCTGGACGGGAGTCACGGCCGGCTACGGGGGCATGCGGGAGGGAGACGACGGCCTGTCCTTCCGGCCGCAGCTCCCGGACGGGGTGACCCGTCTCGCGTTCGGCGTGCGGCTGCACGGCTGCATCCTGCACGTCGACATCACGCCGGCGGAGACGACCTACCGGCTGAGCGCTGGCGATCCGGTGACGATCCGGCACGCGGGCGAGGAGCTCGTCCTGCACGCCGGCGTTCCGTCGAGCCTGCCGACGCCGGACCGCGTCGAGCCGATCACCCCGACCCCGGTGCCGCCACGCTGGCGGGAACCGGGACGACCGCGCGCCGGCGACTGAGGCGGCGTTCGGTGCGTGTGCCATATCGAGGCGGGTCAGCGCAAGGCCCGCGGCGATGTCGGCCGCCCGCCGTAGTGTGGAGCCGTGCCTGATTCCCCCCACCCCGCATCGGATGTCCTCTGGGCGTGCGTCGAGGACGGCTTCCATGTCGGAAGCCGCGGCGGAGACTTCCTCGGCTACGTCGACCGTCAGCCCGACGGCCGCTTCGCCGCGTTCTCCGCGTCCGCGCAGCCGCTCGGTCTGCACGCCACGTTGAGCGACGCGACCACGGAGGTCGTCGCCCACGCCGGCCCCTCGGAGGGCGACGCCGCCCTCGGCGCTCCGGAGCTGGTGCAGGGGTGACGGCGGCCAGGGCCGACGGGCTGCTCCGCCTCGTCTACACCAGCACGGCGGCGCAGCCGTTCCGGGAGACCGCTCTGGAGCAGCTGCTCGAGCAGTGCCGCCGGTCGAACGCGGCCCGCGACATCACGGGCCTCCTCCTCTTCCGCCAGGGGCGCTTCCTCCAGGTCCTCGAAGGACCGGTCGAGGCCGTGCGCCGACTCGTCGACGCGATCGCCGACGATCCGCGTCACCGCGCGATGCGCATCCTGCTGGAGACGCCGATCACCGCCCGGCTCTTCTCCGATTGGTCGATGGGCTATCGGTCGTTCCGCACGGGGAACACCGCCGCCCCCACGGGCTTCCGCGACTCCTTCGACGACCTCGTCGACGGCGCGGACGACTCCACGATGGAGCGCGCCCTGGTCGAGCTCACCCTGTGGTTCCGCACCCGCTCCGGCGCTGCGGTTCCGATTCCGACCGCGAGCGACGAGGGTTCCTCCCTCCGGGTATGAGCGGGCCCGCGGGCGGATTGGAGCCGTCGCTCATCCAGCAGCGCATGGCGCTGGAACGGCGGCGGAACTGGGGCGTCTACGCGATCGTGTTCTCCTCGGTGATGACGGTCGGCTGGACGGTCGCGTTCCTCCTCGATGCGCCCGCCGGGTTATGGCGCGTTCTCAGCATCATCGTGTTCGCCGCCGGGATCATCGTCGGTATCGTCGAGACCCGCCGCGCGAGGCGCGCGCTCCGTGCGTTCGAGGATCGCCATGGGCCGGACGCGGGTGTACGGCGCTGAGCCGTCGCACGTCAGCGACCGAGACCGATGCTGAAGCCGCCCGAGAACAGCACCGCGCCGAGGCCCACGACGGCCATGCCGACCAGGAGCACCCACGCGACGGCGCGGACCCCGCTCCGCCCGTGGCGCCATCCGGACGTGAGAAGCAGGACGGCCGTCGGCACGAGCAGCAGCCCGCCGAAGAGCAGGGCCGGGGCGACACGGACGTCCGGCGTGGGGCAGGGGAACGCGAGGGCGCACACGGTCGGCACTCCCTGAGCCAGCCAGAGGAGCAGCCATGTCACGAGCACGACGACGACCGCCGGCAGGGCTCTCCTCAGGAGCCGCGGTCGACTCGTCTCTGCCTGCTGCATCCCACCACTCTCCCAGGCGAACCGAGTGGGATCCAGACCTCGCTCCGGCCGCGGGTTCGGCGGACTTAGGAGAAGAGCTGGCGCAGCGCGTCGGGGTCCCCGGCGTCGACCACCTTCTGGATGGCCTCGATGGTGGCGGGGTCGGTGAACATGCCCGCCAGGGTGTCGTTCCAGATCGCACGCACGCCGTCGATGTCGCCCGCGTCGACCGCGAGACCCGCCGCGGTCATGGCGTTCTGGTAGGGGATCCGTGCGATTCCGGCCTCGGCATCCAGTGGGCTGAAGTACGGCACCCAGGGCGAGTCGGGATCCGGGGTGAGCCAGAGCACCTGCCCCGGGGAGAGATCGCGCACGTGATTCAGCAAGGCGAGGGACGGGTAGGCGCAGAGCCGTTCGGCGATCACCGCCTCGACGTCGCCGGGCGCGACCGTGTACGTCACGACATGACCGTCGTCATCGAGGGTCACCTCCCCCTGCGCGAACTCCCTGGCGCCGAGGTCGACGAGCGGCTGCCGACGCTCCCACCGCCAGTCGTCGGTGTAGCTGACGACCTCGGACATCCGGACGCAGCGGTCCGTCGTGGTCGGCTCCGGTGCCCCCGCCGTCACGGGCTCGGGCTCGGGCTCGCGGGTCGCGGGCGGGGATGGAGCACTCGACGTGTCCCCGGCTCCTTCTGCGCCGCACCCGACCAAGAGCAGGGCCACCACCCCCACGGACGCGAGCGCTGCCGTTCGTGCTGTCGATCGAGACATAGCCCGCCTTCCGATAAGCCGGAACCTATCAGTCGTCGACGCGGAACTCCACTCCGTCACGTCCTGCATCATGATCATCGAGGAAGACGGTCCCACGAACCTCACATCCAATGGCGGCGAGGTCCGTGATCAGGCTCGCATTGACACCTTCGTCGTCGCCCGTTGAACGTGCGGTCACGTCAAGAAGCCACGTCGTCCGCTGATAGGTCAGATACTCGGGCTTGTACGCTCGTCCTGCTCGGCCGGACCGGGTCTGTTCGCCGATGTTCGCAGCTTCGGTGGGTTCGAGCTGGAGCGAGGCGGTGATCTCCGCGACAGTGCGCGACTCGCTGTAAATCGCCAGCGTTGCTCTGTCGTGATCGATCATCGCTCTCCGAATACCTAGTTGTTGAAGCGGAACTCCACGACGTCGCCGTCCTGCATGACGTAGTCCTTGCCCTCCAGGCGCGCCTTGCCCTTCGCACGGGCTTCCTGCACGGAACCGGTCTCCACGAGGTCGTCGAACGACACGATCTCGGCCTTGATGAAGCCCTTCTCGAAGTCGGTGTGGATGACGCCGGCGGCCTGCGGGGCCTTCGATCCCTTGGGGATGGTCCAGGCGCGAGCCTCCTTGGGGCCGGCGGTGAGGTAGGTCTGCAGACCGAGCGTGTCGAAGCCGATGCGGGCGAGCTGGTCGAGGCCCGACTCGTCCTGTCCCGTCGAGGCGAGGAGCTCGGCGGCGTCCTCGGGGTCGAGGTCCTTGAGCTCGGACTCGATCTTCGCGTCGAGGAAGATCGCCTGCGCCGGCGCGACGAGGGCGGCGAGCTCCGCCTTGCGGGCGTCGTCGGTCAGCACGGACTCGTCGACGTTGAAGACGAAGATGACGGGCTTGACGGTCAGGAGCCCGAGTTCGCGGATCGGCTCGAGGTCGAGGCCGCTCGTGGAGAGCAGGATCCCGCGCTCCAGGGCGTCCTTGGCGGCCTTCGCGGCTTCGAGGACCGACGGGTCGATCTTCTTGCCGCGGACCTCCTTCTCGTACCGCGTGATCGCCTTCTCGACGGTCTGCAGGTCGGCGAGCATGAGCTCGGCGTTGATGGTCTCCATGTCCGACGCCGGGTTCACGGCACCGTCCACGTGCACCACGTCGTCGTCGGAGAACCCGCGCACCACCTGGGCGATCGCGTCGGCCTCGCGGATGTTCGCGAGGAACTGGTTGCCCAGCCCCTCCCCCTCGCTCGCCCCTCGGACGATGCCGGCGATGTCGACGAACGACACGGCGGCGGGCAGGATGCGCTCGCTCCCGAAGATCTCCGCGAGCTTCTGCAGCCGCGGGTCGGGCAGGTTCACCACGCCGACGTTCGGCTCGATCGTCGCGAACGGGTAGTTCGCCGCGAGCACGTCGTTCTTGGTGAGAGCGTTGAAGAGGGTGGACTTGCCGACGTTGGGCAGGCCGACGATTCCGATAGTGAGAGCCACGGGGTATGAGTCTACCTGCGCCGCTCTCCCCCGCCTCGCCCTCGCGAGGGCAGGCGCCCACGCGGAGTCAGGCGGCAGGGTGGGAAAAGTGCCTGATGCGGCGCGGACGCCTGTTCAGTCGCGGACCGCGCGGAACGCCCTGGTGACGTACGGCACCTCGATCGCGTCGTCCCCGTGCAGGCCGAGCCCGTCGAACAGGGCGTCCATCTCACGGCGGATCCGCGCCTTCTCGGCCTCGTCGGCGGTGATCACGGCGCTTCGGGACGCGGCCATGCGGTGCAGGAGCTCCCGCGTCATGGGGCGCGACCACTCCCAGCGCTCCTGCGCCAGAGCGCCGAAGGGCTCCGCCACCACGGGGTCGCCCGCGGCGAGCATGATCTCGGCGTTGCTGCCGTGCATGATGTCGGTGAGCCGGCGCACCCAGTCGACGCGCTCGTCGCGGAGGTTCCAGACGAGCCCGAGCACACCGCCCGGGCGCATCGCGCGACCGATCTCCGCCGAGGCGGCGACCGGCTCGACCCAGTGCCACGCCTGGCCCAACACGACGGCATCCACGCTCGCGTCCGGAAGCGGCAGCTCCTCAGCGGTCCCGACGAACGTGGGCACCCCGGGAACGGCGTCGCGAAGGGCCGCGAGCATCGCGGGGTCCGGGTCGATCGCCACCACCTCGGCGTCGGCAGCCGCGACGAGCGCCCGCGTGAGCTTGCCGGTACCGGCGCCGACATCGGCGACCCGACGCGCACCGTCCGCCATCGGCTCCAGCATCCAGGCGACGGCCTCGAAGGGGTACTCGGGTCGTCCGGCCTCGTAGCTCCCGGCCGCCGCACCGAAGGATCTCGCGAGTTCGTCCGCCATGTGGCCAGCATACGGCGAGCCTGCACAGCGACGTCGGAGGCCCGGGAGAGAGTGAGGACGTGCCACTGGACTTCACTGCGATCGACTTCGAGACCGCGAACTCCAGCCCGGCCTCCGCGTGTTCCGTGGGACTCGTGCGGGTGCGGGACGGGGAGGTCGTCGCCACCGCGAACTGGCTGATCCAGCCCCCGCCCGGCCATGACGAGTTCCAGGAGTGGAACGTCCGCATCCACGGCATCCGCCCCGAGCACGTGCTGTCGGCGACGACGTGGGTCGATCAGTTCGACCGTCTGTGCGGCTTCGCGGGTGCCGACGTGCTCGTGGCCCACAACGCCGGCTTCGACCTGAACGTCCTGCGACGGGCGACCGAGGTCACGGGTCAGATCTGTCCGCCGTACCGGTCGCTGTGCAGCCTCCAGGTGGCGCGGAAGACCTACCAGCTCGACTCGTACCGTCTGCCGCTCGCCGCCGCGGCGGCCGGGTACGCGGAGTTCTCGCATCACGACGCGCTGGCGGATGCCCTCGCCTGCGCCCAGATCATCGTGGACGCGGCCGCGCGGGCCGGAGCCGCGGATGTCTTCGCGCTCGCCGATGTCCTCGGCCTCCGCGTGACCGAGCCCGCCGTGCCGGCACTGGAGCGCGCCGTCGCCTGACGCACCTCGCGTCCTCCCCGCGATGTCGGACGCCCCCGGCATCATGGAGCCATGGATGCCCTGTCGATCGTTCTCCTGCTCGTGGCCCTCGCCGCGGGCGTCGCTCTCGGGTGGTTCCTGCGAGCCGGTCGCAGCGCCGCCGACATCGCACGCACGCAGGCGGAGCTCGCGGCCGCGCGAGACGACCGCGATCGCCAGTACGACCTCTATCGGGACGCAGTCGAGCACGCCCGCTCCGAGCAGCGGGCGGAGGCTCAGCGCGTCCAGCAGCAGAACGCCGTGCTGCAGGCTCTGGCGCCGGTCCGCGAGAGTCTCCAGCAGATGCAGTCCAAGGTCGCCGCGATCGAGAGCGAGCGGCAGGCACAGTTCGGCACGCTCGCCGAGCAGCTCCGGCGTGCCCAGGAGTCGGATGAGGCGCTCCGCGCGACGACCGAGTCACTGGCGGGTGCGCTGCGCTCCACGTCCACGCGCGGCGTCTGGGGCGAGACCCAGCTGCGGCGCGTCGTCGAGGCGGCGGGGCTGACCAGACACGTCGACTTCGACCTCCAGGCGACGATCACCTCCGACCGCGGCCAGGGGCGCCCCGACATGGTCGTCCGCCTCCCGGGGGGCACGTCGATCGCCGTCGACGCGAAGGTTCCCCTCGACGCCTACCTCGAGGCCTCGGCGCTCCCCCTCGGCGACGCCCACGAACCCCAGCGTCGCGCCCACATGCAGAAGCACGTCCGCGCCGTCCGCGCCCACGTCGACGCCCTCGCCAAGAAGGCCTACTGGTCGGGCCTCGACGCGAGCCCCGAGTTCGTCATCTGCTTCCTGCCGAGCGAGTCGCTGCTGGCGGCGGCCATCGACGAGGATCCGACGCTGCTCGACTACGCGTTCAGCCGCCGCGTGGCCCTCGCCTCCCCCGTCAACCTCTGGGCGGTCCTCAAGACGGTCGCCCACACCTGGACCCAGCAGGAGGTGTCCACCGAGGCCCGGAGTCTGCTCGCGCTCGGCACGCAGCTGTACGAGCGCCTCGGCACGCTCGCGGGTCACGCCGACGACCTGCGCCGGGCGATCGAGCGCACGGTCGACAGCTACAACCGCTTCGCAGGATCCCTGGAGTCCAGGGTGCTCGTGACCGCCCGGCAGTTCCCCGGCGTCGATGCGGAGGCCCTGGCACCGGCGTCGCCGATCACCGCGGACGGGCGGCGCTTCACCGCTCCGGAGCTCCTGGCCCCGACCGAGGCCGAAGAGGCCGCCGATGCGATGCAGGCCGACGTCGGCGAGGTGCGCGCGCGTCTCGACCACGCCGCCGCGCTCCACGACCGGGAGCAGTGACGACGGGAGCGACCGGATCCTCCGACCGCGGGAGCGTCAGGCGACGCCGGGCACGCCGCTGAGCAGCAGGATGACGAGGCCGCTCGTCGCGAGGAAGGCACCGATCATCCACCAGGCGCTGACCTCGTGCCCCTCGGCGCGACGGACGCGGAACAGCACGTCTGCGCGGCGAGCCGGATCGACGGCTGGCTGAGCGACGGGTGCCGGCGGGGCCACGGAGGCCGCTTCGGCATCGGCACTCACCCGGAGGATGCGTCCGGTGTTCGTGGTGATGATCTTCGTCGGCGCGGCGCTCTTCGAGCCGGTCGTGTGCTGCGTTGTCATGCGTTCGCCCTCCTGTGCCTGCGGTGCCTGGCGGCTCCGTCGACGGCGACAAACCCAGTGACAATTGTGACACGGCGGCTCGCCGAACCGGGCCCGACCCGTGCAGGAGGCGATACCGGGTCGGTAACGATGGCTGGAGACCTCACTAAAGGTCAGGCTCGCGGGAGAGCCGTCACAGCCACTTCGAGACGAGGTGCTCCGACGCGATGCGGCGCAGGGTGCCGGAGGCTCCGCGCAGGACCACGCTCTCGGTGTACACGTAACCGCGCTCCCGCCGGACCCCGGCCACGAGCTGGCCGTCCGTGACACCGGTCGCGACGAAGATCGTGTTGTTCCCCTGCACGAGGTCGTCCGCCTCGTAGACCTTGTCCATGTCGAGCCCCGCGTCGATACCGCGCTGGCGCTCGTCGTCATCGCGCGGCCAGAGCCGTCCCTGGATGTGGCCGCCGAGGGCCTTGATCGCACACGCGGTGACGATGCCCTCGGGGCTGCCGCCGATGCCGACGCACATGTCGGTACGGGCGTCGTGGCGGGCGGCGTTGATGCCACCGGCGACGTCGCCGTCGCTCATGAGACGTGTACCGGCACCGGCGTCGCGGATCTCCTGGATGAGCTGCTCGTGCCGCGGGCGGTTGAGCACCGAGACGACGATCTCGTCGACCGGCTTGTCCAGCGCGCCGGCGAGCTTGCGGATGTTCTCGCCGATGGGCAGGCGGATGTCGACGACGCCGACACCGGCGGGCCCGGTCACGAGCTTGTCCATGTAGAAGACACTGGAGGCGTCGAGCATCGTGTCGCGGTCGGACACGGCGATCACCGAGAGCGCGTTCTGCCGGCCGGCCGCGGTCAGCGACGTGCCGTCGATCGGGTCGACCGCGATGTCGCACAGCGGGCCGCGTCCTGTGCCGACGACCTCGCCGTTGAACAGCATCGGGGCGTTGTCCTTCTCGCCCTCGCCGATCACCACGCGGCCCTGGAAGTCGACCGTCCCGAGGAACGCCCGCATGGCGTCGACGGCGGCGCCGTCGGCAGCCTCCTTCGCACCGCGACCGATGAACGGAACGGCACGGATCGCCGCCGCCTCGGTCGCGCGCACCAACTCCATCGCGAGGTTACGGTCGGGACGCAGCGGGCTCAGGTCGGCAGTCAGACTCACCATGAGCCCCAGCCTATCCGCGAGCAGGGGATCGATCGGCTCGTTTTCCGCCGGTGCGCGAGGAAGAAATCGCGGTTCTTAACACCACCGAAGGACGGCGCCCACCGACGCGCGACTCCTCCTGCCGGAGCCGGACACCCGCCCCGATAGAGTGGCAGCTGTCCCGGCTTCACCTACCGCAGGAGTTCTCATGCCCGTCGCCACCCCGGATCAGTACGCCGACATGCTCGACCGCGCGAAGGCAGGCGGCTTCGCGTACCCCGCGTTCAACGTCTCCAGCTCGCAGACGATCAACGCCGTCCTCCAGGGCCTGACCGAGGCCGGCTCCGACGGCATCATCCAGGTCACCACCGGTGGCGCCGACTACTTCGCCGGCCACACGGTCAAGGCCCGCGCGACCGGCGCCCTCGCCTTCGCCCGCTACGCCACCGAGGTCGCCAAGAACTACCCGGTCACCGTCGCCCTGCACACCGACCACTGCCCGAAGGACGCTCTCGCGGGCTTCGTCGAGCCGCTCATCGCCGCCTCGGAGGAAGAGGTCAAGGCCGGCCGCAACCCGATCTTCCAGTCCCACATGTGGGACGGCTCGGCCGTGCCGCTCGCGGAGAACATCGAGATCGCCAAGGAGCTGCTCCCCCGCATGAAGGCCATCAACGCCATCCTCGAGGTCGAGATCGGCGTCGTCGGCGGCGAGGAGGACGGCGTGCAGCACGAGGGCTCGAACGAGGCGCTCTACACGACGTTCGCCGACGTGGACCAGGCCGTCCAGGCGCTGGGCCTCGGCGAGCAGGGCCGCTACATCGCCGCGCTCACCTTCGGCAACGTCCACGGCGTGTACAAGCCGGGCGGCGTGAAGCTGCGCCCGGAGCTGCTCGGCGAGATCCAGGCCGAGGTCGCCGCGAAGTACAACACCGGCGAGAAGCCGCTCGACCTCGTCTTCCACGGCGGCTCCGGCTCGACCGATGAGGAGATCGCCCTCGCGGTCGCCAACGGCGTCATCAAGATGAACATCGACACGGACACGCAGTACGCGTACACCCGTGCGATCGCCGACTACATGTTCAAGAACTACGACGGCGTGCTGAAGGTCGACGGCGAGGTCGGCAACAAGAAGCAGTACGACCCGCGCGCCTGGGGCAAGATCGCCGAGTCGGCCATGGCCGCCCGCGTGGTCGAGTCCACCCGCCAGCTGGGCTCGTACGGCCAGTCGAAGAGCTGACACCCGCAGACACAGGAAAGGGGCCCGGCATCATGCCGGGCCCCTTTCGTCTGTCTGCACGGGGTCAACGCACCCCGGTCGCCTGGTCGAGGTAGGCGATGAAGGCCGGGTCGCCCATCATCGGCACGACGAGGCAGAACGAGGCGATGCCCAGCGTGATGACGGCTCCGACGAGCGGGACCCACCAGGTGAGGCGGCCACGACGCAGGCGACGGATCGACAGGGCCGCCGTGACGCACCAGCCGACCGCCAGCACGACGGCCGCGATCGTGCCCCACGTGCGGCCCGCGGCGTAGTTGGTGAACTCCCCCTCGATGCCCAGCATCCCCATGGTCTGATTCATCACCGGGACGATGTCGAGGTAGGACAGGCCGGTGACGACGACGTTCACGAGGCCGTAGGCGAGCAGCGCGATCGTCGCGAAGCGGTCCACCGAGGAGGGGCGCGCCGGAGCAGGAGCCGCGGGCGCGGGGTCCGAGACGGGAGCCGACGGGGCGACCACCTCTGCCACGGGCGGCAGCCCCGCGGCCCTCCGCTGCTCCTCGGGCGTGGCGAGTTCCCCGTAGCGGGGGCGCTGGTCGGTCATCCCGCCATGGTATCGGCCGGCGCTCAGCCGCCCGTTCAGGAAAAGGGGGCCAACCGATAGCGGCCCCGGAGAAGTGGGGACTTCTCGGGGCCGCGGACGGAGAGCGCTGGGGACGCTCCTCATCCCGTTCGGTCGCCGGCGCTGGGGACGCCATGGGCGATCAGTAGCGCGTTGTCAGCCACTACGCCTTCGATCATAGATAAGCGACGTGGCGGGCACCAGGGTCACGAATTCAGATGGTGAACTCGGCGTCCGGCCCGTCGGTGTCGAGCGCATCGGCCCCGAGCTGCACCGACAGCCGACGGGCGGCACGTTGCAGGTTCGAGACGAGCCGCCGGTTGACCACGGCCTGATCGGCCGGGAGGGAGACGGCCAGCGATGCCGTCACACCTGGGGCGATGACCGGGACCGCGACACAGGTCGCGCCGATCGCGTACTCCTCGCGATCGATCGCCCACCCCGGGGTCTGCTCGAGCTGGGTGAGGAGCGCTGTCCGGTCGCTGATCGTCCGCGGCGTGAGCTCCTCGAGCTGATGGCGGGCGAGGTAGTCCAGCCGATCCTCTTCCGAGAGGGCGGCGAGGATCTGCTTCCCGAGGGCGGTCGCGTGCGCGCTGGCGTGCAGCCCGACCCACAGCTCGATCCGAGGGTTCCGCACGGCGTCCACGATGTCGACGAGGTGGATCTCCCCATCCGCGTACCGCGACAGGTAGGCCGTGGCGCCGACGTCCTCGGTCACCGCGCGCAAGGCGGCGCGCACGCGGGCGAGGAACACGCCTCGGGAGCCGATCTGCTGCTGGAAGGACGGGAACCGGTTCCCCAGCACGAGGCCGTCGGGCTCCGCGCTCAGGTACCCCTCGTGCACGAGCGTGCGCACGAGGTTGTAGGTGGTACCCGGCGTCAAGCCCGTGATCGACGAGAGCATCTTCGCCGGCAGGGGGCGCGGGGAGTTCGCGACGATGTCGACCAGGCGGAGCGCGCGTTGCACGGACCCGATGAGGGTCGGCTCCGCCTCCGCGGCGTTCACCGCTACGCACCCCCTCCTGCGGAGGCGCGGCCGCCGAGGGCGCGCGCGTCGCGCTGGCCCGTGGCGTCCTGACGGAGCTCCTTCGGCAGGGAGAACATGAGGTCCTCCTCCGCCGTCTTGACCTCTTCCACGTCGCGATACCCGGCATCGCCGATCGCGTCGAGCACCTCGCGCACGAGCACCTCGGGGACCGACGCGCCACTGGTGACGCCCACCGTCTCCACGCCGTCGAGCCACTCCTGGCGGATCTCCTCGGCGTAGTCCACGCGGTAGGCGGCCTTGGCTCCGTACTCCAGCGCGACCTCGACGAGTCGCACGCTGTTGGAGGAGTTGGCGGACCCCACGACGATCACCAGATCAGCACCCTGGGCGACCTTCTTGATGGCGACCTGCCGGTTCTGCGTGGCGTAGCAGATGTCGTCGGACGGCGGGTTGTGCAGCTCGGGGAACCGGGTGCGGAGCCGGTTCACCGTCTCCATGGTCTCGTCCACGGAGAGCGTCGTCTGCGACAGCCACACCACCTTCGAGGGGTCCTTCACCTGCACGGTGTCGGCCTCCTCCGGGGAGTTCACGACGGTGACGTGATCCGGTGCCTCTCCGGCCGTGCCCTCGACCTCCTCGTGCCCGTCGTGGCCGATGAGCAGGATCTCGAAGTCGTCCCGCGCGAAGCGCACGGCCTCGCGGTGGACCTTGGTGACGAGCGGGCAGGTGGCGTCGATCGCGTGCAGGCCACGGTCGGACGCAGCGTTGACGACAGCCGGGGAGACGCCGTGCGCGCTGAAGACGACGTGCGCGCCCTCGGGCACCTCGTCGACCTCCTCGACGAAGATGGCCCCCTTGGCCTCGAGCTCCGTCACGACGTGGATGTTGTGCACGATCTGCTTGCGGACGTAGACCGGGGCGCCGTAGCGCTCGAGCGCCTTCTCCACAGCGACCACGGCGCGGTCCACGCCTGCACAGTAGCCGCGCGGGGCGGCGAGCAGGACGCGCTTGTGTCCGGGCACCGGGTTATCCTGAAGCCGCCCGGCCGCGGCGCGCACTCGTGGGATGCGAGGAGCGGGAAGATGAACGGCAGTCGAAGTCACCCCTCGATTCTACCGTCGTGCGGCTGGGCGGGGCCGGTGAGTGCGCGGGCAGGAACGGGAGCAGATGACAGTCTTCGAAGCGACGACGGGACCGGGCGAGACCCCGCCGGCGGATGCCGTCGCCCCGCGCGACTCCACGGCCCAGGCACCGACGTCGGTCGCCCGACTGAACGCCACCATCCGCGACTTCGTGGCGCGATGGAACACGGTGTGGGTCGAGGGCGAGATCACGTCCTGGAACGTGCGCGCCGGAAACGTCTTCGCCCGCCTCAAGGACACCCGGTCCGACGCGCAGATCTCCATCCGCGTCTGGTCGAGCGTGCGCGGCCGCATCCCCGCCGACCTGGGCGTGGGCGATCACGTGGTCGCCGCCGTGAAGGCCGACTACTTCGTCCGCTCCGGGGACTTCAGCTTCGCGGTCTCGGCCATGAAGCACGTCGGGCTCGGCGACCAGCTCGAGCGCCTGGAGCGGCTGCGGGTGCAGCTCCGCCAGGAGGGCCTCTTCGATCCCGCACGCAAGAAGCGCCTGCCGTTCCTCCCCCATGTCATCGGACTCATCACCGGCGAGCGCTCCGACGCCGAGAAGGACGTGCACCGCAACGCCGAGCTGCGCTGGCCGCAGGTGCGGTTCAAGACCGCGTACGCCGCGGTGCAGGGCGATCGCTGCGTGCCGGACACGCTGGCGGCTCTCGCCCGTCTGGACGCCGACCCCGAGGTCGACGTCATCATCATCGCGCGCGGCGGCGGCGACCCGCAGACCCTCCTCGGCTTCAGCGACGAACGCCTCGTCCGAGCCGTGGCCGCCGCCTCCACACCGGTGGTCAGCGCCATCGGCCATGAGAACGACCACCCCCTCCTCGACGACGTCGCCGATCTCCGCGCCTCGACGCCGACCGATGCCGCCAAGCGCGTCGTCCCCGACGTCGGGGAGCAACGCGCACTCATCGCGCAGCTGCGGTCCCGGGCCACCACCCGCCTCACGCAGCGCCTCACGCACGACATCGCCCAGCTCGAGCAGCTGCGGTCCCGGCCGGTGCTGCGCTCGCCCGATCCGATCATCGACAGCCGTGCGCAGGAGACCTTCCTGCTTCTCGCTCGCGGTCGCGACGCGGTCACCCGGCAGCTCGACGACGCCGGTCGGCGGACCGGTGAACTGCGCGCCTCGCTGCGCGCCCTCTCCCCCGCCGCCACTCTGGCCCGCGGTTACGCGATCGCGCATCTGGAGGGCGGCGTCATCCTCCGCGATGCGGCCGATGCGCCTGCGGGCAGCGCGCTCACCCTCACGGTGGACCGAGGGTCGCTCGCGGTGCGCTCGGAGGGCGAGATCGCGGAAGGCGCCTGAGCGGGCGGTGTCCGGGGCACGACGTAGGATGGAGGAGTGAGCGCCGTGAACGACACCCCTGTGGACACGCTGTCGTTCGAGGCGGCCCGTGACGAGCTCGTCCGGGTCGTCGCCGAGCTCGAACAGGGGGCGCCCACCCTCGAGCACTCACTCGCGCTCTGGGAGCGCGGCGAGGCCCTGGCCGCCCGCTGCGAGGAGTGGCTGCTCGGCGCGAAGCGTCGCCTCGAAGCCGCGCGCACCGCCACCACCGACGAGAGCGACGCGTCATGAGCAAGGGTCCCGCGATCAACGCCGACCTCGGTCGACCGGAGACGCCCGACGAGACCGCCGCACGCAAGGCCGCGTCGAGCAAGGCCTACCGGTCGAGCCAGACCGTCCGCAACCTCGTCGCCGCGCTCGTGGTGACCCTCACGGTCGTCGTCGTCATCATCGCGCTCGTCCCCCGGGGCGAGCCGGTCGCGGCGAAGCCGATCGACGTCGCCGCCATCGCCGCGGACGTCGAGTCGTCCATGGGCAGCCCGGCGATCGTCCCCGAGACGGACGACTTCTGGCGGGTGAACGCCGCTGAGCTCCAGAGCGGAGCCCCCGTCGTCTGGGAGGTCACCCTCGCCCCCGCGGCCCAGGACGAGCGCGGGTTCATCAAGCTCGCCCAGGCCTTCGACGCCGACGCCTCGTGGGCCCCGCAGCGCCTGAGCGGTGTCGCCCCGACCGACACCGTCCGCATCGGCGACCGGGAGTGGGACGTCTATCGGCCCGGGTCCGCCGGCGCGGAGGCGAACGTCACCTATGCCCTCGGCACCCAGGCCGGCGACGACTACGTGCTTCTCTACGGCTCCCGCTCGGCCGACTCCACCGCCGAGCTCGCGGAGTCGCTCATCCCCCAGATCCGCACCGTCTCGGAGGCCCGATGACCCACCCGCTGACCCCCGCCGCCGCCTGGAAGCAGATGCAGGACGGCAACCGTCGCTTCGTCCGCGACGAGCCCCAGCACCCGAACCAGAACGTCGACCGCCGCAAGGACCTCACCGCGGCCCAGCACCCCGTCGCGACGCTGTTCGGCTGCTCGGACTCCCGCCTGGCCGCCGAGATCATCTTCGACCTCGGCCTCGGCGACCTCTTCGTCGTGCGCAACGCCGGGCAGGTGATCGGGGAGTCGATCGTGGCGAGCCTGGAGTATGCGGTCGCCGTCCTCGAGGTGCCGCTCATCGTGGTCCTCGCACACGACTCCTGCGGTGCGGTGCGCGCCGCCATCGACGGCACGGCCATCGACGCGGACCCGCTCCCCCCGCACATCTGGAAGCTCATCGCGCCGATCGTCCCTGCCGCCCGCAAGGTCCTCGCGGAAAGCGGCGGCGGCACGGTGGCCGACATCGATGCGGAACTCGTCGGACGCGAGCACCTGCGCAACACCGTCAACGACCTGCTGCAGTCGTCCGAGATCATCAGCAACGCCGTCGCCGAAGGCCGTCTCGGCATCGTCGGCGCCAACTATCGTCTGGCCGAGGGTGAGGCAGCGCCCGTCATCACGGTCGGCATCGAAGCCGAGGGGATCGACCCCGCAACCAAGGAGGGTTCGGAATGACCGACACCGAGTACCGCATCGAACACGACACCATGGGTGAGGTGCGAGTGCCCGTGAACGCGCTCTACGGGGCGCAGACGCAGCGCGCCGTGGAGAACTTCCCGATCTCCGGCAAGGGCCTGGAGTCGACGCAGATCGCCGCACTCGCGCGCATCAAGAAGGCGGCCGCGCTGGCGAACAAGGAGCTCGGCACGCTCGACGGCGCCATCGCCGACGCGATCGCCCAGGCCGCCGACCAGGTCGCCGCGGGCAGCCACGACGGCGAGTTCCCGGTCGACACGTACCAGACCGGCTCCGGCACCTCGTCGAACATGAACATGAACGAGGTCCTGGCGACGCTCGCGAGCCGCATCCTCGGCTCGACCGTGCACCCCAACGACCACGTGAACGCCTCGCAGTCGTCGAACGACGTGTTCCCCACCTCGGTGCACATCGCGGTCACCCAGGCACTCATCGACACCCTGATCCCGGCGCTCGACCACCTCGCCGTCGCGCTCGAGGCCAAGGCGGAGCTCTGGAAGGACGCGGTCAAGTCCGGCCGCACGCACCTCATGGACGCGACGCCCGTCACGCTCGGCCAGGAGTTCGGCGGCTACGCCCGCCAGATCCGCCTGGGCATCGAGCGCGTGCAGTCGGCGCTCCCCCGCGTGGCCGAGGTGCCTCTGGGCGGCACGGCCGTCGGCACCGGCATCAACACGCCGCTCGGCTTCCCGCAGAAGGTCATCGAGCTGCTCGCGGCCGAGACCGAGCTGCCGATCACCGAGGCGAAGGACCACTTCGAGGCGCAGGCGAACCGCGACGGTCTCGTCGAGGCCTCCGGTGCGCTCCGCACCATCGCCGTGTCGCTCACGAAGATCAACAACGACCTGCGCTGGATGGGCTCCGGCCCGAACACCGGTCTCGGCGAGCTGCACATCCCCGACCTGCAGCCGGGATCCTCGATCATGCCGGGCAAGGTGAACCCCGTCGTTCCCGAGGCCGTGCTCATGGTGTGCGCGCGCGTCATCGGCAACGACGCCACGGTCGCCTGGGCCGGCGCCTCCGGTTCGTTCGAGCTGAACGTCGCCATCCCGGTCATGGGCACCGCGCTGCTCGAGTCGACCCGTCTGCTGTCGAACGCCTCCCGGGTGCTCGCCGACAAGACCATCGACGGCCTGCAGGCGAACCTCGACCGCGCCGCCGCCTTCGCGGGCATGAGCCCGTCGATCGTGACGCCGCTGAACAAGCTGATCGGCTACGAGGCCGCCGCGAAGATCGCCAAGCACTCCGTCGCCAAGGGCATCACGGTGCGCGACGCCGTGATCGACCTCGGCTACGTCGAGCGCGGTGAGCTCACGCTGGAGCAGCTGGACGAGAAGCTCGACCTCCTGTCGATGACCCACCCGGGCTGATCCACACCGGACACGGATGCCGCGAGGACCTCGGTCCTCGCGGCATCCGTCGTCTCCGGCCCCATCCCGTCTCCGATCCCGTTCTCCGTCCGTCTCCGTCCGTCTCCGTCCGTCTCGGTTCCCGTCTCCGTCCGTCTCAGTTCCTGCCCCGGATGCACGACCACGTTCCGTATGCACGACGGCATCCCCGGATCAGGACTACCCGCGGCTCCGGATCGTGCAGGTGACTTTTCCTCCACGGATCCCCGGACACCCCGACTCGTCCCCATGACGCCCTTCGGGCCCCGCCGAGACACCGGAGGACGCAGAATCGGCGAATGCTCGATCCCGTCTCGACCCTTCACCGTCTCGGAGGCATCGCCCGCGGCCGCGACCTCGGGGCCTTCGGAATCTCCCGCTCCGCCTTGTCCCGCGCGGTGCGCGCCGGCCGGATCCATCGGGTCCGGCCGGGAATCTTCGCCAGTCACGACCTCGACGCGACGGTGCTGACGGCGGCTGCCCACGGAGGGGCCATCAGCTGCGGCACCGCGCTCCGTGCCCACGGAGTCTGGGTGCTGTCGGAGAGCGATGCGCCGCACGTCTGGCTCGGTCGCAACGGCCGCGCGCACCCGCACATCGAGTGCCGGTGCATCCCGCATCATTTCGAGGGACGCACCCGGTTCGGCATCGTGTCTGTCGAGGATGCGCTTCGGCATCTGCACGTGTGCGAGGGTGACGAGGCCTTCTTCGTGTCCTTCGAGTCAGCCTGGCGGCAGGGACTGATCGGGCGGGCCGCACGGGCCCGGATCCGCGCCGCGCTGCCTCGGTCCGCGCGTTGGCTCGTGGACTTCGCCCGTTCCGACGCGGACAGCGGCCTGGAATCTCTCCTGCGCCTCCGTCTCCACATCCTCGGCGTACAGCTCACGACGCAGGTCACGATCTCCGGTGTCGGCCGCGTCGACTTCGTTGTCGACGGTCGACTCATCATCGAGGTCGACGGCCGCGAGCACCACGGTGCCCCGGCGATGCGCCACCGCGACCTCGCCCGCGACGCCGCCGCCTCGCGACTCGGGTACGAGACGCTGCGCTTCGACTACGCCCAGGTCGTGCACGACTGGCCGACGGTCCAGGCCGCGATCGAGGGTGCCCTGCGTCGAGCGCACGACCGCCTCTGACCACGGCTCCGCCCGCACGACCCCGTTCCATCCGCACGACCCCTCGGGCCGCAGCGGCCGGCCGACGGTGCAGGATCGTGCAGGTGTCGCTACCGACGTCCGAGGGGCCGCGGCACGGATGCACGAGCTGGATACGCCTGCACGGCGGAACACCCCTGATCGGCCCACCACTGTCGTCGGATCGTGCATCCGGGAGATCGTGTATCCGACGGGACCGTGTACCCACCCGCTCGTGGGACGCGACGTCTGGATCTCCGGATGCACGAGCCCGACACGGATGCACGATCGGAGAGGCCAGTGGGGCCCACAGCTGGGACGAGGCCGTGCGGGCGGGACGGGATCGGCCCGGGCCGTGCAGAGCCCGCCCGACGGCTCGGGTCAGCTGAGTTCGCCGCCCTCCAGGAGGTCGGTGACGAGGGCGGCGATGGCGGAGCGCTCCGAGCGGGTCAGGGTGACGTGGCCGAAGAGACCGTGTCCCTTGAGGGTCTCGATGACGCTCGCGATACCGTCGTGCCGGCCGACGCGGAGGTTGTCGCGCTGCCCGACGTCGTGGGTGAGGATCACGCGCGAGTTCTGGCCCATGCGGCTGAGCACCGTGAGCAGCACGTTCCGCTCCAGGGACTGCGCCTCGTCCACGATCACGAACGCGTCGTGCAGGGACCGTCCCCGGATGTGGGTGAGGGGCATCACCTCCAGGAGCCCGCGCTCGACCACCTCGTCGATGACGTTCCCCGAGACCACGGAGCCGAGGGTGTCGTACACCGCCTGACCCCAGGGGTTCATCTTCTCGCCCTGGTCGCCCGGCAGGTACCCGAGCTCCTGGCCGCCCACGGCGAACAGCGGGCGGAAGACGATGATCTTCTTCTGCTGCTGGCGCTCCAGCACGGCCTCCAGCCCCGCGCACAGTGCGAGCGCCGACTTGCCGGTACCCGCGCGCCCGCCCAGGGACACGATGCCCACCTCGGGGTCGAGGAGCAGGTCGATCGCGATGCGCTGCTCCGCGGAGCGCCCGTGCATGCCGAAGATGTCCCGGTCACCGCGGACGAGCCGGAACTCGCCGTCACCGGTGACCCGACCCAGGGCGGACCCGCGCTCGGAGTGGATGATGAGGCCCGTGTTGACGGGAAGCCCGTGCACGTCCTCGCTGAGCCCGACCTCGCTCTCGTAGAGGTCGCTGATGTCGTCGCCGGAGAGATCGAGGGCGGCGATGCCGGTCCAGCCCGAGTCCACGGCCTGCTCCGCGAGGTACTCCTCGGCACGCAGCCCGAGGGACGCGGCCTTCACCCGCATCGGCAGGTCCTTCGAGACGATGGTCACGTCCTGGCCGTCCTGCGCGAGGTGCATCGCGACGGAGAGGATGCGGCTGTCGTTGTCGCTGAGGCGGATGCCGGCCGGGAGGACCGAGAGGTCGGCGTTGCCCAGCTCGACGCGGAGCGTGCCCCCCTCGCCGACCTCCACCGGGAAGTCGAGGCGGCCGTGCTCGACGCGGAGATCGTCGAGGTGCCGCAGCGCCTGGCGGGCGAAGTACCCGATCTCCGGGTCGTGCCGCTTGCCCTCGAGCTCGGTGATGACGACGACCGGGAGCACCACGGAATGCTCCGCGAACCGGAAGAGCGCCTGCGGATCGCTCAGCAGGACCGAGGTGTCGAGGACGTAGGTGCGCAGATCCTGAGCGGGTTCTGCGGCCGCGGCCTGACTCGGCGTCTGACGGGTGGACTGCTGCGCGGTGCTGGTGGACTGCTGCGCTGTACGTGTGGTCACGACCCACTCCCGACCCGGGGATTCCCGGCTATTCGAACGAGTCGACCAGGGGGTCACGAGTCGCGAACCTGAGGCCGACCCGACCGGGCGCCTTGCCCGATGCCTTGAAGGTACGGCCGCCCGAGGGTCTTTCCCGGCCTCGACACGCCAGCGATTCGTTACGGGACGATGAACGATTCCCTGCCGAAGGCCCCGAGCGCTTCGTCGAGCAGGCCGAGGGTCTCGGCGTCGGTTCCGGCGTGCGGCGCGATGCGGATGGATCCGCCCCGAGCGGTGACGACGAGACCGGCGTTGGCGAGAGCCGCGGCGAGCCGCGCCGGTTCCTCCGGTGCGAGTGCGACGATCCCGGCGCGTTCGGTGCGCTCGCGTGGGGAGACGACGGCGATCCCGTGGTGGTCGGCCGTGGCGATGACCGCGTCCACCTGCGCGGACAGCCGCTCCTCGATCGCCGCGACCCCGGCGTCCCTGACGTCCCGAGCGCCGATCGCGAGCCGGCCGGCGGCGAGCGTGTCCGGCATGCTGATCGTGTAGGCCCGCGCGTCCGGTGCCGGGGCCGGGCGCTCGTCGACGACCAGCCCGGTCGCCGCCGTCCCCGTGATGCCGGAGAGCACGGGCACGATCCGTTCACGCGCCCGCGGCGAGAACCAGGCGAACCCGGTGCCCCGGCCCGCGCGCAGCCACTTGTAGCCGTGCCCGACGACGACGTCCGCGACGCTGTAGTCGGCGTCGATCACGCCGAAGGACTGCACGGCGTCGACGATGAGGAGGCGGTCCGGGCCGAGGACGTCCCGCAGCGCGGCGAGGTCGACCCGGTACCCGGTGCGGAAGTCGACGTGGCTGACGGCCAGGGCCACGACATCGTCGTCGAGGACGGCGGCGATGTCGTCGGGGGTGACGCGTCCGTCGTCGGGCGAGATCCAGCGGGGCGTGACCGCGTGCTGTGACGCGGCCGCCGCGCGCTCCAGGGTGAGGCTCACGCTCGGGAACTCCGCCGTGCTCGCGACGACCGCGCCGGAGACCCCGTAGAGCGCGTGCATGAGGCCGTGCGTCGACGACGGCTGCAGCGTGACCTCCGCGGCCTCGGCCCCGAGGAGCTCGGCGACGACCTCCTGCGCCTGTCCGATCCGCTCCCCCACGAGCGCCAGCGACGACGGCCGGCCGTTCCCGAGGAGGTCCGCGTCGGCGAAGACCTCGGCACGGACGGAGGGCGACACGGGGCCGAATGCTGCCCAGTTCAGATAGCCGGGCTCCGCGTCGAACGTGCTCAGGTAGTCGTCGAAAGCGCTCACTGCGTCATTGTGCCACGCCCCGCGGCTCCCGGATCAGCGACCGAAGCGGCGGTCGCGGTCGGCGTAGTCGCGGATCGCGCGGAGGAAGTCGACCTGTCGCAGATCGGGCCCGAGCGCCTCGACGAAGTAGAACTCGCTGTGCGCGCTCTGCCACAGCAGGAAGTCGCTCAGCCGCTGCTCGCCGCTCGTGCGGATCACGAGGTCCGGATCGGGCTGGCCGCCCGTGTAGAGGTGCTCCCCGATCATCTCCGGAGTGAGCTGCGCCGCGAGGTCCTCCAGCGTCCCGCCCGACGCCTCGTGTGTGGTGATGATGCTGCGCACCGCGTCGACGATCTCGTTCCGGCCGCCGTACCCGACCGCGAGGTTCACGTGCAGGCCGGTGTGGTCCTTCGTGCGCTCCTCCGCATCGGCGAGCACGCGCGCCAGCTCCGCGGGGAGGATGTCGGAGCGGCCGACGTGCTTGACCCGCCAGTTGCCCTTCTGGGACAGCGCCTCGGCTAGCTCCGCGATGATCTCGATGAGGTCGGCGAGCTCGGCCGAGTCCCGTTTGCGGAGGTTGTCGCTGGAGAGGAGGTAGAGCGAGACCACACGCACACCGAGTTCGTCGCACCAGCCGAGGAACTCCTGCATCTTGGCGGCGCCTGCACGGTGCCCTTCGGCCGGGGTATCGAATCCGAGCTGGCGCGCCCACCGGCGGTTGCCGTCGATCATCATGGCGACGTGGTGCGGAACCGAGGCCGGATCGAGGTGGCGACGCAGCCGGCTGGTGTACAGCCGGTACAGCGGTCCCCGTCCCGGGCTCTCGCGTGACATCACCCACCTACGCTACCCTGCCCCGCCCGTCCGCGCCGGTGCAGAACCTGGGGACATGTACGGAGACGGGCATGCGCTCCCGCCTAGAGTGAGCACGTGAGCACTTCCGACCAGACCGGCGCCGACCTCCCGAAGCTGCCGCTGCTCGAAGCGGCCGCCGCCGACGCGGCGACCGAGATCAAACCGACCTGGCGCGGGTGGATCCACGCCGGCACGTTCCCCGTCGCGATCGCCGCAGGCATCGTCCTCGTCACCCTGTCCCAAGGAGCGGCGGCCAAGTGGGCGGCGGTGGTCTTCATGGCCACCTCGCTGCTGCTGTTCGGGAACTCCGCCCTGTACCACCGTTTCCACTGGCGGCCCCGGGTGAAGGGCATCCTCAAGCGGATCGACCACGCCAACATCCTGCTGCTCATCGCCGGCACGTACACCCCGCTCGCGACCCTGGCGCTGCCGCCGGCCAAGGGCGTCCTGCTGCTGACCCTGGTCTGGGGCGGGGCCCTGCTCGGCATCCTCTTCCGCGTGTTCTGGATCCATGCGCCGCGCTGGCTCTACGTCGCGCTGTATCTGCTGCTCGGCTGGGCCGCGGTGATGTACATCGTCGACCTGCTCCAGGCCAACGTCGCCATGATGGTGCTCGTGATCGTCGGCGGTCTGCTCTACACGGGCGGCGCCATCGTCTACGCGCTGAAGAAGCCGAACCCGTGGCCTGGCCACTTCGGCTTCCACGAGATCTTCCACGTGTGCACGGTCCTGGCCTTCCTGTGCCACTGGACCGCGTGCCTGCTGATCGCCCTGCACCCGCTCTCGCCGTCGCTCGGCGCGCCCTGAGCGGGGGTCAGCGCTCGCGCGGCTCCTCGTCGGGCGCGGCCGGTGCGTCCGGTGCGGTGCGGCCGTCGTCCGCGGCGTTCTCGGCGGCGCGGGCGGCCTCTTCCGCGTCGAGCTCCTCGCGGACCTCTTCCCGGTACCGCACGCGGCGGATCCGGCGGTTCATGTCCCAGATCAGCAGGATCACGGCGACGAGCACGATGACGATCACCGCGAAGCCCGCGAAGCCCGGCGTGACCGACTCCGGGGCCACCGTCATCGACGGTGTCGGCATCGGGGTCTCGGAGAGGAAGCGCATGAATCGGCCTTTCGTACGCAGGTCGCATAACCTGGTATCACCAGCCTAACGACCGGAAGACCCCACCTGTGACGACCGCCCTCCAGCTCGACGAACGCTATGGCCGCACCCGCCGCCGCCCGTGGCCGTGGTTCCTCGCCGGGGCCGTCGCGCTCCTCCTCCTCGCGGCCCTCGCGTGGTCCATCGTCGGCCAGTCGCTGAGCTCGGTCGACGCCGATGATCTGGGCTTCGAGCTCGTGGACGAGCACGCCGTCGACGTGCGCTTCCAGGTGACCGGCGTCCAGGGCAAGGACGTCGTGTGCGTGCTCGAGGCCCTCGACGAGGAGTTCGGCGTCGTGGGCTGGAAGATCGTGGAGATCCCGGCGGGAGACGCCCATGCGCTCACCCGTGCGGAGCGCATCCCGACCGTCGCGGAGGCCACGACAGGTTTGGTGAACACCTGCTGGGTCGCCTAGACTGATGCCAGACAGACGACGCCCCGGCACCGTGCCGGGGCGTCTTGGCATATCCCCCGCGGCATCTCGGCGGGATCCCGATAGAAGGAGCTTCGTCATGTCCACCGATGCTCAGGTCCCCTTCCTCACGCAGGAAGCCTACGACCGGCTCGTCGCCGAGCTGGAACACCTCTCCACCGTCGGTCGCGACGAGATCGCCAAGCGCATCGAGGCGGCCCGCGAGGAGGGCGACCTCAAGGAGAACGGCGGCTACCACGCGGCGAAGGACGAGCAGGGCAAGCAGGAGGCGCGCATCCGCACCCTGGAGGCGCTGCTGAAGACCGCCAAGGTCGGCGAGGCCCCTGCCAGCCGGGGCATCGTCGAGCCGGGCACCGTCGTGACCGCGATCGTCGCGGGCGGCGAGGAGGTCTTCCTCCTCGGCAGCCGCGAGATCGCCGCCGCCGGCAGCGACCTCGACGTCTACAGCGAGGCCAGCCCGCTGGGCCAGGCGATCCTCGGCCTCAAGGTCGGCGAGTCCTCGTCGTACGAGGCGCCGAACGGCCGCTCGATCAGCGTCGAGATCGTGAAGGTGGAGACCTACACGGGCTGACGCCCCCTCACGAGACGCCCCCTCGACCGCCACGGTCGAGGGGGTGTCTCGCGTCCGGGGGTCAGTCCTGGACGACGATGGGTGCGAAGCCCGCGCGACGGAGGGTGTCGAGCGTGTGGGCCGAGTGGTCCGCGCCGCGGGTCTCGACGCTGAGCTCGAGGATGACCTCGCTGATCTGCAGTCCGTGGCCGTGACGCGTGTGCATCGCCTCGATGACGTTCGCTCCCGCCTCCGCGATGAGCTCGGACACGCGGGCCAGCTGGCCGGGACGGTCCGGCAGCGGGATGCGGATCGTCAGGTACCGCCCCGAGGCGGCGAGGCCGTGGGACACCACGCGCTGCAGCAGGAGCGGGTCGATGTTGCCGCCCGACAGCACGGCCATCGTCGTGCCGGTCGCCGACACACGTCCGGAGAGGATCGCGGCGACGCCCGCGGCTCCGGCGGGCTCCACGACGACCTTGGCCTGCTCCAGGAGGACGAGCATGGCGCGCGCGAGGTCGTCGTCCGAGACGGTCACCACCTCGTCGACGAGGTCCTTGATGATCTCGAACGGCACAGCTCCCGGGCGCGCGACGAGGATGCCGTCGGCGATGGTCGGGCGCGTGACGATGTCGACCGGCTCCCCGGCCGCGAGCGACGGCGGCACCGCGGCCGCGTTCTCCGCCTGCACGCCGATCACGCGGATCGTCCGTCCGAGCTCGGCGGCCTTGGCCTTGACCGCGGCGGCGACGCCGGCGATCAGCCCTCCTCCGCCGATGCCGAGGACGACGGTGTCGATCTCGGGCGCATCCTCCAGCAGCTCCAGACCGAGGGTGCCCTGCCCGATCACGATGTCCCGGTGGTCGAACGGGTGGATGAGGACGGCGCCGGTGCGTTCCGCGAACTCGGCGGCCAGGCGCAGCGACGTGGCGACGGTCTCCCCCTCGAGCACCACCTCGGCCCCGTAGCCGCGGGTGGCGAGGAGCTTCGGCACGGGGACCCCGAGCGGCATGAAGATCGTCGCGGGGATGCCGAGCGCCTGGGCGGCCAGAGCGACGCCCTGCGCGTGGTTCCCGGCCGAGGCCGCCACGACGCCACGGGAGCGCTCCTCCGCGCTGAGGCGGGAGAGCCGGTACGCCGCGCCGCGGATCTTGAAGGACCCCGTGCGCTGCAGGTTCTCCATCTTCAGCAGCACGGGGGCACCGAGCGCGTCGGACAGCGCCCGGGAGGGCAGCGTCGGGGTGTGCGAGATCACCTCAGCCAGACTTCGAGCCGCGTCCTGGAACTCGGTCAGGCTGGGGACTGCGCTCATCGATTCCTCCGTCTCCGCTCACGCGGAACTGTGCTCCAGATCAGATCTCCACTCGGCCCGACGCCGGTGCGCCAGGATCCCGAGCTGATGGTCACCGCCGCCACGTTCACGAACGCGGCCAGCGGGACGGCGAACAGGGCACCCGGGATGCCCGCGATCATCGCGCCGCCCGCGACCACGAGGACGACGGCGAGGGGGTGCACCTTGACGGCGGAGCCCATCATGATCGGCTGCAGGATGTGGCCCTCGATCTGCTGGACGGCGAGGACGACGACGAGCATCCAGAGGGCGATCCACGGCCCGTTGTAGACGAGCGCGAGGAAGACGGCCACGGCACCGGTCACCACCGCACCGACGATGGGGATGAACGAGCCGAGGAACACGAGAACGGCGACGGGCAGCGCGAGCGGGACCTGGAGCAGGAAGGCGCCGAGGCCGATGCCGATCGCGTCGATCGTCGCCACGAAGAGCTGCGTCCTGGCGTAGTTGACGATCGTCGTCCAGCCGTTGCGCGCGGCGCCGTCGACGGCGGGGCGGGCCTTCCGGGGGAAGATGCGCAGCGTCCAGCGCCAGATGCCGGCGCCGTCGGCGAGGAGGCAGATGAGGATGAACAGCGACAGCAGCGCGCCGGTGGCGACGTGCCCGACGGTCGTGCCGATCGCGAGGGCACCCGTCCAGAGGACCTGCGCCTGCTCGCTGATGAAGTCGAGGCCCTGCTGCAGGTAGTTCGCGATCTGCGTGTCCGACAGGTTCAGCGGACCGTCGTGCAGCCACACCTGGAACTGGTCGAAGGCCTCGGTCGTGCGCTGCTGCACGTCCGGGAGCTGGGCGCGCACCTGCCAGACCACGAGCCACATCAGCCCGGTGACGATGGCGATCGTGCCGATGAGGGAGACAGCGATCGCGAGCCAGCGCGGGAATCCGTGACGCAGCATCCAGGAGAACGCCGGCCACAGCAGGGCGGTGATGAGGATGCCCACCATCAGCGGGATGACGAGGAGCTTGAGCAGCATCACCAGCCAGATGAAGACGCCGGCCGCCGCTGCGATGAGCAGCAGGCGCCAGGCGTAGCTCGCCGTGATGCGCAGGGGCAGCGGCACCGCCTCGTCGGCTTCGGTGGTCACGGTCCGATCGGTCACCACGGGGCGCGGACGGAACAGATCGCGCAGCCGGGGTCGCTGGTCCTCGCTCATCGCCTCAGTCTACGGTCATGCCGTATGCCGTTCGACGCATCCTGCACGCCAGGACGATGTCGGAGAGCGGGGATACGCTGGCGGCGTGACCGACACCCTCAGTCCTGCCCAGGCACGACGGATCGCCCTCGCCGCTCAGGGCTTCACCCGCGCACGCCCGGCCACCGTCTCCGGTCGCCATCTGCACCGGGTGATGGACCGGCTCGGCGTGCTGCAGATCGACTCGGTCAACGTGTTCGCCCGGTCACACTACGTCCCGCTGTTCTCCCGGCTCGGCGCCTACGATCCCGCACTCCTCGACCGCCTCTTCCTGTCGCGCACGACGCACTATGTGGAGTACCTCGCCCACGAGGCGACCTTCATCCCCGTCGAGGACTGGCCCCTGTGGCGGTTCCGCATGGACGACTTCCGGCGGCGCTGGTCCGCGGAGGACTCCTGGCTCCGTACGAACGCCCGGACGGTGCAGTGGGTGCAGGACGAGCTCCGTGCGCGCGGACCGCTCCGCCCGGTCGCCCTCCGTGCCGACGCCCCGCGCGAGCGCGGCACCTGGTGGGACTGGGACGAGGTCAAGCTCGCCCTCGAGCATCTGTGGCGCACGGGCGACGTCGCTGTGAGCGGGCGCCGGGGTTTCGAGCGCACCTACGCCCTCGCCGAGCAGGTCATCCCCGAGCGCATCCGGTCCCGCGAGATCCCGCGCGAGGACGCCGTCCGCGAGCTCGTCCGACGCGCCGCTCGGTCCAGCGGCGTCGGGACGGCGGCCGACCTGGCCGACTATTACCGCCTCCGCGACCGTGCCGCGGTGACCGGGGCGATCGCCGACCTCGTCGACGCCGGGGAAGTGCAGCCCGTGACCGTCCGCGGCTGGGAGCGGGGTGGCCGGCCCCTCCCCGCCTGGCGGCATCGCGACGCAGTTCTTCCGCGCCGGGTCGAGACCGCCGCCCTGCTGACTCCGTTCGATCCGGTGGTGTGGTTCCGGGAACGCGCGCTGCGGGCTTTCGAGCTCGACTACCGCATCGAGATCTACGTGCCGGCGGCGAAGCGCCGCTACGGCTACTACTCGCTGCCCGTGCTCGTCGGCGACCGGATCGTGGCGCGGGTCGACCTCAAGGCCGACCGCGGCACGTCCACGCTGCAGGTGCAGTCGGCGTGGTGGGAGCCGCAGGCGCGTCCCGGCGACGCCGAGGCGATCGCGGCGGAGCTCCTCCGCGCCGCGCGGTGGCAGGGTCTCGAACAGGTGTCGGTCTCCGGATGGGGCGATGCGACCGCTGCCGTCCACACCGCGCTCGCCTCCACCGCCCCGGACACGGTGCGTCGTCACGTCCACGTCCGGGAGGCCGTCGCGTGAGCCGTCGTCGCTGGTGGCTCCTGGGCGGTGTCGTCGTGGCCGTGGCCCTGACCGGCGCGGTGTGGTGGGGGCTGTCCGCGCTCCGCTCGCCGACCGCGGAGGACGCAGCGCTGGCCTATCTCCGGGCGCTGGAGTCGGGCGATCCCGAGGCGGTCGCGGCGACGGGGACCGCGGTGTCCGACGCCGCCCTCACCGCGTTCGCCGGAGCCTCGTCGACCATCGCGGACGCCGAGGTCACCGATGTGCGTGAGGGAGACGGTGACGCGTCCGCGACGGTGCGCTTCCGACTCGACGGGGACGAGCACCAGGCGCGCGTCCGGCTGACGCCGGAGAGCGGCCGCTGGACCGTCGACGCCTCCGGACTCGGTGCCCTCCGCGCCACGACGACGATCGGGACAACGGTCCAGGTCGGCGATGCGGTCCTCCCGGTGACCGAAGACACCGCTCTGCTCCCTGGCGTGTACCCGGTCGCGGCCGCGCCGCGGGCGCTGCTGGCCGGCACGACCGAGGCCGTCGTCCTCCCCGGCGACGACGCCACCGCACGCGTGACCGCGGAACTCCGCCCGGAGGCGACGGAGGCCGCGCAGACGCAGCTCGACGGCTACCTGGAGACCTGCACCGCCGACGGCCACGCGATTCCCGACAACTGCGGCATCCGGATCCCGTGGGGCACGGAGTTCCGGGACGTCTCCCACGTGGCGTTCCGCGTCGAGCGGTTCCCCGCGGTGACGCTCTCCGCCGGCGGGTTCACCGCGGACGACGGCATCCTCGAGGCGACCGTGACCGGCACCGGCCAGGACGGCGCTGCGCGCACCGTCACCTACCGCAGCACCGCGTGGAGCGTTCGCGGTGCTGTGGATATCACCGCAGACGAACTCGCCCTCACCGTGTGGTGAGGGCGAGAATCAGAACTGCACGCGCGGCGGCTCGGAGATGGCGCCGCTGTCGGCGACCTCGAAGAACTCGCGCTCGGTGAAGCCGAGTCCCTTGGCGAAGAGGTTGTTGGGGAACACCTTGATCTTGGTGTTGAGCTCGCGGACGCCGCCGTTGTAGAAGCGCCGCGCGGCCTGGATCTTGTCCTCGGTGTCGACGAGGGCCTGCTGCAGCTGAAGGAAGTTCTGGCTGGCCTGCAGCTGCGGGTAGGCCTCGGCCACCGCGAAGAGGCTGCGCAGGGCCTGCTGCAGGTGCCCCTCGGCGATCCCCGCCTCGCCGGGGCTGCCGGCGGAGAGGGTCTCGGCGCGGGCGCGGGTGACGTTCTCGAACACCGCCTTCTCGTGCGAGGCGTAGCCCTTGACCGTCTCGATGAGATTCGGGATGAGGTCGGCTCGGCGCTTGAGCTGGACGGTGATGCCGCTCCAGGCTTCGTCTACGCGGACGTTCAGCTGCACCAGCGAGTTGTACGTCGCCCAGAGATAGACGCCGACGAGCAGGATCACCCCGACGACGATCAGTACCGGCACGAGCCATTCCATCAGTGCCCCACCCTTTCCCGTATTTCTCTCATCCTAGACGCGGTGCCTGCACGTGGACTGGGGATGCGACGGACCAGCGCCGCCGATCAGCGTCCCAGCACCCGCTCCAGATAGCGGTTCGTGAAGCGGCGATCCGGATCGAGGCGGTCGCGCAGCGCCACGAAGTCATCGAAGCGGGGGTAGCTCCCCCGCAGCGTCTCCCGGGTCATGGTGTGCAGCTTGCCCCAGTGCGGGCGGCCGCCATGGGCCCGCATGATCTCCTCGACCGCACCGAAGTACGCCGTCGGGTCCGCGCGCCAGTACCGGTGCACCGCGATGTAGGCGCTGGGGCGGCCGTACGCGGTGGAGAGCCAGCGATCGTCGGCGGCAGCGAAGCGGACCTCCACGGGGAACTCGATCCGCCAGCCGCGCTCGGCGATGAGCTCCTGGAGGGCGCGGAATGCCGGCACCACCTCGGCCGCCGGCAGCGCGTACTCCATCTCGCGGAAGCGCACGGTCCGGCTCTGGGTGAGCACGCGATTCGAGAGGTCGGTGTACTCACGGTCACCGGTGAGCCGCACCGCGAGCCGGTTGAACGGCGGCGTGATCGCCGGCACCGCCTGTCCCGCCGCGCAGACGACGCGATAGACGCCGTTCGCGAGCAGGGTCTCATCCACCCACCGGCCCACGACCGGGAGCGGCCTCCGTCGCGTCGATTCCGGCAGACGCGACTGCCGCTTGGTGAGTGCGACGTCGGTATGCGGGAACCAGTAGAACTCGAAATGGTCGGCGGCGGCGACGCGTTCGTCGATCGTGCCGAGCACCTCGTCCAGCGGCAGCGGCTCGTCGACCGCATGCATCACGAACGTGGGCACGCACTGCAGGGTGACCTCGACGATGATGCCGAGCGCGCCCAGCCCCAGAGCGACCGCGGGTAGGAGCTCCGGACTGTGCGCCTCGTCGATGCGGAGGAACTCCCCGTCGGCGGTGATGAGGGTCACCCCGACGACCTGGGTGGCGAGTCCGCCGAAACCGGCGCCGGTGCCGTGCGTGCCCGTGGAGATCGCGCCGGCGATGGACTGGCGGTCGATGTCGCCGAGGTTCTCCATCGCGAGGCCGTAGCGGGCGAGCAGCCCGGGGATGCGGTGCAGCCGGGTACCGGCGAGGAGCGTGACCCGTCCGCTCGCGACGTCCGCGGACACGAGTCCCTGCAGGTCGTCCAGTTCCAGGAGCACACCGGGGGCGATGGCGATCCCGGTGAAGCTGTGACCGGCGCCGACGGCTTTGACCGTGAGCCCCTGTCGCACCGCTGCCCGCACGGCACGCTGCACGCCCTCGGGGCTGCGCGGGCGCTCGACCCGCACGGGGCGCACGGACGCCGACCGGCCCCAGTTCTGCCAGGTGCCGCCGATTCTCGTCACAGGAACGCCTTCCCCTCGCCGCGGTACGTCGGCAGCTCGTCCACGACCTCGTCGCCGGACACGAGCTGGTACGCGGCGATGCGCTCGGCCGGCTCGCCGCTCTTGGCGTGACGGAACCAGACACGATCGCCGACGCCGAGCGTCGCCGCTGTCGGCCCCTGCAGCGGCGTCTGCACCTCGCCGGCAGCCTCTCGCGGAAGCGTGCGCAGGTTCGCCGGCCACACCGGGCGCGGCTGTCGCGAGGCCAGCGCCGGACCCGAGGCGATCCAGCCGCCGCCCAGCACCGTGGCGATGTCGGCAGCGGGACGGCGCACGACGTCGAAGGCGAAGGCCGCGGCCGGCGCCGGATGGAAGGACCGGTACCCGTCGAACAGGTGTCCGCCGAGCAGGCCGCTGCCCGCGCTGGCCTCGGTGAGCGACTCGTCGCTGCCGCTGAACTCCAGGGATCCGGTGCCCCCGCCGTTGAGGAACTCGAGCGGCGTCACGGCGCCGACCGCGGCGACGATCGCCGCCCTTCGCTCCCGCAGCTCCTCGCGCGAGCGGGCCTGGACGCGACGGATCAGCGGTCCATCGGGACCGGCATCGCCCTGTCCTGCGATCTGGGCGTCGTACATCTGCAGCCCCACGAGGCGGAAGCCGGGGCGTGCGACGACCGTCCGCGCGAACGCGGCGACCTCCCCGGCGGAGAAGAGGGCCGATCGGCGGACGCCGATGTGACCGAGCAGCGCGGATCGCCAGGACGCGTCGACGTCGATGGCCACGCGAAGCTCGGGGCGCGCGGAAGGGGCCACCACGCTGTCGACGAGGTCCAGGTGCACGGGGTCGTCGATCATGAGGGTGATGCGCTGCACCGCCTGCTCGTCGGCGCACAGCCGTTCTATGCCCGCCCGGTCCACGGTCGGGTAGCCGAGGACGATGTCGTCGTGCGTCGCCGCGAGCCAGAGCGCCTCCTCCAGCGTGAACGCGAGGATCCCGCGGAAACCCGGGAGCCGCAGCACGGCATCCAGGACCGCACGCACCCGCACCGACTTCGACGCCACGCGGATCGGCAGTCCGCCGGCACGGACGAGCAGGTCCATGGCGTTGTAGCGCAGCGCTTCGCGATCGATGACCGCCACGGGCGCCGGAAGGTGCCCGGTCGCGGCCGACAGGCGCGGCCAGTAGCGGCCCGGGTCCTCCCATTCGGGGGCGACCGCGGGGCCACCCGGGACGGGGCTCAGTTCGTCGGTGAGGTCGAGCACTCCCCCACCCTACGGCCTGAGCCCCGCCGGGTCACGACCCCGCCGACGATAGGCTGGCGGCGCAGCCCCCGTAGCCCAATGGCAGAGGCAGGCGACTTAAAATCGCCTCAGTCTGGGTTCGAGTCCCAGCGGGGGCACCGTCAGCGGCCGAGGATGTCGCCGATCCCGGGGATACCGAGATCGCCGAGCCGCTCCCCCCAGCCGGTCGCCGTCTCGCCGAGACCCGAGACGGCCTCGCCGGCCGAGCCGAGCATCTCGTCGGCGCCGCCGGCCAGCGCGTCGATGTCGACGCCGGAGGCGAGCGCATCCAGGTCGATGCCCTGCGCCAGCGCGTCGAAGTCCACCCCGAGCCCCGCCGCCTGTTCCAGGAGCGGTGCGGCCACGGTGCTCACGACGGCTCCGCCGGCCACCACGCCGAGGAGACCGACCGCCGCGCCGCCCGCGGCGACCGCGGCCCCGCCGCCGCGGGCGCGGGAGAGGAGTCCGCGCAGGCGGCCGGGCTGCATCGCCTCGGCCCGTCCGGCCGCGCGGGCCAGGTCGTCCGCAGACGACGAGCGCGGTCGCTCCTCCGCCGGGAGCTCCGCCCGCATGCGGGCGTCGACGTGCGCGCGCTGCGACGGCGTGAGGCGCGCGAAGGCCTCGCGATGGATCTGCTCGATCCGATGTGGATCCGCTGTCTGCAGGAGGTAGTCGTACCGGGCGATGGCCGCGCGGTCCGCCGCGGAGACGTCCGACGCACCACCGGACGCGGGAGCGGGCGGCGGGGCGTACGCCCCTGCGGCGGATGCTCGTCCGGCGGGAGGGGTGGGCGCCGGGGACGCGGGAGGAGGCGCGGTCGGGCGCTGCGCCTGAGGATCGGTGCCCCGCACGGCGTCGACCGCGCCGCGGATCATCCCGCTCCAGTCGGTGGAGGCACGCGCGCCCTCGCCGCCGCGCACCCCGGGGCTTCCCCCCTTCGCGTCGATGGCGTCGGTGGCGAGGCGGATCAGGCGGGAGAGCTTCGACATGGGGGTCCCTTCGTGGGACGGACCGCCGTTCTCCGCGACCTCTGTCGACGCAAGGTTCCGGGCAGCCCGCGATTCGGGTGCCAAGGTCTCCTCCACCCTCGCGGGCCAGCGGGCCGGGGCACGATGACATGCCCGTCATGACGACGTCGCTGCGGACGGGAGTACTCCCCTTGCGGTCGACACGCTAGCGAGGCGGCCTATGGATCGGCTCCACGCGCGGCCCGGGGAGGCGCCGTGCCCAGGATCGCGGTCATCTCGTCGTACAGCACCCGGAAGGCGTCGCGGAGCTCTGCGGCACCATCCGGTCGACTCGCAGCCGGGACCGCCTCCGCCAGTGTCCCGAGGGCGAGGGTCGCCGCGGCCTCCCGCGCCACCGCCGTGCCGAACTCATCGGACGGCCGGCCCCACCCCGCGGCGAGGAGGAGCTGGTCGCGCAGCACTCCCGCCACCCCGAGGAGCACGGCCGCTGCGCGGAGATGGCTGCGGGCCACCTCCGTGCCGAGAAGGCGTTCCTGCATCACTCGTGCGAGCCGTCGGGCGTGCGGCGTCGGCACCTCCCGGCGTGTGCGGAGACGCCAACCATCCGGCGTGCCCGGCACGGACTCGTACGACAGCGGCTCGCCGTCCCGGAGATGGACCACCGGGATCGACGACGGCGACACGAGCGACGGCCGCCGCCACCAGTCCGCCGGCGCCATCGCCGCAGACAGGAAGGCAGTGGCCGGAGCGTGCGCCCCCGCCCCTTCGAGCTGCACGAGATCGGCCGTGCTCGCGAGCAGGCTGAGGCCCTGTTCCGCCGCGAACCGCTGCAGCAGCAGCCCGACGGGGTCGAGATCGCCACCCGGGACGGAACGCGCGAACTCCGCCGCCTCGGGAACCGGCAGCACGACGGCGACGGACGACGGATCGGGGCCCGGCGGCACGAACCACGAGCACCCGGAGAACGCCGCCACCCGGGACGCATGCGAGGCGTAGCCGTCACTGCGGGTGAAGAGCCTCAGGACCGCCCGGGGCTGCGCGGCGACGGCTTCCTGCACCTGGGCGAGAAGGTGAGGGTGCGGGCGCACCGCAGCGTCGAGGACGAGATGATGCGTGGCTCGTCGCGTCCAGGGCCGCCATGCCGCGGCGCCCGTCGGGCAGATGCGGACGGGAGCGCCGTCGAGCCGTGCCGCGAGCTGTGCCGCATGCGCGTCCTCGCCCGGACCCGTCCGGATCGACACACTGACGGTCGGTGATTCTCCCCCGTGCGCGCTCACCGGACCTCCTCCCCGCATCGGGGGTGCCTCGCACACACCCCTCCTGAGCACCCCTGCGAGCGTACAATGTGAGATGTTACGCGACCAACTCCCGTCCCCGGTCAATAGGAGAAGGCCCTGGCGCTCACGCGCTCAGGGCCTTCTCCTCAGAACCGGACGGTCACTTCGCCGCAGCGGTCTCCGCGGAGTCCTTCGCAACGGAGGCCGGAGCCTTCTTCGCTGCGGGCCGCTTGGCGGCCGGCTTCTTGATCTCAGACGGCGTCTCCGCCGCGGGCGCAGCGGCCGGCTTCTCAGCGGCCGGCGCCTTGGCGGCCGGGGTGGCGTCGGCGGGTGCCGCGGGACGCGGGCGGGCGGCGAACTCCTCGAAGACGTAGCGAGGGTTCTGCACCGTCTGCAGGTTCACGAGGTCGCGGCCCAGCCACAGGTTGTTCCACCAGCCCCAGAGCACGCGCCACTTGCGCTCCCACGTCGGCATGGCCAAGCCGTGGTAGCCGCGGTGCGCGAGCCAGGCGATGAAGCCCTTCAGCGCGATCTTGCCGGACTGGAAGACGCCGTTGTACAGGCCGAGGCCGGCGACGGCACCGAGGTTCTTGTGGAAGTACTCCTTGGGGGTCTCCCCGCGGAGCACCGCGACGAGGTTCTTCGCCAGGAGCTTCGCCTGCCGGACGGCGTGCTGCGCGTTCGGGACGCAGAATCCGCCGACGCCGCCGCCCGAGAGGTCGGGAACGGCCGAGACGTCGCCCGCGGCCCAGGCACCCTCGACGAACGCCTCGGGGGTACCGACGCGCAGGTCGGCACGGGTCTGGATGCGACCGCGCTCCTCGACGGGCAGGTCGCCGCCGCGCACGACGGTCGGGTTGGCCATGACGCCCGCGGTCCAGACGATGACGTCCGTCGGGATGACCTCGCCGGTCGACAGCTCGACGTTGCCGTCGATGGCACCGGTGACCTGGGTGTCGAGGTGAACGTTCGCGCCGCGCGTGGCGAGGTCCTTCAGGACCCACTCGCTCGTCTTCAGCGAGACCTCGGGCATGATGCGGCCCATGGCCTCGATGAGGTGGAAGTGCGTGTCGTCGAAGGTCAGCTGCGGGTACTTGCTCACCAGCGACGAGGCGAGCGAGCGGAGCTCGGCGAAGACCTCGATGCCCGCGAAGCCACCGCCGACGACGACGACGGTCAGCAGGCGGTCGCGCTCGGGGCCAGCCGGGAGGGAGGCGGCCTTGTCGAAGTTCGACATGACCTTGTCACGGATGGCGACGGCCTCTTCGATCGTCTTGAGCCCGATGGCGTTGTCGGCGATGCCGGGGATCGGGAACGTGCGCGAGACGGCGCCCGCGGTGACGACGATCTGGTCGTACGCGAACTCGTACGGCTCGCCGACGGGCGGCGTGATGGTGGCGACCTTCTGCGCGTGGTTGATGTTCGTCACCTTGGCGGTGAGCACGTGCGTGCGCTTCAGGTGACGGCGGTGCGCGACGACGGAGTGCCGGGCCTCGATCGATCCGGCGGCGACCTCCGGGAGGAACGGCTGGTACGTCATGTACGGCAGCGGGTCGACCATGGTCACGTCGGCCTCGCCCTTGCGCAGATGCTTCTCGAGCTTCCACGCGGTGTAGAAACCTGCGTACCCTCCGCCGACGATCAGGATCTTGGGCACAGTGCTGTTCTGAGGCACAGAAGAACTACTCCTCGGAGTCGGGATTGTGGCGTACGGGAACGCGCGCCGATCGGATGCGCCGGGCAGCTGCGGTGACGCCAAGCGCTACCAGGATACCAGGGACCGTGAGGGCGATGAGCGGCAGGGTACCGTAGCGCAGGGAGTCGGCGCTGGGAAGCAGCGGTGAACCGGGGTCGGTGGGGGCATCCGCGTCGGGCAGCGGCGGCACCTCCACGGGGGCGAGCGACGGCTCGGGCGTGGGCTCGCTGTCGGCGCGGCGGTACAGCCGCACCCACTCCGCGAGATCGCCCATGGGGTTCTCGCTCACGGACGGCAGGTTCGCCGAGATCGCCGCCTCCGCGTCCACCAGGCCGAAGCCGTACAGCGGATCGCGCGGCTTCTTCGCATCCGCCACCGGCATCGCCGTCTTGATGATGCGGTTGATGACGTCGTTCGCGGAGATGTCGGGGTGCGCCGAGCGGATGAGCGCCGCGACGCCGGCGACGATCGGAGCCGCGCCGCTGGTCCCGCTCCAGGAGACGACCTCGCCGTCCGCCGACACCCCCAGCAGGCCCTCGCTCGGCGCCGAGATGCCGATGGTGATGCCCTGCGTCGAGGCCTCGATGCTCGCGGTGCCGGTCTGGTCGACGCCGCCGACCGTGAGCACGCCGGGGATCGTGGCGGGCGCGCCGATGATGTTCGTGCCGCTCCCCCGGTTGCCGGCCGCGACGACGACCACGACGTCGTGCTCGAACGCGTAGAGGAAGGCGTCGTCCCAGCTCTGATCCCAGTCGAGCGTGTTCGTCGTGAACGACAGGTTGATGATGTCGGCGCCGTGGTCGACAGCCCAGCGGATGCCGGTGGCCACCTGCTCGGTGAACGGCACCGCCGCGGCGGCGCCGAACCCCACGGAGATCGAGAGAAGCTCCGCCTCGGGCGCGACCCCGATCATGCCGGTGCCGTCGGCTTTGCCGCGTCCTGCCGCGAGGGACGCCACCCACGAGCCGTGATTGCCGTCGACGGCGCCGAGCGGCGTGCGTCCGTCCGGCGTCCCGGCTCCGGACACGTCCGTCCCCCCGACGACCGCCTCGTCGAAGACCTGCGGCACCTTGCCGATGCCCGTGTCGATGACGGCGATCGTGACGCCCTCCCCGCGGGTCGTCTGCCAGGCGTCGCGGATGCGGGCACCGTCCAGCCAGTACTCCGCCGCCCGCACCGGATCGGCCGGGTCGTCGGCGACCGGAGGTGGCGTCGGCGTCGGCGTCGCCGTGGAACCGAGGAGCAGGACGGATGCCGCCACCGCCACGAGGGCGACGGCGCCGCGCAGCATCCGCCGCCGCGTCATGCCGAACGTGCCGGATCGTCGCGGAGCGCGGCGCCGGGCTCTTCGCAGCGGCAGACCTCGGGAGACCACGAGCTGCGGGCCAGCGCGGCATCGCCGATCGGGTTCACACCGGCTCCCGCCGCCAGGGCGTGGCCGGCGAGGGCGTGCAGGCACTTCACCCGGGTGGGCATGCCTCCGGCGGAGATCCCGTCGATCTCGGGCACCTCGCCGAACTGCGCACGGTCGGCGAGGTACGCCTCGTGGGCGGACCGATACGCGGCGGCCACGGTCTCGTCCTCCGCGAGCATCGCCGCGAGCTCGGGCATGACCTGGTTCGCCTCGAGCGTCGACATCGCGGCGGTCGCCGCCGGATGCGTGAGGTAGTAGAACGTGGGGAACGGCGTGCCGTCGGGCAGGCGCGGGGTGGTGGCCACCACCGTGGGGTTCCCGCACCGACAGCGGGCCGCGATGCCGACGACACCGCGGGCGGGGCGTCCGAGCTGGGTCGAGACGACGGCGAGCTCGGCGGAGGTGGGCGCGGGGAACGGCGGGGTGGTCACCCCACCAGCGTAGGGGAGCCGTCCGGGAGGATGCTCGGAGCCCGGGTTCAGCCTGCGGGGACGGCGGTGTCGCTCAGTCCCGCGGAGACGAGGGTGCGCAGCAGCTGCGGCATCCAGTCGGCGGGCTTCTCCTCGAGGGTGTCGCTCACCGGCTCCTGCTCGCGCGGGAGGGTGGAGGGATCGAGGTCGTTGTCGATGAGGTACACGACCTCGCCCGGCTTGACGTAGTACAGGCGCTCACGGGCCTGGGTCGTGATGTACGCGGGGTCGTCCCAGCGCTCGCGCTCCGCGGTCAGCGCGGCGATCTCGTCCTCGCTCACCTGCACGGACTGCTCCAGCGCCGCGATCTTCTGGCGCTGGTCGATGAAGGTGCCCAGCGTGGGCACGAGCACCCAGGCTCCCAGCACCACGAGGGAGAGCATGATCACGGAGAAGGCCGAGAGCCGCATGCCCGAGGCCCACTCGCGCACGTCCACGCGGGGTGCGGCGGGGGCGCCGCTCCGCGGCTGTCGCGACGAGGACGTCGAGCGAGGCGTCGCCGCCCCGATCGACGGCGAAGGAGGAGCCGGTCGTCGTGCCACGGCTCCTCCTTCGTGTCAGCCGCCATCCGGGCGGCGCGGTCGTGCCGCGGATGCGGCGTGGTCGCTGTCGCGGGCGCTCAGCCCTGGTAGCGCGGGAAGGCGGAACGGCCGGCGAAGACCGCCGCGTCGCCCAGCTCCTCCTCGATGCGCAGCAGCTGGTTGTACTTCGCGACGCGCTCGCTGCGCGCCGGGGCACCCGCCTTGATCTGGCCGGCGTTCGTGGCGACCACGAGGTCGGCGATCGTCGTGTCCTCGGTCTCACCCGAACGGTGCGAGAGCATCGCCGTGTAGCCCGAGCGCTGCGCGAGGCTTACGGCGTCGAACGTCTCGGTGAGCGTGCCGATCTGGTTGACCTTCACGAGCAGCGAGTTGGCGACGCCGCGCGTGATGCCGTCGGCGAGACGCTGCGGGTTGGTGACGAACAGGTCGTCGCCGACCAGCTGCACCTTCGAGCCCAGGGCCTCGGTGAGGTGCTTCCAGTTGTCCCAGTCGTCCTCGGCGAGCGCGTCCTCGATCGTGACGATCGGGAAGTCGTTGACGAGCCCGACGTAGTACTCGGTGAGTGCGGCGGCGTCCCAGTCCTTGTTGTCGAGACGGTAGACGCCGTCCTTGAAGAACTCGGTCGCGGCGACGTCGAGGCCGAGGGCGATGTCGGTGCCGGGCGTGAAGCCGGCCTTCTCGATCGCCTTGACGAGGAAGTCGAGGCCCTCGCGGTTGCTGGGCAGGTCGGGGGCGAAGCCGCCCTCGTCGCCGAGACCCGTCGCGTAGCCGGCGGCCTTCAGCTCCGCGCGCAGCACGTGGTAGGTCTCCACGCCCCAGCGCAGCGCCTCGGAGTAGGTCTCCGCGCCGATCGGGGCGAGGAAGAACTCCTGCATGTCGATGCCGTTGTCAGCGTGCTCTCCGCCGTTGATGACGTTGAACAGCGGCACGGGCAGCACGTGCGCGTTCGGACCGCCGAGGTAGCGGAACAGCGGCAGGTCGGCGGAGTCCGCGGCGGCCTTCGCGACCGCGAGGCTCACGCCGAGGATGGCGTTGGCGCCGACGCGCTTCTTGTTGTCCGTGCCGTCGACCTCGATGAGGATCTCGTCGACGATGCGCTGCTCGCTCGCCTCCACGCCCTCGATGGCCGGCCCGAGCTCGTCGATGACCGCCTCGACGGCCTTGAGCACGCCCTTGCCGCCGTAGCGGCTCTTGTCGCCGTCCCGCAGCTCGTACGCCTCGAAGGCGCCGGTCGAGGCACCGGAGGGGACGGCGGCGCGCTGCACGATGCCGTCGTCGAGGAGCACCTCCACCTCGACGGTCGGGTTTCCGCGCGAGTCGAGAATCTCGCGTGCGCCTACAGCCTCGATCAGTGCCACTGATGTGCTCCTTGCTCAGGATGGAAGGGTGTGTGGAGCGTCGTCGATCCGCGCCCAGTCTATCCCCGGCGTCGGACCGCACCCGGAGACGAGCCGGGGGGATCCGCCCGCGTCAGACGACGAGGGCGAGCGCGATGCCGTCCCATCCCTTGATCCCGACCGTCTGCAGCGCCGTGGCGTCGAAGCGCGGGTCCTCCCCGAGCATCCGCAGCCCCGCGCGGGTGCCGTTCACCTTGGGGTCCGTCGAGTCGTCGCGGACGATCTCGCCGTCGCGGCCGATGTTGTCGAGCACGACAACGGTGCCCGGGCGACCGAGCTTCGCGGCCCAGTCCAGGTACACGGTGTTGGACTCCTTGTCGGCGTCGATGAAGACGAGGTCGAAGGCGCCGGCGAGGGTCGGCAGCACGTCGGCTCCGCGACCGATCCGGATGTCGACGCGGTCCCCCACTCCGGCCGCGTCGATGCTCGCCCGGGCGACGGCGGCGTTGTCCGCCTCCGCCTCGATCGTCACGACCTGTCCCGCCGGTCCGACGGCGCGGGCCATCCAGATCGTCGAGTAGCCTCCGAGGGTGCCGATCTCCAGCACGCGGCGGGCGCCGCTCATCCGCACGAGGAGATTCAGCAGCTTCCCCGCGACCGGCGCGACCTCGATCTCGGGCAGCCCCGCCGCGCGCTGCGCCTCCAAGGCCGACGCCAGGGCCGGGTCCGGACCCACGAGCATGTCGGCGAGGAAGGTGTCGGCGCGTGCCCAGGCGGCGGGAGTGGATTCCATGTGCTCAGCCAACCCCCGGCGCCGGCCGGCCGTCAAGCGTCGGCGGGGTCGGCGGGGTGCGCGGCGCGGCGAGCTCCGGCTGGCGGCGGAACTGCCCCGTGAGCACGAGGACGAGGGCCACGACGGCGGCGACGATCCAGCCCGCGACACCGAGCGGTCCGGCGAGGGCGAGGTCGGGCTGCTCGGCGGCGACGATCAGGACCAGGCCCGCGGCGGCGTTCAGGGCCCCGTGCGCGACGACCGCCGGCCACAGCGAGCCGGAGCGCAGCCGCAGCCAGCCGAACAGGACCCCCCACGCCACGCAGCCGCCGATCATGAACAGCACGCCGGTGACGTCCGTCCGGCCGAAGTTGTAGCCGAGGAGGATGACGGGGCTGTGCCACAGCCCCCAGATCGCCCCGCTGAGCAGGAGCGCCGGCCAGGTGCCGAGCGGACGCAGCGCCGGGAGCAGCCAGCCGCGCCAGCCGAGCTCCTCACCGAAGGCGAGCACGCTGTTCACCAGCGCCCCGACCGGGATCGCGGCGAGCTGCGCGAACACGACCACTCCGACCGGCGGCACCGGTGTCCCCGGGGGAAGAGCCTGGGCGAGCTGATCCGCGAAGGCCGAGAAGGTGAGGTCGAGCCGCACCCACCCGAATGCGGCTGCGAGGAGGACGCCGAGGGCGACGAGCAGCGGCGGCACGAGCCAGGCCGCGACCAGCAGCCCGACGACGCGCTTCGCGGGCCGCAGCGGCCACATCCCGAGGAAGCGCGCCCGACCGCCCTTCTCCGGTACGCCCGTGGTGAGCATGACGACGAGCACCGCGGCCGCGGGCGTGAACATCATCACGGGGAGGAGCGCTCCCGCGAAGGGTTCGGCGAGGCCGTCGCCGAGCCAGAGGGGCAGGCAGACGAGAGCCGCGAGCCCGCAGGCCGTGAGGGTGAAGATGAGGACCGCGCGCCAGGGCACGCGGGTCGGCGTCAGAGCGCTCATCATGCCGTCCTCTCCGTTCCTCCGGAGGGCGCAGGCCCCGCGGATCGGTCCACGTACGCCTGCAGGAGCGCCGCCGCCTCCTCCGCCCCGTCGATCGTGATGACGAACGGTCCGTGGTCGCGGCGATGCACCTCGATCGCCGGCCCCTGGCGCATCACGATCCCGCTGCGGCCGTCGGGAGCGAGACGCCACCCCCAGCCGCCGAACTCGCCGAAGGGCGAGATGCGCACGGCCCTGGCCGACGCGATCTCCGCCACCGGGATGGTCTTCCGAGGCCACCCGATCACGGCACGGGCGTCGATGCCGTCCGGCGTGACGCGCACCCGGAACGAGGCGGTCGCCGCCAGCGCGAACCCGACGACGAGGGCGACCAGACCCGAGACCCAGGCCAGCGGGGTGCCCGTGATGAGCATCGCCACGGCGAGCGCCACGAGCCCGAGCAGCACGAGCAGGAGGAAGACGAGGGCACCGGTGGGCATGGTCGTGGTGCCCACCCAGACGACCCGCTCGCCGTCGCCGACCCGCACGTCGTGGCGGGGCTCGAGAGCGGCGCCGGGCACCGACTGCACGCGCGGCTGCACGAACCACGCCATCGCGCCCACGCCGAGGAGAGCCGCCCAGGCCAGTGCCATCACTCCCGCGATGCCCGGGACCTCACCGGAGGGCGGGAGGTCGCGCTGGATCGCGAGGGAGCCCAGGCAGATCACGCCCGCGAACGCCGACATGCCGGCCGCGGTCGCTCCGAGCAGACGGGCGGTCGCGCCCCAGTGCGCCCCGACGGCGACCAGTGTCGTGACGGTCAGGAGCACCGGGAGGCCGAGACCGACGCCGAGGAGCACCCAGAGGTAGGTGGCGGCCGGGCCGAAACCGTCCGCCCCGTCGACGCCCCAGTGGATCGCGACGTCGGTGGGGAACGACGGCAGCCAGGCCGTGAGCACGAGAGCGGAGATCGCGACGATGAGCACCGGGAGGACGAGCGCCACGAGGATGAAGGCCCGTCGTGCGCGGCGCAGGGTGGCCGGAGGGGTGCGGGTGGGGTCAGGCGTCGTCATGGGAGGCCTCCTGGGGGGTCGCGGCGGAGGTGGGAGGTTCGGCTTCTGCGCGGTGCGTGCGGACGATGCCGGCGAGGGTCTCGGCGGAGACACCCAGGGCCGCCGCCCGCCGGATCAGCCCATCGATCTCGTGAGAGAGTGCGGCGAGCGGCGCGGCGGAGGCGGCGATCACGGCGCCCCTCCCCCGCCGGAGGTCGACCAGGCCCTCGTCGCGGAGGCGCTGGTAGGCGTGCAGGACGGTGTGCTGATTGATGTCGAGGGCGGCGGCCACGTCGCGGGCGGCCGGCAGACGATCGCCCGGCGCGAGAGCACCGGAGAGGATGTCGGCACGCACCGAGGCGGCCACCTGGTCGTAGAGCGCGAGCGGGCTGTCGACATCGACGCGGATGAGCATGGCACCTCCCTTCGCTAGTTATTCTATGTGAACTAGAAAAACTGTGCCAACCCTCCAGACGTCTTCGCGGGGACTCGGCGCATCCTCCACACTGACCTCATGCGCATCACGCCCCGCCGCCTCGCCCTCGGCATGAGCCTCTGGATCCCCAATCTCTGTAGCGGCATCCGCGTCCGCCGGTTCAGCGACGACTGGACCCAGGCGACCGTGGAGCTGCACGTGAACCTCCTCACCCGCAACTACGTCAAGACCGCGTTCGGCGGCTCGATGTCGGCGATGACCGACCCGTACTTCTTCATGCTCGTCATGCATCAGCTCGGACGGGACTACGTCGTGTGGGACACCCGAGGTGAGATCGAGTTCCTCAAGCCGGGGCGCGGGGTGCTGACCGCGGAGTTCGAGGTGACGCGGGAGAAGGCGGAGGAGCTCCGGCAGCGCGCCCGCGGCGGCGCGAAGGTGCTCGAGTGGTTCGAGACGGTCATCACCGATCGCGACGGAGACGTCGTGGCGACCGTGCGCCGCGAGGTCTACATCCGCGAGAAGAAGCGCGTCACCGCGTCCCGCGGCTGACGCGTCACCGGCCGTTCACCCCGGCGTGGGACGATGACCGGGTGCCCCTCGCCCGCCGCCTGACGCTGCCGGACGCCGTCGCCATCGGCCTCGGATCGATGATCGGTGCCGGCGTGTTCGCGGTCTGGGGACCGGCCATCGAGGTCGCCGGGAGCGGGATCCTCCTCGCCCTCGCGATCGCCGTCGCGGTCGCCTACGCCAACGCCACCGCGTCCGCGCAGCTCGCGGCCGTGCACCCCGTGGCAGGAGGCACGTACGCCTATGCGCGCGCGGAGATCGGACCGTGGTGGGGCTTCGTCGCCGGCTGGAGCTTCGTGATCGGCAAGATCGCGAGCTGCGCCGCCATGGCCATGACCTTCGCCGCCTACGCTGCTCCGGCGGGGTGGCAGACGCCGGTCGCCGTGATCGCCGTCGCCGCCCTCGCGGTCGTGAACTGCCTGGGCGTGACGCGGACCGCGCTGGCGACCCGCATCCTCGTGGCCTGCTCGCTGCTCGGGCTCTCGGTCGTGGTGGCGGTCGGCCTCGGCGCCGCGCCGACCGCCACCCCCGCGCCGCTCCCCGACACGACCGTGTACGGCGTGCTCCAGGGCGCCGGACTGCTGTTCTTCGCCTTCGCCGGTTACGCCCGGATCGCCACCATGGGCGAGGAGGTCGTCGACCCCGCGCGCACGATCCCCCGCGCGATCGTGCTCGCTCTCGGCGGCGCCGTCGTCGTCTACGCGCTCGTGGGCGTCGTGGTGCTCCTCGTCCTCGGTGGCGACGCGCGGGGAGCCGCCGCGCCCCTGGCCGACATCCTCACCGCGGCCGGCTGGTCGGCGTTCGCCCCCGTGGTGCGGATCGCCGCGGCCGCCGCCTCCCTCGGCGCTCTGCTGGCCCTGCTCACCGGCATCGGTCGCACGACGCTCGCCATGGCGCGAGAGGGGGATCTCCCCCGGTTCCTCGCCCGCATCGACGAGCGCCATCAGGTGCCGCGCCGCGCCGAGATCGCCCTCGCCGTCATCGTGATCGCGCTCGTGCTCGTCGGGGATCTCCGCGAGGTGATCGGGTTCTCCTCCTTCGGCGTGCTGCTGTACTACCTCATCGCGAACGCCGCCGCGTTCCGCCAGCACGGCGCGGCCCGACGATACCCCCAGGCACTGCAGGTGGGCGGAGCCCTCGGCTGCCTCGTTCTCGTGAGTACGCTTCCCGCCCTCGCCTCGCTCGTCGGCATGGGCGTCGTGCTGCTCGGGGTCGCCGGACGGGCGCTGCGGGTACGGCGGCAGCAGCAGCGACGCGGCTGATCGCCTCAGCCGGACACCCTGGCGCGATAGTCCCGCGGCGGCAGGCCGAGGACGGCCGCGAAGTCGCGCGTGAGATGGGCGTGGTCGGCGTATCCCAGCGCGGCGGCGAGCGCCGTCAGGTCGGTCTCCGGCTGCTCGCGGAGGCGCTGCGCCGCCTCCTGCAGCCGGCGGCGGCGGATGATCGCGCCCGGCGAGAGCCCGACGGTGCGGTGCGTGAGCCGCTGCAGCGTGCGCACCGAGAGCGCGAGTCGGGTCGCCGCTTCCTCCGGCGTCAGCGCCGCCCCCTCCCCCAGCAGCACGTCGAGCATCGCGTTGGCCTGCCGCCCCGCCGCGCCGACCGGGCCCACGCGCTGCGACAGCCACGCGGAGAAGACCGCGACGGCGCGCTCCCGGCGTTCGGGCGCGGTCCGCATCGCCGTCGTCACCGCCGCGTGCAGCTCGGGGGCGTCGAAGGAGTGCTCCGCGTCGATCAGGGCCGGAGGGTCGTCGGTGAGGGCAGGGACCGCGGCGGGGCGGAGCAGAGCGCCGACAGCCCACCCCGACCCCCGCAGCTCCCTGGTCGACGCGCGGGTCGTGGCGCCCGAGATCGACACGCCCTCCGGGGCGACGACGAGGTTGACGGCCGGATACGAGACGATCTCCTGCCGCGACACCTCGCCGTCCGGGAGGCTCCACTCCGGGATCCAGAACCAGGAGACGAGCGCGGCGGCCTCAGCGGGCGGGGGTACCCGATGGAACGAGGGCAGCCGTGCGGGATAGAGCACTCCGCGCGTCCGGTCCACCATGGGCCCAGCGTAGAACGCGCCACCGACGCGGCGTCGGCGACGTGTCGCGGATCTTCAAGCGGCGGGTACCCTCGCCCGCCTACCGTTGCCGCATGACCGAACAGACACCTCCGGCCGGTGTGACCGGCGCACACACCACCGACGGCCGCCCGCACAGCGCGACCTCGCTCACCCCCTTCCTCGCGATCCCCGACGCCGCCCGCGCCGTGGAGTTCTACCGGGACGTCTTCGGCGCCCGCGTGGTCGACGTGACGGAGTTCGGCGGTGTCGTCGCGCACGCCGACCTCGACTTCGGGCTCGGACGGCTCCAGCTCGGCGAGCCCAGCCCCGAGTACCACCTCGTGCCCGCGCCTTCCGGCGACGACGACTGCTATTCGATGGGCCTCTACGTCCCGGATGTGGACGCCGTGGTCGCGCGCGCCGTCGCGGCGGGGGCGACCGTCCGCGAGGCGCCGTCCCTGTTCGTCTCCGGCGACCGCTACGCCAGCATCCGCGACCCGTTCGGCGTCCGCTGGTCGATCATGACCCGCGTGGAGGACCTCTCCGACGAGGAGAGCGCACGACGGGTCGCGGAGTGGGCGGCCTCGTTCAGCGCGGCGCCGGAGAGCGCCGAGAGCTGAGCGCGACCAGGGCGGCCCGCTCGACGGCCGGCAGCAGCGCCTCCGCGGTGCGGCGGTAGCCGAGGGCGCTCGGGTGGAAGCGGTCGAGGCTGAACATCTCCTCCGGCTCGTCGAAGAACATCCCCCCGACAGCCCGCCGCAGGTCCACCGTCTCCGCTCCTTCGCGGTCCGCGGCCTCCGCCTGCACCTCGGCCAGCCGTCGCGACAGACCGGAGGCGATGCGGCGCAGGGGCTGCGGCACCGCGCGCAGGGCGCCGAGGTCGGGGCAGGTGCCGACGACGACGCGGGCACCGCGAGCCTGCAGGCGGACGATGGCCGCGCGCAGGTGGCGGGCCGACTCCGCTGCCGGGAGGCGGTGGGTGACGTCGTTGCCACCGACCACGATCACGGCGACGTCGGGGCGATAGTCCGCGGGGAGGCGGGAGAGCTGCCCGGCGAGATCCCGCGACTCCGCGCCCACGACCGCGGCGGTGCGCAGCCGTACCGGACGCCCGAGCCGGCGTGCCGTCGCCTTCGCGAGCCGCGCCCCGAGGGTCTCCTTCCGCCGTGCCGCTCCCAGGCCGGCAGCGAGGGAGTCGCCCAGCAGCAGGAGGTCGAGCGGCTCGCCCTCGAGCCCCGGGCGCCAGACACGGTCGGCGTCGAGCGACTGCTCCCCCAGCGGCTTCCCGATGCGCCGGCGCGCGAGGGCGGCCTGCCGGTCGAGGACCGCGCGGGCGCCCACGACGAGCGCGGCGGCGAGCGCGACCAGGGTCAGCAGAGGCAGACGACGCACGGCGCGATTCCAGCCGACCGCCGTGAACGTCCGGTGAACGCCTCGTCCCGACGGGGGCGACTCAGGCCAGCGTCTTGACCTCGAGCTCGTCGTCGCCGGGGCGCACGCTCGCGAAGTGGGTGTAGCCGTCCGCGGCGGAGCGCTCCAGCAGCGCCTTGAGGTTCTTCGTGCGCTGTTCGAGGCGGACCCGCGCGCCCTTCGCGACGAGGGCCGTCTTGTGCGCCACGAGCTCCGCGACGGGCACGGCCGCGTCGTGGACGAGCACGATCGCCTGCGCCGCGGTGGCCGGGTCCGTCGAGACGAGGTCGACCAGGCGCTCGAACCCGAGGGAGAAGCCCACCGCCGGCACGTCCTGCTGGAGGAACCGGCCGATCATGCCGTCGTACCGTCCTCCACCGCCGAGCGAGTACGTGACGGACGGGTGCGCGAGCTCGAAGATCGTCCCCGTGTAGTACCCCATGCCGCGCACGAGGAACGGGTCGAACACGAGCGGGATGTCGTCCTGCCCTCGACCCGCCGCGACGGCCTCGCCGATGCCGACGAGGTGGGCGACGAGCTCGTCGGGCGCGCCGTCCGGGAGCGCCTTGCGGATCTGGCGGTCGCCGAACGGGTGGTACTCGAGCGTCTGCGGGCGACCGAGGAAGGCCTGGAACGCGTCGACCGCGGTCGTCGTAGCCCCGCGCTCGCGGAGCTCGGCAGCCACACCCTCCGGCCCGATCTTGTCGAGCTTGTCGATCGTGATCAGCACCTGCGGGCGCTCTTCCTCGGTGAAGCCGAAGTGCTCCAGCATCCACTCCAGCACGCGGCGGTCGTTGATCCGCACGCTCGCGCCCTCCAGCCCCAGGGCGTCGACGGCGTCGAGCGAGGCGGCCAGCAGCTCGGCCTCGGCGCGCGCGGACGCGTCGCCGATGATGTCGATGTCGCACTGGACGAACTGGCGGTAGCGCCCCTTCTGCGGACGCTCGGCCCGCCAGACGGGACCGATCTGGATGGATCGAAAGACGCCGGGGAGCTGTCCCCGGTTGCTCGCGTAGAAGCGGGCGAGCGGCACCGTCAGGTCGTAGCGCAGGCCGAGGTCGGAGAGCTCCGCCGGATCGTCGGCGCCGGCGCGGACGGCCTCCGCATCCAGGCCGCGACGCAGAATGTTGAACGACAGCTTCTCGTTGTCGCCGCCGATGCCGGCGTGCAGCCGGTCGTACTCCTCGACCACGGGGGTCTCGATCTCGTCGAATCCGTGCGCGCGATAGCGGTCGCGGATGACGGAGAGCACCCGCTCACGGCGGGCCTTGTCGGCGGGGAGGAAGTCGCGCATGCCGCGCGGCGCGTTCACGGTAGCCACCCGTCTATCTTCCCAGGTCGGCGGCGGTGTCCGTGTCGGGTCAACCGGCCTCGGCGGCGCGGACCTCGTCCTCCAGGCGCGTCAACCGTTCCCGGAGTGCGCGCTCCGCGTCCCAGCCCTCGACCCGAGCGGCGTCCACGAGGGCGAGGAGGGCATCGCCGAGCTCCTCCTCTGACGACGGGCGCAGGGCGGACGGCGGCGCGGGCACCACGCCGGCACCGGCGGCACGACCCGGCATCTTCTGCGCACGCGCGAGGGCGGGCATCGCGCGCGGGATCCCGTCGAGCACGCTGCGGCGGGTGCGCTTCTCCGCCGCCTTCGCCGCGTTCCAGTGCACGAGCACCTCCTCCGGCGTCTCCGCGACCTCGTCGCCGAACACGTGCGGATGCCGCCGCACCATCTTCTCGGTGAGCGTGCGGGCGACGTCGTCGATGTCGAACGGGTCGTCCGGATCCTGTGCCGCGATCGCGGCATGGAACAGCACCTGCCACAGCAGATCGCCCAGCTCCTCGCGGAGGTCGGCGCGCGAGCCGTCCTCGACCGCGTCGATCACCTCGTGCGACTCCTCGATGAGGTACGGCACGAGGTCGCGGTGCGTGATGCGCTGCGACCACACACACCGCTCCCGCACCGCACGCATGGTCTCTGCGGCCGCGCGCAGCGGATCGTCGATGTCCTCGGGGCCTCGCTGCTCGCTGGTCATGCTTCCTCCGGACTCCGGCTCAGGCGGGGATGGGCGCAGCGCGACGGTACCACCGGGCGCGCAGGGTGACGACGATGCCGGAGAGGATCAGCGCGAAGAGCGACCCCACGAGGACGCCGAGGATCGCCTGGTCGCGGATGACCGCGTCGCCCTCGAACGCGAGGTTCGCGAGCAGGAGCGAGACGGTGAATCCGATGCCGCCCAGGGCGCCAGCGGCGAGGATGTCCGCGAAGGGCAGCGCCGGGTCGGCCCCCTTCGGACGGATGCGCATGGCGAGCCAGCCGAACAGGGAGATGCCAATGATCTTCCCCACCGGAAGGGCCACCACGATCGCCCAGAAGGCCGGGGAGAGGGCCGTCGGCGAGACGGCGGGGATGACGACGAAGGCCGCCACGAAGGCGAAGAGCGGCAGGATCGCGCCGTTTACGGTCGGCTCCAGCGCATGCCGGGTGCGTCCGGCGGGTACCGGCGCCATGACGAGGCCGAGCATCACGCCGGCGATGGTCGCGTGGATGCCGGACGAGGCGACGAGGCCCCACGTGACGACGCCGACGACGGCCATCCCGACCGCGACGAGCGTGTGTCCGGTGGCGTGCAGCAGGCGGCTCAGCAGCCAGAACACCGCCACCCCGACGATCGCGAGCCCGAACAGGAGCCACTGCACGTCGTGCGCGAAGAGCACCGCGATGAAGATGATGCCGATGATGTCGTCGAGGATCGCGAGGGCCAGCAGGAACACCCGCACCCGGGACGGGAGTCCGCGTCCGAACATCGCCAGCACGCCGAGCGCGAAGGCGATGTCGGTGGCGGTCGGGATCGGCCACCCGGACGCCGTCTCCGGCCCTCCCGCGATCAGCAGGTACACGAGGATCGGCACGAGCACGCCGCCGGTCGCCGCGATGGCCGGCTGCACGGCCTTCCGCGGGGAGTCGAGCTCGCCGTGGGTGAGCTCGTGCCGCAGCTCGATCGCCACGACGAGGAAGAAGATCGCGAGCAGGCCGTCCGACACCCAGTGCGCGATCGACAGGTCCAGCGCCGTCCCCGGGACGGCGAGGTGCGTCTCCAGCAGTCCGGCGATCGCGTCGTGCGTGGGCAGGTTCGCGAAGAGGAGGCCGAGGCCGGCGGCCACGAGCAGGAGGACGGCCGGGAACTGCTGCCCGCGGAGGGGGTTCGCTGTGATGCGCATCCCGTCCATCGTAGGCCGCGGCGTCACACGGTCGTCATGCGTGCAGGACACCCCGATCCACCCGGCTACTCTCGGAGGGTGACCCCCGATTCCCCCGCTTTCTCCGAGCCGACGCCCACCGAGGCCATCCGCGTGATCGGTCGTTTCGAAGCCGGTCGCGGCATCCCCGATGCCATGCGCTCCGACGTGCGAATGCTGGGCCAGCTCCTCGGCCAGGTGCTCCGCGAGGCCGGCGGCGACGACCTGTTCGAGGACGTCGAGCGCCTGCGCCTCGCGACGATCCAGGCCTACGAGGACCACAGCTCCGACGCGTTCGACCGCGCCGCGGCGATCGCCGACTCCTTCACGATCGCCCGCGCCGACGAGGTCGCCCGCGCGTTCACCTGCTACTTCCACCTCGTGAACCTCGCCGAGGAGCACCAGCGCGTGCGCGTGCTCCGGGAGCGGGCGGGGCAGGCCCCTTCGACAGGCTCAGGGGCCCAGGCGACGGACACGGTCGCGGGGGCGTACGCCCGGCTGCGCGAGGAGGTCGGCGACGACGAGGCCCGTCGTCGTCTGGACGGCCTGCGCTTCCACCCCGTCTTCACGGCCCACCCGACCGAGGCCCGGCGCCGCGCGGTCTCGTCGAGCATCCGCCGGCTCTCCGAGCTGCTCACCCAGCACGACGCAGCCAGCGCAGGCGGCTCCGAGGAGCACCGCGCCCGCCGCCGGATGCTCGAGGAGATCGACACCCTGTGGCGCACGGCGCCGCTGCGCGCGCAGAAGCCTTCCCCGACCGACGAGGTCCGCACCGTCATGGGCGTCTTCGACGAGACGCTGTTCACCACGGTCCCCCACGTCTACCGCCGGATCGACGACGCCCTGCGCGGCGAGGAGTCCGGCGCCAGCGCCCCGGTCGTCCCGGCGTTCGCGCGGATCGGCTCCTGGGTCGGCGGCGACCGCGACGGCAACCCGTTCGTCACCGCCGCGGTCACCCGCGAGGCGTCGCAGATCGCCTCCGACCACGTGCTCCGCGGCCTCGAGCGGGCGCTCGACCGGATCGGCCGCACCCTCACGCTCGCCGCGGACGACACCCCGCCCAGCGCCGAGGCCACGGCCCTCTGGGAGCGTTTCGCGGCCGCGGAGCCGACGGTCGCCGACGAGCTCGCGGCCCGTTCCCCTGACGAGCCGCACCGCCGGGTCGTCCTCGTCATGGCCCGCCGCGTGGCGGCCACGCGCCACGGAGACGAGGAGGGGTACACGGGCCCGGAGGAGCTGCTCGCGGAGCTGCGCGCCGTGCAGTCCTCCCTCGTCGCCGCCGGGGCCCGCCGCCACGCGTTCGGCGGCGTGCAGCATCTCATCTGGCAGGTCGAGACCTACGGCTTCCACCTCACGGAGCTGGAGGTGCGCCAGCACTCCCAGGTGCACGCGAAGGCCCTGGCCGAGCTCGAGGCCGGCGGGGCGATCAGCACGCAGACCGAGGAGGTGCTGGAGGTGTTCCGCGCGATCGCGGACATCCAGCGCGACCGCGGGCTGCGCGCCGCGGGTCGCTACGTCGTCTCCTTCACGCAGGCGGCCTCCGACCTCGCGAACGTGTACGAGCTGGCCCGTCATGCGCTCGGCGACGACGCCCCTGTGCTCGACGTCGTGCCGCTGTTCGAGACCTTCGCCGACCTCCAGGCCGCCCCGGGGATCCTCGCCGAGGCCGTCACCTTCCCGGAGTTCCGCGAGCGGATGGCCGCGACCGGCAACCGGCTGGAGGTCATGCTCGGCTACTCCGACTCCTCCAAGGACGTCGGGCCCGTGGCCGCGAACCTCGCGCTGTACACGGCGCAGGAGAAGATCGCCCGCTGGGCACAGGAATCGGGCATCGAGCTCACCCTCTTCCACGGCCGCGGCGGTGCGCTCGGCCGTGGCGGCGGCCCCGCCAACTCCGCGATCCTCGCGCAGCCCCCGCACTCCGTCGACGGTCGGTTCAAGCTCACCGAGCAGGGCGAGGTCATCTTCGCCCGCTACGGCGAGCCCGCGATCGCGATGCGGCACATCGACCAGGTCGCCGCCGCGACGCTGCTCGCGTCCTCCCCCACGGTCGAGGAGCGCACGAGCCGCGCGGCCGCCCGCTACGCCGAGGTCGCCGCGACGATGGACGCCGCCTCCCGCGAGCGGTTCTTCGCGCTCGTCAAGGCCGAGGGCTTCGCCCCGTGGTTCGCGACCGTGACCCCGATGGAGGAGATCGGCCTGCTCGCGCTCGGCTCGCGGCCCGCCCGTCGTGGCCTCTCGGTGGAGTCGCTGGAAGACCTCCGGGCCATCCCCTGGGTGTTCGCGTGGACGCAGGCCCGGATCAACCTCGCCGGCTGGTTCGGACTCGGCACCGCGCTCGAGGCCGTCGGCGATGAGGAACTGCTCACGGAGGCCTATCGCGAGTGGCCGCTGCTGCGCACGATGGTCGACAACGTCGCGATGAGCCTCGCCAAGACCGACGAGCGCATCGCCCGGCAGTACCTCGCCCTCGGCGACCGCGACGACCTCGCCGCCCTGGTGCTCGACGAGCTCGCGCTCACCCGTCGCTGGGTCATCCGTCTCACCGGAGGCGAGGGCCTGCTGGAGAACAAGCCCGTGCTGCAGCGGGCCGTGCAGCTGCGCAGCCCGTACGTCGACGCCCTCTCCCTCCTGCAGCTGCGGGCGCTCCGCGCGCTCCGGTCGGCGCCAGAGCAGCCGGAGGGCTCCGGCGCGGACGCCGAACAGCAGCGCCTGCTCCTCCTGTCTGTCAGCGGGGTCGCCGCCGGCCTGCAGAACACCGGGTGACCGGAGCCCTCCCGCCGAGTGCGCGGAAGCCCTCGTCGCCGACGCTAGAGTGAAACCTCCGCCTCACCCGGCTCTGCTTTCGCGTGCGACACGATCGCCCGCACCCCATCCCCCATCAGAAAGCCCTCCCGCGTGACCGTCACCACCCCCACCGACTTCCACCCGCTCGCCGCCTCCGTGCAGCCCGTCTTCGACACGGTGCTGGCGCGCAGCCCGCACGAGCCGGAGTTCCACCAGGCCGTCCACGAGGTGCTGCACTCCATCGCCCCGGTGCTGGAGCAGCGTCCGGAGTACGTCGACGGCGGGATCCTGGAGCGCCTGGTCGAGCCGGAGCGGCAGATCATGTTCCGGGTGCCGTGGGTCGACGATGCCGGGAAGCTGCAGGTCAACCGCGGCTACCGCATCCAGTTCTCCTCCGTGCTCGGTCCGTACAAGGGCGGCCTGCGGTTCCACCCGTCGGTCAACCTCTCGATCATCAAGTTCCTCGGCTTCGAGCAGATCTTCAAGAACGCGCTCACCGGTCAGGGCATCGGCGGCGGCAAGGGCGGCTCCGACTTCGACCCGCACGGCAAGTCCGACGCCGAGGTCATGCGGTTCTGCCAGTCGTTCATGAACGAGCTCTACCGGCACCTCGGCGAGCACACCGACGTCCCCGCGGGAGACATCGGCGTCGGCGGCCGCGAGATCGGCTACCTCTTCGGCCAGTACCGCAAGGTCACCAACCGCCACGAGTCCGGCATGTTCACGGGCAAGGGCACCGGCTGGGGCGGCGCCGAGGTACGGACGGAGGCCACGGGCTACGGCGCCGTGTTCTTCGCGCAGGAGATGCTCGGCGTGCACGGCGACTCCCTCGACGGCAAGCGCGTCGGCATCTCGGGCTCCGGCAACGTGGCGATCTACGCGATCCAGAAGGCCGCCCAGCTCGGCGCGACCGCGGTGACGGCGTCCGACTCCTCCGGCTATGTCGTCGACGACGCGGGCATCGACCTCGACCTGCTGCGTCAGCTCAAGGAGGTCGAGCGCGCCCGCATCGTCGAGTACGCGAACCGCCGCCCGAGCGCCCGGTTCGTGGAGAGCGGCAGTGTGTGGGAGGTGCCCGTCGACATCGCGGTGCCCTCCGCCACCCAGAACGAGGTCAGCCTCGCCGATGCGGAGGCCCTGATCGCGAACGGGGTGCGCGCCGTGTCCGAGGGCGCCAACATGCCGTGCGTGCCCGAGGCCGTCGAGGCGTTCCAGAAGGCCGGCGTGCTGTTCGCCCCGGGCAAGGCCGCGAACGCCGGCGGTGTCGCGACCTCGGCCCTGGAGATGAGCCAGAACGCCTCGCGACAGCGCTGGAGCTTCGGCGACAGCGAGAACAAGCTCCGCGAGATCATGGGCGACATCCACCGCGCCGCCTTCGAGGCCGCGGAGCGCCACGGCGTCCCCGGCGACTACGTGGCGGGTGCCAACATCGCCGGCTTCGAGCGCGTCGCCGCGGCGATGCTCGCCCAGGGCGTCATCTGACCCGTTCGAATCGCCTGAATGGTCGCAAATCCGGCCGAGATGCGACCATTCGGGCGATTCGAAGGGTGTGGGGTCAGACCTGACGGTCGTCGGCGTGCCGCGCGAGGGAGCTGCCGTAGCGCTCCGTGAGCTGCACCATGAGGTCGGGAGTGTCCCGGTCGACGCCGAAGACGTGTCCGGGGAAGTCGAGCTCGGGCTGGGCCGCCGCGATCTCCGCGTCCCGGTCGGGTGAGAGCAGCTGCACCGGATCGCCGACCGCGACCCACCCGATCGGCACCACCGTCCCCGACGGCAGCACGGCCCGGCGATGCACGATGGCGTTGACCCGCACCTCGCAGCGATCCCCGACGAGCGCGCCGTTGAAGACCCGGGCTCCGGACGCGAAGAACACCTCCTCGCCCACGGTCGCCCCGGCGATGCTGGCCAGTGTCCCGACGAGGGTGTGCGCCCCGATGTGGACGGCGTTGGCGGCGGTCGCCCGGATCAGCGCGTTCTCCATCACGATGACGTGTGCCCCGAGGGTGATCGGGCCGCCCTCCGCGGTGATGACGGCGCCGTGCAGCACCTGGCAGCCCGGTCCGAGCTCCACGTCACCGGAGATGACGGCGGTCGGAGCGACGACGGCGGTGTCGTGGATGCGGGGGCGAGCCCCGAGGTGCTCGTACAACATGCGGCCAGACTAGCCCTCGGCGTCTGCGGCGTGCACGACTTCGGAGATCATCACCGACACGCCGGCCCCGAGCCGCTCCCGACGGCGTGTCGTACACCGACTCCGAAGTTGTGCACGGCGGCCACCGCGGAGGGCCGGGTCACTCGGGCTTGGCGGGCTCGGGGAAGATGGCGGTGAACAGCTGGTCGACCCAGGCGAGCAGCTCGGCGTCGGGCAGCGGCTCCACGCCCACGCCGACCGCCGCGGGCACCGTGGGCATCGGCACGACCAGGGCCTCCCCGCCGGAGACGAGCTTCGCCTTCGGATACAGCCGCTGCAGCCGGACCTTGATGGAATCCTCGAGGCGGGCGGGCGCGAGGCGCAGGTTCGAGCCCATGGCCACGACGTCGGTGAGCCCGACCCTGGCCGCCCGGCGCCGCAGTCGCGCGATCGACACGAGTCCGGTGACCTCCTCCGGCGGCGTGCCGTACCGGTCGACGAGCTCCTCCACCACGAGGTCGATGGCGTCGTCCTTCGCAGTCGCGGCCGAGGCGGCGGAGAGCTTCTGGTACGCCTCGAGCCGGAGGCGTTCGCTGTCGATGTAGTCCTCCGGGATGCGGGCGTCGAGCGGCAGCTCGAGTCGGAGCTCCTGCCCGGTCTCGACCTCCTCGCCGCGGAAGGTCGCGACGGCCTCGCCGATCATGCGCAGATACAGGTCGAAGCCGACCCCCGCGATGTGTCCGGCCTGCTCCGCGCCGAGGAGGTTTCCGGCACCGCGCAGCTCAAGGTCCTTGAGGGCGACCTGCATACCGGAGCCGAGGTCGTTGTTGACCGCGATGGTCTGCAGCCGGTCGGCCGCGGTCTCGCTCAGCGGCTTCATGTCGTCGTAGAGGAAGTACGCGTAGGCGCGCTCCCGTCCGCGGCCCACGCGTCCGCGGAGCTGGTGGAGCTGGCTCAGCCCGTACTTGTCGGCGCGGTCGATGATGATCGTGTTCGCGTTGGAGATGTCGAGGCCGGTCTCGATGATCGTGGTCGAGACGAGGACGTCGAACTTGCGCTCCCAGAAGTCGTCGACGACCTGCTCCAGCGCGTGCTCCCCCATCTGCCCGTGCGCGACGGCGATCCGCGCCTCGGGGACCAGCTCGGCGAGCTCGGCCGCGACCCGCTGGATCGACTGCACGCGGTTGTGCACGAAGAAGACCTGCCCCTCGCGGAGGATCTCGCGGCGGATGGCGGCGGCGATCTGCTTGTCGCTGCGGGGTCCGACGAACGAGAGGATCGGGTGCCGGTCCTCCGGGGGTGTGGCGAGCGTCGACATCTCGCGGATGCCGGTGACCGCCATCTCCAGCGTGCGCGGGATCGGGGTGGCGCTCATGGCGAGGATGTCGACGTTGGTCTTCATCTTCTTCAGCGCGTCCTTGTGCTCGACGCCGAAGCGCTGCTCCTCGTCGATGATCATGAGGCCGAGATCCTTGAACAGCACCTGCTCGGTGAGGATGCGGTGCGTGCCGATCACCATGTCCACCGAGCCGTCGAGGAGGCCCTGCAGCGTGAGCCGCGCCTCCTTGTCGGTCTGGAACCGCGACAGCGGCCGCACCTTGACCGGGAACCCGGCGAAGCGCTCCGTGAACGTCTCGAGGTGCTGCTTGACGAGCAGGGTCGTCGGGACGAGCATCGCCACCTGCTTGCCGTCCTGGATGGCCTTGAACGCCGCACGGACGGCGACCTCGGTCTTGCCGAAGCCGACGTCGCCCGAGAGCAGCCGGTCCATCGGGATGGGCCGCTCCATGTCGGCCTTGATCTCGTCGATGGTCTGCAGCTGGTCCTGGGTCTCCGCGAACGGGAACGCCTCCTCCAGCTCGCGCTGCCAGGGGGTGTCCGGACCGAAGGCGTACCCCTTGGCGCTCATCCGGGCGGAGTAGAGCTTGACGAGCTCGACGGCGATGTCGCGGACCGCCTTGCGCGCCTTGCCCTTGGCCTGCGCCCAATCGCTGCCGCCCATCTTCGACAGCGTCGGGGCCTCGCCGCCGACGTACTTCGACAGGAGGTCGAGCTGATCGGTGGGGACGAACAGCTTGTCGCCGGGGTAGCCGCGCTTCGACGGCGCATACTCCAGCACGAGGTAGTCGCGGACGGACTTCGCGGCGTTGCGGCCCCCGGTGGAGACCTCGCGCTGGGTCATCTCGACGAACCGGCCGATACCGTGCGTCGCATGCACGACGAAGTCGCCCTGCTTGAGCTGCAGCGGATCGACGACGTTCTTCCGACGGGAGGCGAGCTTCTTGACGACGCGCTGGTCGCCGCCGATGGTGCGGCCGTAGAACTCGTTGTCGGTGAGGACGGCGAGCTTCGCCTCCGGCACCTGGAAGCCGGCCTCGACGCCGCCGACGGTGAGGGTCGCGACCCCCGGGTCCGGCGCATCCGCGATGGTCTCGACGACCCGCGCCGCGATGCCGCGGTCGGACAGCACGTCCCGGGCGCGGTCGACGAGACCGTGTCCGGTCGCGAGCACGACCACGCGCCAGCCGTCGGCGACCTTCGCGTCGACGAAGGCGATGGCGCCGTCGACGTTGCCGTGGAAGGAGGGGATGACGGTGGCCGCCTCGACGCTCTCCGCGGTCGCATCGCCGATCCCGAACGGGCTCAGCCGCCACCACACGCCGCCCCGGTCGCGGACGACCTCGCGCAGGTCGGCGATGGTGAGGAAGTCGCCGGCGCCGAGATCGATGGGGGCGGAGGCACCGGAAGTCGCCGCGCTCCAGGCGGCGTCGAGGAACTCGCGGTTCGTCTCGCCGAGGGTGAGGGCGCGGGCGGTCGAGCGCTCCGGGTCGATCACGGCGGTCGCCGTGCCCTCGGGCAGGTACTCGACGAGCGACTTGAGGGGGCCGGCGACCGCGGGCAGCAGCGACTCCATGCCCTCGACCGGGATGCCCTCGGCCATCTTCTCGAGCATGCCGCTGATGGCCGGGAAGCCGCCGATGAGCGCCCTGGCGCGCTCCCGCACCTCGGCCGTGAGCAGGAGCTCGCGGCTGGGCGGGAGGTCGACGCGCGGCACGTCGCCGGGGAGCGAGCGCTGGTCCGCCACGGAGAACGCCCGGATCTGATCGATCTCGTCGCCGAAGAACTCCACGCGGTAGGGGTGCTCCGATGTGGGAGGGAAGACGTCGAGGATGCCGCCGCGGACGGCGAACTCGCCCCGTCGCGACACCATGTCGACGCGGGAGTACGCCCGTTCCACGAGCTGCTCGGCGACGTGGTCGAGCTCGTTGCCGCGGCTGCCCACGGTCAGCTCGAGCGGCACGATGTCGCCCAGGTTCCCGGCGATGGGCTGGAGCGCCGCGCGCACGGAGGCCACGACCACGAGGGGGCGCTCCCCGGACCACTCGGCGACGCGCCGCAGGGTCTGCAGTCGCAGGCCGACCGTGTCCGGGCTGGGGCTGAGGCGCTCGTGCGGCAGCGTCTCCCAGGCGGGGAAGGTGAGCACCTCGGCGTCCGGGACGTACGTCTCCAGGGCCTGCGCGACCGATTCCGCGCGGCGCCCCGTGGGCACCACGGCCAGCAGCGCCGCCGGGTGGCCGGCCGCCGCGCGCTTGGCGAGCAGACCGGCGAGCACGGGCGCGTCGAGCCCGTCGACCAGGCCGAGGTCGGCGTCGGTGTGCGCCCAGGCGAGAGCGTCACGATACAGAGACGCCTCTTCCAAGGCGCGCAGAATCCCCGGAACAGTCACCGGACAAGCCTAATCGCGCCCACCGACACTGCGGTCGGCTTCCCTGCATCCCACCCCTTTCCGTGCCTCTCACCCCGTTACGGACGCGCGGAAGGGGCCGGGGCGAACCGAAGGGGCCGGGTCGAGCGTTTTAGGCTGGACGGATGCTTCCGGTCACCCTCACCACCGCACGACTCGTCCTCCACGCCCCGACGGAGGCGGATGTCGACGCGATCACCGAGGCGTGCCAGGACCCGGAGATCGCGCGGTGGACGACGGTGCCCTCCCCTTACTTCCGGCAGGACGCGGAGGACTTCGTCGCCCTCGTCGAGCAGTGGTGGGAGGACGGCTCGCAGACCGTCTGGGGTGTCTATGCCGACGACGTCCTCGTGGGCATGGTCGGACTCCACCACATCGGGGAGCATCCGGCTGGGGGCCATGCCGAGCTCGGCTACTGGGTCGTCGCGGACGCCCGCGGCCGCGGCTACCTCGTCGAGGCCGCGCGGGCCGTGCTCGATTGGGGCTTCGCGGAGCTCGGCCTCGCCCGCATCCGCTGGCAGGCCGTGGTCGGCAACGTCCCCTCCGCTCGCGCCGCCCGCGCCCTCGGCTTCCGCTTCGAGGGCACCATGCGCCAGGGACTCACCAGCCAGCGGGGACGGGACGACGGCTGGCTCGCCGGACTGCTGCGCGAGGACGACCGGACGCCGGTCGAGTGGTCGGTGCTCTGACCGCACGTCTACGCGTGACAGCGTCGGACCCCGGTGACAGGATGGCTGCATGCCTGAGATGCCGGAGGTCGAAGGACTCGTCGCGTTCCTCGGCGAGCGCACCACCGGACGCACGATCACCCGTGCCTCCGTGGCCGCGATCGCCGCGCTGAAGACCTACGACCCGCCGATCTCGGCGCTGGAAGGCGCGGCGATCACCGGGGCGGAGCGCCGCGGCAAGTTCGTGGTGCTGTCCTGCGGGTCCGAGCTGCACCTCGTCTTCCACCTGGCGAAGGCCGGATGGCTGCGCTGGTACGACACCCTGCCGACGACGCTCCTCAAGCCGGGCAAGTCGCCCATCGCGCTGCGGATCGCCCTCGACGACGGCAGCGGCTTCGACCTGACCGAGGCCGGGACGAAGAAGTCGCTCGCCGTGTACGTGGTCCGCGACCCCGCCGAGGTGCCCGGCATCGCTCGGCTCGGCCCCGACCCGCTCGATCCGTCCTTCACGCGCGACGCCTTCGCCGCGCTGCTGGACGACCGTCGGATGCAGATCAAGGGGCTGCTCCGCGACCAGGGCGTGATCGCGGGCATCGGCAACGCCTACTCGGACGAGATCCTGCACGCGGCCCGCATGTCGCCGTATGCGATCGCCGGCACGCTGGACGACGCCGAGATCGACCGCCTGTTCGCGGCGATGCAGGAGACCCTCGCCGAGGCCGTCGCGGCCGCCGCGGGCAAACCTCCGGCTGATCTCAAGGACGCCAAGCGCCGCGGCATGCGGGTGCACGCCCGCCGGGGCGAGGCGTGTCCGGTCTGCGGCGATGAGGTGCGCAGCGTGTTCTTCGCCGACCGCTCCCTGGAGTACTGCCCCACCTGTCAGACCGGCGGCAAGGTGCTCGCCGATCGGCGGCTCTCCCGCCTGCTCAAGTGAGGGGCGGGGAAGGGCCCCTGCCACGGAATGAAACGGGCGCGGACGCGTTGAGTACACTCAGAGCAGCAACGTGCTCCGGGGTCGGTGGGAATCCGAACCGGCGGTGACAGTCCGCGAGCGTTCCGAGTGATCGGGATGCCGATCCGGTGGAATTCCGGAACCGACGGTGATGCGAGGGACACCTCGCTAGTCCGGAAGGGAGGCAGCACGAGGCGCACGCGCGTGCGTCCGTTCCGCCACCCTGCAGCGACCCCGAGGCCGCAGAGAGGATGACGGATGGCAGTGACCGCGACAGAGCGCCGCGCGATGGATCGCGCGCTCGCCCTCGCGACCCGTGGCCCCCGCGGAGTCAATCCGCAGGTGGGCGCCGTGCTCCTCTCCCCCGACGGCGAGGTGCTGGCCGAGGGCTGGCACCGGGGCTCCGGCACTCCGCACGCCGAGGTCGACGCGCTGTCGAAGCTCACCCCCGGCGCCGCACGCGGCGCGACCGCGGTCGTCACCCTCGAACCGTGCAACCACACCGGTCGCACCGGTCCGTGCGCGCTCGCGCTCATCGAGGCCGGGGTGGCCCGGGTCGTCTACGCCCTCGACGACCCGGGTGACGTCTCCGGCGGCGGCGCAGAGCGGCTGCGCGCCGCGGGCGTCGGCGTCGAGTCCGGCGAACGGGCCGCGGAGGCACGCGCGCTGATCGGCGACTGGCTCTTCGCGGCGCGACGCGGCCGTCCGCACGTCACCGTCAAGTGGGCGCAGAGCCTCGACGGCAGGGCCGCGGCGGACGACGGCACCAGCCAGTGGATCACCGGGCCCGAGGCGCGTGCCGACGTGCACCGGCGACGCGCCGCGGCCGACGCCATCGCGGTCGGCACCGGCACCGTGCTCGCCGACGACCCCGCGCTCACCGCCCGCGCCGGCGACGAGCTCCTGCCGCATCAGCCCGTCCCGGTCGTGATCGGCGCGCGACCCACCCCTGCGGATGCGGCGGTGCACCGTCATCCGCACACGCCGTTGTTCTTCGACACGCACGACCTGTCGGCGGTCCTCGCTGCGCTGCACGAGCGCGGCATCCAGACGCTGTTCGTGGAGGGCGGCCCGACGCTCGCCAGCGCGTTCCTCGCCGCCGGGCTCGCGGACCGTGTGCTCGCCTATGTCGCCCCGGTCCTCCTGGGCGGGAGCCGCCTGGCCGTGACCGACATCGGCGTCCGCTCGATCGACCAGGCGCGCCGCCTCGTCGTGGACGAATGGCTGCCGTTGGGCGCAGACCTGCTCGCGATCGCGCATCCTGCGGACGCGGACGACCCGGACCACGCGGGCCCGGAGAAGGAGGGAAGCCTCTGATGTTCACCGGAATCATCGAGGAGATCGGCGTGATCACCGCCATCGCCGAGTCGGGCGACGGCTGGCGGCTCACCGTCCGCGCCCCGAAGGCGGCCGCCGACGCCGTGCACGGGGAGTCGATCGCGGTCTCCGGCGTCTGTCTGACCGTCGTCGGCTCCACCGCCGAGACCTTCGACGCCGACGTCATGAAGCAGACGCTCGACGTCGCGGCCCTCGGTACGGCGAGCGTCGGGACCAGGGTCAACATCGAGAAGGCGATGCCCGTCGGCGCACGGCTCGGCGGGCACATCGTGCAGGGCCACGTCGACGGGACCGGTGTCGTGCTCGAGGTGCGCCCGGGCGCGCAGTGGAGCGTGCTCCGCATCAGCCTTCCGGACGACCTCGCGCCGCTCGTCGTCGACAAGGGCTCCATCTCGGTCGACGGCACCTCGCTGACGGTGAGTGCGGTGAGCCCGCCGGACCCTTCGACAGGCTCAGGGACCCAGGACGGCTCGGGGGCCCGGGGCGGGCACTGGTTCGAAGTTTCGCTCATCCCGGAGACCCTGGCGGCGACCACCCTCGGCACCCGCGCGGTCGGCGACCGCGTGAACCTCGAGACCGACATCCTCGCGCGGCACGTCGAGCGCCTGCTCGCGTTCCGCGCCGCACCGGAAGGGGGCTCGCGATGAGCCTGGCAACCATCCCCGAGGCCCTGGAGGCGCTGCGCGCCGGCCGGCCCGTGCTCGTGGCCGACGACGAGAACCGCGAGAACGAGGGGGACGTCGTCCTCTCCGCCGAGCTCGCCACCCCCGAATGGGTGGCGTGGACGGTGCGCTGGTCGTCCGGCTTCATCTGCGCGCCGATGCCCACCGACCTCGCGGACAGCCTCAACCTCCCGCCGATGGTCGCGGCCAGTGAAGACGCCCGCTCCACCGCCTACACCGTGAGCGTCGACGCCGCGGAAGGAGTGACGACGGGGATCAGCGCGAGCGACCGCGCGCACACCCTCAACGTCCTGGCCGATCCGTCCTCGACGGCGACGAGCATCATCCGCCCCGGCCACGTGCTGCCGCTCCGGGCCGTCGACGGCGGTGTGCGCGAGCGCGGCGGTCACACGGAGGCCGCGGTCGAGCTCATGAAGCTCGCCGGCCTCCGGCCGGTCGGCGCGATCGCGGAGGTCGTCGCCGAGGACGGCAGCATGATGCGGCTTCCCGGGCTTCTCGAGCTGGGCGCCCGCGACGGTGTGCCGGTCATCACGATCGAGCAGCTCATCGCGCACCTCAACGAGATCGACCCGGACGGAGCGACACCGGCCGCCCAGCACGGACGCCGCGTGAGCCTCCGTGCCGACGCCACCGTGCCCACCGACCACGGCACGTTCCGCTTCCTCGCCTACAAGGACCGCGTCACCGGCACCGACCACATCGCGGTCGTGTCGGGCGAGCCGACCGAGACCGCCCTCGTGCGCGTGCACTCCGAGTGCCTGACCGGCGAGGCGTTCGGCTCCCAGAAATGCGAGTGCGGGCCGCAGCTGGACGCCGCGCTGGACGCGATCGACCGCGAGGGCGGGATCGTCATCTACATGCGGGGGCACGAGGGACGCGGCATCGGGCTCATCAACAAGCTGCGGGCCTACAGCCTGCAGGAGGACGGCCTGGACACCGTCGACGCGAACCTGGCGCTGGGGCTCCCCGCGGACGCCCGCGACTACGCCGCGGCGGCCGGGATCCTCACCGACCTGGGCGTCTCGAAGGTCCGGCTGCTGACCAACAACACCGACAAGGTGAACAAGCTGCGCGAGCTCGGCCTCGACGTCGTCGAGCAGGTGCCGCTGATCGTGGGCGTGGGCCCGAACAACCACCAGTACCTGGAGACCAAGCGCGACCGCATGGGCCACATCATCGGCGAAGCAGAGCTCGCCGAGGCCCTCGCGGCAGGAAAGGACGAGGAATGAGCGGCGCCGGAGCACCGAAGACGGGGAACATCGACGGGCGGGGGCTGGAGGTCGTTGTGATCGCCGGCACCTGGCACGAGGTGATCTCGAACGGCCTGATCGCCGGCGCCCAGCGGGTGCTCGACGAGGCGGGGGCGACGCATCGGCTCGTGCGAGTGCCCGGTTCGTTCGAGCTCGCCGTGGCCGCACAGGCCGCCTTCGCCGGCGGTGCGGACGCGGTGGTCGCCCTCGGGGTCATCATCCGTGGCGGCACGCCGCACTTCGAGTACGTATCGGCGGCGGCGACCGACGGCCTCACCCGCGTCTCCCTCGATGCCGGCAAGCCCGTCGGGTTCGGGCTCCTCACGCTCGACGACGAGAAGCAGGGGCTGGACCGCGCGGGCCTGGAGGGCTCGAAGGAGGACAAGGGCGCGGAGGCCGCGGATGCCGCGCTGCGCACCGCCCTCGTGATCCGCGAGCTGCGCGGCTGACCCCCTCCGCCTCGCGCCCGATCGCGGGCGCGAGGTCAGGCGTGCCTTGCTGGCGCGGAACGCCGCGCTCTCGTACGGTGAGGGCATGGAGACCCTGCGCCACATCGTGCTCTTCGTCCACCTCATCGGCTTCGCCGTGCTCTTCGGGGCCTGGGCGGCGCAGGCGTTCGGTGGCAAGCGGGTGTTCACGCGTCTGATGACCATCGGCATGACGATCGCCGCGGTCGCCGGCCTCGCCCTCGCCGCCCCGTGGGGCCTTCCCGAGGGCGTCGAGATGAACTACGCCAAGATCGGCACGAAGCTCGTCATCCTCCTCGCGATCGGCGCCCTGCTCGGGATCGGGACGGCGCGCCAGAAGCGCGACCAGGTGGTGCCGCCCGCGGTCTTCTGGCTCGTGGGCATCCTCACCGCGGTCAACGCGGCCATCGCCGCGATCTGGCGCTGAGGCGCGGATCAGCGGAGGCCGCGCTCCCAGAGTGCGGCTGACTGCTCCCCGACCTCGGCTGTGCGGATGCGCTGGCCGTTGCGTCCCCCGCGGGCGAACGTGGCCGTGACGCCCGGCGGGACATCGGAAGGCGCCATCGGGCGCCACGACCAGGTGCAGTCGCGCACATGCACGAGGTCTGCCGCCACGGCCGCCCGGTCGTCGTCGTAGCGCCACGGCCCCGTCAGCTTCCCGAGCCAGAAGTACCCGTCGACATCCCGTGTCCAGACGAGGGTTCCCGTCGGAAGCGCCGCGAACCGCTCCAGCCGCCGCGCCGCCCGCTCGCCATGACGGGCGTCGACGGCCGCGAGCGCCGCGGTCAGGGAACGGGGCGCGCGGTCGAGCCGCCCGCCCATGCCGCACACCCCTCCGGCGAGCGCCCGCTCGACCGCGACCCCCGGGGCGACGGCGTCGTCGCGGGAGCGCATCGGCGCCCGGTAGGCGATCGGGACATCGGCTCCGTCGTCGGTCATCGGAGCGGCACCAGGGTCGCCTCGACATCGCGCCCGTCGACCACGACGTGCATCATCGTGTGCACGGGCTGCCGGCGCCGGTCGGTGGGAGAGCCCGGGTTGAGCAGCCGCAATCCGTTCGGTGTCACGGTGTCCCACGGGATGTGCGAGTGTCCGAAGACCAGCAGGTCGGAGTCCGGGAAGGCGAGATCCATCCGCTTCTCCCGCCCCGTCGCGGCGCCCGTCTCGTGGATGACGGCGACGGCGGTGTCCTCCACGGTGAACCGCGCGATCTCGGGCAGCACCCGACGGATCTCAGGGCCGTCGTTGTTGCCGCGCACGCCGTGGAGCACACGCGCGCGGGACTGGAGCAGCTCGACGGTGGCGAGATCGACCCAGTCCCCCGCGTGCACGACGACATCGGCCTCGTCGATCGCCTGGAGCACCGCGTCCGGCAGCCGCTTCGCCCGCTTCGGAACGTGCGTGTCGGCGAGGAGCAGCATCCGCGTGGTCATGATCCTCCTCCGGCCGGCCTCCCCCGACTCTACGCGGGGGCACCGACGCGCTCGACCCCCTCCCGTCATCAACGTCCAGCGAACTCCCAGGAAGGCGTAGACTCGCCCGAGTCCGCTGGTATACCGGCGGAAGATCGGAGACCCCTTGAGCACCGCCACCACCCCCGCGAACCCCCGCTCGCGCGTCATCACCGCGAGCCTCGTCGGCACCACCATCGAGTTCTACGACTTCTACGTCTATGCGACGGCAGCCGTGCTCGTCTTCCCCACACTCTTCTTCCCGAGCACGAACGACACCGCGTCGCTGCTGTCGTCGTTCGCCGTCTTCGGCGCGGCGATGGTCGCCCGCCCGATCGGCGCCGTCGTCTTCGGGCACTTCGGCGACAAGTTCGGGCGCAAGGCGACCCTCGTCGCATCGCTCCTCACCATGGGCATCGCGACCTTCGTGATCGGCCTCCTGCCCACCTTCCAGCAGATCGGCTGGGTCGCCCCGCTGCTCCTGCTGATCCTCCGTCTCGCCCAGGGCTTCGCGCTGGGCGGCGAGTGGTCGGGCGCGGCGCTGGTGGCCACCGAGAACGCCCCGAAGGGCAAGCGCGCCTGGTACGGCTCGTTCCCGCAGCTCGGCGCGCCGCTCGGCTTCATCATCGCGAACGGCATCTTCCTCGCCATCAACTTCGCACTCCCGCACCCGGAGGACCCGGCGCTGAAGTCCGAGGCCTTCCTCTCCTGGGGCTGGCGCGTGCCGTTCCTCTTCTCGGCCGTCATGGTCATCATCGGCCTGTGGGTGCGGCTCCGTCTCGTCGAGTCGGACACGTTCAAGAAGGCGGAGAAGACCGGGGCCATCCGCAAGCTCCCGCTCGCGACCGTGTTCCGGCACCACTGGAAGCAGCTCATCCTCGGCACGTTCATCATGCTGGCGACGTACGTGCTGTTCTACCTGATGACGAACTTCACGCTCACCTACGGCACGAAGGCCGCCGACCTGGAGACCGCCTCGGCCGCCGCCCGTGCTGCCGCGGAGGCCACCGGAAAGGACTTCGACCCGGGCGCGTTCGCGGCGCAGTTCTACCCGGGCCTCGGCTTCGGCTACACGGACTTCGTGCTCATGCAGATCATCGGCGTCGTGTTCTTCGGCATCTTCACGCTGCTGTCCGGGCCGATCGCCGACGCCATCGGGCGCCGCAAGCTGCTGCTGTGGGTCACTGGACTCATCGTCGTCTTCGGCCTGTCGTTCAACATCTTCCTGCTCCCGCAGGCGGACCCGAAGTTCACCGGCGCTCTCACTCAGGCCTTCCTCGTGTTCGGCTTCATGCTCATGGGCACGACGTTCGGCCCGATGGGCGCTCTCCTGCCGGAGCTCTTCCCGACGAACGTGCGCTACTCCGGCTCGGCGATCGCGTACAACGTGTCGTCGATCCTCGGTGCGGCCGTGGCGCCGTTCATCGCGGTGGCCCTGTGGGCGGCCGTCGGCGGCGAGCCCTGGCTCGTGGGACTGTACCTCTCGTCGATGGCGGTGCTGACCTTCATCGCGCTCATCTTCACCCCGGAGACGAAGGACCACGACTACGAAGACGACCTCGGTCTCGCCTCCGCCGTCGAGCTCTAGAGGCCGAGAAGACGAAAGGAACGGCTGCACTCCCTCGGGGGTGCAGCCGTTCCTGTCTTCCTCGCCAGACGCTCACAGCACCACGACGTCGCAGTACCGGGCCGCCGTCTTCGCCAGCCGGCGATCGGCCGTGAGCAGAGGGACGTCGAGGGCCTCCGCGAGCGCGACATAACCGGCGTCGTACGCGGAGACGTCATCGCGCAGCGACCAGATCCGCGGGATGAGCCGACGCAGCGGATGGCGGGTGATCTGCAGCGCTCCGAACGCGTCGAGAGCCTCACGAGCAGCATGCGCCGGCATCGAGGACCGCATCGTGAGGCGTCGGAGCACGGAGAGGACCTCGATATCGAGACCCGCGTGCGCATGGAACTTCTCGCCGTGCGTCCAGACCTCCTCGCCCAGCAGTGCCTCGATCGCCGCCGAGGCATCGAGCACGGCCGCCTCGGATGTCCCGCTCACTCGCGCTCGTCCCGTTCGCGATCACGGGCGGCGAGGATGCCCTCGCGCGTCAGGGAGACGCCGGCCGCGCGCGCCCGTGCCCGCGACGCCTCGAGGACCTCGGCATTGCTGCGGTACCGGACGAGGTCCTCCAGCTCGCGCGCGACGTAGTCCGACAGGCTCATGCGTTCCGCCGCGGCACGCTCTTTGAGCCGGGCGTGAACCTCATCGGGCAGGTTCCTCACTTGCAGCATGCGAGCCATCCTGTCAGCATCGCATGCGTTCCGCATGCGGGCAAGGCCGTGCTGTGGACAACGTACTCGTCAACACTTCTTGACACCAGCCCGCCGCGTCAACGAATATTGACGCGAAGGAGGTCCCCATGTCTCAACCGACCACCATCGCCGCGGCCGAGGGCGGCGAACCCCTCGCCGAGCTCCACCGCCTGGCCGCGCTGCGCAAGGAGCTCGCACGCGCCGAAGAGGCGCAGGTCCGCCGCGCCCGCACGAGCGGCTACTCGTGGCAGGCGATCGCGAGCGCCCTCGGCGTCACCAAGCAGGCGGCACATCGGCGCTTCGGTCGCACCTGAGCCCATACAGCCGCCCCATAGGAAACGACCGTCCCCCGAGTACGGTCGAAGTACCATCTCCAGATCGAGGTCCCCCATGTCCCGCACGGCGACAGCACGCCGACGCGGACGGGGCGCACCGGCCGACGGGCCCCGCGCCACCTTCCGCCAGCTCCTCCCCTTCCTCTTCGAGCACAAGCGCACCCTCGTCGTCGTCGCCGTCCTCAGCGTGTTCGGCGCCGCGACCTCGCTCGTGCAGCCCCTCCTCGTCGGCCAGGTCATCGAAGCCGTGCAATCCGACGGCACGATCGGCGTGCTCGTGTGGCTGCTCGTCGGCTTCGTGATCGTGTCGTCGATCATCTCCGGCTTCCAGCACTATCTGCTGCAGCGCACCGGCACCGCGGTCGTGTACTCCAGCCGCCGCAAGCTCATCGCCCGCATCCTGCACCTGCCGACGTCCGAGTTCGACGCCCGGCGCACCGGCGACCTCGTCTCGCGCGTCGGGACCGACACGACGCTCCTCTACGCCGTCCTCACGCAGGGGCTCGCCGACGCGGTCGGCAACGTCGTGCTCTTCGCGGGGGCGCTCATCGCGATGCTGCTCATCGACCCGGTGCTGCTGCTGCTCATCGTCGTGGTGATCGGCGTCTCCGTCGTGGTCGTCGTCGCCCTCAGCGGCCGGATCCGCACGGCGTCCACCGCTCAGCAGGAGAAGGTCGGCGAGCTGGCCTCGGGCGTCGAGCGGGCCGTCGGCTCCATCCGCACCATCCGGGCCTCCGGCGCGACCGAGCGGGAGACCGCGGCGGTGACGGAGCGGGCCTCCGAGGCCTATGGCATCGGCGTGCGGATCGCGAAGATCTCCTCGCTCGTGGTGCCGGTCGCCGGCATCGCCCTCCAGCTCTCCCTGCTCGTCGTGCTCGGCGTGGGCGGCTTCCGCGTCGCCGCGGGAGCCATCTCGATCGCGGCCCTCATCTCGTTCGTGATGTTCCTCTTCCTGCTGGTGATGCCCCTCGCCTCGACATTCGGCGCGATCACCTCCGTCAACCAGGCCCTCGGCGCGCTCGGCCGCATCCAGGAGGTGCTCGACCTGCCCACCGAGACCCAGGACGACGCGGCCACCGCCGCCGCCCTCCCCCGCGACGAGGAGCCCGGTGCGGACGCCCCGGTCCTGGAGTTCCGCGACGTGCGCTTCCGCTACCCGGAGAACGTCGTCGCGGCCCGCCGCGCCGCCGCGCGAGAGGCGCAGACCCTGCTCGCCGACGCGCACCTGGAGCAGGCCGATGCCGCCCCCGACCCCCAGGACCACGAGGTGCTCCGCGGGGTGTCCTTCGCGGTCCCCCGGGGGGCACGGGTGGCATTGGTCGGCCCCAGCGGGGCGGGGAAGAGCACCATCCTCTCCCTCATCGAGCGCTTCTACGACCCCACGGGCGGCTCCATCCGTCTGAAGGGACACGACACCCGCACCTACGCGCGCGACGAGCTCCGCGCCCACTTCGGCTACGTCGAGCAGGACGCCCCGACCCTCGCCGGCACCCTCGCCGAGAACCTGCGGCTCGCCTCCCCCGACGCCACCGATGCGGACTGCGAGCGCGTGCTCCGCGCCGTGAACCTCGGCGACGTGCTGGAGCGGAACCCCCTCGGGGTCGATGCTCCGGTCGGCGAGGACGGCGTGATGCTCTCCGGCGGCGAACGGCAGCGGCTCGCGATCGCCCGGGCGCTCCTCACGGACGCCCCGATCCTCCTGCTGGACGAGTCGACCTCGTCGCTCGACGGCGTGAACGAGCAGCGCATGCGCGAGGCCATCGACGCGGTCGCCACCGACCGCACGCTCGTCGTGATCGCGCACCGTCTGTCCACCGTCGTCGACAGCGACCTCATCGTGGTGCTGCAGGACGGCGTGGTCGTCGGACAGGGCACGCACGCCGAGCTCGTGGATTCGACCCCGCTCTACCGCGACCTCGCCCGCCACCAGCTCCTCGCCTGACTCCCCCCTCCCCCCCTCTGTCCACCGCCGAGACCCCGCGTTTCCGCCGAGACCCCGCCTTCCGCACGTGTGCGGGGCGGGGTCTCGACGCGAAACCGGGGTCTCGGCGGAAGTGGGTGCCACGAAGGCGGGGCGTCGGAGACCACTCAGCCATGGGTTCGTCTCTGATGCCCCGCCTTCGCGGGTCTGTCTCGACCCGGAGGCCGAGGGTGCCGGCTCCCCCGAACCGGCACCGGTCTGGGGGCTAGGCCTTCGCGAGGCGGTAGCGCAGCGACGCGAGCTCGGTGCGCAGCGCCGCCGGGACGCGGTCGCCGAAGGTGTCGTAGAACTCCTCCGTGAGGTCGGCCTCGGCCTTCCACGCCTCGGGGTCGACCGAGAAGAGCTCGTCGAGGTCTTCCGCGGGGATGTCGAGGCCGTCGAGGTTGAGGTCCTCCACGCGCGGCAGGCGTCCGATGGGGCTGTCCACCGCCGGCACGTCACCGGCTACGCGGCGGATGATCCAGTCGACGACGCGGGAGTTGTCGCCGAATCCGGGCCAGAGGAACCGGCCGTCCGCTCCGCGACGGAACCAGTTCACCTGGAAGATGCGCGGTGCACGGTCGAAGCGCAGGCCGCGGCCGACCTTCAGCCAGTGACCGAAGTAGTCGGCCATGTTGTAGCCGCAGAACGGCAGCATCGCGAAGGGGTCGCGGCGCAGCTCGCCGACTGTGCCCTCGGCGGCCGCCGTGCGCTCGGAGGAGATGTTCGAGCCGAGGAACACCCCGTGGGTCCAGTCGGTGGCCTCGACCACGAGCGGCACGTTGCTCGCGCGGCGTCCGCCGAACAGGATGACGTCGAGCGGCACGGCCTCCTCCCAGTCCTCGGAGATCTGCGGGCACTGGGCCGCCGACACCGTGAAACGCGAGTTGGGGTGCGCCGCAGGACGGCCGGAGTCGGGCGTCCAGTCGTTGCCCTCCCAGTCGATGAGGTTCGCGGGCGCCTCGTCGGTCAGCCCCTCCCACCACACGTCGCCGTCGGGGCGGAGCGCGACGTTGGTGAAGATCGTGTTGCCCCACAGCGTCTCGACCGCAGTGACGTTGGTCGACTCACCCGTGCCGGGCGCGACGCCGAAGAAGCCGGCCTCCGGGTTGATCGCCCAGAGTCGTCCGTCCTCGCCGGGACGGATCCAGGCGATGTCGTCGCCGAGGGTCTCGACCTTCCAGCCCGGGATCGTCGGACGCAGCATCGCGAGGTTGGTCTTGCCACACGCCGACGGGAACGCGGCGGCCACGTGGTACGCCTTGCCCTGCGGGTCGATCACGCGGATGAGGAGCATGTGCTCGGCGAGCCAGCCCTCGTCCCGGGCGATCACCGACGCGATGCGCAGCGCGAAGCACTTCTTCGCGAGGATCGCATTGCCGCCGTAGCCCGAGCCGTACGAGTAGACCTCGAGCGTCTCCGGGAAGTGCACGATGTACTTGTCGTCATTGCAGGGCCACTCGACGTCCGGCTCGCCCGCCTCCAGCGGAGCGCCGACGGAGTGCACGGTCTTGACCCAGGGCGCGCCCTCGGCGATCTGGCGGGTGACCTCGTCGCCCACGCGGGTCATGATGCCGATCGACGCGACGGCGTAGGCGCTGTCGGTGATCTGCACGCCGATGTGCGACAGGGGGCCGCCGACGCGACCCATCGAGAACGGCACGACGTACATCGTGCGGCCGCGCATCGAGCCCTCGAAGATCTCGTCCATCTTCGCGTGCATCTCGGCGGGGTCGGCCCAGTTGTTGGTGGGGCCGGCGTCCGCCTCGCGCTCCGAGGCGATGAAGGTGCGCGCCTCGGTGCGGGCGACGTCGCTGGGGTGCGAGCGCGCCAGGTACGAGCCGGGACGCCACTCGGGGTTCAGCTTGATGAGCTTGCCCTCGTCGACGAGTCCGCGCAGCAGCCAGTCGTTCTCGGCACGCGAGCCGTCCACCCAGTGCACGGCGTCCGGCTGCGTGAGCGCGCGGATCTCCTCGACCCAGGCGGCGAGCTCCGCCATCGCAGGGGTGTCGTAGGAGGGGGCGGTGCCGAACGTGCGCGTCGGGGCGACAGGGGACGTGCGAGGGGTGAGAACTTCGGCCATGGCCATGACTGCTCCTTCGAAGTGTGGGGCGTTGCTTCCATCTTCTTCGCCCTCGGCGCGGACTTTCGGCCGAATCGAGCGATAAGAATCACAGTTCTTTCGCTAAACTCAAACTATGGCGTCCTCCGGCATCCACCTCACGACCCTCGGCCACCGCATCCGGCACCGCCGCCTGGAGAAGGGCTACACGCTCGACGAGCTGGGAGCCCTCGTCGGGGTCGCCGGCTCCCAGCTCAGCCTCATCGAGAACGGCAAGCGCGAGCCCAAGCTGTCGCTCCTCCAGGCGATCGCGCAGGCCACCGGCACGGAGGTGACCGATCTCATCTCCGGCGAGCCGCCGAACCGCCGCGCGGCCCTGGAGATCGAGCTGGAGCGGGCGCAGGAAAGTCCGGTGTTCCGTCAGCTCGGGGTTTCGCCCGTCCGCGTCACGAAGGGCATGAGCGATGAGACCATCGAGTCCATCCTCGGGCTGCACCGCGAGCTGCAGCGCCGCGAGCGCGAGGCCATCGCGACCCCGGAGGAGGCCCGTCGCGCCAACACGGAGCTGCGCCTGCGGATGCGCGCGCAGAACAACTACCTGCCGGACATCGAGAAGCTCGCGGAGAAGCAGCTCAAGGCGGCCGGCCATTCGCAGGGCGCCCTGACCCACCGCACCGTGAGCATCATGGCTGAGAAGCTCGGCTTCGAGCTCATCTACGTCAACGATCTGCCGCACTCGACGCGCTCGGTCACCGACCTCGAGAACGGCCGCATCTACCTGCCCCCGGCGTCCATCCCCGGCGGACACGGCCTGCGGTCCATGGCGCTGCAGGCCATGGCGCACCGCCTGCTCGGGCACACGCCGCCGACCGACTACGCCGACTTCCTGCAGCAGCGCCTGGAGATCAACTACTTCGCCGCGTGCTGCCTGATGCCGGAGACCGCCGCGGTGGCCTTCCTGCAGCAGGCGAAGAAGGATCGCAACCTCGCGGTGGAGGACTTCCGCGACGGTTTCGGCGTGACGCACGAGGCCGCCGGCATGCGCATGACGAACCTGCTCACGCAGCACCTCGGCATGTCGCTGCACTTCCTGCGCGTCGACTCGACCGGGGCCATCACGCGCGTCTACGAGAACGACGACCTGCCGCTGCCGATGGACGTGACGGGAGCAGTGGAGGGGCAGCGGGTGTGCCGGAAGTTCCAGGCCCGTTCCGCCTTCACGGAGCAGAACCGCACCGTCGAGCACCACCAGTACACGGACACCCCGTCCGGCACGTTCTGGTGCTCCACGCAGACCGGCTCGTCGAGCGAGGGCGAGTTCTCCGTCACGGTCGGCGTGCCGTTCGACGACGCCCGCTGGTGGCGGGGACGCGAGACGAACGACAGGGCCGTGTCGACCTGCCCCGACGAGGCGTGCTGCCGTCGCCCGTCGCCCGAGCTCACGGAGCGCTGGAAGGGCCGGGCGTGGCCGAGCGCCCGCGTGCACACCCACATGTTCTCGCCGCTCCCCCGCGGCATGTTCCCCGGCGTGGACGACAACGAGGTCTACAACTTCCTCGGTCGCCACGCGAGTGAGTGACCCGCCGACCCACCCCCTTGCATCCGCCCCGGCCCGTTACGCGCGGGCGTAAGGGGCCGGGAGGCGCGGAAGGGGGTGGGTCGACGAGGGGTCAAGCGAGGAACGCGGCGAAGCGGGCGAGGGCGGTGGTGACGGCGGCGGGGTCCTCGGGGGGCTCGAAGAGAGTCGGAGGGGTGGTGTGCGCGGCGGCGGCGTGGGTCCAGCAGCCGATCACGCGGCCGTGCTCCACCACGGTCGCCCGGACCATCCCGTTCTTCCCCGGGCCGACGGCGGCGAGGTGTTCCGGGTCGCAGACGACGGTGCGGTCGGCGTAGGAGATGTAGTACTCGTCGAAGGCTCCGAGGGCGAACACGGACGGACGGCCCGCCGCGCGCCGGGGCGGGGCGCGTCCGACGAAGACCCCGTCCTCGACCTCGCTCACCCTGGTCGCCGCGCGCTCCGCCGCCTCCCGAGACCGCCCGAGCGTCAGCCCCGACCACCACGCGAAGTCCGCGACCCCGGCGGGCCCGTGTCCCTCGACGTAACGGACGAACAGCTCGGCCAGCGGGTCCTCCGGGCGGGCGTGATCGCGGATGTGGTCCGCCGCGAGCACGAACCGCTGCTCCCGCGTGACGCCCTCCCGCGGCACGACCGACCCCTGCACGAGCACGCCGGCGACCGTCAGCGCGAACAGCAAGTGGATGCCGCGCTGCCCTGAGGGGTCGATGCCGATGTCCTCGAGCACCGGGAAGATCTCGCTCCGGGTGAGGCCGCCGTCACGGAGCCGCGGCGTGAGCTCCCGGACGACCGTGTCGATCATGGCGTCGTCGATGCCGAGCTGCCGCTGTCGGGAGGCCGCCTGCTGCTGCTGTCGTGCGGCCGTGACCTCCAGCACCCAGCCGAGGTCGCGTGCGGGGATCGTGTGCAGCGTCCCCCGCATGGTCCAGGCCCGGACGAGGTCCCCACGGTCGAACGCGGCGTCGACGTCACGAAGCCGTACGCCGCCTTTCGTCCGCACGGCCAGCGCCCACCGTCCGGCCGTGAAGTCCTGGCTCTGCACCGCGAGCAGCCGCGCCGCCGCCCCGGTCACGTCCGCCGCCGGCGCGGTCAGCCCCTGCCACCGCAGCCGCTCCTCCCGCCATCGTGAGGTCTTCATGCCCCTCATCATGCCGCGACCCACCCCCTTTCGCGTGCCCCGGCCCGTTGCGTGCGCGCGCAGGGGGCCGGGTCGGGCGGAAGGGGGTGGGTGACGGTCAGAGGGTGACTTCGCGGCGGGCGGGGAGGACGACGGGGTGCGACCCCGCCATGGTCTCCAGCACCCGGATCACCTGGCAGGAGTAGCCGAACTCGTTGTCGTACCAGACGTAGAGGATGAGGGTGTCCTCGTCGGCGATGGTGGCCAGGCCGTCGACGATGCCCGCGCGGTGCGAGCCGACGAAGTCCGTGGAGACGACCTCGGGGCTCTCCACGTAGTCGATCTGCTGCCGGAGCTTCGAGTGCAGCGACACGCGGCGCAGGTAGTCGTTGACCTGGTCCTTGGTGGCGGGGCTCTCCAGCGTGAGGTGCAGCACCGCGAGCGAGACGTCCGGCGTGGGGACGCGGATCGCGCTGCCCGTGAGCTTGCCCTCCAATTGCGGGAGGGCCTTGGCCACGGCCTTCGCCGCCCCGGTCTCGGTGATGACCATGTTCAGCACGGCGGAGCGGCCGCGGCGGTCGCCCTTGTGGAAGTTGTCGATGAGGTTCTGGTCGTTCGTGAACGAGTGCACGGTCTCGACGTGGCCCTTCACGACGCCGTAGGCCTCGTCGATCGCGGCGAGCACCGGGGTGATGGCGTTGGTCGTGCACGACGCCGCCGAGACGATGCGGTCCTCGTCGGTGATCGTGTCGTCGTTGATGCCCTGCACGATGTTCTTCAGCGGGCCCTTGCCGGGGGCGGTCAGCAGCACGCGGGCGACGCCCTTCGCGCGGAGGTGCTGGGAGAGTCCCGCCTCGTCACGCCAGCGGCCGGTGTTGTCGACGACGATCGCGTCGTCGATGCCGTAGGCGGTGTAGTCGACGGCGGCCGGGTCGTCGGAGTAGATGACCTGGATGCGCGTGCCGTTGGCGATGATCTGCTCGGCATCCTCGTCCACCGTGACCGAGCCCGCGAAGCGGCCGTGCACCGAGTCGCGCAGCAGCAGCGACGCGCGCTTGACGAGATCGTTCTCGGAGCCGCGGCGCACGACGATGGCGCGGAGCCGGAGTCCGCTCCCGCCGCCGGTGTGCGCGATGAGGATGCGGGCCAGCAGGCGGCCGATGCGCCCGAAGCCGTAGAGCACGACGTCGGTCGGCGATGCCGGGACCTCGCCGACGGCCGGCGCCAGGGTCTCGGCGAGATACTCCTCGAGCGGGCGGCCGCTCTCCGCGTACCCTTCCACGAGGCGGGCCACGTCGATCGACGAGGCGCCGGGGGCCAGGGCGTGGATGCCCTCGAGCACGGCCAGGCTGTCCTCGACCTCGAGGCGCTCGTGCCCGAGCTGGGCCACGCGCTCGTGCACCTCGACGAGGCCGGTCGCCGAGAGGCCGAGCAGGCGGTGGCCGTGCAACGAGGTGACCACGTCGCGCTCGCGCTTGAGAGCCCCGATGAGCGGGATCATCCGCTCCGCCAGCTCTTCGCTCGCCGTCCATTCGTCGCGGTGTGCCGCGGAATCGTTCATCTGCGTCCTTGCATGTGTGAGCGCGCGCCGAGGTCGCCGGCGCGCGCGAGGTTGCCGGGGTGTTCGGGGGATGAGTCCAGGGTACAAGCCGCGGAACCGCGCGCCGAATCGGCCGGCGCGGGACCTCCCGTACGCGAGAGTTTTACGTCTACACTGGTGGAATAATGAGCAGCGCACTCCTCGGCGACGACGCCGACCTCCTCGTCCGCGGCGGCCGCATCCACACCGTCGACGCCACCGATTCCGTCGCCACCGCGATCGCCGTCCGGGACGGGGTGATCGTCGCCACCGACGCCGCTGCCGAAGCCCTCCCGGCCCGCGAAGTGGTGCAGCTCGACGGTCGCACCGCGATCCCCGGCCTCAACGACGCCCACCTCCACGCCGCCTGGCTGGGCGCGCGCTGGCCGCACCTGTTCTTCTCCGACACCCCGCCCGAGGAGCAGCCCACCGGCCGCCTCGTGGCCACGGCCGATGAGCGACGTGCGGCCCTGCGCCGGGCCTGGGCACTGCTCGCGGAGCTCGGCGTCACGAGCTACACGGAGCCGGGCATCGGCCCCGGAGAGGACCTCGGTGAGACCGGCTGCTTCGGCACCGACATGCTCGACGCGTACGTGGAGCTGCACCAAGAGGCCGCGCAGACCTCGCGCGTGACACTGCTCCGCCTGTTCGGGACGATCGACGGCGAGAGCTCCCTGGACGACTTCGCCGCCGGACTCCCGGTGCCGCCCCCGTCGACCGATTCCCGCTGGCTCGCGATCCCCGGCGTGAAGATCTTCGCCGACGGCATCCCGCCGATGGCCACCGCGTGGACGTCGGACCCCTACCCCGACGGGACGACCGGGCACCTGCTCACGCGCGGCGACGCCGATCCGCTCAGCGCCTTCCAGCAGATGATCGCGCTGGCTGCGAGTCGCGGCCTCCAGATCGCGGTGCACGCCACCGGCGACCGCTCGATCGAGGAGTTCCTCACCGCACTGGAACGGCACGGCCAGACTCCCCCGCCGCCGGCGCCCCACCACATCGTGCACGGCGACCTCGCGACCCCCGCGCAGATCCGGCGCGCGGAACGCCTCGGCGTCGGCTTCGCCGTGCAGCCCCTCATCGCCGCGCACACGCACTCCTGGGCGGCGGTGCAGCTCGGTGAGGCCCGCGTCGCCGCCGCGTGGCCGCTGGCCGAGATGCTCTCCTCCGGGGCGCTGACCACCGTGACCAGCGACGCCCCGATCGCCACGCCGGACTGGCGCCCGAGCCTCGATGCGTCCCTCGCCCTCCTCGCCGCCGACGGCCGCGCGGACGACGCCGCGACGCGGCGCCGGCTGCTGCGCACCATGACGGCCGACGCCGCGACCCAGGACGGCGCCGCGAGCTGGAAGGGCACCCTCGAGCCCGGCAAGGTCGCCGACATCACGGTGCTCGACGAGGATCCGTGCAGCCCGGGGCGCCCGTTCGCCGCCCTCCAGGTCGAGCGCACGATCGTCGACGGCCGCACGGTGTTCGCGCGCGGCTGACCACCCGCCCCACGAAAACGGCGGGCGGCATGTTCACGCATGCCGCCCGCCTCTGATCCCCCTCGGACCAGTCTCGAACCGCGGTCGTCAGACCGCGGTGGCCAGGAGCACGCGCGGGCTCCCCGGCAGGGCGACGGTGTCGCGCACCGCCCATCCCGCGTCCGTCAGCCAGCCGCGGACCTGCAACTCGGGGTACACGACGGTGCCGTCGATCACGAGGTACTCCCCCGCGTGCAGGGCGTCCAGCGCGCGCTGCTCGTCATCGTCGTCGAGGAAGAAGTCGAGCACGGTGAGCGTCGCCCCGTCGACCGCCGCAGCACGGAGCCGCCGGAAGATCTGCGCGTTCTCCTCCGCGGAGAAGCGGTGGATCACGTGGTTGGCGAACACCGCGTCGTAGGCGCCCTCGGGGGCCGCGGTCGCCGTGTCCCCCACCTCGACGGCAGCCCGGTCGGCGACACCCGCGGCCGCGACCGCCTCGGCCACGCCGTCCTCGAATCCCGGGGCGTACACGAACGTCGTGTGCAGCTCGGGGTTGCGCGCCATGACGGCGAGGGCGAACTCGGCGGACAGGCCACCGAAGTCGAGGGCCTTCGTCGCGCCGGCGAGGTCGACGAGCCGGCCGAACTCCTGCGCGTGCAGGCGGTTGTACGTCATGACGCCGGCCATGAACGTGCCCCACCGGGCGTCGTCCATCTGCAGGTCGCCGGGCTCGGTCGTGTCGACCGTGTGCGCGAACTGCAGCCAGTGCGGGTAGCTGATCTCGTCGAGGAACGTGAGGAACGGAGCGAGGTCGATGACCGCGTCGTCCCCCGTGAGGTAGGCGGACGCGTCGGGAGCCAGGGCGTAGCGCCCCTCCGTCCGGACGAGGAGACCCTTCGCGGCGAGGGCGTCGGCGAGCAGCCGGGCGATCCGCTCGCTCACCCCGCAGCGCTCGGCGATCGCCGCGGCCGTGTCGGCGCCGGCGGCGACGGCGGCGAACAGGCCGATGCGGCTGGCCTGGAAGAGCTGCTTCGCGGCCATGTAGCCGGTGGCGATGTCGAGGATGCGGGCGGCGTCGGGAGTGGGGGTGTCGGTCATGGCGGATGCCTTTCGGTATGTCTACGAACGTGGGAAATAAAGGACAGGAAGAGGCCGGGCGCCGGTCGCGGAGGTCAGTCCGCGAGGAACCCGCGCACGGCGTCGCGGAACGCGGCGGTGTGCAGCGCCACGAGGTGATCGCCGGGGACGCGCCGCACCCGGACGTCCGGCAGCCGCGCGGCGAGCTCGTCGATGCCCGCGGCCATCGGATCGTCCTCGCCGCCCAGGAGCAGCACCGGCACCGCCGGCGCTCCGGCTTCGGGCGCGAACGGCTCGGTCGCGAGCCCCTCGATGAGGTCGAGCAGATCGTCCGGGCGGTTGCCGGGCAGGCTCACCATGTGAACGATCATCCCGGTCAGCGGGTCGACGGGAGCCGGTCCGCCGGCGAGCGCGGCCCGCGCGGCGGAAAGGTCGACGAGCGCGAAGGGCTCCCCCGCGCTGAGGCCGCCGAGCACGAGGCGCCGCACCGTGACACCCGGGTGCCGCGCGAGGTCCCACGCGAGCCGGGCACCGAGCGAGTAGCCGACGAGGTCGACCTCGTCCGGGCCGATCGCGTCGGCGAGCGCGTCGAGCACCGCGGAGGTCGGCACGACGCCGAGCCCGGGGGCGTCGCCGTGCGCCGGCAGATCGAGGACCCGGCGCGGCCGGTCGCCGAGCACCGCCGTCCACTCGCTGTCCGGCCAGTCCTGCGTGCCGCGCGAGGCGAGGCCGTGCAGGAACACCACGGGTCGTTCGGGGGGAAGGGTCATGACGGGCCGTCCTCTCGGGACCGGCCCCTCGCCCTCAGCGCAGCCGCGCGAGGAACCGGTCGATGTAGTTCTCGTAGTCGGCGATGCGGTCGCCGTCCGGGTACATGAGGTTGATGACCGTCGCCCCGACCGCCGCGGAGATGTACTCGTCCGCCAGCGGGCCGTAGTCCTGATCGCGGATCGACCCCTCGTCGCGGGCCGCCTCCATGCGCGCGATGAGCGAGGCTCGCCAGGAGCCCAGGTGTCCGCGGTAGAGCTCGGCCAGCGACTCGTTCGCCATCGCGTACTCCCAGAGCGCCAGGAGCACCCGGCCCGCGGCGATCTGCTCCGGGTCGCGCGGCACGGTGGCCTGCAAGAAGCCCCGCAGCGCGTCGTCCGCCGCCACCGGCTCCTGCCCCGCGGCCTCCACGCCCTCGGACATCTGCTGCAGGATCGTCTCGAACGTCGCCGCGACGATGCTCTCCTTCCCGGGGAAGTAGTGCTTCAGCGCACCGTTCGCGAAGCCCGCCTCCGCGGCGATGCTGCGCATGGTCGCCGCCTCGAACCCACCCTTCAGGATGATGCTCTTGGCCACCTCGACGATGTCCCGTCGCCGCTGGTCGTGGTCGATGATCTTCGGCATGGCGTCCTTCCGGCCGAGTCCGGGGTGTGGCGTGTTCCGGCCTGGAGCTACCGTACCGCCGCATCGGGCACCTCCCGCAGAGCGAGCCATTGCGCCCGGCGTTCCCGCTGAGCCACCGGGTCCGCGACGGGCGAGGCCAGCCGCAGGCGCTCGGCGTACGGGTGACGCGGCGCGCGCGTGACCTGCTCCCCGTCTCCGATCTCGACGATCTCGCCCCGGTACATCACGGCGACCCGGTGACAGACCCGCCGGACGACGCCGAGGTCGTGCGAGACGAACAGGTAGGCCACGCCGGTGTCGCGCTGCAGTTCGATGAAGAGGTCGAGGATGGTGGCCTGCGTGGTGAGATCGAGCGCACTGACCGGCTCGTCGCACACGATCAGCCGCGGACCGCGGACGAGGGCGCGGGCGATCGCGATGCGCTGCCGCTGCCCGCCGGAGAACTCGCTCGGGTACCGATCCATGCTCGCGGAGGGCAGCCGCACGCGGTCGAGCATGTCGCGCACGCGCTTCTCGGCGGCCTTCGCCCCGATCCCCGTCGTCAGCAGCGGCTCGGCGAGGATATCGCCGATGGTCAGTGCCGGGTTGAGGGAGCCGTACGGGTCCTGGAACACGACCTGCACGTCGTCGGCGAGCGCCCGTCGGGCCCGGCCGCCGAGCCGGCCGATGTCCCGGCCGTCGAAGCGGATGCGGCCCGCCGTCACCGGGGCGAGGCCGAGGATGGCCTTGCCGAGCGTCGACTTCCCGGATCCGGACTCGCCGACCAGGCCCAGGCACTCACCGGGGGCGATGTCGAGGGAGACGCCGTGCAGCGCGCGGAAGGCATGCCGACCCCGGCCGTACTCGACCACGAGGTCGTCCACCTGCAGCAAGGGGTTTACCGGAGCGGTGTTCATGCGGGGACCTCCGTCCGCCGGCCGTCGAGCGCGGCGCGACCGTCGGCTTCGTCGAGCGACGCGGCGATGAGCTCGCGCGTGTACTCCTGGGTGGGCGCGGCGAAGAGGTCGTCCACAGGCCCCGTCTCCACGATGTCGCCGCCGCGCATGACGATCACACGGTCGCAGATGTCGGCGACGACGCCGAAGTTGTGCGTCACGATGAGCAGCGCCATGCCGTACTCAGCCTGCAGCTCCCGCAGCAGTTCGAGGACCTCGGCCTGCACGGTGACGTCGAGGGCGGTGGTGGGCTCGTCCGCCACGAGAAGCGACGGCCGACCGGCGATCGCGCCGGCGATGAGCACGCGCTGGGCCATGCCGCCGGACACGTGATGCGGGTAGCTGCGCATCACGCGGTCGGGGTCGGACAGCCCGACCCGGAGGAGCACCTCCCGCGCGCGCTGCCGGGCGGCGGCCTTCGCGAGCCCGTGCGTGCGGCGCAGCGGCTCGATGAGCTGATGTCCGATCGTGTACGAGGGGTCGAGATTGCTCATCGGCTCCTGCGGCACGTAGCCGATCGTGCGTCCGAGCAGGGCCTGGCGCTCCTTCGGCGTCGCGTGGGTGACCTCCGCTCCACCGACCCAGATCGCGTCGGCGGTCGCCCGGCCGGTCGCGGGGAGCAGGTCGAGCACCGAGAACACGGTCTGCGACTTGCCCGACCCGGACTCGCCGACGATCCCGACGACCTCCCCTGGCGCGACGTCGAGCGTCACGCCGTGCACGACCTCGGTCTCCCCCGTCGGCGTCGCGTGGACGACGTGCAGGTTCTCGACGCGGAGGGCCGATGCCGGAGCCTCGTGGCGGACACTGCCCGTGGCGGGAGCCGCGGCGACCTCGTCCGCGGTCTCGAGCACTCCGCGCCGCCGCCGGCGGGCCGCGCGCGGCGTGCGCACCTGCACGAGCTCGGCGAGCGTGGAGCCCATGATCGCGAGGACGGCGATCGTGAGACCGAGCGCGGCGGAGGGCCACAGCAGCATGAGCGGGTAGGTGAGCATGAGCCGGAAGCCCTCGAGCATCATCGCGCCCCAGCTCGGCACGTTCGAGTCGCCGATGCCGAGGAACTGAAGCCCCGCCTGCATGCCCATGGCGATACCCGCCGTGAGCGCGGTCTGGATGATGACGGGCGGGTAGACGGCCGTGATGACGTGGCGGAAGATGATGCGCGCGTCCGACAGGCCCGACACCCGGGCGGCGTCGATGTACGCCTCGCCGCGGACGGCGAGCGTCTGCGACCGCGCGATGCGGAAGTACCCCGGGACCATGAAGACGCCGACGGTGACCATCAGCAGCTCGAAGTTGTTGCGGCTGCCGGCGGCGACCACGAGGAGGATGATCATCCCGGGGATCGATTGGAGGGCGTCGCTGATCCAGGTCGCGACCCGGTCGAAGACGCCGCCGAAGTACCCGGCCGCGACACCCGACGGAACCCCGATGACGAGCGCCGTGACGATCGTGATGAGCGCACCCCACAGCGTCGTCCTCGTCCCGTAGATGAGGCGGCTGAGGATGTCGCGGCCGGTGGAGTCGCCGCCGAGGAGGTGCTCCGGGGAGGGCGGGGCCTTCGCGGCTGCGAGGTCGACGAGGTTCGGGTCCATCGGCGCCAGCAGTGGCGCGAACACCCCGACGAGCACGATGAGTACGAAGATGGCGAGCGGGATGGAGCCGCCGGGGTGACGGAGGAAGCGTCGGAACAGGCTCGACCGGCGCTTCTGGGCGGCCCGGTCGAAGGCGACGCGGATGTCTGTCGTGGTCATGCGACGCGCACCTTCGGGTTGATCCAGCCGAGCACGAGGTCGAGCAGGAGGTTGATGAGGACGACGAAGACGATGGAGACCACCGTGATCCCGAGCAGCATGGGGATGTCGCCGTTCTGCGACGACTGGTTCGTGAGCTGCCCCAGACCGGGGAGGCTGAAGATCTGCTCCACCACGATGGCGCCGGAGAGCAGGCCCACGAACATCAGGGCGATCACCGTGAGCGCGGCGGGCGAGGCGTTGCGGAGGATGTGCAGGTTCACCCGCGCGGCGGACAGGCCGCGGCTGCGCAGGGTGCGCACCCAGTCCTGGCGGCTCTGGGCGATCACGGCGTTCCGCAGCTGCTCGGACACGGCGACGATGCCGCCCAGGGCGAGGGAGATCGCCGGGAGCGTGATCGAGCGCAGCCACCCTTCGACGGACTGGGTCGGCGGGACGTAGCCGACGGCGGGGAACCACTGGAGCTGCACGGCCAGCCACATCACCAGGACCAGGCTCACCCAGAACCCGGGGAGCGCGAAGAGGACGACGGAGATCCCCTTGATGATCCGGTCGAACCAGGTGCCGGGGCGGAGTCCGGTGATCATGCCGAAGGCGACGCCGATGACTGCGGTGATGAGGGTCGCGAGGGTCACGACGGAGAGCGTGACGGGGACTTTGACCGCGAGCTGCGCGCCGACCGGCTGGAAGTTGCGCCACGAGACGCCGAAGTCGAGCAGCACGGCGTGGGAGAACCAGTCCCAGAACTGCACGATCAGGGGGCGGTCGAGACCGATCTTCGCTGCCAGCGCCTCCTGCTGCGCAGGACTCGCCGTGGTCCCGAGGAGCGAGGCGGTCGGATCGCTGATCGCGAGGTGGGCGAGGAAGAACGTGCCGATCGAGACCGCGACGAGCAGGAGGATGCCGGACAGCACCCGCTTCGCCGTGAAGAGGAGCATGGGGGCCTCTCGAGGGTGAGGAGGAGGGGAAGGGGTGCCGGGGCGGCCGCGTGGCGACCGCCCCGGCGGGCGTTCAGCCCTGCGTGATGTACCGCAGCGTCGGGAACATCATCCCCACGACGGGCTGCAGCTGGATGCCGGGCGCCGTGTAGTAGATGTTGTTCGCCTGGTACCAGACCGACCACCAGGCCTGGTCGACGAGGGCCTCGTTGAGCTCCTTGATGGCGGCGGTCTGCGCGTCGCCGCGCTCCGTCTGCACCTTCTCGACGAGCGGGGCGATGACCTCGTTCTTCGCGTAGTCGGGCTCCGGGTTGAACCACTGCACGCTCGTCAGCTGCCGGGAGACGGTGGCCACGTCGTTGCCGTCCATCGCGAGGAAGGAGATGAACATCGGGTAGTTCGGTGCGTTGAGCTGGTAGTCCGGCATCTGCATGTTGTCCCAGGTGACGGTGATGCCGAGCTCGTTGAGGGCCTGCTCGGCCGACGGCTTCCACATCTCGAAGATCGGGGACATCGGCATCGAGATGTCGAAGCCGTCCGGGTAGCCGGCGTCGGCCAGAAGCTCCTTCGCCTTGTCCATGTTGAACGCGTAGGCGTCGTTGAGCTCGGGATCGTTGATGTCGCCGCCGTCCGGGAACACCTGGTTGGTGGCCACGCCCGCACCGCTGCCGACCGCCGCGAGGACGGCCGCACCGTCGAACGCGTAGTTCAGCGCCTGGCGCACCTCGAGCTTGCCGAGGGGCTCGCTCTTCGCGCCGGTGTGGTCGGTGATGACGAGGCCCGCCCACCCGGAGACCCGCTGGGCGGTGTTCCAGCCCTGCTGCTCGGCCTGGTCGAGGTTGGCCACGTCGCCGTACTGCACGTTGATCTGGCCGCTGAGCATCGCGTTGTGACGGGCGGTCGCATCGGTGATCGGGTAGATCGCGAGCTCGGCGAACGGGTACGTCTTCGCGTCCCAGTGGTCCTCGGTCTTGGTGAAGTGGTACTCGGCGCCCGCGACGCTGGTGTCGCTGTCGAGCACATAGGGGCCGGAGCCGACCGGGTCACTGCCCAGCGTGCCCGCCTCGATGGAGGCCGGGGGCATGACGTAGCTGCGGCCGAGGCCCATCAGGTAGAGGATCGTGTCGTCGCGCTGCGTGAGGGCGATGCGGACGGTGTCGTCGTCGACCTTCTCGAAGCCCTTCGCGTTGACGTAGGCCTCGCCGGACCGGGCGCCGGCCTTGAGGTACTCGAGGCTCGCGACGACGGCGTCGGCGTCGACCGGGGTGCCGTCGCTGAACACAGCGTCGGTGCGGATGTCGAGGTCGATGCTGAGGTCGTCGTCGGCCACGGTCCACTTCGTCGCGAGCGACGGGATCGGGGTGCCGTCGGCGTCGAGGGCGATCAGGGCGTCGTACACCGCGGACAGGTAGGGGCCGTCGAAGCCGATGTCGGCGAGGGACGGATCCCACGACGTGACATCGAGGAAGTTGCCGATGTTGAGGGCGTCGGGGCCGTCGGCGCCACCGCCGTCGGACGGCGAGGGCGTTCCGCCGCCGCTGCAGCCGGCGAGCGCGAGGGTCGCGGCGACGGCGGCGGCGACCGCGAGGGGCATTCGTTTCATGGTTCCTTCTCTCGGGTGCAGGGGGTGGTGAAGAAGGTTCGAAGAGCCGCTGACCGGAGACCGGGACCGACGCCACTTCGATGTGTCGTGCTGGTTAGTCTACATGCGTGGAAAAAGAGCGCAAGCGTGTTTCCGCCCCCGGCCGCACGGACCGATGCCTCAGCGCGCACGCACCTTGCTCCCCCGCGCACACCCCCGTCCCCCGCGGGTGCCGGTGCGGGTGCCTGTGCCGGTGCCGGTGCCGGTGCCGGTGCCGGTGCCGGTGCCGGTGGCGGTGCCGATGCCGGTGCCGGGATCAATACCGCCCCCGCCCCCTCCCCGAGGGGCCCGTTCTTGATCCCGCCACTGCGCGCACCCCTCCGGCCGGATCAGAAGCACCCCTCCGCGGCGCCTTCAAGGCACCCTTTTCACCCCGCACCGGAGCAAGTGACGGCGGGAATGGTCTCCGCTGCCGCTTCCGAGAGAGACCACACCCACCCTCCCGGGATCAAGAACGCACCTCCCACCGCGGTCCGAGGAGCACTTCTGATCCGGCACGGAGGCGAGGAGCACTTCTGATCCAGCACGGAGGCGAGGAGCGTTTCTGATCCGGGGTGCCGGAGAGCGGTTCGGTCGTGCAGGAACAGCAGACTCGGCGACGGACCCACAGCCGCCACCAGAAGCGGGATCAGAATCGACCACACATCCTCCCCACGCGGCACGTTCTCGAATCGGCGCGCGGAGCGTCGCGCCGTGCGGGATCACAAACGTGCCAGCGGGCCGCCGACGAGGCGCGGAATGGATCCCGCAGCGGGGTGGGGGTGGAGGCGGAGCAAGACGGGATCACAAACGTGCCCGCAGAGCGCGCGCGAGGGGCGGAACTGATCCCGCGGGCGAAGCGGTCCTCAGGGGCACAGGGCGGGGCACCAGGGTCGCCTCCCGGCGCACTCTCTCTTCTCGAAGCACGTTTTCCCACGAGGACGCAGTAGGTCACACCGTGCGGGATCAGAAGCGTGCCCGCGAGGCGCCCGAGAGGTGCCGAACTGATCCCGCACGCGGAGTGGAGCGCGGGCGCGGAGCAAGGCGGGATCAGGAAAGGGCCTGCGGGGCGCGCGGGAGGTGCGGAAGTGATCCCGGACACCGGCGGCGGAGGCGGGGCGGACGCCGGCGCGGGACGCCGGAGGGGGATCCCGTGGGAGGTACGGGGGTCACCAGGTGCCGTCGGGGCGGACGGCATGGTCGACGCGGCAGTCGGCGAGGGCGGCGCGGACCTCGGCTCCGTGGTCGCGGGCGAGGGCGAGGGCGGCGTGGTTCTCCTCGAGCTGTGCGACGCGGGAGGCACCGAAGAGCACGGTAGCCGTCGCGGGGTTCGCCAGACAGAAGGCGATGCCGAGGGCGGCCGGGGTCACCCCGAACTCCCCCGCGACCCGTGCGACCTCGGGGTACACGGCGAGGATCCGCTCGCGGATACCCCCGACATCGGCACCGATCTTGCGCTGAGGCATCCGTCCCGTCGCGAGGATTCCGCCCTCGAACACGTCCGAGGCCTGCAGCGCGAGGGTTCCGTCGGCGAACAGCGGGCCGTACGCGTCACCCTCCGCCATGGCCCGTCGGGCGATGCCGTACTTGAGCTGCGCGAACGAGGGGCCGGTCGCCCCCTGCACCTCCGCCTCGGCCAGCGCCGCCCTGGTGTCCGTGATCCGCCAGTTGTTGATCCCCCACGAGTCGACCAGGCCGTCCGCGAGGAGGGCGTTCACGTCGGCGACGAGTCGCGGCATGTCCGGGGCGTCGAGGTAGTCCCCCACCACGAGGGTGTCGAAGCGGTCGAGGCCGGCCCGCTCCAGTGACTCCTCGATCTGCCCACGGAAGCCCTGGTTCGGCCAGTCCCAGAGCCAGAGCTTGCCGCACAGCACGACGTCGGCACGGTCCACCCCGCTGGCGCGAAAGGCCTCCCCGAAGAGGATGTCGGTCCGGGAGTTCTCGGCGTGCGGCCCCATGTTGTAGTACGCGATGTCGAAGAATCCGGCGTCGAGCTCGACCGCCCGGTGGATGAGCTGCACGGCGTCGTCGAACTCCATGCGATCCCAGGTGTTCCACGATCCGAGGGCGAGCGGCGGCACCGTCGCGCCTCCCGGAGACAGCGGCTTGCGGGGGTATGTCGCATCGGGCATGAGGGCTCCTTCGCCGTCTCGGGGCACGGGGTTGTGTTTTTCTATGTTTGTAGAATATAACGGACTCATCCCGTCAGAACACCCGTCAGTGAGGACGAACATGACCGCTTCCCCGCGCCGTATCCTCGTCACCGGAGGAGCCTCCGGGCTCGGCCGCGGCATCGCCACCGCCTTCCGCGCCGCCGGGGATGAGGTGTTCATCGGCGACGTGGACGAGGGCGCCGCGGCAGCCGTCGCCGCCGAGATCGGCGCCACCGCCCTCCCCCTCGACATCGGCGACGAAGCATCGGTGCAGGCGGCGGCCGAACGGATCCGCGAGGCCGGCGGACTCGACGTCCTCGTCAACAACGCCGGCGTCGTCGCCGGCGGCGGAACGCTCCAGGAGGTCGCGGTCGACGCGGTCGATGCGGCCCTGCGCGTCAACGTCCGCGGCACGTTCCTCATGCTGCGGGTCTTCGGCGGGCTGCTCGCCGCGGCCGGTCACGGGGCCATCGTCAACATCTCCTCGATCGGCGCCCGGCAGCCCACTCCCGGCCTCGGGCACTACGAGGCCACGAAGGCCGCGGTCGACGCACTCACCCGGACGGCGGCCATCGAGCTCGCCGGCTCCGGGGTGCGGGTCAACGCCGTCGCCCCCGGCCCCGTGCTCACGCCCCTGACCGCCGGATTCGCCTCGGACCCCGATGCCCGCGCCGCGTGGGAGTCGCGCATCCCGCTCGGCACCATCGCCGAGGTCGACCAGGTCACCCCGCTCGTGCTGTTCCTCGCGAGCGAGGCCGCCAGCCACATCACCGGGGTCTCGGTCCCCGTCGACGGCGGCCAGCTCCTCGTCTGATCCCGCCCCCTCCGTGCGGGATCGATTCCGCCCCTTCCGAGCACCGCGGAGGACCGTCTTCGATCCCGCCACCCGCCCCGCGACTGGAGAACCATGACCCTCCCCACCACCACCCGCGCCGCGGTGCTCACCGCGCACGGCGAGCCGCTCACGCTGCAGGACCTCCCGCTGCCCGCCGAGATCGAACCCGGCGCCGCCCTCGTCCGCATCGCCTGCACCACGCTGTGCGGCACGGACATCGAGATCTGGGAGGGGAAGATGTCGTTCCCCGGCATGCTGCCCATGGTCCTCGGCCACGAGATGGTCGGTGAGATCGTGGCCACCGGACCCGACACCCGCGACGCGCTCGGCCGCCCGCTCTCCCCTGGCGACCGGATCGGCTGGTCGGAGTCCACCTGCGGCGAGTGCCACGGGTGCGTCGTGCTGCGGGAACCGGTCGCCTGCTCCCGCCGCGGCTACGGCTTCCTCCAGCGCGCCGACGTGCCGCCGTTCGCGACGGCCGGGCTCTCCGAGTACGCGTACGTGACCCCGGGTGCCGCCAAGCTCCTGCTCCCGGCGGCGGTGAAGGACACCTGGGCCTCCATGGCCGGCTGCGCCGCGAAGACCGTCCTCCGCGCGTTCGAGCGGGCCGGTCGCATCCGCCCCGGCTCCCGCGTGGTGGTGCAGGGCTCCGGCGCCCTCGGCATCTTCGCCACGGCAGTCGCGAAGATCGCGGGTGCCGGGCAGGTCATCACCGTCGGCGCTCCCGCGGCCCGTCTGGAGCTCGCCGCCCGCTTCGGCGCCGACGCCGTCGTGGACTTCCGCGACGGGCCCGTCGTCGACCAGGTCCTGGCGCTGACCGGAGGCCAGGGGGCGGACCACGTGTTCGACTTCGCGGGCGCCCCGAGCGTCGGGCCGGATGCCGTCGGCATGGCCGCCCAGCGCGGCACCGTCGCGATCGTCGGCTCGACCGGCCCCGCCGGAGACGGCTTCGCCCTGAGCACGATCATGGGCAAGGAGCTCACGGTGGTCGGCTCGCTCAACGGCGACATCTCCGACTACGCCCGCGCGATCGACTTCTTCACGGCCTTCGCCGACCGCTTCCCGTGGGACGACCTGTTCAGCGCCCCGGTCGGACTCGCCGACGCCTCCGCGAAGATCGCCCACATGCACCACCTCGATGAGGTCAAGGCCGTCATCGACCCGAGCCTCTGAGGAGCATCATGACCACTCCCCTCCCCCTTCGCGAGATCGGCCGCAGCGGCCTGCATGCCTCCCTGTTCTCCCTGGGCTCGTGGCACACCTACGACCGCATGGACTTCGCCGACGCGGTCGCACTCCTGCGCGAGGCCACCGACCGTGGCGTGAACCTCTTCGATGTGGGCGTGTACTCCGCACCCGGCGCCCCGCCCGTCTTCACCGACGTGATCTTCTCGGCGATGGTGCGCGCGGCGGGGCTGCGCCGAGAGGAGTGGCTGCTGTCGTCGAAGCTCTGGCTGGAGGCCTTCGGCGCCGACGGCTTCCGCCCGCAGCTCGAGAACGCCCTGATGCGGGTGGGCACGGAGCACGCCGACCTCGTGATCCTCGGCGACCTGCGCCGCGACGACCTCGAGCTGCGCGATCTCGTGCTCGACCTCGCCGCCCTCACCGACGCCGGCCTCATCCGCGCGTGGGGCGTGAACAACTGGTCGGCGGGGAGCATCCAGACCCTGATCGACCTCGCCGGCGCGGAAGGCGTGCCCGGTCCGCAGATCGCGCAGCTCAAGTACAGCGTCTCGCGCCGGTCGATCCCGGACGGCGAGCCGTTCGCGCGCCTCTGGGAGCAGGGCCTCACGCTGCAGGCCTCGGACTGCCTGGAGGGCGGGATCCTCGCCGGGACGGTGAACGGCGGCCGGCAGATCGGGCGCGACCCCGGCGGCATCCGCGAGCGGATCATCGCCGACGTCCCTGCGTTCACCGCGGTCGCGGAGGACCTCGGCGTGACCCCGGCCCAGCTCGGCATCGCCTTCACCCTCACCCACCCCGCCCTGACGACGACCCTGTTCGGGGCCTCCCGCGTCACGCAGCTGCGGTCGAACCTCGATGCGGCCGCCCTCGTCGACCGCATCGGCGCCGCCGAGCTGCGCCGTCTCGTCGAGGCCTTCTGGGCCGACCGCGGGGTCGTCGACCCCGAAGGCCCCTAACGCCGTCCCACCCGAGGAGAACCATGACCATCCCCGTCCCCTTCGATCCCGACGTGCAGGCCGTGCTCGACGAGATCGCGAAGAACCCGCAGCCCGCGCTCACCCGCGAGACCCTGCCGCGCGACGGCGTCGACCGGATGTTCCCGGACAACGACGCCGTGATCGCCGGCCGGGACATCACGTGGGAGGACCGCGTCATCCCCGGCCCGCCCGGAGCACCGGACATCGAGGTCACGATCTTCCGCCCCGCGGGGTCCGAGACCTCGACGCTCCCGGGCTTCGTGAACATCCACGGCGGCGGCATGATCGTCGGCCACCGCTCGTGGGAGACGGCTCGGGTCGTCGACATCGTCGCGGAGCACGGCGTCGTGGCCGTGAACGTCGAGTACCGCCTCGCACCGGAGGACCCGTACCCCGCGGGCGTGGAGGACTGCTACGCGGCCTTCGTGTGGACGCACGCCCACGCCGCGGAGCTCGGCATCGACCCCGCGCGCATCGTCGTGGGCGGAGGCAGCGCGGGCGGCGGTCTCACTGCGGCCGTCGCCCTGCTGGCGCGCGATCGGCGGGGCCCTGTCATGGCCGGGCAGCTGCTGCTGTGCCCCATGATCGACAACACCAACACCACGGTCGCCAGTCGGCAGTATGACGGCATCGGCACCTGGCAGCGCGACATGAACCTCCTCGCCTGGTCATGCGTCCTCGGCGAGGAGCTCGCGTTCAGCACCGAGGCCCCGGCCTACGCCGCGCCGACCCGCGCGACGGATGTCTCCGGCCTCCCGCCCGCGTACATCGAGGTCGGCGAGGCGGAGATGTTCCGCGACGAGGACACCGCGTACGCCCTCCGGATCTGGGAGACCGGCGGACAGGCCGAACTGCACGTCTGGGGCGGCGGCGCCCACGGCTTCGACATGTACATGCCGAAGGCCGAGATCACCCGCGCCGCCCTCGCCGCCCGTGCCTCCTGGCTGCGACGGATCTGGCGGGCCGCCGCATGAGCACGCCGGAGCCGGTGCCCTACGACCCGGAGCTCGTCGCCGGGCTCGACGCCTTCGTCGACCTCGTGGAGGTCATCCCGCTGCGCGCCGACACGATCCACGCCAACCGCGACCACTTCGCCACGATCATCGCGCCGATGGTCGTGCAGGCGGAGGGTCGCGCCGTGACCTGGGAGGACCGGGTCATCCCCGGCCCCGTCGGGTCTCCGGACCTCGAGATCACCGTCGTGCGCCCGGCGCCGGCGCCCACGGACCCGGCACCGGCGGTGCTGTCGATCCACGGCGGCGGCATGGTGCTCGGCACACGCTTCTTCGGCACCGCCGAGCTCATCGACCTCGCCGAGCGGCACGGCGTCGTCGGCGTCGCGGTCGAGTACCGCCTCGCCCCCGAGCACCCCGGACCGGCACAGGCGGAGGACTGCTACGCGGCGCTGGAGTGGATGGTCGCCCACGCCGACGAGCTCGGCATCGACACGTCCCGCATCATCGCCTCCGGGCAGAGCGCCGGGGGCGGGCTCTCGGCAGCGGTCGCGCTGCTCTCCCGTGACCGCGGCGGGCCCCGGCTGGCCGGGCAACTCCTCGGCTGCCCGATGCTCGACGACCGCAACGAGACCCCGTCGAGCCGCCAGTACGACGGCTTCGGCGCCTGGGACCGGAACAACAACGACACCGCGTGGGACGCGATCGCCGGAGCCGACCGGTTCACCGACCGCGTGTCGCCGTACACGGCACCGGCCCGGGCCACGGATCTATCGGGACTCGCCCCGGCGTTCATCGAGGTGGGCGCCGCGGAGACCTTCCGCGACGAGGCCGTCGACTACGCGTCGCGGATCTGGGCCACGGGCGGGCAGGCCGAACTGCACGTCTGGGCGGGCGGCTACCACGGCTTCTCCGGGTTCTCCCCCGATGCCGAGGTCTCCCGGGCCGCAGTGGCCGCGCGGGAGAGCTGGCTGCGCCGCGTGCTGCGCCTCGAGGGATGAGTCTTCCGTTCGCCGCTGACGCCCCGCGGCCCCGCATGGGCACTCTGCGGGCGATGCTGGTGCTGGGCATGCTGGAAGCCTTCGGTCCGCTGTCGATGGACCTCTACCTGCCGCAGCTCCCCCAGCTCGCGGCCTCGCTCGGCACGACCGAGGCCCTGGCGCAGGCGACGATGTCGGCGTGCATGATCGGCCTCGGCCTGGGACAGCTCGTCGCCGGTCCTCTCAGCGACCGGCTGGGCAGACGCCTGCCACTGCTGGTCGGCGTCGCGGCGTTCGCGGTGCTCTCCGCGGTGTGCGCCGTCGCTCCGAACATCGAGCTGCTGCTCGTCGCGCGCTTCCTGCAGGGGCTGGCGGGATCGGCGGGCATCGTGATCTGCCTGGCGATCGCCCGCGACCAGTTCGAGGGGGTCGAGCTCTCCCGCATGCTCTCGCTGCTGTTCCTCGTCTCGGGCACCGCCCCGATCATCGCGCCGGTGGTGGGCGGTCAGCTCGCCCGCATCATGGACTGGCGCGGGATCTTCGGGGTGCTGTCCGCGGTCGGCGTGCTGTTGCTGCTCGTGGTGGTGTTCGCCCTGCCGGAGACCCTGTCGCCATGCGCCCGTCACCGCGGGGGCCTCCGGGTCTGGAGCGCGCACGCCGGAGCGGTCGTCCGCGACCGGCTCTTCGTCGCCGTGCTGTGCGCCGCGGCCGGAGGCGGTGTCGCGTTCTTCACCTACCTGTCGATGTCGTCGTTCGTGCTGCAGGACGAGTTCGGTCTCAGCCCGCAGGAGTTCAGCGTCGCCTTCGCGGCCGGCGCCCTGGCGAGTATCGCGGGCAGCCAGTTGAGCCGACTCGTGGTGCGGCGTTGGGGGCCCCTGCGCGTCTACCTGGGCGGGATCACCGCGACGCTCCTGGTGACGACGGCTTTCCTCGTGCTGGCGCTTCTGGGCGTCGGCATGAGGGGTGTCGTCATCGCGTTGGTCGCGTTCATGCTGTGCTCCGGCATCGGCGGGCCCAATGGTCAGACGCTGGCGCTCGCCCATCACGGAGTCCGTGCCGGCACCGCTTCGGCCCTTCTCGGGATGGCGACATTCCTGTTCGGCCCCGTGCTCGCCCCCGTGGCCGCCGGTCTCGGCGGGACCACGGCCATCACGATGGCCGTGACGATGACGGTCGCGGCTGCGGCAGCGGCGTTCGCCGCCTGGGCCTTCGTCCGGCCCGCGGCCCGCGATCAGTAGCGGGCCGAGAAGGCGCCGTCCGCCTGCAGGAGCTGACCCGAGATCCATCGCCCCTCTTCTGAGACGAGGAACTCGACGACGGCGGCGATGTCGGCGGGTCGCCCGAGCCTGCCCAGCGGCGTCATCTCCCCCAGGGAGGTGCGGGTCTCGTCATCCATCCAGCCGGTGTCGATCGGGCCGGGGTTCAGCACGTTCGCGGAGATGCCGCGCGGACCGAGTTCGCGGGCGGCGGAGATGACGAGCCGATCGAGCGCGCCCTTGGAAGCGCCGTACGGAAGGTTGCCGGTGACGTGATCGCTCGTGAGCGCCACGATCGCGCCGCCGTCCTCGCCGACCTGGCGTGCGAACGCTGCGATCAGGAGCAGGCTCGCCCGCGCGTTCACAGCGACGTGCAGGTCGAAGCTCTCCGCCGTGGTGTCGAGGATTCCGGACTCGACATCGTGCGCGTGGCTGAGGATCAGCGCCGAGATCGGGCCGTGCTCTGCATTCACCTCCGCCACGAGGGATGCGGGGCCGTCCGGCGTCGACAGGTCCGCCGGGTGGTCGGCGTCGCGCAGATCGCTGGTGACGACCGTCCACCCCGCGGCGCGCAGGCGCGGGACGATGCCGGCGGCGATGCTGTTCGCGCGGGCGGCACCGGTGATCAGGGCGAGGGGCATGCGTTCACGGTAGCGGACCTCCCTCACGCTCCACGATCACATCCCGGCGCACATCACGACGACACCGCCGGCCATCGCCCAGGACTCGACCGTCAGCGACCGCGCCGCTCCCCCGCGGTGCAGCTCGGAACGGCGCCACGAGGCCGCGAACGCCCACCCGACGACCCCGAGAGCACCCACCAGCACGAACGCCGAGAGCACACCGCCGAGACCATGCCCGCCGTGACCAAGAGCGGCCTCGACGCCGGCGACCGACCCCGGGGTCGAGGCGGATTCGAACATGCACGCCGCCATCACGAGCGAGCCCAGCGCCCGGTGGCAGCACGCGGGCGCGGACGGCATTCCGCGCACCCCCATCGTCCCGAGCATGGCCGAGAGCAGCAGCAACGCACCCCAGATGATGTCGCCCAGCGCGTCGAGGACCCCCGCGGCCATCAGCAGCATCCCCGACGCCATCACCACTGCCGCCTGGCGTCCCTGCCACGGCACGGCACGGCGCGCAGCGAGGCAGGCGCCGGCCGACACGAGCGCCGCCGCCGCCATCAGCCACGATGCTGCCGGGAGCAGGAAATCCACAGCCGAAGTATATTGATCGGTCGCTCAAAAAAGCGAGACCCGGTCGCAATGCGACACAATGAGCACGTGCCCCGCATCGTCGACCATGATGAGCGTCGCCGCCAGATCGCCGACGCGCTGCTCGTCGTCGCCGCCAGGGACGGTCATGAGAGCGTGTCCTCGCGGGCGGTCGCGAAGGAGCTCGGCGTCGCAACCGGCTCCCTGTGGCACTACTTCGACGGCTTCGACGACGTCGTGCGCGCCGCGGCGGCCGAGGTCACCCGCCGCACCGACGAGCGCATCGCCGCAGCCACGACCGGGCTCCGCGGACTCGCCCGCCTGCGGGCCCTGATGGGCGAGGTGCTCCCCGTCGACGAGCGCACCCGCACCGAGGCGCACGTGGTCGTCGGCTTCTGGGGGCGCCTGGCCACTCTCGCCCCGGCCCCCAATGCCGGAGCGCCGACTCTCGCGACGTGGCAGGACAGCATCCGGGAGGCCCTGGACGAGGCGGCGACCGACGGCGAGCTGCGCCCCGACACCCCCACCGGCGACCTCCTCGCCCTCCTGCGCTCGATCACCTACGGCCAGCAGGTCGTCGAGATCACGGAGCCGCAGACGCCGGAGGCGCACTTCGCGGTCCTCGACAGCATCCTCGCTCCCTGGCGACGCTGACCTCGACATCGCCCACACGCCACGGTTGTGCACCCGTGCACGCCGTCGTATCATCGTGCCAACCCGTTTCTTGAGCGTTCGCTCGAAAATAGTGAGGTCAACGATGTCCCCGCACTCCCCGCAGCCCGTCTCCCTCGAGCCCATCGCCGCTCCGCATCCGCTCGATCCGCTCACCGGCGCCGAAATCGCCGCGGCGCGCCGCATCCTCGACGCGGCAGGTCTTCTCACCGAGACCACCCGCGTGCCGATGCTGCTCCCCGACGAAGCCACGAAGGAGGAGCTCGCGGCCTGGCGCCCCGGCTCCCCCATCGACCGCCGGGTGGACGTGACGCTGCTCGACACCGCCACCGGCGTCGCGACCGAGGTGATCGTCTCGATCACCCGCGGCGAGGTCGTGCGCCAGGACCGGGTGCCCAACGACGCCCCGCCCTACGGCCAGCCGCAGTACCTGTTCGAGGAGTACGAGCGGGCCGAGGCCATCGCCAAGGCCTCGCCGGAATGGCAGGCGGCCATGCGCCGTCGCGGCCTGACGGACCACATGGCCCTCGCCTTCTGCTCCCCCCTGGCCCCGGGCCACACGGGCCGGGCCGACGAGGTGGGCCGCCGCGTGATCCGGTCCCTCACCTTCCTCCGATACGACGAGCAGGATTCCCCGTGGGCGCACCCCGTCGAGGGGCTGATCGTGCACATCGACCTCACCACGGACAGCGTGATCCGCGTCGAGGACGAGGGCGACGTGCCGGTCCCGGCCGGACACGGCAACTACTACCCGGAGGTGCAGGGCGCGGCGCGGACGACGCTGAAGCCTATCGAGATCACCCAGCCGGAGGGGCCGAGCTTCGGCGTGTCCGGCTCGCTCGTCGAGTGGGAGGGCTGGTCGATGCGCGTGGGCTTCAACGCCCGCGAGGGTCTCGTCCTGCATGACGTGTCGTTCCAGGGGCGCTCCGTGCTGCACCGGGCGAGCGTGCCGGAAATGGTCGTCCCCTACGGCGACACCGCCCCCGGGCGCTTCTGGATCAGCTACTTCGACGCGGGCGAGTACCTCCTCGGCAAGAACGCCAACCATCTGGAGCTCGGCTGCGACTGCCTCGGCGTGATCCGGTACCTCGACGGCTACGTCGCCGACGACCACGGCCACCCGGTGCGCATCCCGAACGTGATCTGCATGCACGAGGAGGACTACGGCATCCTCTGGAAGCACACCGACCTCTCCGGACGCTCCGACGTGCGGCGCTCACGGCGCTTCGTCGTCTCGTACTTCTCCACCATCGGCAACTACGACTACGGCTTCTACTGGAACTTCGGCCTGGACGGCTCGATCGAGGTCGTCGCCAAGGCCACGGGCATCGTGTTCGCCGGTGCCGGAGAGCCGGGGGTCCGCCAGAAGCACGCCACCGAACTCGCCCCGGGCGTCTTCGCCCCGGTCCACCAGCACCTGTTCTGCGCGCGCCTCGACGTGGCGATCGACGGCCAGGACAACCGCCTCGTCGAGGTGGACGCGCAGCGAGTGCCGATGGGGCCGGACAACCCGTTCGGCAACGCGTTCACCTGGTCGGAGACGGTGCTGGAGACCGAGCACGCCGCCCAGCGCGAGGCCGACTCCTCCGTCGCCCGGGTGTGGGAGGTGCAGAGCGCCTCGCGGACGAACCACGTCGGCCGCCCGACCGCCTATCACCTCGTGCCGGAGCCGACCGCTCTCCTGATGGCCGACCCCGGGTCGTCCGTCGCGGCGCGCGCGGCCTTCGCCACGAAGCACCTCTGGGCGACCCGGTACGAGCACGGCCAGATCTGGCCGGCCGGGCGCTATCCCAACGCGCACCAGGGCGGCGCCGGCCTCCCGGAGTACACCGCCGGCGACCGCCGGATCGACGGCGAGGACATGGTGCTGTGGCACACCTTCGGGCTCACGCACTTCCCCCGGCCGGAGGACTGGCCGATCATGCCCGTGGACTACGCGGGATTCTGGTTCAAGCCCTACGGCTTCCTCGACCAGAACCCGGCCATGGACGTGCCGGAGTCCTCCCAGGCGCACGGCGGTGCGACGGCGACCTCCTGCTGCGGCGGCGGCGACTCCTGCGCCTGCAGCCACTAGCGACCGTCCGGCGGTGCCGCGCCGTCGCGGGTGCGAAAAGGTGCCCCGATCGTTCCGGGCAGGAGCTTTTCGCATCCCCCCACCGCGGGGAGGGCGACGACCGACTCAGGTGAGGGCGGCGATCGCGTCGCGAAGGATGCCGTCGGCGTCCGCCAGTGCCGCCGCGGCGGTCTCGGCGGACGCTCCGGTCGCGAGCAGGAGCAGCGCGAGCTTGACGGAGCCGTCCGCGGCCTCCAGCGCGGAGGACGCGGCGTCGACGTCGACGCCCGCGAGCTGCGACACCGTGCGGATCGAGCGGGCGTGCAGCTTCTCGTTCGTCGCCAGCAGGTCGACCATGACCCCGCGGTACGTCTTGCCGAGCTTGATCATCGAGAGCGTCGTCAGCATGTTCACGACGAGCTTCTGCGCGGTGCCGGACTTCAGCCGCGTGGAGCCCGAGATGAACTCCGGCCCCGTGACGACCTCGATCGCGATCTCGGCCTCCGCGCCGATCGCCGACCCGGCGTTCGAGGCGATCGCCACCGTGAGCGCGCCGACGCCCCGGGCGTACCGCAGCCCGCCGATGACGTAGGGCGTGCGGCCGGATGCCGAGATCCCCACCACCGTGTCCAGGTCGGTGAGGTCGAGGTCGCGCAGAGCGACGGCCGCGGCCTCGTCGTCGTCCTCCGCGTTCTCCACCGCCGAGCGGATGGCCGTCTCCCCGCCCGCGATGAGCCCCACGACCATCGACGGGTCGGTGCCGAAGGTGGGCGGGCACTCGCTCGCGTCCAGCACGCCGATGCGTCCGGCCGTGCCCGCTCCGATGTAGATGAGGCGACCGCCGCGTCGGAACCGCTCCGTGATGCCGTCCACCGCCGCCGCGATCTCCGCCGCGCGACCGGCCACGGCCTCGGGCACGCGCCGGTCCTCGGCGTTCATGCGCTCGACGAGCTCGGTCGTGCTCAGCAGGTCGAGGTCGCCGCGCTCGGTGGTGGAGGCCTCGGTGTCGAGGCCCGCGAGCTCGGCGAGGAGGGTGGTCAGACGGGGGTCATTCGGCACGGTGCACGAACCTTTCATGGGGGAGGTCGAGGCGACGGGTCAGCAGCAGGGCCCCGTCCATGGCGCCGCCTCGCGCGGGGACGACGCGGTGGCCGCTCGTCTCCAGGGCGCGGGTCAGGGCGGCGCGGAAGCCGTCGTGGTCGGTGAGGCCGCCGTGCAGCACGACGTCCGCTGTCGCGCCTGCGGCCGCAGCGGTCGTCGCCGCGAGGAGCCGGACGGCCTCGTCCACGATCCCGATGGCGACGGCGTCGTCGTCTGCGGCCGCGGCGAGCACGAGGGGCGCGAGGGTCGCGAGGCGGCGGGCGAGGGCTCCGTCGGCGGCGAGCCAAGCCTGGATGGCCGAGGGCGGGCCGACGGGGGCGGCGAGCGCCGCGGTGAGAGCGGTGGGCGCGGCCAGCCCGTCGTGGGCACGGAGCACGGCGCGCAACGCCTCCCGGCCGAGCCAGGATCCGCTGCCGAAGTCACCCAGCTCGGGGCCCCAGCCGTCGACCAGACGCGCTCCGGAGGGGTCGACGCCCAGCGCCACGGCTCCGGTGCCGGCGATAAGCAGCACGCCGGCCGCGCCGTCGAGAGCGCCTGCATGGGCGGTGACCACGTCCGACGCCACGGCCACGCGTGCGCCGGTCCGTGCGGCGAGCGCGGCGGCGAGTTCCGCGGCCGCCTCCGGGGCGAACCAGGCGCCGGCCGCCCCCACGCCGAGCGTGTCGATGCGCCCGACGTCGTCGAGCAGCGGGAGAATCGCGGTGAGCGCCGCTTCCACTCCGCCCGCCGCGGCGAGGCCCGGGGCTCCGAGCCCGGAGCGCTCCCCGGCCGTCGCGCCGTGCACGACGAGGCGGCAGCGGGACTTGCCGAGATCGACGGTGGCGGTCGTCTCGCTCATCGGCACTCCTCGGATCCGGCGGAAAGAAAGAAAAGCGACTACACAACACGTAGACTCGCTGAAAAGAATTTACCATCCCGTTCCGCCGTTCCGGAGGATACCGTGAGCATCCAGTCGACGATCGAAGCCGCCGCTGCGACCCTGCCCCCGTCCCTGGCCCGCGTCGCGGCCGCCGTGCGGGAGAACCCCAGCCTCGTGATCGACAAGACGATCAGCGAGCTCGCGACGGAGTGCCGCACCTCGGTCGCGTCCGTCGTCCGATTCTGCCGGGCGATCGGCTTCACCGGATACGCCCCGCTGCGCATGGCCCTGGCCACCGAGCTCGGCAAGGAGGCCGCCCAGTTCTCCGCCCGCGGCGCCTACGGCTCCGAGATCTCCGACGAGGACTCGCTGGAGGAGGCCGTCTCCAAGCTCGCCGCCCTGGAACTCCTCGCGATCGAGGAGACCGTCGGACAGCTCGACTTCGCCGTGCTGACGGCGGCGGTCGCGGCCATCGACGGCGCCGACCGCATCCTCCTGTACGGCATCGGCGCCAGCCAGTTCGTCGCGGAGGACCTCGCGCACAAGCTGCTCCGCGTCGGCCGCAACGCCCACGTCCTCTCCGACCCCCACGAGGCGATCGCCGCCGCCGTGCTCCCCGTCGGGACGACCGTCGCTATCGGGTTCTCGCATGCGGGGTCGACCATCGAGACGGTGCGGTTCCTCGAAGCCGCCGTCGCCAACGGCGCGACGACGGTGGCCGTCACCTCCGTGAAGGACTCCCCGCTCGCCCAGGTCGCCGACCACGCCCTATTCACCGAGGTGCGCGAGTCGACCTTCCGCGCCGGGGCGATGGTGAGCCGGATCGCACAGCTCGCCCTCGTGGACTGCCTGTTCATCGGCGTCGCCAAGCGCCGGTACGCCGAGACCGTCGACGCCCTGCAGCGCACGCGTCAGGCGACGCGCCTCCTCCGCGACTGACGACGCCTCGCCCCGTCAGTCGAGCGCCGACTCCGGGGTGGCACGGGCATCCGAGCGCGTCGCGGAGGGTCCCATCGTGCCGGCCGTGCGCAGGAACACGATGATCCAGCTGAAGATCAGCACGGCCGCGATGAGCTCGACCGCCGTGAGGTTGTAGTAGCCGACAGCGAAGAACGCCCCCAGCAGCACGATGACCAGCACGTGGGCCCAGCCGAGTCCCACGAACACCCGCGGGATGCTGCGCACGAACCACGGCAGGCCGACGACGATCACCGCGAACACCACCGCCATGCCCGTCGCGACCGTGTTGTGCAGGCCGAAGAACTCGTCCACCGGGAAGATGCCCACGCACGCGAGGAAGATCCCCATGAGGATGAGGCCCCCGCGCACGATCGTCCGGCCGCGACGGTCGACCGGGTCGTCGACGGGCAGCCCCGCGGTCGCATAGCGGGAGATGGTCGTCACCATGATCCCCGCGATGATGAGGGTCACGTTGAAGGCCACCGAGGCGCTGTTGCTGCTCATGCCCAGCGCGGACAGGTTGTCGCGCCACCAGTGCACGTCGCTCGACGCCAGCATCGCCGCGAACGCCCCTACGACGAGGAACACCGCCAGCACCAGCGACAGCACGGTCGGCGTCAGTGCGACGGCGCTGAGGAAGGCGACGTAGCCGGTGAGTGCGAAGGCCACCGCGACGAGGATCGCCCCGGGGAACGGGAAGACCGGGGCGTCGACGAAGCTCTGCTCCAGGAGCTGCGCGATGCCGAGCCAGCCGAGGTAGGCGATCGCGGCGTGCGCGAACGCGATGGCGGCGAGGTCGTACCAGCGGAGCCGGTCACCGGGAACCGCGAATCCGTCCCTCGCGACCGACGGGTCGGGCTCCGGAGCCCGCACGGCGAGGCGCCCCAGAGCGAAGGCGAGCGCGGCCGCGATCGCACCGCCGTACGCCGCGAACATGCCGATCGATCCGGTGCCGCTGATCGAGAGCTGGTGCCCCCAGAACACCGGCAGGGCCACGAGGAATCCCACCAGCAGGAACGCCGCGCCGACGATCAGCGCCGTTGCCTCGAACACCGCGTCCGCGGTGGCGGGTCCACGCACCTGACGGAGCACGTGCCGGATCCGCTGCCCCACCGTCGACATCATCCCGCCGTTCACGGACCACATCCTAGACGGCACCCCGCGCGGCCGTCGCCGGTGGTAGCATCGCGGAACGGATCGTATACAACGTCGTCGTTCCCACCAGCCCGAGGTGATCAGTCATGAACGGTGCCCTCACCACCCCCGCCGAATCGGTGTCGACCCTCGTCGCGCGCAACATCAGCGAGTTCCGCGCCGCCGTCTCCGAGTCGTTCGTCCCCCTGCAGGTGTCCTCCGCGGGCGCCGACCAGTTCCGCGGCGTGATCCGCGGCGCCGCCGTCGACGAAGTCCACGTCAACGACATCCGCGCGACCTCGCACGTCGTCGAGCGCACCACCGAGCTCATCGCCCGCGGCGACCGCTCGTACTTCAAGGTGAGCCTGATGCTCGCCGGGACCGGGCTGCTCATCCAGGACGACCGCGAGGCCGTGCTGCAGCCGGGCGACCTCGCCGTCTACGACACCGATCGCCCGTACTCCCTCGTCTTCGATCAGGACTTCCGCACCATGGTGGTCATGTTCCCGAAGCACCTCATCAGCCTGCCCGCGGACATGATCGGGCAGCTCACGGCCGTCCGCATCTCCGGGCAGGAGGGGCTGGGCGGCATGGTCGTGCCGTACCTGACGCAGCTCGCCGGCAACCTCGACGAGCTCGCCGGCACGACGGGGGCTCGGCTCGCGCACAGCGCCCTCGACCTCGTGACCACCGTGTTCACGCGGGAGCTCGGTCTCGACCAGGCTTCCGCCGACCCGCACCGCGCCCTCATGCAGCGGATCCGTGCGCACATCGACCGCAACCTCGCCTCCACCGACCTCGGTCCGGCCTCCATCGCCGCGGCGCACTTCATCTCCACCCGCCACCTGCACGGTCTGTTCCAGGAGCAGGGGGTGACCGTGTCGACGTGGATCCGCACCCGCCGCCTGGAGCAGTGCCGCCGCGACCTCCTCGACCCGATGCTCGCCGACCGCCCCGTCGCCGCGATCGCCGCCCGCTGGGGCTTCGTCGACGCCGCGCACTTCAGCCGTGCGTTCAAGACCGCCTTCGGCGTCTCCCCCAGCGAGTACCGCGCCACCCACTGACCCCGTCGTTCCTGTCCTCCCCGTCGCGCGCGGGATCAAAACCGCCCCGCCAGCGCCCACCCCGCGCAGGTTCCTGATCCCGCACCGTCCCCCGTCGCGCGCGCGGGACAAGAACGCACCCCACACGCCCTTGGCAGGTGCAGTTTCGACCCCGAACCGACGCGCGGCACGCCCTGCACGGAAGAACACGACTCCCGTGCCCCGGAGGGCACCGCGTTCGGGTGCGGGATCAGGAACGGGCCTCATACGCGTCCGGTAGGGGCGTTTCCCGTCCCGCACCGGGGCGGCCGCACGCGCGACGCCGGTGCGGGATCAGGAACGCACTCCACCCGCGTCCGGCAGGGGCGTTTTCGATCCCGCACCGACGAGAGGCACGCCGTACGCGGGAGGGCACGGCTCCCGCGCGCCAGAGGACACGACTGACTCCCGCGTGCGGGATCAGAAACGCGCCCCATCCGCGTCCGGGAGGGGCGTTTCCCGTCCCGCACCGGGGTGGCCGCAGGCGGGACGCCCGTGCGGGATCAGGAACGCACCCCAAACGCGTCCGGCAGGGGCGGTTTCCGTCCCGCACCGGGGCGGCGGCCGGTGGGACACACCGGTGCGGGATCAGGAACGGGCCGCCGTTGGGCGCGGCAGGGGCGCTTTTGACCCCGCACGGGGGCCAGGGGCGGATTCGGGGGGCGGGGCATCCGCGGGGGCGGGACTTGCCCGGGAGGGCACGCCGGTTGACTGTCGGTGCGGGATGGACTCCGCGCGCTTGAGGGCTCCCCCGGGCCGGCCGGAGCATGAGGCAAGCGCATCGCGACGACGCGGTGCCCGGGGCGACGAGGCCCCGCCGTGTGCGACGTCAGGACCCTCATGACCGACATCTCCACCGACCCCGCTCTGGACGAATGGCGCACGTACGACGAGTTCGCCGCGGGCATCGACACCTTCCGCCTGCCGAGCACGACGCTCGCCGGAACCGCGCTCTCGCTCACCCTCGATGACGACACCACGCTCGCGCTCCGCTTCGACGAGGACTCCGTGACCTGGGAGGGACTGGGCTCCTCGGGACGCGACCCGTACGACGCGGTCCGCGTGCGCGACGACGTCGTCTTCGTGAACATCCCCTTCGAGACCCGCGAGCGCGAAGCCCTCACCGTCGTCTTCTCCACCACGACCCACCGCGCCACCGTCATCCGCTCCCGCATCGCGGCGGAGGCCGTCGAGGGCACGCCGCAGGTCGGGCAGGACTTCTGGGCCGCGACCACCGACGCCGGCCCCGCGACCGGAGAGGTCCCCGGTCCGAGCCGCGACCTCATCGGCAAGCGGAACGTCTACCGCTACAGCCCCCACCACCTGTACGAGCACGTCTACGTCTCCAGCCAGCGCTACGCGTGGCAGTGCCTCGAGGGCGTCCAGCGCGGTCACGGCGACATGGACCTCTCCACGGTGTGGAAGTTCGCGGACGGTCTCTACCTGTTCTGCTTCCGCGAGTTCCGGATCGCGGTGGCGAGCGTCTGGCTCCACGACCTCGGCTACCAGCTCATGACGACGGGGATCTTCCTCGGACTCAACGGCGACGGCGAGTCCGAGCACTCCCGCGCCGGCGGGCACATCTACCCCCTGGGCGCCGTCGCCTACCCCGACGCGCAGCCCGTCTGACCCTTCGACCCTTCGACCCTTCGACCCTTCGACAGGCTCAGGGACCCAACCTTCGACGGGCTCAGGGACCCACCCTTCGACAGGCGCAGGGACCCACCCTTCGACAGGCGCAGGGACCCACCCTCGACGGGCACAGGGCCCCGGAACGGAAGAGAGCACATGAGCAACGCAGACCTCATCCGCGACCACTACGCCGCGAACGACCGGGGCGACCTGGACGGCATGCTCGCGCCCTTCGCGGCCGACATCGAGTGGACGGAGGCCGCCGGGTTCCCCTACGCCGGGACCTACATCGGCCCGGACGCGGTCGCCGAGAACGTCTTCGGCCGCATCCAGGAGGAGTGGGACGACTACACCGTCGCGATCGACGAGGTCGTCGACGGCGGCGATGTCGTGGTCGGCATCGGCACATACTCCGGCACCTACAAGCGCACCGGGCGGTTCTTCGCCGCCCGGGTGGCCCACGTCTGGCGCGTGGCGGGCGGCGAGATCGTCGCCTTCGAGCAGTTCACCGACACGGAGCTCGTGAACCGCGCCCTGCGCGCACCGTCGACGAGCACCGACACCCAGCCTTCGAGCTGACAGCACGACCCGAACAGGAGAGGCAGGAAGCACATGAACAGACGAGCATCCGGCACCGCGGCGGTCATCGCCGTGGCCGCCCTCGCTCTCGCCGGCTGCGCCGGTGGCGACGGAGCCGGGGGCGAGGGCGCCCCCATCGTCGTCGGCTCCGTGAACACGATCAGCGGTCCGGCGACGTTCCCGGAGGCCTCGCAGGCGGCCGCCGCCGTCTTCGACGCGTTCAACAAGGAAGGCGGCCTGGACGGCCGAAAGATCGAGTACAAGATGCTCGACGACAAGGGCGACCCCGCCACGGCCACCGCCTCGGCGCGGGAGATCGTGGGCAGCGACGAAGCCGTCGCACTCGTGGGCTCCGCGAGCCTCATCGAGTGCGAGATCAACGCGAAGTACTACGAGCAGGAGGGCATCCTCTCGGTGCCCGGCATCGGCGTCGACACGGGCTGCTTCGACAGCGAGAACATCTCGCCGGCCAACGTCGGCCCGTTCAACGACATGACCCTCACGCTGCAGTACGGCTCCGAGGTGCTCGGACTCGACGACATCTGCATCCTGCTGGAGATCGCCGGCTCCACCCGTCCGACCTACCAGGCGGCGATCGACACCTGGACCGAGATCACGGGCAAGGAGCCGAAGTACGTCGACGACACCGTGCCGTACGGCGCCTCCGACTACACGCCCTACATCGTCAAGGCGCGCGATCAGGGCTGCAAGGCCCTCGCGATCAACCCGGTCGAGCCCGACGCGATCGGACAGGTCAAGGCCGCGAACGCGCAGGGCTGGGACGACGTGACCTGGCTCTACCTCACGAGCGTCTACAGCGAGAACTTCGCCGACGCGATCGACGACGCGGGTGCCGGCATCTACGTCCCCGCCGAGTTCTACCCGTTCACGGACGACAGCGACATCAACGCGGACTGGCGGGCGCTGATGGAGGAGAACGACATCCCACTCACCTCGTTCAGCCAGGGCGGCTACCTCGCGGCGACGTACTTCATCGAGGTGCTGAAGAGCATCGACGGTGACATCACCCGGGAGAGCGTCTCCGAGGCGCTGAAGGGCATGGACCCGATCGAGAACCCGATGGTGGGCACGCCCTACGCCTTCGGCACGCAGAACACCGCGGGCTGGCCGATCATCCTGAAGTCGGGCACGAACGCCTGGGAGAAGGTCGCCGACGACTGGCTCCGGATCGGCGAATAGTCCCGCGCTTCGACAGGCTCAGCGACCCACCCGGGGTCCCGCGCTTCGACAGGCTCAGCGACCCACATCTGGGTCCCTGAGCCTGTCGAAGGGCCCCTCACCAGAAAGGACGCCTCATGCTCCAAGGCGCCATCGCCGGTCTCGCCGCCGGCGGCCTCTACGCCGTCCTCGGCGTCTGCCTCACCCTCATGTCGCGCCTCGTGCGCGTGGTGAACTTCGCCCAGGCCGCGACCGGCATGTTCGGGGCCTTCACCGCCGTGTGGTTCGTCCGCGAGATCGGGCTGCCCATCTGGCTGGGCTCGATCCTCGGCGTCCTCGTCGCGGGCGTGCTCGCCGCAGCGATCGGGTTCATCGCCGCGACCTGGCTGTCGGAGGCCTCGACGACGACCCGCTCGGCCATGACGGTCGGACCGCTCCTGCTGCTCATCTCCCTGTCGTTCATCCTGTTCGGCAACAAGCCGCAGCCCTTCACCCCGATCATCGCCGGCCCCGCGTTCTCCTTCGGCGGCGTGGTGATCAGCCAGGTCACCGTCGCGACGGTGGCGATGGCGGTCGTCACCGCCGTCGCCGTCCGCATCGTGCTGCGCCGCACCCGGGTCGGCACCCAGCTGCGCGCGCTCTCGGAGCGGCCGACCACGGCGGAGCTGCTCGGCATCCGCTCCCGGCCGCTGTCGATCGCCGTCTGGTTCGTCACTGGGATCATCAGCGCCATCGCGATCATCATCGTCGCGCCCTCGCAGTCGAACGACGCCACGAGCCTGTCCATGCTCATCGTCCCGGCTGCGGCGGCCGCGCTCCTCGGCGGCTTCCGCCGGCTCGACCTCGCCGTCGTCGGCGGGCTGCTCCTCGGCGTCCTCGGCGGACTCGTCGCGCAGATCGACGAAGTGGCGCTCGTGCGCAACTTCCTGCCGTTCCTGTTCATCGTCGTCCTGCTGCTGTGGACGCAACGCAAGGAGGTGTGGGATGCCGCTCGCTGACCGCCCCTGGTTCCGGATCACCTGGCCGTTCGCCGTCGCCGTCGTCGGCATCGGCGTCGGCGCGCTCCTCAGCGCCGCCCTTCCCGGCTACTTCGTCTTCCTCGCGATCAGCGCCGTCACGGCCGCGATCGCGATCCTCGGCCTCGGCATCGTCACCGGCTCGGCCGGCATGATCGCCCTCTGCCAGCTCACGTTCGCCGCGGTCGGGGCGTGGATCGTCTCGCTGCTGAACGTGATGCAGGCGCCGGGCGGCTTCCTCGTCTGGCTCGTGCTCGGCGGTGTCGCGGCCGGTCTCGTCGGCATCCTCGTCGGGCTCCCCGCCCTGCGGCTGCGCGGGGTGAACCTCGCGGTGGTGACGCTCGGCTTCGCCGCGGCGGCCGACGTCACGCTCGTGCAGATCCAGTTCCCCGGCTCCGCGGACGGCATCGCGATCGAGCGCCCGGCGCTGTTCGGGAGCGACCGGGAGTTCTTCTTCCTCTCCATCGTCGTGCTCGCCGTCTGCGGCCTGGCGGTGTTCTTCCTGCAGCGCGGCCGGTGGGGCGCGAGCTGGAAGGCCGTCGCGTTCTCCGAGCGGGGCACGGCCGCGGCCGGGCAGAGCGTGCGCACCGCGAAGCTCACGGCGTTCGCGGTGTCGGCGGCCCTCGGCGGCATCTCCGGCGGGCTGCTCGCCGGTCAGGTGCAGCTCCCCTTCGCCTCGAGCTTCACACCGCTGCAGTCCCTCGCCCTGTACGTGCTGGCGATCATGTCCGGCGCGCACCTCATCGACATGGCCATCTTCGGCGGACTGCTCTGGGTGCTCGTGCCGGAGCTGCTCAAGCGCTGGGGCGTGCCGCAGGACTGGGGCTTCGTCGTGTTCGGCGTGCTGGGGGTGCAGGCGCTCACGAGCGGCACGAACCTCGGCCAGGGCATCCGCAACCTCCTGTACCGACGGGCCGACCGGCGCACGGCCACCGCAGAGCTCACGGCGCTCCCGCCCGACGCGGGGACCGAGGCGACGGCGATCACCACGACCACGACGGCCACCGTCGACGAGGCGGTCCTCGACGGCGCCCCGGTGCTCACGGTCGACGGCCTGACCGTGCAGTTCGGGGCGCTCAAGGCCCTCGACGACGTCTCGTTCACGGTGCCCGCCGCCTCGATCATGGGGCTCATCGGTCCGAACGGTGCCGGGAAGTCGACCTTCGTCGACGCCATCAGCGGCTTCCTCCCCCAGCACGAGGGCCGCGTGCTCCTCGGCGACCGCGACCTCGCCGGGCTCTCCCCCACCCGGCGTGCGCGACTCGGACTGCGACGGACCTTCCAGCAGGACCGCGTGCCTCCGGCGCTGACCGTGGGTGGCTACGTGCGCTTCGTGGCCAGACGGCGGCTCGCCGCGGCGGACATCGACGAGGTCCTCGCGTTCTTCGGGTGCCCGCCGGCCCGGGCGCGCCTCTCGAGCGTCGACGTCGGCACCCGGCGGCTCGTGGAGGTCGCGGCGAACGTCGCCGCCCGCCCGCGCCTGCTCATCCTCGACGAGCCCGCCGCCGGCCTCTCGCACGAGGAGCATCTGGCGCTCGCTGCTCGCCTGCGCGAACTCCCGGGGCGCTACGGCGTGGCCCTCATCATCATCGAGCACGACCTGGACCTCGTCCGCTCGGTGTGCCCGACCCTCACGGTCCTCGACTTCGGCCGCGTCCTGGCGAGCGGCCCGCAGGCGGAGGTCCTCGCGAACCCCGACGTCGTCAAGGCGTACATGGGAGAGACGGAGCTGCTGAAATGAGCGCACTGGTGCTCGACGGCGTCACGGTGAGCCGCGGTGCCGGGCCGGTCATCTCGGACGTCTCACTGCGGGTCGCCGGGGGCGAGGTCCTGGCCCTGGTCGGCCCCAACGGGGCGGGCAAGACGAGCCTGATCGAGGCCGTGTCCGGCGTGACGCCGCACTCGGCGGGGTCGATCCTGCTGGACGGGGAGCCGATCGACCGGCTCTCCCGCGTGGCGCGGGCCCGGCGCGGCATCGTGCACATCGAGCAGGGGCGGGCCGTGTTCCCGTCGCTCACCGTGCGCGAGAACCTCTCCCTCACGGCGCGCACCGCCGGGGAGATCGAGGCCGTGCTCGCGCAGTTCCCGGAGCTGGAGAAGCGCATCGACTCCCCCACGGCACTGCTGTCGGGTGGGGAGCAGCAGATGGTGGTGCTGGCACGGGCGTTCGCGGCGAAGCCCCGGGTGCTGCTCATCGACGAGATGTCCCTGGGCCTCGCGCCGGTGGTGTTCCTGCGCCTGATGCCGATCGTGTCGTCGATCGCGGAGTCCGGGGTGGCGGTGCTGCTGGTGGAGCAGTTCACGCAGCTCGCGCTCGGTCTCGCGCAGGAGGCGGTGGTCGTCGCCGGCGGCCGTGTGTCGTTCCAGGGCGCGCCGCAGGCCCTCCAAGACGACCCCGCCCTCCTCCACCGCGCCTACCTCGGGGGCTGACTCCCCGTCGATCCACCCCGTTGCGTTCCTCCCGGCCCCTTGCGCGCGTGCGCAGGGGGCCGGGGCGTGCGAAAGGGGGTGGGTCGACGGCGTGGGGGTTAGCCTGAGGGAGTGACCGAGATCCTCCACGCCCGCGCCGCCCTCCTCGACATGGACGGGACCCTCGTCGACTCGACCGCCGTCGTGGAGCGCCTCTGGCTCGCCTGGGCGGAGCCGCACGGGATCGACCCGGAGACCGTGCTCCGCACCGTCCACGGGCGCCAGGGGCACCAGAGCATGGCGATCCTGCTCCCCGAGCGCGACCACGCGATCAACCTCCGCGAGAACGAGGTCATGCTCGCCACCGAGGCCTCCGACGTGGACGGTGTGATCGGCATCCCGGGCGCCGAAGAGCTGCTCGCCGCGCTGCAGCCGTTCCCGCACGCGGTGGTCACCTCCGCCAACGTCGCCCTCATGACCGCGCGGATGGGCCAGGCCGGGCTCACGGTCCCCGAACTCGCGGTCACCGCGGAGAACGTCTCGGCCTCGAAGCCCGATCCGGAGGGCTTCCTCCTCGCCGCCCGCACCCTCGGCATCGACCCTGCGGACTGCGTCGTGTTCGAGGACTCCGGCGCCGGCATCCAGGCCGCCCACGCGGCGGGCATGCGCGTGATCGGCATCGGTCCGCACGCGGGAGCCCACGCCCCGACCGCGCACGTCGACGACCTCACGCACGTCGCCGTGGTCCCGACCGACGAGGGCTTCGAGCTCCGCATCGACTGACGCGCGGGGCCGGAACCACCCCGCCGACTAGGCGGCGGAGCGGTCGGCGGCCGGACGCCGGCGGAGCACCGGCTCGAGCACCGCCGGCGGGTTGTACTGCTGGTCGAGACGACCGACATCGGAGCCCGGCGGGACGATCTCGTCGATGCGGTCGAGCAGCTCGTCGCTCAGCGCCACGTCGACGCCCTCCAGCAGGTCGTCGAGCTGCTCCATCGACCGCGGCCCTATCAGCGCGCTGGTCACGCCGGGATGCGCGATCGCGAAGGCCATCGCGAGGTGCGTCATCCGGATGCCGCTCTCCTCGGACAGGGCGACGATCTGCTCCACCGCGTCGATCCGACGCTCGTCCTGGTTGTGTCGGAACATGGTCGCCCGCGCGAGATCGGTCTGCTGTCCCTTCCGGAACCGCCCGGTCAGCATGCCGCCGGCGAGCGGGCTCCAGACCAGCGTTCCCAGGCCGTACCGCTGCGCGACCGGGAGGACCTCGCGTTCGATGCCGCGGTTGAGGATCGAGTACGTCGGCTGCTCCGTCCGGAAGCGCTCGAGCCCGCGGCGCTCGGACGTCCACTGCGCCTCGACCTGCATCGAGGCCGGGAAGTCGGAGCTGCCGATCGCGCGGACCTTGCCGCTGCGGACGAGGTCGGTCAGGGCGGAGAGCGTCTCCTCGAGGTCGACGCCGTCGTCGGGACGGTGCGCCTGGTAGAGATCGATGTGGTCGGTGCGGAGCCGACGGAGCGAGTCCTCGACGGCGCGCATGATCCAGCGGCGGGAGTTGCCCCGGCGGTTGGGGTCGTCTCCCATCGGCCCGTTGAACTTCGTGGCGAGCACGACGTCGTCACGGCGCCCGACGAGCGCTTTGCCGAGGAGCTCCTCGGACCCGCCCTGCGAGTACCGATCGGCGGTGTCGATGATGTTGATGCCGGCGTCGAGGGCTCGGTGGACGATCCGGATCGAGTCCTTTTCGTCGCCGTTGCCGATACGGCCGTCGGTGCCGAGCATCATCGCGCCGAGCGCGAACGGGCTGACCCGGATGCCGGTGCGGCCGAGGGTGCGGTAGTGCATGAGCGGTTCCTTTCGTGGCTGGCATCCCGTCGTCCGGTGTCCTATCGTTGACCGAAGCGGAACGCTCTTCCGGAAGCATACGGAACGCTGTTCCGTTTATGCAACCCTCGGAGGATCCATGCGCGCCGACGCCCGCCGCAACACCGACGCCCTCATCGACGCCGCGCGCGAGGTCTTCGCCACCGACGGGGTCGATGCACCCGCGAGAGCGATCGCGGACCGCGCCGGCGTCGGGGTGGGCACGTTGTACCGACGATTTCCGCAGCGCTCGGATCTGGTGGTGGCCGTCTTCCGCACCGCCGTGGATGCCACGGAGCAGGCGGCCGCCGAGCTCGCCGCCGCGCACGCGCCCGACGAGGCGCTCGCCCTCTGGCTGCAGCGGTTCACGCAGTTCATCGCGACCAAGCGGGGGCTCGCCGCCGCCCTGCACTCCGGCGACCCCGCCTTCGAGGCACTGCCGGCGTACTTCACGGCTCATCTCGGGGGCGCCCTCGACGGCCTGCTGCGCGCCGCCGAAGCGGCCGGGACCATCCGCGCCGACGTCGACGCCACGCAGCTGCTCTACGCCGCGGCGAACCTCTGCCAGTCCGCAGGGTCGGAGGAGCAGAGTCTGACCCTGGTCGGACTGCTCGTGGACGGCCTCCGCTACCGCGCGACGCCCGCCGCCCGCCCCTGACCCGCCTGACCCGGCGCTACATCCCGGCGTGGTCGAAGGCGATGGTCGGCACGTCGACCACGTGCGACCCGCCGTCCGCCACGATCACGGCGCCGGTGATGTACGACGACTCCCCCGACCCGAGGAACCGCACGACGGAGGCGATCTCGGCGGGCCGCGCCGGGCGGCGCAGCGGCACGTCGGCGGTGACCGTCGCGTACCCCTCCTCGCGGGAGCCGAGACCGGCGTGCGCGGCGAACTCGTCCATCTCCTCGTCGGCCATCGGCGTCTGCACCCACCCGGGGCAGATCGCGTTGACGCGCACGCCGTGGCGCCCGTAGTCGCGGGCGAGCGTCCGGGTGAGGCCGATGAGGGCGTGCTTGCCGACCGTGTATCCGGCCACCGACGGCCCCGCGAAGAGACCGGCCAGCGAGGAGACGACCACGATCTGGCCCTTGGCCTCGATCAGCGCCGGCAGCGCCTCCCGCGCCATCACGAACGCGGTGGTGAGGTTGGCGCGGATCGCAGCGTCCCAGCTCGCGTCGTCGGTCTCGGCGACCGGGGAGAACCCGTGTCCCCCGGCGTTCGCGACGAGGACATCGATGCGGCCGAACCGCGCGAGGATCTCGGCGATCGCGGCCTGCGCCGACGCGGTATCCGCCGCGTCCGCGACGACGGGGAAGGCCCCGACGGCCCGCTCGACCTCGTGCAGCGGCTCGGGGCGGCGGCCCACCACGACGACGTGCGCCCCTTCGGCCGCGAACCGCTCCGCGACCGCCGCGCCGATGCCCGTGCCGCCTCCGGTGATGACGACGACGCGTCCGGAGACGCTCGATCCGACCACGGTTGCCATGTGTGCTCCTGTGTGTTCTGCGCGCGTGCGCGGTGGGGCCGGACGCGGGTGCGTCAGGCGGGGAATCCCGACCGGGCGGTGTACCCGAAGTCGCTGAGGAGGGTGGTGCCGTTGACCGCCCGGCTCCGCGGGGAGAGGAGGTAGGCGACGTGCGCGGCGACCTCGTCGGCGCTCTGCACGGGGAAGGCGGGCTCGTCGAACGCCGCGGCGCCGAGGTCGCCCCGGCTCATCGGGGTGTCGACGATGGACGGTGACACCGCGTTCACCCGCACCCCGGTGCCGGCGAGGTCGACCGAGAGCGCCCTTCCGAACTGGACGAGCGCCGCCTTCGACGCGGCGTAGGGGGCCATGCCCGGGGAGGCCACGACAGCCGAGTCGCTCGCGAGCAGCACGACGGATCCGGCGGCGGACTCCCGGAGCGCCGCGATCGCGTGCTTGAGCACGAGGAACGCGCCGGTGACATTGACGGCGAGGACGCGGTTCCACGCCTCCAGGGGAGTCTCCTCGATCGGCGTCCCGACCGGGCCGGAGATCCCGGCGCAGCAGACCACCGCGTCGAGACCGCCCAGCGCCCGGACACCCGCGCCGACGGCGGCGGCCACCTGCTGTTCGTCCGTGACGTCGGCGGCGAGCAGCACCGGATCGATGCCGGCCTCCCCGGCCGCGTCCCGGAGCGCGGCAGCATCCCGGTCGAGCAGCGCGACCCGCACCCCCTCGGCCGCGAGCGCCCGGGCGACGGCACGACCGATGCCGGAGGCAGCCCCCGTGACGAGGGCCGTCGTGCCGTCGAGCTGCAGGTCCATCGCATCCTCCGACCGCGGCCCGGCGCCGCGCGGCGCCGACGAGACAGCGGTGTCGTCCCGGTCATCCTGCTCCGCGGTGCGGAGGGCCCGCACGCTCGACGCCGGGGTGTGCGCGGTGGCACCATCGTCCTTCGCTCACGGTCAAGCGTCGGAACGGGGCGGCGAGCAGACTCGCTCTATCGACGATTCCCCTCGTCGTCGATGCCGTGTCCACACGGCCGTCACCCGAGCAAAGGAGCCGACGTGGCAGAGCAGACCTCCGCACCCACGACGCCGCACCACACCTCCCTCCGCCCCGGCGCCCTCGGTGTCGCGGGCATCGTCTTCCTCGTCCTCGCAGCCGTCGCGCCGTTGACCGGGATCGTCGTCGTCGCCTCCCTCGCCATCGCGCTGGGCAACGGCGGCGGCACCCCGATGTCGTTCTTCCTCGTCGCGGCCATCCTGCTGCTGTTCGCGATCGGCTACGCCCAGATGTCGAAGCAGCTCGTGAACGCCGGAGGCTTCTACGCCTTCGTCGTGAAGGGCCTCGGCCGCACCGGCGGACTCGTCGCGGGCCTCATCGCGACGCTCGGCTACAACTTCTTCGTGGTCGGCACGATCGGCACCAGCGGCTTCTTCATGCAGACGATCATCCGCGACCTCACCGGGCTCGACGTGCACTGGCTCGTCTGGGGCCTGCTGTCGATCGTCGTCTGCTTCGTGCTCGCCCGGATCGGCGTCGACTTCAGCTCGAAGGTGCTCGGGGTGTGCCTCGTGCTCGAGGTGCTCATGCTCGTCGTGTTCGACATCTCGGTGCTCGTGCAGACCGGCTACGACGTCGCCGCGTTCAGCCCGGAGGCCGTGTTCTCCGGCTCGCTGCCCATCGGCCTGCTGCTCGCGGCGACCGGCTTCCTCGGGTTCGAGGCCACCGCGCTCTTCAGCGAGGAGGCCAAGCAGCCGCTGCGCACGATCCCGCGGGCGACCTACACCTCGATCATCGCGATCGGCGTGATCCTCGGCGTCACGACCTGGGCCGTGGTGAGCGCGACCGGCGTCGCGCAGGCGCAGGCCACGGCGCTGGAGCACCTGCCCACGGGCGACCTCATCTTCTCGCTCTCGCAGCAGTACCTGGGCGGACCGCTCACGACCGTGATGATGGTGCTGCTCCTGGTGAGCCTGTTCGCGGCGATGCTCGCCTTCCACAACTCCGCAACCCGCTACCTGTACTCGCTGGGCCGCGCGAAGATCCTCCCGCAGGCCCTCGCACGCACCCGCCCGAACGGCGCCCCGCAGCTCGCGGGCATCGTGCAGGCCGGCTTCGCGGCGATCGTGGCGATCCTGTTCGCCCTCGCCGGTGCCGATCCCATCGTCACGCTCGTGCCCGCGATGCTCGGCTTCGGCACCCTCAGCGTGCTGATCCTGCAGGGGCTCGCGGCGGTCTCGATCGTCGTGTACTTCCGGCGCCGGAGCGACCCGCGGTGGTGGAGCACGTTCATCGCTCCGGGCATCGGCTTCCTCGGCATCGCGGCCATCTCGATCCTGGCGATCGTGAACTTCAACATCGTGGCCGGCTCCGAGGAGCTCGCGATCCGCATGATGCCGCTGCTGCTCGTGCTCGCGCTGATCGGCGGCATCGTCTACGCCGCCTACCTCCGCCGTGCCAAGCCCGCCGTCTATGACGGTCTCGCGACCGACCTGGAGCGGTTCAGAGACCGCTGACGCCCGCGCCGACCCCGTTCTCCGAAGGAAGGAATCCCCATGACGACCCTCAACCCCGCCGACACCTCCACCTGGCTGCCGCTCGAAGGGCTCGCCCCCGGCTTCGACGCCAACAAGGCCCCGCACACCACCGCCCTGAGCGGCCGCGAGATCGCCGTCGTCGACGCCCGCGGCACCCGCATCGTCCACCGCTTCGACGACTCGACGGTCGCCTGGGAGTACCAGCCCGGCGCCGAGGACCCCACGGAGGCCGCGTCCGACACCGACGACTACGAGGCGTTCGAGGTCGACGACGAGCTCTACTTCGTGCAGTTCCACCACCGCTACCTCCCGAACGAGGCCGTCTCGCTCGTGCTCGACCTGCGGCACGGACGCTCCCTCGCGGTGATCTCCGAGATCCTCCCTTCGCCCGAGCAGGGCCGCACCCGCGTGCAGCACCACTTCGCCCCCGGCACCATCGAGGGCGCCGAGGTCACCGGAGCCGAGGCCGCGCCCACGACCACGCTCATCGGCCGCCGTGTGGAGTGGGTCTACAGCGAGGAGCACGCCTACGAGCACGTGTACCTCTCCCCGCGCTGGTACTCGTGGCAGTGCCTGGCCGGTCCGGAGCGCGGGCTCGCCGACACCGACGAGAACAGCGTGTGGGAGGTGCGCCCCGGGATCTACGTCTTCGCGTGGCGCGAGAAGGTGATCCCGTGCGCCTCGGTCACGATCGCCGACCACCGCGACGTGAACGCGATCCGCTCCCACGGCGTGCTGTTCGGTCTGGACGAGACCGGTGAGGTGCCGACGCACTTCACGTTCGGCGCGCACGGCCGCCTGCTGTCGACCACCCACCACACGCCCGCGCTCGAGCCCGCGACCTTCGGAGACGCCTGACATGACCGACGTCGCCGACCTCCTCGTCACCGGCTCCGTGATCCGCACGTCCGACCGCGCCCGTCCGCGCGCCGAGGCCTTCGCCGTGCGCGACGGACGGATCTTCGCCGTCGGCGACCGCGCCGACGTGGAGGCGTTCCGGGGCCGCCGCACGCGGGTCGTCGAGGTCGGCGACGCGGCCGTCTACCCCGGCTTCGTGGACGTGCACAACCACCACGCGCTCGCCGGACGGACCGAGCTCTTCGAACTGTCGCTCGCCCCCTCCCTCACGCTCGACGAGATCCTCGACCGGGTGCGGGAGAAGGCGAAGACCCTGCCCGAGGACGCCTGGATCGTCGGCGGCGCCGTGGCCACGACCCTGCTCCCGACGCTGGCGAACACCGCCACGCGGCGCCGGCTGGACGTGGCGGCGGGCGGACGGCCGGTGGCGCTCATGGAGGACTCCCGGCACAACCGCTGGGCCAGCACCCGGGCCCTGGAGCTCGCCGGCATCACGGCCGACAGCATCCCGACCTCCGGGGTGACGGTGCTCGACCCCGACGACGGCACCCCCACCGGGGTGCTCCTGGAGGCCGCGGGCATCCCGGTGCAGGAGGCGTACGACCGCAGCGGCGGACTCACCCCGGAGCAGCACGCCGCCGCGTCGCGCCGCGGCATCGAGCTGCTGAACTCGTTCGGGATCACGGCGTTCCAGGACGCGGGGGTCTCCGTCGACATCCTCACCGCGCTCGCCGGGCTCGACCGCGCCGACGAGCTGCACGCCTGGGTCGTCTCCTCGCTCCTCATCAACGACGAGATCTTCGGGTTCGACCCCATCGGCGCTCCCCTCCTCGACCGGGGCGAGGAGTTCCGCACGCCGCACCATCGCCCGGACTTCGTGAAGATCTTCCTCGACGGCGTGCCGCCCGCCCGCACCGCCTCCTTCCTCGACCCGTATCCGGCGGACCCGGTGCACGGGGCGCACTTCCATGGCGAGACGACCATGACCCTCGACGAGCTCACCGACTGGCTCCGGGCCGTCGCCGCCCGCGGTCTCGGGGCCAAGGTGCACTGCACCGGCGACGGGTCGGCACGGCTCGTGCTCGATGCCGCCGAGCGCCTGCGCGGGGAGGGCTTCACGACGCCGGCGCAGATCGCGCACGGGCAGTTCCTCGCGGAGAGCGACATCCCCCGGCTCGCGGCGCTCGACGTCTCCGCCGACATCTCCCCGTTCATCTGGTACCCGGGCGTCATCCCCCAGGCGCTGGCGGACGTGCTGGGAGAGCGTGCCGAGCACTCCCAGCCCAACCGTGCCCTCCTCGACGCCGGGGCCCTCGTGGCCGGCGGCTCGGACTGGCCGGTGAGCGAGTCGCCGAACACGCTCGAGGGCCTGCAGGGGCTGGTGACACGCGCCGATCCGCTCGGTCGGGCCGCGGGCACACTGTGGCCGGAACAAGCGATCTCCGCCGAGGAGGCGCTGGAGGTCTTCACGATCAACGCCGCGACGGCGATGGGGCTCGGCGCGGAGACCGGTTCCCTGACCCCCGGCAAGTCCGCCGACTTCGTGATCCTGGAACGGGATGCGATCGGCGGACCGGCGGAGGAGATCGTGCACACCGAGGTCGTCTCGACGTGGTTCGCCGGGCGCACGGTGCACGAGCGCTGAACACGACGCGCCGTACGATGGGCGCATGCGCCGCTTCCCCGCCTCCGTCTACCGGGTCGGGGACGAGCCCGATCCCCGGTTCTCCCTCGCCAACGAGCGCACGTTCCTGGCCTGGACCCGCACCGGCCTGGCGCTGATCGCGGGCGGCGTCGCGCTCGAGGTCCTCGGGCTCGATCTGCACCCGGGCTTCCGCCTGGCCGCATCGCTGCTGCTGATCATCGCCGGCACGGCCGTGGCGCCGCTCGCCTGGTTCGAGTGGATGCGGGCCGAGCGCGCCCTGCGGCAGGGACGGCCCCTGCCGGGCGCGCTGTCGGCGGTGGTGCTCGCCGTGGTCGTCGTGACGACGGGGCTGCTCGTCCTCGCCGGGGTGCTGTGGCGCTGACGGAGCCCTGCCGATGACCGCCCCCGATACTCCCGCGCCCGACACCTCGGCGCCCGATCTGTACGACCCCGGGCTGCAGCCGGAGCGCACGGAGCTGGCCTGGCGGCGCACGGCCCTCGCGATCGCGGTCGGCTCGCTGCTGTCGCTGCGGGTCTTCCCCCTCGTGCTGCCGAGCGGCGCCGAGGGGTGGGGCCTCGTCCCGGGCGTGCTGGGCGTCGGCACGGCGGCGCTGCTCTGGATCGCCGCTCGCCATCGGCAGCGCCGGACGACCGCGGTGCTCACCGCTCGGGCGCGCGGGCCGCTGCCGGGCGGCGCACTCCCGCTCGCGCTGACGGTGTTCGCGACCGGCTTCGGTCTCGTCGCCCTCGCGCTCGTGGCGCTGACGCTGCTCACGCGCTGACACGCCGGAGCGCGGGGCGAACGCGACAGATGCCGTGATCGCCCCGCGTCCCCTCGCCGCCCTCCCTCAGTCCGCGAGGAGGAACCGCGCGCCGCGTTCGCCGATCATGGCCGCGGGCGCGTTGGTGTTGCCGGTGGGCACGGTCGGCATGACCGAGGCGTCGATCACCCGGAGCCCCTCGATCCCGCGCACCCGGAGCTGCGGATCGACCACCGACTCCGGGTCGGAGCCCATGCGACAGGTGCCGACCTGGTGGTGGTAGGTGATGGCGGTGCGGCGCACCCACTCCTCCACGTCGTCGTCCGCCACGTCCGGCCCGGGGTAGACCTCGACCGCACCCCACTCCTCGGCGAGCGCGGGCTGCGTGCCGATGCGACGGCACTGGCGCACCGAGGCGGCCAGGGCATCGACGTCCCGGTGATCCTCCAGCGCTGCCAGGTCGATGTGCGGCAGGTCGTCGAGGCCGGGACCGGTGAGGCGCAGCTCGCCGCGGCTGTACGGCGTCACCAGGCCCGCCATGAGCGTGAACCCGTCGATACCCTTCGGCTCGAGCTCTCCCCACATCGGGACGGAAAAGTGGATGGGCTGCGTGTCCGGCTGCGCGAGGCCGTCGCGGCTGCGCCAGAACAGGTGGCTCTGCGTGACGGAGACCCCCGGCTGCGGCGGGCCGACGGGCTTCTTCTCCGTCGCGAAGATCACCGGCGACAGGAGGTGGTCGTGCAGGTTCTTGCCCACGGCGGGGGCGTCGTGCACGACGGGGATGCCGAGGGCACTCAGCTCAGCGGCGGGACCGATGCCCGAGCGCAGCAGGATGACAGGAGTGCCGAGTGCTCCCGCCGAGAGGATGACCTGGTCGGCGAGCACCTCCTCGGCGTCGTCGCCCTCCCCCAGCCGGATGCCGACCGCACGACCGTCGCGCACGATCACGGAGTGGACGGCGCGACCGGTGAGGATCGTCATCCGGTCGGCGACGGGCTGCGCATAGGCGGTCCAGGTGTTGACGCGGCGGCCGTCCGTGATCGTGACCTGCTCCTGCGAGACCCCGTCGAGCGTGCCCCCGTTGTAGTTCGGGTTGCGCGGCAGCCCCTCCTCGACGGCGGCGTCGATGATCGAGGCCTGGATGGGTGCGAGCGCGTAGTCGTCGGTCACGGGCAGCAGGTCGTTCTCGATCGCATCGTAGATCGGCTCGACCTCGGCCCAGCCCCATCCGGTCGCGCCGGCCGCCTCCCACGCGTCGTAGTCGGAGGCCGCGCCGCGCACCCAGATCATGGCGTTCAGCGCGTGCGACCCACCGGTGACCTTGCCGCGAGGAAGATGCAGCCGACGACCTGCCGCGTGCGGCTGCGGCACGGTGAAGAAGTCCCAGTCCTCGGCGGAGTGCCAGAGTTCACCCGCCCGCGCGGGGTCGTGGATGGCCGGGTTCGTGTCGTAGCCGCCCGCCTCGACGAGCGTCACCGCGACACCGGCGTCGGTGAGACGCCGCGCGACGATGGCTCCCGACGTGCCGGCACCGACGACGATCGCGGAGCGCACACCCGCGCCACTGTTCGCCACGGCCACGTTCACGCCTTCCGGCCGGGTCCGGAGACGACCTGGGTGACGGCGACGGACTTGAGCCCCTCGACGCCGAACTCCAGCCCGTAGCCCGAGCTCTTCACGCCGCCGAACGGCACCATCGGGTGCAGCCCGCCGTGCGAGTTGATCCACACCGTGCCGGACTGCATGCGCGCAGCGACGGCGCGGGCCTCCTCCGGGTCGCTCGCCCACACCGACGCGCCGAGACCCACGTCGAGGGCGTTCGCGAGCGCGAAGGCCTCGTCGACGTCGCTGTACCGGATGACGGGGAGCGCGGGACCGAACTGCTCCTCCTGCACGAGCGCCGCGTCGTTGTCGATGTCGGCGACGATGGTGGGCCGGTAGAACAGCTCGCCGAGCTCGGCGGCCGGCTCGCCACCGGTGACGATCCGGGCGCCGCGGCTCCGCGCATCGTCGACGAGGCGACTGACGATGTCGAACTGCGGCCGGTTCTGCAGCGGCCCGAGCACGTTGGCCTCGTCGAGCCCGTTGCCCATCGGCACCTGCGCGGCGATCGCGGCGAGCGCGTCCACGACCTCGTCGTACACGGAGTCGTGCACGTAGAGGCGCTTCATGGCGGCGCAGGTCTGTCCGGTGTTGATGAACGCACCCCAGAAGAGGTCTTCCGCGATCGCGGAGGGATCGGTGCCGGGGAGCACGATGCCCGCGTCGTTGCCGCCCAGCTCCAGCGTGAGGCGGGCGAGGTTGCCCGCGGAGCTCTCGATGATGCGGCGCCCGGTCGCGGTGGAGCCGGTGAACATGATCTTGGCGATGTCGGGGTGCGAGGCGAGGCGGGCGCCCACCTCGCGGTCGCCGGAGACCCCGATGAGGACGTCGGCGGGCAGCACGTCGTTCATCACGGCGAGCATCGCCAGCACGCTCAGCGGCGTGTACTCGCTGGGCTTCGCGACGACCGTGTTGCCCATGCGCAGCGACGGGCCGATCTGCCAGATGGTGATCATGAGCGGCCAGTTCCACGGCCCGATGGCCCCGACCACACCGGCCGCCTTGTAGACGAGCTCGGCGTGCAGCGTCTCGTCGTCGACGAGCACCTGCGGCTCCAGGACGGTGGTGGCGTTGGTGCGCAGCCAGGCCGAGCAGGCGCCGAGCTCGAACCGCGCGTTGGGACCGTTCAGCGGCTTGCCCTGCTCCCGCGACAGGAGGTAGGCGAGCCCTTCCGCGTTCGCGTCGATGGCGTCGGCCGCGGCCAGGAGGAGCGCGCTCCGCTTCTCGTGTCCGAGCGCCTCCCACGCGGGCTGCGCGGCCTTCGCACGGGCGATGGCGTCGTCGAGGTCGGCGACCGTGGCCACGGGAGCGCGTCCGATGACCTCCCGCGTCGCGGCATCGGGGATCTCGCGCCCCTCGCCCTGCGGGGCCTGGATGCGGTCGAGCAGCGCAGCGGCGGCGGAGGCCGCGGAATCGGCTGGTCCGTGGTCGACGGCTACGGGAACGGCGGAATCGGACATCGGTGTCTCTCCTTCGAGCGGGTCACGGCGCGGACGCCGGTCTTCTTCTCATTCTCGGTCGGCCCTTCCCGCCGCACTTGTCGCGGAGCGCGCCGGAGATGTCCCCGCGCGAAGGATGCGCTCCCGAGCCGTCCGCGTGAGCGAATCGGCCCCCGTCCGGTCCGTGAAGCCGGGAAGCGCCGGGCGCGGCGTGCGCCATCGTCGCCTCGGATCCCACCACGCCGGCCCTCGCACCTGCGGCACTCCCTCTCGCATGCGGATCTGCCACCCCGAGGTGTCCAGGGTGCGGTGGTGGTGCCAGCACAGCGCGACCCCGTTGTCGGTGTGCGTCGGACCCCCGTGCGCGTGCTCCGTGACGTGGTGGATCTCGCACCAAGCGGCGGGGACGTGACACCCGGGGATCAGGCACTCACCGTCCCGCACGCCGATCGCCCGGCGCTGCGCGGGGGTGAAGATCCGGTCGCTCGACCCGAGCCCGACGATCCTCCCGCCGGCCCCGAGCACGACCCGCTGGACCGTCCCTCCGCACGCCGTATGTGCGGCCACCCGCGTCGACACCGGCGTCTCGGCGCCCTCGACCCGAGCCCAGCCGCGCCCCGTGGCATAGTCCTCGGCGCCGACCGTCACCACGAGTGTCGGGGCGGCACCGCCCAGCCGTGGCATGTCGTCGTGCCGGGCTGCGATCCCCAGGGCCGCCGCGAGCGCGTCGTGCTGCTTCTGTGCCCGCGTGCGCCCGTCGACCATCCCGCCGGGGTCGCCGGCCGGGAGCCCATCGTCGTCCGGGGACACCGCCGCGTCCCGCCGCTCGGCATCCGCGAGTTCCGCGGACGGCACGAAGTGGACGCCGGGAAGCGGCGGACCGTCGACCTTCGGGTTCAGATACGCGTCCCAGATCCGCTGCAGCTGCCCCGCGACCTCGGGCAGCAGTGCGCCCCGGACCGGGATCACGCCGTCCTTGGCGCGCCCCAGCACCACACCCCGCGCTCGAAGCGCGATGTCTTCCGCAGGCTCCGCGCCGTCGGGGTCGAGGTACTGCACGATGAGCTGCGCCCGCACCCGCAGATCTTCGGGCGTCGGCGCCGGACCGGACTTGTTCTCGTCATCATCAGTGTTCTGGACGTCATAACTGCTCTCGTCGTCGCAACTCTCCTCGCCACGAGCGACGTCCGCGAGATACGCGTCCGCCTCCCAGCGGTCGGCGAGGCGCACGCGAGGGCCGGCCTGCTCGATCGGCCCGGTCGCGGCCAGCAACCCGGTCACGCCGAGCGCCCCGTCGAGGAGGGCCTCGCGCAGCGCCGGCCACCGCGCCGGCAGCCACTCCCCGGAGGACAGGTCGACCTCGCGTCGCACCAACCGCGCGCTCTTCACGAGGCGCGCGGCGGACGCGCCGTCGGTGCGGAGCACACGCTGCAGCAGCTCGTTCATCGAGCGACAGCCGAACCCTCCGCAGAAGGCCGGCTCCCCCGACCCCGCCGGACGCGGATCGACGCTCGCGACCGCCTCCACGATCACGGCCTCCACGCGTCGCTGGATCTCGCCCGCGACCCGCAGCAGGTCCATCATCGCCCCGGCATCGAGAGCGCCCACGGTGCCGGATTGCAGCACAACGTCGAGTGCGACGACCGTGTCGTCGAGAACCGCTGCCGGGGTGCTTTCCATACGACGATTCAACAGAGGGCCACCGACATTGCGAGGCCCGATTACCCCTGTTCAGAGTGATATTCCAGTACGCGCGAAGGACTCCTCCTGCACACGAACAGACCCGTGATCAACCCTCCACATCACAACACCATCCGCACAACATGCCGCCGCCGAAATCCGCCGCTTCCCGGCACGACCCCCGCACCCCACCCACGACCCGCGGCACCGACGCCCGTCGCACCCAACGACCCCCGTCGCAGGACACAACCGTCACGCCCGGTCGAAGTCCTCGAAGATCAGGATCGTCCGAGTCGAGCGGATCGACGGGATCGCCTGGATGTCCTCCAGCACGATGCGGCGCAGGTCGCGGGCGTCGTTGGCGCGCACGAGCAGCAGCACGTCGAAGTCGCCGCCGACGAGCGCCATGTGCTCGATCTCCGGGATCGCCCGGAGCCGCGCGCTCACCTCCTGCCACGTGGCCTGCTCGATCGCGAGGGTCACGTACGCGCTCGCGTGATGCCCCAGCAGCACGGGGTCGGTGCGCACGGTGTACCCCGTGATCACCCCGGCGTCGGTGAGGCGCTTGATGCGGGCATGCGCCCCCGCGCGGGAGATGTGCACCGCCTCGGCGATCGCGGTCATGGACGCCCGCGCATCCCGCCGCAGCTCCGCGAGGATCGCGCGATCCGTCTCGTCCAGCGCCGCCATGGCACCCCTCTCCCATCCGGGAAATCCTGACATTTCGGAAGCCATTGTGGCACGTCGCGAGCAATCGTCCACGATCCCGCGACGGATCTTGGATGACTGTCACACGCGCGGCATGCTGTCCTCATCGAGTTCGGCAAGGAAGGCGGACGGATGCACCCCCACGACATGCTCCCGCGGGACACCGCGGTACGACTGATCGCCGAGGACGGGACCACCCTCCCCGACGAGACCTACGCGCTCCCCGCCGCGGACGTCCTGCTGGCGGCCTACCGCGGCCTCGTCGAAGGCCGCCGCATCAACGATCAGGCCGGCGCGCTCGTGCGCCAGGGACGCCTCGCGGTCTACCCCTCGTCGCACGGGCAGGAGGCCTGCCAGGTGGCCGCGGCGATGGTGCTCGGCGACACCGACTGGCTCTTCCCCACGTACCGCGACTCGGTCGCCGTGATCGCCCGCGGCGTCGCTCCCGCGGAGGCGATGGTGCTCCTCAAGGGCGACTGGCACTCCGGCTACGACGTGCGTGCGCACCGCGTCGCCCCGCAGGCCACCCCGCTCGCGACCCAACTGCTGCACGCGGTCGGCTTCGCGCAGGCGGCGAAGCACCGCGCCGAGGACACCGTGGTGCTCGCGCTCTGCGGCGACGGCGCGACGAGCGAGGGCGACTTCCACGAGGCGATGAACTTCGCGGCGGTGTTCCACGTCCCCGTCGTGTTCTTCGTGCAGAACAACGAGTTCGCGATCTCGGTCCCCCTCTCCCGGCAGACCGCCGCGCCCTCCTTGGCCCACAAGGCGGTCGGCTACGGCATGCCGGGACAGCGCGTCGACGGCAACGACGTGGCCGCGGTCCTCGCGGTGCTCACCGAAGCCGTCGACCGCGCCCGCGCCGGCGGCGGCCCCTCTCTCGTCGAGGCCCACACCTACCGCATGCAGGCGCACACCAACGCCGACGACGACACCCGCTATCGCGAACGCGAGGAGGTGCAGGCCTGGCTCGCCCGCGATCCGCTGCTCCGCCTGCGCGCGCACCTCACCGCGACGGGGACGCTGGACGACGAGGCCGAGTCGCGCTTCGCCGCGGGCGCGGAGGAGATCGCCGCCGCCATGCGCGCCGCCTTGAACACCGATGCGGAGCTCGACCCGGAAGACCTCTTCCGCTTCGTGACCGCGACCCGCTCGCCGCAGCGTAAGGAGCAGTGGCAGCTCCTCCGGGACGAGATCGCCCGCTCCCACCCCGCCGAGACGATGACGACCGGAGGCCCCCGATGACCATCGCCGAGCACGAGACGTCCGTCGCCCCGTCGGACGCCGGCACCACCACGACCATGACCATGGCCGCCGCTCTCAACCGCGCCCTCGCCGACGCCCTCGCCGCCGACCCTGACGTGGTCGTGTTCGGAGAGGATGTGGGAGCCCTCGGCGGCGTCTTCCGCATCACGGACGGACTCACCGCCCGCTTCGGCGAGGACCGCTGCTTCGACACCCCGCTCGCGGAGTCCGGCATCATCGGCACCGCCGTCGGCATGGCGATGAACGGGATGCGCCCCGTGGTCGAGATGCAGTTCGACGCCTTCGCCCTCCCCGCGTTCGAGCAGATCGTCAGCCACGTCGCGAAGCTCGGCAATCGCACCCGCGGCGGGATGCGCATGCCGCTCGTGATCCGCATCCCGTTCGGCGGCGGCATCGGGGGCGTGGAGCACCACTGCGACTCGTCCGAGGCGTACTACGCGCACACGCCCGGCCTCACCGTCGTGAGTCCGTCCACCCCGCAGGACGCCTACTCGCTGCTCCGCGCGGCCATCGCCTCGCCGGACCCGGTGGTCTTCCTCGAGCCCAAGAAGCTCTACTGGTCGAAGGGCGAGGTCGACACCGCGGTGACGGCGGAGATCGGCGCGGCGCGCATCGCCAGGGAGGGCACCGACGTGACCCTCCTCGCGTACGGAGCCTCCGTGCCGCTCGCGCTGGAGGCGGCGGAGGTCGCCGCGGGCGAAGGGCGCAGCGTGCAGGTGGTCGACGTGCGCTCCATCTCCCCCTTCGACGACGAGACGGTCACCGCGGCGGTGCGGTCCACGGGACGCGCGGTCGTGATCGCCGAGGCCCCGGGATTCGTCAGCGTCGCCTCCGAGATCCAGGCCCGGGTGTTCGAGCGCTGCTTCGAGTACCTGGAGGCCCCCGTGCGGCGGGTGACCGGTTTCGACACCCCCTACGCGCCGCCGAAGTTCGAGCACTGGTACCTGCCGGACGTCGATCGGGTGCTCGACGCGATCGACACGCTGCACTGGGAGGACGAGGCATGAGCACCCCGGTGAAGACCGCGACCCGTGTGTTCCGCCTCCCCGACCTCGGCGAGGGACTCACCGAGGCCGGCCTCGTGCAGTGGCTCGTGGCTGTCGGCGACACGATCGCGACCGACCAGGCCATCGCCGAGGTCGAGACCGCGAAGAGCGTCGTCGAACTGCCCTCGCCGTTCGCGGGTGTCGTGACGGCGCTGCACGGCACGCCCGGCGACACCATCGACGTCGGCGCCCCGGTGCTGGAGGTCGCCGACCCCGGCAGCGAGGAGACCGCGTCCGCGCGGCAGGCCCCCGCCGCGCAGCCCGAGCACGAGGCGTACCGGCAGGAGGAGCGGGCGGGGTCGGGCAACGTCCTCATCGGGTACGGCACCTCCGCGTCCGCCTCGACGGGTCGGCGACGGCGCCCCGCGGCGCCACGCCCCACACGGGCGCCCGCCTCGACAGCACCCGCACCCGCCGCGACCGCTCCGGAGTCGCCCGCACCGGCCCCCCGCGACGCCGCGCGACCCGCGCCGGTCGCCGTGCGGTCGCCACTCGTGCGGCGCCTCGCCCGGGATCTGGGCCTCGACGTGCACGCGATCTCCCCCACCGGAGCGGACGGGGCGATCACGCGCGCCGACGTGCTGCGCGCCGCCGTGGACCATGCGGTGGACGGCGTCGCCGCGGCCCCGGCGCCGACCTCCGCGACCGCTCCCACCGGCGAGATCGACGGCCTCCCGGTCCGCAGCCGCGAGCGCCTGTCCCCGCTGCGCCGTACCGTGAGCGCCCGGCTCGCCCAGAGCCGCTCGGAGATCCCCGAGGCCACCGTGTGGGTCGACGTCGACGCCACCGAGCTCTGGGACCTCCGCGGGCGGATGGCTCCCGAGGGCGCGAAGGCCCCGTCGATCACGGCGCTCCTCGCGCGGTTCGTGCTGCTCGCACTGGAGGACTACCCGGTCCTCGCCTCGCGGCTCAGCGACGACGGCTCCGAGTTGATCTCGTTCGACGGCGTGAACCTCGGCGTCGCGGCCGACACCGAACGCGGCCTCCTCGTCCCGGTCGTCCCGCACGCGCACCGGCTCACGGTCGCCGACCTCGACGCCGCCCTGCGCGAGCTCGCGGCCACCGCGCGCGCCGGCACGCTCCCGCCCGAGCGGCTCCGCGGATCGACCTTCACGCTCAACAACTACGGCGGGCTCGGCGTCGACGGCTCCGCGGCGATCATCAATCACCCCGACGTCGCGATCCTCGGCATCGGCCGGATCATCGAGCGACCCTGGGTCGTGGACGGGGCGATCGTGCCGCGTCGCATCGTCCAGCTCTCGCTCGTGTTCGACCACCGCGTCTGCGACGGCGGGTATGCGGCCGGATTCCTCCGCCGCGTGGTGGAGCTCATCGAGCATCCGCTCCGCGCCTTCGGGCGGGTCTGAGCTCGACCCGGCCCGCGAACCCTCGTGGGCGGAGCGCCGATACGCTACGCTCGGCGATTACTGACCGATCATTCGGTAAGTCATCGCCGACGTACCCGCGTCGGCGCTCCCCCTCGCAGAACAACGGAGTTCGCATGACCTCAGCCACCGCAGCCGCCTCGTCGACCGGAAGGATGCCCGCCGAGGAGCGGCGCGTCCTCGCCGGCACCCTCGTGGGGACGTCGATCGAATGGTACGACTTCTTCATCTACGCCCAGGCGGCGGGCCTCGTGCTCGCCCCGCTCTTCCTCGCCCCCATCGCGGAGTCGAGCCCCGGGCTCGCCCAGGTGCTCTCCTTCGCGACCATCGGCATCTCGTTCCTGTTCCGCCCACTCGGCGCGATCGTCGCCGGACACCTCGGCGACAAGCTCGGCCGGAAGAAGATGCTCGTCTTCACCCTCGTGATGATGGGGCTGTCCACCTCCCTCATCGGTCTGCTGCCCACGTACGCCGCCATCGGCGTCGCCGCCCCGATCCTCCTGATCCTCCTGCGCATCCTGCAGGGCTTCTCGGCCGGCGGCGAATGGGGCGGCGCAGCCCTCATGGCCGTCGAGCACGCACCGACGGCGCGACGCGGCCTGTTCGGCGCGTTCCCGCAGATCGGCGTGCCGGTCGGCATGATCCTCGCCACCTTCACCCTCTGGGCCCTCACGAGCTCGATGTCCCCCGAGGCCTTCCTCGAATGGGGCTGGCGCATCCCGTTCCTGCTCTCGATCGTGCTCATCGCGGTCGGCTACGTCATCCGTCGCGCGGTCGACGAGAGCCCCGTGTTCGAAGACCTCCGTCGCCGCCGCAAGGAGGCCTCGGCGCCGCTCGGGCAGCTCTTCCGCGCACACACGAAGCAGGTCGTGCTCACGGCCGTCATCTTCATCGCCAACAACGCCGCCGGATACCTGCTGATCGCGTTCTTCGCGACGTACGCCGTCACGGCTCTCGGCATGGAGCGCCCGCCGGTGCTGCTGGCGACCACGCTCGCCTCGTTCGGCTGGCTGATCTTCACACTGTGGGGCGGCGCGCTGTCCGACCGCCTCGGCCGCATCCGCACGTTCCAGATCGGGTACGTCGCCCTCGCGGTGTGGGCCATCCCGATGTGGTTCCTCATCGACACCGCGAACATCGTCTGGTACTTCGTCGCCCTGTTCGTCATGACGTTCGCGCTCGGACTCTCGTACGGCCCGCAGGCGGCACTGTACGCCGAGATGTTCCCCGCGAACGTGCGCTACTCGGGCGTCTCGATCGGCTACGCCCTCGGGGCCATCCTCGGCGGCGCGTTCGCACCGATGATCGCGGAGGCGCTGCTGAACCAGTTCCACGCCGCGTGGACGATCGGCGTCTACATCGCGGTCGCGTCGATCATCTCGCTCATCGGCGTCTCGCTGGTGAAGGAGACGAAGGGCGTGGATCTCAGCGTCTGACTCCTGGTCCGGGATCGCGGCCGGCCGTGCGCCTGTGCCATAATTACCTTACGATCGGTCAGTAATTCACGACCGGCCGCTCCCGGACCACACCAGGACGACGAAGTCAGGAGATCCGCATGCCAGAGGCCTACCTCGTCGGAGGGGTCCGCACCCCGGTCGGCCGCTACGGCGGCACCCTCTCCGCCGTCCGTCCCGACGACCTCGCGGCGCTCGTCGTCGGCGAGGCCGTGCGCCGCGCCGGGCTCGACCCGGCGCGTACGGAGCTGGACGAGGTCATCCTCGGCGCCGCCAACCAGGCCGGAGAGGACAACCGGAACGTCGCCCGGATGGCCGTGCTCCTCGCCGGCCTCCCCGACACCGTGCCGGGCATCACGGTCAACCGCCTGTGCGCCTCCGGGATGTCCGCCGTCACCATGGCCGCGCAGGCGATCCGCGCGGGCGACGCCGATCTCCTCGTCGCCGGGGGCGTCGAGTCCATGACCCGCGCCCCCTGGGTGCAGGCCAAGCCGGAGAAGGCGTGGGCGAAGCCCGGCGCCGCCTTCGACACCTCGATCGGCTGGCGCTTCCCGAACCCGCGCCTCGCCGCACGCGACAAGGCCACCTTCACGATGCCGGAGACCGCGGAGGAGGTCGCCCGGGTCGACGGCATCACCCGCGCCGAGGCCGACGCCTTCGCCGTCCGCTCGCAGCAGCGCGCCGCCGCCGCGATCGCCGCCGGCCGCTTCGCCCCGGAGATCGTCGGCGTGCCGGTCCGCGACGGCGAGGTGCTCGTCGACGAGGGGCCGCGCCCGGATACCACGCTCGAGGTACTCGCGCGCCTCCGTCCCGTCGTGGCCGGCGGAGAGGTCGTCACGGCCGGCAACTCGAGCGCCCTCAACGACGGCGCCTCGGCCGTGCTCGTGGCGAGCGCCGAAGCCGTCGAGCGCCACGGGCTGACGCCCCGCGCCCGGATCGTCGTCGGCACCTCCGCCGCCCTGGCTCCGGAGATCATGGGACTCGGACCGGTCCCCGCGACGGAGAAGGCGCTGCGCCGTTCGGGGCTCTCCCTCGACGACATCGGCGCCGTGGAGCTCAACGAGGCGTTCGCCTCGCAGTCGCTCGCCTGCATCCGGCGGCTGGGCCTCGATGAGGACCGCGTGAACGCCGACGGCGGCGCCATCGCTCTCGGGCACCCACTCGGCTCGTCCGGCTCGCGCCTGCTCGTGACGCTGATGGGACGCATGGAGCGCGAGGACTCCCGCTACGGCCTCGCCACGATGTGCGTCGGCGTCGGCCAGGGCGCGGCCGTGATCCTGGAGAAGGTGTGAGCGGCGCGGACGAGCCGCTGCTCGTCACCCGCACCGCGGACCGCGTCGTCGCGACCCTGAACCGTCCGCACAAGCGCAACGCGATCGACCAGGCCACGATCGACGCGCTGCACGCGCTGTGCGCCGAGCTGGAGGAGACGCCGCGCACGCTCATCCTCACGGGCGCCGACGGGGTGTTCGCGGCGGGCGCCGACATCGCCGAGCTCCGGGACCGTCGCGCCGACGACGCCCGCCGCGGCATCAACGCCCACGCGTTCGTCCGCGTCGCGGAGCTGCCGATGCCCGTGATCGCCGCGATCGACGGCTACGCGCTCGGCGGTGGCGCGGAACTCGCGTATGCCGCCGACATCCGCCTCGCGACGCCGACCCTGAAGATCGGCAACCCGGAGACCGGTCTGGGCATCCTCGCCGCCGCCGGAGCGAGCTGGCGCCTCAAGGAGATCGTGGGCGACGCCCGCGCCATCGAGCTGCTGCTGACCGGCCGCACGGTGCACGCCGAGGAAGCGCTCCGCATCGGTCTCGTCTCCTCGCTGCACGAGGTCGCCGACCTCCTCGCCGCCGCCCACGCGGTCGCCGACCGCATCGCCCGCAACGACCCCGCGGCGACCATCGCGACCAAGCGGGTGTTCCGGGCGCCGCGCGACCAGCACCCCGCTGTCGACCTCGAGGAGCAGGCCGCGCTGTTCGAGAGCCCGGAGAAGCACCGTCGCATGACCGCCTTCCTGGAACGGAGAGACCGATGAGCACGCCCGCCTCCCCCGAAGCCGCAGCCCCGGCCCGTGTCGGCGTGCTCGGCGGTGGACGCATGGGCGCCGGCATCGCCCACGCCTTCCTCCTCGCCGGAGCCCCCGTGACGGTGGTCGAGCGGGACGACGCCGCCGCCGCGGCCGCCGCCGCCCGCGTGCACGGGTCGATCGACGCCTCGCTCGCCCGCGGCACGGCGATCGAGACGGGCGAGGCCTACCGGGCCCGGTTCGCGACCGGGACCGACGCCGCCCTGTTCGCGGACTGCACCCTCGTCGTCGAGGCCGTCCCGGAGGAGCTGGCGCTCAAGATCGACGCCCTCACCCGCGTCGAGCGCCACCTCGCCGACGACGCGGCCCTCGCGTCCAACACGTCGTCCATCTCGATCGACGAGCTCGCGGCGATGCTCGACCGCCCCGAGCGCTTCCTCGGGATGCACTTCTTCAACCCGGTGCCCGCCTCGACCCTCGTGGAGGTGGTCCGTGGCGGCGCGACCGCGGAGACTTTGGTCGCGGACGCCGCCTCCTGGGTCCGCGCGCTGGGGAAGACGCCCATCGTCGTCGCCGACGCCCCGGGTTTCGCGTCGTCACGGCTGGGCGTCGCCCTCGGCCTCGAGGCGATCCGGATGCTCGAGGACGGCGTCGCCTCCGCCGCCGACATCGACGCCGCCATGACCCTGGGCTACAAGCACCCGGTGGGGCCGCTCCGACTCACCGACATCGTCGGGCTGGACGTCCGGCTCGGCATCGCCGAGTACCTCGCGGCGCAGCTCGGCTCGCGCTTCGAACCCCCGACCCTGCTGCGCCGCCTCGTGGCGGAGGGGCACCTCGGCCGCAAGAGCGGACGCGGCTTCTACGAATGGGACGACTGATGAAGGGAACCCCCATGACCGAGATCCTCCCCAGCTACGTGCAGGGCTCCTGGTGGACGCCCGCCTCCGACGCGGACGCCACCGCGGTGCGCGACGCCTCGACCGGGGAGACGGTCGCCCGCGTCTCCACCACCGGCCTCGACCTCGGCGCGGCGCTCGACTTCGCCCGCACCACCGGCCAGGCCGCGCTCGGGGAGCTCACGTTCCACCAGCGCGCCGTGCTGCTCAAGCAGCTCGCGCTCGCGCTGACCGCCCGCAAGGAGGAGCTGTACGCGCTCTCCAGCCGCACCGGCGCCACCGCGCAGGACTCCTTGGTCGACATCGACGGCGGCATCGGCGTGCTCTTCGCGTACTCCAGCAAGGGCCGCCGCGAGCTGCCGAATGCGAAGGTCTACGTCGACGGCGCCGTGGAGAACCTGTCCCGGGACGGCTCCTTCCTCGGTCGGCACATCTACACCCGGCTGCCCGGGGTGGCGGTGCAGATCAACGCCTTCAACTTCCCCGTGTGGGGCTCGCTGGAGAAGTTCGCGCCGGCCTTCCTCGCCGGTGTCCCCACGGTCGTGAAGCCCGCCACCCCCACCGGCTACCTCACCGAGGCCATGGTGCGGGTGATGGTGGAATCGGGTCTGCTGCCCGAGGGGTCGCTGCAGCTCGTGTCCGGCAGCGTGCCCGACCTCTTCGAGCACCTGCGCCTCGGCGACCTCGTCGCGTTCACCGGCTCGGCGTCGACGGCGGAGCGGCTGCGGGCTCACGACGCGGTGCAGACTGGCGGGGTCCGCTTCACCAGCGAGACCGACTCGATCAACGCCTCGGTCCTCGGCACGGATGCGGCCTCCGGCACGCCGGAGTTCGACGCCTACGTGAAGCAGCTCGTCGCGGAGATGACGTCGAAGGCCGGGCAGAAGTGCACCGCGATCCGGCGGGCGATCGTGCCGGAGGACGCGGTGGACGACGTGATCGCCGCCGTGCGCGACCGGCTCGCTGCGCGGATCGTCGTGGGCGACCCGCGCGCGGAGGGCGTGACGATGGGACCGCTCGCCTCGACGGCCCAGCGCGACGAGGTGCTCCGGCAGGTGGCGCGACTCCGCGAGGGCGGCGGCGAGCTCGTGATCGGCTCCCCCGAGACGCCGACGGTCCGCCGTGCGGACGGCAGCGAGGGCCCGGCGGAGGACGGCGCGTTCGTGGCGCCGATGCTCCTGCGCTTCACCGATGCGACCAGCCCCGCCGTGAACGAGATCGAGGCGTTCGGCCCCGTCTCCAGCATCCTCGGCTACCGCACGCTGGACGAGGCGGCGGCACTCGTGGCCCGGGGCGGCGGCTCGCTCGTGACGAGCGTCGCGACGCACGACCCGGAGGTCGCGACCACGCTCGCCGCGGGGATCGCCGCGTACAACGGCCGCGTGCTCTTCCTCGACCGCGACGACGCCCGCAGCTCGACCGGCCACGGCTCCCCGCTCCCGAACCTCGTGCACGGCGGCCCCGGTCGCGCCGGCGGCGGCGAGGAGCTCGGCGGCATCCGGGCGGTGCTGCACCACATGCAGCGCACCGCGGTGCAGGGCTCCCCGGAGATGATGACCGCGCTCACCGGCGTCTGGCACCAGGGGGCCTCGGCCCGCCCGTTCGACACCGACGACGGCGTGCACCCCTTCCGGAAGTCGCTGGCGGAGCTGCGCATCGGCGATCAGGTCGTCAGCCCCTCGCGCACCGTCACCCTCGACGACATCGAGACGTTCGCGGCGTTCACGGGCGACACGTTCTACGCGCACATGGACGAGGCGTCGGCGGCGGCGAACCCGTTCTTCCCCGGACGCGTGGCCCACGGCTACCTGCTCGTGTCGTGGGCGGCCGGGCTCTTCGTCGATCCGGCTCCCGGTCCCGTGCTCGCGAACTCCGGGCTGGAGAACCTGCGCTTCGTGACCCCGGTGTCCCCCGGCGACGAGATCCGCGTCGAGCTCACCGCCAAGCAGATCACGCCGCGGGAGACCGACGAGTACGGCGAGGTGCGCTGGGACGCGGTCCTGAAGAACCAGGACGACGAGCTCGTCGCGACCTACGACGTCCTGACCCTGGTCGCGAAGGAGCTCACCCCCGCCTGATCCCGAGACCCCGGGTTCTCGTCGAGGCCCCGCCCTTCCCACGCGGAGACGGCGGGGCCTCGGCGCGAAGACGGGGTCTCGCGAGTCAGGGGTGGCGGAGGCCGTCGAGGGCGATCGCGACGACGTCGTCAGCGAGGCGGTCGGCGCCCTCGCGACCGCCGGGGCGGTACCACTCGACGATCGAGTTGATCATGCCGAACGTCAGGCGGGCGACGACGGCCGCGTCGATGTCGGAGCGCAGGGCACCCTCGGCCTGCGCCTCCGCGACGAGGGCCGTGATGCGACGGTCGAACGCCCGCCGCCGGGTGAGGGCGCGGCGCTCGACGTCGGTGTTCCCGCGCACACGCAGCAGCAGCGTCACGGCGGGGAGCTGGTCCACGAGCACATGGACGGCCCCGCGGAGCACGTGCTCCAGGCGGGCGACCGCATCGGCGGCTCCCCCGCTGTTCGGGAGGGGCGCGTCGACCACCGCCTCCAGCCCGCCGAGGGCGCTGTCGAGGGCGCGGTCGAGCATCTCGTCCTTTGACCCGAAGTGATGGTAGATCGCCGACTTCGACAGCCCGAGGCGCTCGGCGAGCATCCCGATCGAGGTCGCGTCGTAGCCGTGCTCGTTGAAGGCGGCCACCGCGACGGCGAGGATCCCCTGCTGGTCGTACCCGGGGCGGCCGCGCCGCGTGGTCTGCATCTCGGACATCCCCCTCAGTCTCGCACCGCCCGCCGCGCGCATCGCGGAGGTCGACGCCGAGACCCCCGCGTGTCAGCGCAGGTCGTAGACGCGCTTGTACTTGCCCTCGCTGCGCGGCAGCGCCCCCGGCTCCTCCAGCCGCACGGCGACCGACGAGCCGATGAACACCTTGATGCGCTGCACCAGCACCTGCGCCGCCGCCTCGCACGTCTCCACGGACAGGTCGGGGTGCCGCTCGATACGGACGGTGAGGGCGTCCATCCGCCCTTCCTTCGTCAGCTCCAGAATGAAGTGCGGCGTGAGCTGCTCGATCCCGAGCACCAGCTCCTCGATCTGCGTCGGGAAGAGGTTGACGCCGCGCAGGATGATCATGTCGTCGTTGCGCCCGGTGACCTTCTCCATCCGCCGCATACCCGGACGCGCCGTGCCGGGGAGCAGGCGGGTGATGTCGCGCGTGCGGTAGCGGATGACGGGGAACGCCTCCTTGGTGAGTGAGGTGAAGACGAGCTCGCCCCGTTCGCCATCCGGCAGCGCCTGCAGGGAGTCGCCGTCGATCACCTCGGGCAGGAAGTGGTCCTCCCACAGATGCGGGCCGTCCTTGGTCTCGAGGCACTCGTTGCCGACGCCCGGCCCCATCACCTCGCTGAGCCCGAAGATGTCCAGGGCGTCGATGCCGAGCCGCTGCTCCAGCTCGTGCCGCATCTCGTTGGTCCAGGGCTCCGCGCCGAGCACCGCGACCTGGAGCGAGGTGGACCGCGGGTCGATGCCCTGCGCGGCCATCGCGTCGGCGATCGTGAGGAGGTAGCTCGGGGTGCACAGGATCGCGTCCGGCTCGAAGTCGCGGATGAGCTGCACCTGCCGGGCGGTCTGTCCGCCCGACATCGGGATCACGGTGGCGCCCAGGGCTTCGATGCCGGCATGCGCCCCGAGCCCACCCGTGAACAGGCCGTACCCGTAGGCGTTGTGCACCTTCATGCCGCGCCGGATGCCGCTGGCGCGGAGCGACCGGGCCACCAGCGTCCCCCAGCGGTCGAGGTCGCCGCGCGTGTAGCCGACGACGGTCGGGCGGCCCGTGGTGCCGCTGGACGCGTGGATGCGGGCGACGTCGGCCATCGGCACCGCGAACATCCCGAACGGGTACGTCTCGCGCAGGTCGTCCTTGGTGGTGAAGGGCAGCCGGTGCACGTCGTCGAGCGTGCGGATGTCGTCGGGATGCACGCCCGCCTCGTCGAACTTCCGCGTGTAGAGCGGCACGTTGCGATAGGCGTGCTGCACGGTCCACTGGAGGCGCTCGAGCTGCAGGCGCTCGATCTCGGCGCGGCTCATCCGCTCCTCGGGGTCGAGCTCGTCGGTCGTCGGCGGGCGGAGGGCGGAGGCGGGGGCGGTCATCGTCGACACGGGGACTCCTCGGAACGGCGGATCAGAAGGTCTGGGAGGTGGTGCGGGAGCGGCCGCGGAACTCGGCGACCGCGTCGCCCTGCTCGTCCACGACCGTCACGTCGTAGAGGCCGGAGCGACCGGTGCGGGTGCGGCGGACGGCCGTCGCGGTGAGCGTCTGCCCCGCGACGGTGGGCTTGAGGAACGAGATATCGGCACCGGCGGCCACCGTCACCCGATCGTCTTCGTTGCAGGCGATCGCGAAGGCGGTGTCGGCGAGCGCGAACACGAGCCCGCCGTGGGTGATCTGGAAGCCGTTGGTCATGTCCTCACGGACGCGCATCGACACGACCGCGTGCCCCGGGTCGTCGCGTTCGACCACGAGCCCGAGCATCGCCGAGGCCCGGTCGCGTTCCATCATGGCCCGGTTCGGCCGCACGGCCTCCGCCGTATCCGTCGCCTCCGTCATCGCCGACCTCCTCGTCGCGCTGGGACGGGACGACCGCGTCCCGTCCGCCCATACTAACTGAACGATCGGTCAGTAACGCAAGGGTGTCGGGGACGCGGGTGGGGTCACTCGATCCGGAACGGCGTCCGCAGCGTCGCGTCCTCCACGGTGACGCCGGTGATCACCGCCGCCGGGTCGGAGAAGTCGCGATCCGCGCGGAAGCGGATCGTGCCTCCCTCCCGCGTGGACCATTCGTAGAAGTACTCGCCGGACGAGACCACGCGGAGGAACGTGCCCTCAGGGAAGGCCGCGACCGCCTCCGTCAGCGGAGCGCCGATCCGGACTCCCCCGGCGGCGGGCAGCGCGGCGCCGTCCGGCTCGACGTCGCCCTGGATGTTCGCGATGCCGGCGGTGACCGCCGCCAGCGCATCCCCCTGCTCGGCGAAGTGCAGCACGAGGCGGGACGTCCCGTCGGCGCTCACGACGCGCACCTGCCGGTCGGACCAGTCGAACTCCTCCACGGTGGCCCCCGGGATCGCCGCCACCGCCTCCTCGCGCGAGGTGCCCAGCACGAGGGGGCCCACACCCGTCGTCGTCATCTCCCAGTCGCTCCACGGAGCGGCGGGGTCGGCGGGCGCCGGGGTCTCGGCGACCGGCGGGTCGTCCGTGAGCTCCTCGACGAGAGCGGCTTCCGCCTCGACCGCCCGATCCCGGAGGAGCAGAGCCGCGCGCTCGGCGTCGAACGCGGAGCCGTCGAGCGCCGGCTGCCGCAGGTGCACGACGACGTTGCCGACGGCGGCGAAGGCGTGGTGCACGCGCCAGGGGTTTCCGCCGGAGTTCATGGTCATCGTGCCGGCGAAAGCCCGCACGCCCTCCTCATCGGGCACGGCGACCGCGTTGAAGGTGCCTTCACCCCGAGCGTCGAACTGCGCGCAGCGGTCGACGGTCGAGGCGAGCAGATCCATGCGCTCGGCCGCCACGTCCTCCGACGCGAACTGGAGGATCTCCTGCTTGCCGCTGTTCTGCGTGTCCTCGGCGTCCGCCCAGGGCACCGTGCGCGCCCCGATGCTGAACATCGAGGTCTCCATGATCAGCATCCCGCACACGGACGGGGTGAAGTCCGGGCCGCCCCCGTCCGCGTACTGCAGCAGAATGTCGTCGACCTCACCCGCCGGCGGCGCGGACGGAAGCAGGTCGGCGACCTCGGCCGGCGTGAGCGCGAAGGCGTCGAGGTCGTCCCCCACGAACAGGAGCGGGCCGTCGTACGGCTCCGGCGTCGGCGTCTCCGTCACCGGAGAGGCGGTCGCCGTGGGCGTCGCCTCCGGGGTCGCCGCGCATCCGGGCACGGCGATCAGCGCCGCTGCCGTCGCCGCCGCGAGGAACGCCGCGCCGCGCCTCTTCCGCCTCCCGGGCGCCGCAGCCGTCATGAACCCCTCCGAGTGGTCTCGTGCGCACCGATGCGCGCCCCTGAGGGAAGGATAGCGGTCAGGATCCGGGACTCAGGACGCCGGCGGCCGCCCGCCGCGCGTCCGCCGCGGTTCTCGCGCCGCTCGCGCCCTCGGCCGCCCGCCGGCAGGCATCGGCGTCCACGGCATCGAGCGCGGCCGCCACCCGCCCGAGGGCGCGCGGCGTCATCGACAGCGAGGTCGCTCCGAGCCCGACCAGCAGGGGGGCGAGTGCCGGGTCACCGGCCGCCTCCCCGCAGATGCCGACGGCCTTGCCCGCCGCGCGTCCCGCCGCCCCGACCGTCCCGATGAGCCGCAGGACCGCCGGCTGCCAGGGATCGTTGAGATCGGCGAGCGCACTGGACAGCCGGTCCGCGGCGAGGGTGTACTGCGCGAGATCGTTGGTCCCGAGACTCACGAAGTCCACGACCTCGAACAGCTCGGCGGCCAGCAGCGCCGCCGCCGGGGTCTCGATCATGATCCCCGCTCTGTCCAGCCCCGCGGCACGGCACCGCGCCGCGAAGTCCGCGGCCTCGTCGACCGTGGCGACCATCGGGGCCATGACCTCCACCTCGGCGGATTCCGCATCGGCGGCCCTGGCCAGCGCGCGGAGCTGATCGTCGAGGAGTGCGGGCCGGCGACGGGAGAGGCGCAGGCCCCGCACACCGAGCGCGGGGTTCTCCTCGTCGTCGTCGTTCGCGAACGGCAACGGCTTGTCGCTCCCCGCATCCAGCGTGCGCACGACGACCTTCCGCCCGGGGAATGCGCGCAGCACCCCGCGGTACGCCTCGACCTGCTCCTCGATGCTCGGCGCCGCTGTCCGGTCGAGGAAGCAGAACTCGGTGCGGAAGAGTCCGACCCCCTCGGCGTGCGCCGCGGCCGCGCTCTCGGCATCCGACGCTCCTCCGACGTTGGCCAGGAGCGGCACGCGGGTCCCGTCGGCGAGACGGCCCCGTCCGTCGAACGTCACCACGACCGCTGCAGCCCGCGCCTCGGCGATCTCCGCCTCGTCCGGGTCGACATGGATCGTGCCGCTATCGCCGTCGACGAGGAGCATGGCGCCCTCGGGGATACCGGTCGCCCCTGGCACACCGACCACGGCGGGCAGTCCCAGTGCCCGCGCGATGATCGCCGTGTGCGACGTGGGCCCGCCGTCCGCGGTCACGAGAGCGACGCAGCTCCCGCCGTCCAGCGCTGCCGTGTCGGCGGGAGCGAGGTCGGTCGCGACGAGCACGAACGGCTCGTCGCGCTCGGGGACCCCGGGCATGTCCACCCGGAGGATCTCGGCGATCATGCGGTCGCGGACGTCACGGATGTCGGCGGCGCGCTCCGCCACCCTCCCGCCGAGCGCCGCGAGCGCCGCCTCGTGTGCCGCGGACGTCTCCCAGACCGCCCGCGCCGCCGTCCGCCCCTGTGCGCGCACGAGGGCGGTGGCTTCGGCGACGAGCTCCGGGTCCGAGGCGAGGAGCCGGGACGCGTCCAGAATCGCCCGCGCCTCTCCGCGGGCCCGTTCGGCGCGCGAGCGCAGCTGATCGGCGACGGCGACCGCCGCCCACTCGATCGTGGAGACCTCCGCCTCCCGACCCTCGGGCGGGACGAGGGTCTCGGCATCCGGTTCCGGGAGTGCCGGCGCGAGGGACACCGCCCTCGCGGCCACACGTCCCGGGCTGACGCCGCGGCCCTGCAGCACGGATCCGGAGACGATCTCCGGCGTCGGCGCCGACTCGTGGTCGGCCCGGGCTCCCGCCTGGTCGTCGCCGGCCGTGCCGAGCGCGGGCGCGGGTGCGGTTCCGGGGCTGCCGGCGGCGCCCTCGTCCGTCTCGACGCCCTCGCCGAACCCGCCCTGGAAGAGCGACACCAGGCGGTTGATCGCCGCCTCCGCGTCGGCTCCCCGACCCGTGAGCTCGATCTCGGTCCCCTGACGCGCCCCGAGCGCGAGCAGCCGGGTCAGGCTCCCGGCCGCGGCTTCCGGGCCGTCCGGCAGCCGCCGCAGGCGCACGTCCGCGCCCGCCGCCGATTCCGCGATCAGGGCGGCGGGCCGGGCGTGGATGCCGAGAGGGTTGCGCACCCGCACCCGACGGGACACCGTCTCCTCGGCCGGCTCCGCCCCGTCAGGAGCGCGCTCCGCGGGCGACGTCACGATGTCCTCCGCCGTCGCATCGTCCGTCGGGCCGAGCTGACCGGTCTTCGCGGCCAGCGCCGAGGCGGCTTCAGCGGCGACCGCATCGAGGTCGCCCCCGGCCGCCGCGGCCACCACCGCGGCGAGGAGACCCTCCACGAACGGCGCGGGCGCGAGCCGCACCGGCACGTCGCTGCTGCGCAGTTCGAGCGCGAGCTCGGCGCTCAGCACGGCCGACCCGAGGTCCATGAGCACGAGCACGCCGTCGACCTCGGCGGCGAGCTCGTCGATCGCCGCCGACACCGCGACGGCGTCCGTCCCGAGGATGGGCGCGCCGTCCGCGTCCACGCCGGCCCCGGCCGCCACGCGGACCCGCACGCCGCCGCCCGGCACCATCTGCAGGGCGAGTTCGAGCGCCGCCTCCCCGAGCCGGGCGCTGTGGGAGACGGCGACGATCCCGATCATCCGGCGTCCGCGAGGGCCGCCGCGAGCGCCTCGAACAGGAGCGCGGTCGAGGCGGCTCCGGGGTCGAGGTGGCCCGCGCTGCGTTCCCCGAGGTAACTCGCCCTGCCCTTCCGGGCGACGAGCGGCACCGTGGCGTCGCGGCCGGCCGACGCGGCATCCGCCGCCGCCCTGGCGGCGGACGCGGCATCGGCTCCTCCGGCGAGGGCGGCGTCGAAGGCATCCACCGCGGGCGCCATGGCGTCGAACATCGTCTTGTCGCCCGCCTCGGGCTTGCCCCGCGCGACGATGCCCTCGAGGCCCGCCCGGAGCGCGGCGGCGAGCGCCGGTCCGTCGAGCGACGTGACCGCACCGGCGGACATCCCCATGCGCAGGAAGAACGTGCCGTAGAGGGGGCCGCTCGCGCCGCCCACCGAGCTCACCAGGGTCATGCCGACGGTCTTGAGCAGCTCGTCGATCGTCGCGGGCGTCGTCGCCGCGAGCTTCTCCCCGACCGCCGAGAAGCCCCGCGCCATGTTCGCGCCGTGATCGGCGTCCCCGATGGCGGAGTCCAGTTCCGTGAGCCAGTCCCGTTGCGCCGTGACGGCTTCCCGGTACCGGGAGATCCAGTCGACGAGGGCGTCGGTGCCGACGGCCGCCATCACGCGCCCCACCGCAGGCCGGGGGTGATCACCGGGGCGTCCCACAGCCGCAGCAGCTCGTCGTCGGCCTTGAGCACCGTGACGGAGCACCCGGCCATGTCGAGGGACGTGATGTAGTTGCCGACCAGGTTGCGCGCGATCTGCACTCCGGACCTCTCCAGGATCGACGCGACCTCGCCGTACATGAGGTAGAGCTCGATCAGGGGCGTGGCCCCCATGCCGTTGAGCATCACGATCGCAGGCCCGGTGGCGTCGAGGTCGCCCAGGATCGGCTCGACGAGCTGCCGCGCGATCTCCGACGCGGGGGCGAGCGGCTCACGGTGGCGTCCCGGCTCGCCGTGGATGCCGATGCCGATCTCCATCTGGTCGTCGGGGAGGTCGAAGGTGGGCTTGCCCGCGGCGGGGACCGTGCAGCTGGTGAGGGCCATGCCCATGGAGCGTCCCTGACCGTTGATGCGCTTCGCGAGGTCGACCACGGCCGCGAGGTCGCGGCCCTCCTCCGCCGCCGCCCCCACGAGCTTCTCCAGCAGGACCGTGAGGCCGACGCCTCGGCGCCCCGCGGTGTAGAGCGAGTCCTGTACGGCCACGTCGTCGTCCACGACGACCGTGCCCACCTCGATCCCTTCCATGGCGGCGAGTTCGGCGGCCATCTCGAAGTTCAGCACGTCGCCCGTGTAGTTCTTGACGATGTGCAGCACGCCGGCGCCGCGGTCGACCGCCTGGGTGGCGACCTGCACGCGGTCGGGGGTGGGCGAGGTGAAGACCTCGCCGGCGACGGCCGCGTCGAGCATGCCGGTGCCGACGTAGCCGCCGTGCAGGGGCTCATGGCCGGATCCGCCGCCGGAGACGACGGCCACCTTGCCCTGCGCCTTCGGTGTCGCCCGGGTGATGACGTGGTTCTCCAGGTCGACCGAGAGTTCGGGGTGTGCGGCGGCGACGCCCTTCAGGGACTCGACGAGGACGTCCTCCGGGGCGTTGATGAGCTTCTTCATCCTGCGATCTCCTTTGATGCGGCGTGAGTCTCGAGCGAAAATCCGAAAAGGATTCGTCAATGTCGAATATGCTCGGAGCCTGCCGGGTTGTCAAGATCGATCCGGCGACCGGAGACCCGGCTCGACGACGACCGGAAGGAGGACGCGCATGATCCAGGCGATCGATCGCGCGGCGAAGATCCTCGACCTGCTCCAGGGCGCCCGCCACCTCGGCATCACGGACCTCTCCGCAGCCCTGAGCCTGCCGCCGTCGACCGTGCACGGCCTCGTGAAGTCGCTGCGCGCGCACGGCCTCGTCGCGAAGGAGCGCGGCGGACAGCGGTACATGCTCGGCCCCACCCTGCTGCGACTGAGCAACGTGTACCTCGACACCCTGGACGTGCGGGCGCGGGCGATGCGCTGGACGCAGGAGCTGGCGCGACGCACCGGGATGTCCGTGCGCCTCGGCGCCCCGCACCTCACGGACGTCCTCGTGATCCACCACAACCTCCGCCCCGACGACAGCCCGCAGATGCTGGAGACGGGGATGGCGGTCCCCGCGCACGCCTCCGCGATGGGGAAGGTGCTCCTCGCGTACGACCAGGGCTTTCAGCAGAGCGTGTTCGCCGAGCCCCTGCGCAGCCTCACCGGCGACACGGTCACCGACGTGGCGCGACTGACCCTCGAGCTGCCGGGGATCGCGGAGCGCGGGACGGCGGCGGAGAGCGACGAGGCCGTCCTCGGCGAGTCGTCTCTCGCGGCGCCGATCGCCGACGCCTCGAACACGATCGTCGCCGCGGTGGCCGTCGTGCTCCCGACCGCGGAGGCACCGGCATCCGACACCGTCGTGCACGCGCTCCGCGAGACGGCACGGAACATCTCCCGCGAACTCGGCGCGACGTCCTGGCCACCGCCCGTGGCCCCCGCCGAGGACTGACGGCGGGCGCGTCCTCCTCGATCCCGGCGGTCAGCCGCGCAGGGCGAGCGCGAACGGCAGCACGGCCGTGGCCCCGGCCTGCCGCACCGCGCGCGCCGCGACCGTCAGGGTCCAGCGACTGTCGATGAGGTCGTCGACGAGCAGCACCGGGCCGGCGGGGACCTCGAGATGCGCCGCGTCGAAGCGGTCCCATACCCCCGCGAGCCGGAACACGCTGTTCCCGCCCGCCTGCCCCGAAGGCCCTCCGCCGCGCCACTCCAGCGCGCCGAGGTACGGCAGCCGCCCGATCTCGGACAGCCCGCGGGCGAGGGAGTCGACGAGCTGCGGATGCGACCGCGACGGCATCGCGATCACGGCCACCGGCCGCTCCGCCCAGCCCCACCCCGCGAGCACGCGCACGCAGGCCTGCAGCAGCGCCGGGCTGATCGGCGCGTCCGGGGCGCCTGCCGCGAAGATCTCGCGCAGCGTGCCGCCCCAGCCGAGGTCGGTGAGCCGGGCGAGGGCACGCCCTTCGTCGGCCTGCTCTCCCGCGGGGATGCGGCCGCGCACCGGCACGTCGAGGCGGTCGGCCCCTGTCGGCCACGCGCGACGCGGCTCGACCGGCACGCCCACCCGGTCGAGGGAGGCGGCCGCCTGTGCGCTCGCCGTCTGCGCGACCTCCGCCGGGAACCACACGCCCGCGCAGTTGTCGCACCGGCCGCACGGGGCCGCGGTGTCGTCGTCGAGAGCCCGCTGCAGGAAGGCCATCCGGCAGCCGTCCGTGCGCTCGTACTCGAGCATGTGCTCCTGTTCCGCCACCCGCTCGGCGGCGATGCGCTCGTAGCGCTCGGCGTCGTACGTCCACGGCTGTCCCGTCGCGACCCACCCACCCTGCACCCGGCGCACGGCACCATCCACGTCGATTACCTTCAGCAGCAGCTCGAGGGGCGTGCGGCGGATGTCGACGAGGGCCTCCAGCGCCGGCGTCGAGATCGGGCTGTCGCCGAGCGCCGCGATCACCCGTTCCGCACGCTCCCGGTCCGGCATCGACGCGGTCGCGAAGTAGTGCCAGATCTCGCGGTCTTCGACACCGGGGAGCAGGAGCACGTCGGCGCTCTCGCTGGCACGCCCCGCTCGTCCCACCTGCTGGTAGTACGCCACGGGTGAGGACGGCGCGCCGATGTGGACGACAAACCCGAGGTCCGGCTTGTCGAACCCCATGCCGAGGGCACTGGTCGCGACGAGGGCCTTCACCTCGTTGCGCTTGAGCATGCCCTCCGACTCGGCACGCTCCTCGGGGTCGGTCTGCCCCGTGTAGGCGCGCACGTCATGGCCGTGGTCGCGCAGGAACCGCGCGGTGTCGACCGCCGCCGCCACGGTCAGCGTGTAGATGATCCCGCTGCCGGGGAGATCGTCGAGGTGGCTGAGCAGCCAGGCCAGGCGGCTCGCCGAGTCCTTGAGGCGGAGCACCCCGAGCCGCAGCGAGGTACGGGCGAGCGGCCCCCGGATCGTGAGCACGGGCACCGCCTCCGCTCCGCCCGCGCCACCCGGCAGCGCCCCGAGCTGCTCGGCCACGTCGGCCACCACGCGGGAGTTCGCCGTCGCAGTCGTCGCCAGCACCGGCACGTCGGCGGGCATCTGCGCGATGAGGTCGCGCAGTCGGCGGTAGTCCGGACGGAAGTCGTGCCCCCAGTCACTGATGCAGTGCGCCTCGTCGACGACGAGCATGCCGAGCCGCGCCACCAGCGCGGGCAGCTGCTCCTCGCGGAAGGCCGGGTTGTTCAGCCGCTCCGGCGAGACGAGCAGGACGTCCACGTCGTCTCCGGCGAGCCGCTCCTGCACCTCGGCCCACTCGTGGGCGTTCGTCGAGTTGATCGCCACGGCGCGCACGCCCGCGCGCTCGGCCGCGGCGATCTGGTCGCGCATGAGCGCCAGGAGCGGGGAGACGAGCACGGTCGGGCCGGCTCCCTGCCGGCGACGGAGCAGGGTCGCGACGAAGTACACCGCCGACTTCCCCCACCCGGTGCGCTGCACCACGAGCGCGCGGCGACGCCCCTCCACCAGCGCCTCGATCGCCTCGAACTGGCCGTCGTGGAAGTCGACGTCGGGACGGCCGACGAGTTCGCCGAGGGCGGCGCGGGCGGCCTCGCGGAGGGGAACGGCGGTCGGAGAGCTCATGTCCTCCACTCTGCCGCAGACCTCGGACAGGACTCCGCCCGCCGCCCGCTCTCGGTGGATGACCGGTGGGAAGGCCGTAGCGTGGAGGAATGATCACCCGCGAACTCGCCGTCGCGCTCCGCGATGCCGGCCTGAACTGGAAGCCCGCGGAGGGTGACCGGTTCCAGCTCGATCTGCCGGACGAGGTGGAGCTGGAGGCCGAGGCCGACGTCTTCACGGTGAGCGCGATGACCATCGAGGCGCGGCAGACGCCGGCCGGCACGGACCTCGCCTTCAACGGCACGACGGAGTGGGCGCTCGACGCCGTGACCCTCGCCGATGCGGTGTGGCTGCCGCGCGAGGACCAGCTGCGCGACCTGCTCCGCGGGACGTTCCGTGCCCTCACCCGCCTCCCCGACACGTTCCGCGTCGAGATCGAACTCGCCGGTACCCCCCTGCGGTTCGAGCACCCGGACCCGGCGGAGGCCTACGGCCGCGCGCTGCTGGCGCTGATCTCGCGCTCCCGCTGACACGTCCTGTTGAATCGGGCCGTCGCGTGTGTCAGAATTACCTAACGATCGGTCAGTAAAGAAGGACCGGAGCCCGAGGAGTCGACGATGACCAGTCCCGCAGACCTGTCCCTCGTGGACGGCGAGACCTCCGACGAGGAACGCCTGTTCGACGAGCTGATCGCGAACGAGCAGCGCATCGAGCCGCGCGACTGGATGCCCGAGGCCTATCGCAAGACCCTCATCCGGCAGATCTCCCAGCACGCGCACTCCGAGATCATCGGCATGCAGCCCGAGGGCAACTGGATCACCCGCGCCCCGAGCCTCAAGCGCAAGGCGATCCTCATGGCGAAGGTGCAGGACGAGGCCGGGCACGGGCTCTACCTCTACTCCGCCGCGCAGACGCTCGGCATCACCCGCGACGAGATGATGGACCAGCTCATCTCCGGCAAGGCGAAGTACTCGTCGATCTTCAACTACCCCACCCCCACCTGGGCCGACATGGGCGCGATCGGCTGGCTCGTCGACGGCGCCGCGATCTGCAACCAGGTGCCGCTGTGCCGCGCCTCCTACGGCCCCTACGGGCGCGCGATGGTGCGCATCTGCAAGGAGGAGTCGTTCCACCAGCGCCAGGGGTTCGAGATCCTGCTCTCGCTCATGCGCGGCACCGACGAGCAGCGGCAGATGGCACAGGACGCGGTGGACCGCTGGTACTGGCCGAGCCTGGCGATGTTCGGACCGCCCGACGACCAGTCCCCCAACTCCGCCCAGTCGATGGCGTGGAAGATCAAGCGCTTCTCCAACGACGAGCTGCGTCAGCGGTTCGTGAGCATGCTCGTGCCGCAGGCCGAGATCCTCGGCGTCACCCTCCCCGACCCGGACCTGCGGTTCGACGAGGAGACCGGTCGCTACGAGATGGGCGAGATCGACTGGGACGAGTTCTTCCAGGTGCTGCGCGGCAACGGCCCCTGCAACGCCGAGCGTCTGGAGCGCCGCCGCACGGCGCACGACGAGGGCGCGTGGGTGCGGGAGGCCGCCGCGGAGTACGCCCGCAAGCAGCGTTCCCGCCTCAGCCGGGAGCGTGTCGAAGGGGCGGTGGCGTGATGGCGACCCCCGGAGCCGACCCTTCGACGAGCTCGGGGACCCAGGGCCGGGAGGTCTGGCCCCTGTGGGAGATCTTCGTGCGGGCGAACCGCGGGCTGAGCCACGTGCACGTCGGCTCGCTGCACGCCCCCGACGCCGACATGGCCATCCGCAACGCGCGCGACCTCTACACCCGCCGGGGCGAGGGCGTGTCGATCTGGGCGGTCCCCGCCGAGGCGATCACCACGAGCGACCCCGACGCCAAGGGGGCGTACTTCGAGAGCCCCGCCGGCAAGAACTACCGGCACGCGGTGTACTACACCGCGTCCGAGGGGGTGCCGCACCTGTGACCCTTCGACAAGCTCAGGGAGCCGGCTCCGCTCAGGGCCCCGGCGACGTCCACGGGGACGCGCATGGCGACGTCTCCGTCGACGAGCTGCGGCTCAGCGAGGAGCTCGCGGGCGCCGGCACGACCGCGGCGAGCGCCGACATCGCCGAGTACGCCCTGTGGCTCGGCGACGACGCCCTCATCCTGTCGCAGCAGCTCGGCGCCTGGATCTCCCGGGCCCCCGAGCTCGAGGAGGACGTGGCGCTCGGCAACATCGCCCTCGACCTGCTCGGCCACGCGCGCTCCTTCCTGCACTTCGCGGGCACGTGGGACAACCGGACCGAGGACGATCTCGCGTACTTCCGCGACGAGCCGGAGTTCCGCAGCGCGTGGATCATGGAGCAGCCGAACGGCGACTTCGCGCAGACCATCGCGCGCCAGCTCGTCGCCTCGGTCTACCTGGTGGAGCTCTACGCCGCCCTCCGCGCGAGCTCCGAGCCCACCTTCGCCGCGATCGCGGAGAAGGCGCTCAAGGAGGTCGACTACCACCGCGACCACGCCGTGCAGTGGGTTCTGCGCCTGGCGGGCGGCACGGAGGAGTCGCGGCGGCGGATGATCCGCGCCTTCGCGGATGTGTGGCCGTACGTCGACGAGCTGTTCCGCGACGAGCCGCTGATCGACCGGCTCGGCGACGTCGCCGTGCGCCCGTCGAGCCTCCGCGCTCCGTTCGACGCGGTCATCGCCACCGTGTTCGCCGAGGCCGAGCTCACGGTGCCGGAGGTTCCGGCGTCGTCGGCGGGCGGCCGGAACGGCGAGCACGCGACCCCTTTCGGCCACCTCCTCGCCGAAATGCAGGTCCTGGCCCGACGACACCCGGGGGCGTCATGGTGACCCGGACCGCCGCCGACGCGGAGGCCCAGGCCTGGCGGATCGCCGCCGCCGTGCCGGACCCGGAGGTGCCGGTGCTCACGATCGAGGACCTCGGCGTGCTGCGAGCGGTCGAGCTCCGCGGCGAGCGCGTGGTCGTCGACATCACGCCGACCTACAGCGGGTGCCCGGCCATGGACACGATCCGCGACGACGTGGTCCTCGCGCTCACGGCCGCCGGGTTCGCCGACGTCGAGGTGCGGCTCGTGCTCTCCCCCGCGTGGACCACCGACTGGATGAGCGACGCCGGGAAGCAGAAGCTCCGCGCCTACGGGATCGCGCCGCCCAGCGGCCGCGCGGCCGTACCCGCCGGTCCGATCCGGCTCGCCCTCAGCGTGCGCTGCCCCCGCTGCGGCTCGCTCGACACCCGGGAGGTCTCCCGCTTCGGCTCGACCTCGTGCAAGGCGCTGTACGAGTGCCGCGCCTGCCTGGAACCCTTCGATCACTTCAAGGTGCACTGATGTCGCTGTTCTCCCCGGCTCCGGCGACGACGCCGGCGCCCTCGCCCGTCTCCCCGGCCCGCGCGCGGAGCCGCGCCCGGTTCCACACGCTCACCGTCGAGGAGGTCCGCCCGCTCACCGAGGACTCCGTCGAGGTGACCTTCACGGTACCTGCGGAACTCGCCGACGACTACGACCACCTCCCCGGGCAGTACGTGGCGCTGCGGACGATGCTGGACGGCGTGGAGGTGCGGCGTTCCTACTCGCTGTGCCGGGCACCCGAGCACCGCACCGACGGCATGCCGACCCGCCTGAGCGTCGCCGTGAAGCGCGACGAGGGCGGGATGTTCTCCACGTGGGCCCAGACCGGCCTGCACCCGGGCTTCCGCATCGACGTCATGAGCCCCCAGGGCACGTTCACCTCCGGCCTCGACGACCTGGACGAGAAGCACGTCGTCGGCATCGCGGCCGGCTCCGGGATCACGCCGCTGATGGCCCTCGCGCACACCGTGCTCTCCCGGTCGCAGACCTCGCGGTTCACGCTCCTCTACACGAACCGCTCGACGCTGGACGTGATGTTCCTGGAAGACCTCGCCGACCTCAAGGACCGCTACCCGACGAGGCTCACGCTGCACCACGTGCTGTCCCGCGAGCAGCGGACCGCGCCGGTGCTCTCCGGCCGCATCGACGAGCCCAAGCTGCGGACGATCCTCGACGCGCTGATCGACCCGGCCGACGTGGACGAGTGGTTTCTGTGCGGACCGCTCGCGCTCGTCGACCTCTGCCGGGAGGTGCTGGCCGACGTGGGCGTACCCCGCGAGCACGTGCGCTTCGAGCTGTTCACGACCGGCGACGAGCCGGTGCGGGCCGCCCGGCCGGTCACGGTGCGCTCGGGCGAGAAGACGGTACGGATCGAGGTGAACCTCGACGGCGTGTCCTCGACGGTGGAGAGCCCGGTCGCGGCGCGCGAGTCGGTGCTGAACGCCGCACTGCGGGTGCGGCCGGACGCGCCGTTCGCGTGCGCGGGTGGCGTCTGCGGCACCTGCCGCGCGCGCGTGATCGAGGGCAGCGTCACGATGACCGAGAATTACGCCCTGGAGCCCGACGAGCTGGAGCGCGGCTACGTGCTCACCTGCCAGTCCCATCCCACCAGCGACCGCGTGGTCGTGGACTACGACGTCTGAGGAGTCCTGATGATCGATCTCGCCATCGCCGACGACGTCGCCACCGTGGTGCTCGACGCCCCCGCGAAGCTCAACGCCCTGGACGAGGCCGCCCTCGCGGAGCTCGACGCCGCGTACCGGGATGCCGAGGCCGCCGGGGTGCGCGCGCTGCTGCTCCGCGGTGAAGGGCGGGCGTTCTGCGCCGGGCGGGACATCTCCGCCGTCGATCCGCGCGACGACGACGTGCTCGGCTACCTCGGCGGGCGGGTGACACCGCTGCTGCAGCGGATGTCCCGCTTCCCCGCGCCGACGTTCGCCGTCGCCCACGGCGCCTGTCTGGGCGTGGGACTCGGCCTGCTCATCGCGACGGATGTCGTGTACGTCGCGGAATCGGCGAAGATCGGCTCGCCGTTCGCAGCGCTCGGCGCGACCCTGGACTCCGGCGGGCACGCGCTGTTCCTCGACCGGCTCGGCCCGCACAAGACCCTCGACCTCATCTACACGGGCCGACTCATGAGCGGCACGGAAGCCGTGCGCTCGGGGCTCTTCTCCCAGGTTTTCCCGGACGACGAGGTGCTCGCCGCTGCGACGGCCGCTGCGGGGAAGGCCGCCCACGGCGCCACGGCCGCCTTCCGGGCGAGCAAGGAGCTCGTCGCCCGCATCCGCGACGAACGCATCACCCTGTGGGAGTCCATCGACGTCGAGAACGCGGCGCAGGCCGCCCTGTGCGACACCGAGGACTACCGCGAGGGCTTCGCCGCGTTCCAGGAGAAGCGGAAACCGGAGTTCCGCGGGCGCTGACGCCACGGCCCGGTCGTCGCTGTCAACCGTCTCGTGCGGTGTCCGACCCCGGTGGGAGGATGCCCGCATGCTGCTCTCGGAGCTCGTCACCACCACCGACCAGGTCGCCGCGACCTCGTCCCGTCTGGCCAAGATCGAGGCGATCGCCGCGCTGCTCCGCCGGGCCGACGCCGACGACATCGCCCCTCTCGTGGGGCTGCTCCTCGCCACGCCCCGCCAGGGTCGCCTCGGCGTGGGCTGGCGGGGGCTGACCGCTCTCGCGATCGAGCACAGCGCGACCTCGACCCTGACCATCGCGGAGGTCGACCACGCCTTCGACACCCTCGTGCACACGTCCGGCTCCGGATCAGCCGGTGTCCGCAGCGCGCTCCTGCACGATCTTGCCGCCCGCGCGACGGCTCCCGAATGGGACTTCCTGACCAGAGCCATGCTCGGGGAGCTCCGCACCGGGGCGCTGGGCCGCGTGCTGCTCGACGCGATCGCCCGCGCCGCCGAGGCTCCGGCCGCGACCGTGCGACGAGCCGCCATGCTCTCCGGCGACCTCGGCGAGACGGCGCTCCTCGCGCTCACCGGTGCCGAGGGAGCGCTCGACGAGGTCGGGCTCCGGGTGGGTCGCCCCGTGCTCCCGATGCTCGCGGCCACGGCGCCGACGCCCACGGCCGCCCTCGAGATCACCGGACGCGCCTCGGTCGAGTACAAGCTCGACGGCGCGCGCATCCAGGTGCACCGCCGCGGCGATGAGGTCGGCATCTACACGCGGAGCCTCGCCGACGTCACCCACCGCCTGCCCGAGATCGTCGAGGTCGTCCGCGGCCTTCCCGCGCAGGAGGTCATCCTCGACGGCGAGACCCTGGCGCTCGACGAGGACGGCGGTCCCCGGCCGTTCCAGGAGACGATGTCCCGGTTCGGTGCGGATGCCGCGCGCGAGCTCGCCCTGCGGCCCTGGTTCTTCGACGTCCTGCACGTGGACGGCCGCGACCTGCTGGACGAGCCGCTGTCAGTGCGTCAGGGGGTCCTGGCCGAGGTCGCCGGCGAGTGGCGCATGCCCGGCATCGTGACCGACAGCGCGGAGGAGGCCGAGCGCCTGTCCCGTGAAGCCCTGGCGGCCGGTCATGAAGGCGTGCTGGTGAAGGCCGTGGATGCGCCGTATGCCGCCGGTCGCCGCGGCAAGTCCTGGGTCAAGGTGAAACCGGTCCTCACGTTCGACCTCGTCGTGCTGGGCGCCGAGTGGGGGTCGGGGCGACGGCGCGGATGGCTGTCGAACCTGCACCTCGGCGCACGGGACCCGGATGGCGACTTCGGCGACCCCGGCGGCTTCGTGATGGTGGGCAAGACGTTCAAGGGCCTCACCGACGCGCTGCTGCAGTGGCAGACCGACGAGTTCCCGGCGCACGAGTCCCATCGCTCCGCGTCGACGGTGTTCCTCCGGCCGGAGCTCGTGGTCGAGATCGCGATCGACGGCGTTCAGCGGTCCCCGCGCTACCCCGGCGGCCTCGCCCTCCGCTTCGCCCGGGTCAAGGGCTACCGCCCGGACAAGACCGCTGCGGAGGCCGACACGATCCAGACCCTCCTGGCCCTGCGGCGCGGTGCCGCGGACGACTCCTGATCAGGCCGTGGGCGGCAGTCCCTCGTCTTCCTGACGCACGGTACCGCGGAACGACCAGGGGAAGTCGATCCAGAGGTCGGTGTCCTTCCACGCGAAGTCCGGCTGGATGATCGTCGAGGGCTTGGTGTAGATCGTGACCGAGCGCACGTCGGCGCCCTTCTCCTGCAGCAGCTGCACCGCGAGCGCCAGCGTGCGACCGGAGTCGGCGACATCGTCCACGAGCAGCACGCGGCGGCCGTCGAGGTAGGCCATGTCGAGCTCGGGTGGCAGCACCTCCGGGGCGTCCAGCACAGTGCCGATGCCGGTGTAGAACTCGACGTTGATGGCGCCGCAGTTCTTCACGCCGAGCCCGTACGCGATGGCGCCGGCCGGGAGCAGGCCGCCGCGCGCGATGGCCACCACGACCTCCGGCTCGAAGCCCGTCGCGATGATGTTCCGCGCCAGATCGCGCGTCGCCGCGCCGAAGCCGTCCCACGTGAGCGTCTCGCGCTCGATCGATGCATCCGTCATCGGTCCATTCTCGCGCATCCGCTCCGTCCGGGCCGCCGCTAGACTGAGCAGGTCCGGCCCCGCCGGTGCCTGAAAAAGAGGCACGAAGCACCTCGCATCGCCGCGAGGGCGAGACACATACGGATCCCCCTTCTCCGTCCCTGTCTCGAAAGGCTTCTCCATGCCCTCCGTCTCCGCGCACGTCGCCCTCACCCTCGCCCAGCACGTCGATGCCGTCTTCGGCGTCATGGGCAACGGCAACGCCTACTTCCTCGACGCCCTCGAGACGCAGACCGACGCCACCTTCACCGCCGTCCGTCACGAGCAGGGCGCGGTCGTCGCCGCCGACGCGCACTTCCGCGCCTCCGGCCGCATCGCCGCGGGCACCTCCACCTACGGCGCCGGCTTCACGAACACGATCACGGCGCTGGCCGAGGCCGTGCAGGCGCACGTGCCGCTCGTCCTCGTCGTCGGTGACGAGCCCACATCGGGGCCGCGGCCGTGGGACGTGGACCAGATCGCTCTGGCCTCGGCGGTGGGCGCGCGCACCTACACCGTCGGGCGGACGGATGCCGCCGCGACCACCGTCATCGCCGTCGAGCACGCCCTCACCTATCGCGTGCCCGTCGTGCTCGCCATCCCCTACGACGTGGCCGCCCTCGAGGCCGGCGCGGTGCCGACGGCCCCGGCTCCCCGGCTCCCCGCGCCGCTCGCCCCGCGCGGGGACTTCGCCGAGGGCATGCTGGATGAGATCGCCGCCGCCCTGCGCGACGCCGAGCGTCCGTTCCTCCTCGCCGGGCGCGGGGCGTGGCTGGCCGGCGCGGGCGAGGCTCTCGGCGCCCTCGCCGCGCAGACAGGGGCCCTCACCGCCTCCTCCGCCCTCGGCCGCGGCATCTTCCCGGACGCCCGGTACGACCTCGGGGTCACCGGTGGCTTCGGCGCCGAGGGGGCGATGGAGCTCGTGCGGACCGCGGACGTCGCGGTGGTCTTCGGCGCGAGCCTCAACCAGTTCACGATGCGCTTCGGCGACCTGTTCGCCCCGGGCACCCGGGTGTACCAGATCGACACCGCTCCGGCCGCCACGCACGCCCACGTCGGCGGCTTCGTCCGCGCCGACGCCCGCCTCGCCGCCGAGGCCCTCGTCACCCGCCTCTCCTCCGGACACGACTTCTCCGAGCACAACTTCGGAGATGCCGTCGGACTCGCCGGGGCCACCCCCGACTCCGGCGGCGTGTCGAGCGCGGACTCCGCAGTTGTGCCCGCCCGCCCGTGGCGGGAGACGGTCGATGTCGCCGCGGCCCGCGCGTACGAGCCGGGAGACGAGCTCGCGCCGGACGGCCGCCTCGACCCGCGTTCCGCCGCGCGCCGGATCGCCGAGCTCCTCCCCGAAGACCGCGTCGTGGTGTCGGACGGCGGGCACTTCATCGGCTGGGCGAACATGTACTGGCCGGTGGCCGCGCCCGACCGGATGATGATGATCGGCACCGCGTTCCAGTCGATCGGACAGGGCTGGCCCAGCGTGGTGGGTGCGGCCCTCGCGCGTCGGGGCGCGACCATCGTGCTCACCTCGGGCGACGGCGGCGGGCTCATGGCGATCGCCGACCTCGAATCGGCCGTCCGGGCGGCGGGCGGACGCGGCATGGCCGTGGTCTGGAATGACGCCGCGTACGGGGCCGAGGTCAACCTCTACGGGCTGAAGGGCCTGGCCGAGGGTCCGATGCGCATCCCCGAGGTCGACTTCGCCGCGTTCGGGGCCGCGGTCGGCGCCGAGGGCGTCGTGGTGCGGACGCTGGACGACCTCGATCGCCTCGCTGCGTGGGCCGAGGAGGACCCGGCGACCCGACGCTTCCTCGTCCTCGACCTCCGGATCTCCGGCGATGTGATCGCGCCGTACCAGCAGGAGATCATCCGCGTGAACTCCTGACCTGTGCGGGCCGATAGGCTCCCGGAATGACGGATGCTCCCGAGGTCCTGCGCTACAGCGCCTTCGCCGCGACGCCGGACGGCGGCAACCCCGCCGGGGTCGTCTTCGACGCGGACGGGCTCGACGAGGCGGACATGCAGCGGATCGCGGCCGAGGTCGGCTACTCGGAGACCGCGTTCGTGCAGGACGCCGCGGCGGACGGCTCCCGTTTCCGCGTGCGCTACTGGTCGCCGGCTGCGGAGGTGCCGTTCTGCGGGCATGCGACCGTCGCGACCGCGGTGGCCCTCGCCGAGCGGCAGGGTCCGGGGACGGTCGTGTTCGAGACCGCGGCCGGAGACGTGTCGATGGAGTCCTTCGCGGACGCGGACGGCCGCGTCACGGTGTCGTTCACGAGCGTCGAGCCGGAGGTGCGCGACCTCGACCCCGTCGTGCGTGACCGCCTCCTCGCGCTGCTGGGGATGGAGCCGGCCGATGTCGACCCGCGCTTCCCGGTCCGTGAGGCGTTCGCGGGCAACTGGCATCCGATCGTCTTCGTCGCCGACCGGGAGCTCTTCCATCAGTTCCGCTTCTCCCCCGCCGAGGTCGCCACTCTCATGCGCGCACAAGGCTGGCACGGCACGGTGACGGTGCTGCACGCCGAGGATCCGGCCGAGATCCAGGCCCGCAACCTGTTCCCCGTGGGGCGCATCACCGAAGATCCCGCGACGGGGTCCGCGGCCGCTTCGGTCGGCGCCTATCTCCGCGCCCAGGGCTATCCGGGCGACACCGTCCGGATCCATCAGGGCGCCCACGTCGGTCGCCCGAGCGAACTCCGCGTCGCAATCCCGGCCTCCGGCGGCCTCGTCGTCTCGGGCAGGGCCACCCGCCTCCCTTGACCCCCGGACCTCCCTGATCCCGGACCGCCTGCACGACCCGGTTCCGCCCGCACGACCGCACCCCCTCCCCCCGTCGTGCATCCGTCACCCGGTCGTGCACCCGTCTCCCGACTCCGGCACTTCCCGACAGGCACACCCGCACGACCCCGGTTCCACTCTGCACGTCCCCGGTTCCACCTGCACGACCCGGGGCCGTCTGCACGACCGATACCCACCCTCGGTCGTGCATCCGTCACCCGGTCGTGCATCCGTCGCGGCCGACGAGACATCGACCGCCCCGGCGCGACATACAGCACACATGGGCATGACGCACGGAAGGACGACCCGGTGACGGGTGCACGACCACGACTCACCCCAGGTCGTGCACTCGTCCCCTGGTCGTGCATCCGTCACCCGGTCGTGCACCCGTCACCCGGGTCGTGCATCCGTCACCCGGTCGTGCACCCGTCACCCGGGTCGTGCATCCGTCACCTGGTCGTGCACTCGTCCCCAGGTCGTACGTCTCCGCCCCGACAGGGCCCCGCGTCCCGAGCCCGCCTACAGATGCACGACTCCGTTCCGTCTGCGCGACCAGACACTGTCGCCGGTCGTGCATCCGTCCCGAGGTCGTGCATCTGTGACCGCACACGACCCCCAGCCGATGAACCCGAACCGGACCCGGGACGAACCTGAACCGGACACGGCCCCCATCCCTAGACCCGGCCCGGGGACCGTCGTCAGCCCTGGGCGCTGTAGTCCGGGAGCTCCTGCAGGGTCCAGGTGTTGCCGTCCGGGTCGTCGAAGCGCACGAAACGGCCCCAGTCCTGCTCGTCCACGCCCTCGGCCTCCACCCCGAGCCCCCGCAGATGGGCGAGAGCCTCGTCGGCGTCGGGGACGACCACCTGGATGGTGTTCTGCTGCCCCGGCTCCAAGCCGCTGGTCAGCCCCGTGCCGAAGGCGATCGAGCAGGCCGATCCCGGCGGGGTCATCTGCACGAAGCGCAGGCCCTCGTACGGCACCTGATCATGGTCGGCGTGGAAACCGATCTTCACGTAGAAGTCCTTCGCCCGGTCGACATCGCTGACCGGCACGAAGATGAGTTCGATCTTCCAGTCCATCACGCACTCCTCCTGTCGGGCTCCGTCACCCGTCGGCCCTCACAGTACGCGCGGCCTCCGACACCCGCCAGAGGCGTCAGAGCCAGCCCTTGTCGGACGCGATCCGCACCGCCTGCGCCCGGTTCTCGGCGCCGGTCTTGCCGATCGCGGCGGAGAGGTGGTTGCGCACCGTGCCCGCCGACAGGAAGACCTCCGCCGCGATGGCCGCCGCGGATCGTCCGTCGGCGGCCAGCCGCAGCACCTGCCGCTCCCGGTCGCTCAGCGGGTTGGCTCCCTCGAACAGGCTCTCCTCGGCGAGTTTCGGATCGAGCACCCGGAGTCCGGCGTGCACGCGGCGCACGGCCGCGGCGAGCTCCTCGGCCGGGGTGTCCTTCACCACGAACCCACTCGCCCCGGCGTCGAGCGCCGCGCGCAGGTACCCGGGTCGCGCGAACGTGGTCACCACGAGCACGCGCGTCTGCGGGCTGGCCGCGCGGATCCGTTTCGTCGCCTCGACGCCGTCCACCCCCGGCATCTGGATGTCCATCAGACACACGTCCGGCTGCAGCTCCTCCGCCAGGCGCAGCGCCTCCGCGCCGTCCGCCGCCAGGCCCTGCACCTCGAGATCCGGCTCCAGGTCGAGCAGGGCCCCGAGCGCCCCGCGGACGAGGGCCTGGTCGTCGGCGATGAGCAGCCGGATCGTAACCGTCGGGGCCGCCGTCACCACGTCACCTCCACCCGCGTGCCCGCCGCCTCGCCGGGCCGCACGGCGAACCCGGCGCCGGCCGCCGCCGCGCGCTCCCGCATCCCCCGGATGCCGTTGCCCTCGCGATGCCCGGTCGCGGACGCGGGCCCGACACCGTCGTCCTCCACGGTGAGCACGCCCGGAGCGATGCGCACACGGACGGCCGCGGCACCGGAGTGCCGCAGCGTGTTGGTCGTCGCCTCGCGGAGGATCCAGCTCGCCGTGATCGCCTGGACCGGCGAGAGGGCGTCCGGGGTCCCGTCCACGACGAGCGCGATGTCCGCGGCGCGCAGCGAATCCTCGGTCGACGCGAGCTGCTCGACGAGGGTCGTCGCCCGCGCACCCGCGACGGTCTGCCGCACTCCGGCGATGGCCTCCGCGGTCAGACGTTCGATGTCGGCGAGCTCGGCCTTGGCGCGCTCCGGGTCGGAGTCCATCAGCCGCCGCACGAGCTGGGCCTTGAGTCCGACGACCGTCAGCGAGTGGCCGATGAGGTCGTGCACGTCGCGCGCCACGGCCTCCCGCCCCTCGCTGGTCGCCAGCTCCCTGCCCAGCCGCTCCGCCTCCGCCGAGCGCACGATGAGCCAGGTCGAGACCGTGTTCACGACGCCGAGGAGGGCGACGATCGCGAGGACGGACAGGTAGGAGAGGTTGTCGGGGATGAGGAAGACGCAGCCGGCCGCCACCACGAGCGCGGCGATGGTCGTGATCCAGTGCCAAGCACGGGTCAGTCCGTACGAGGCGAACGACATGATGAACGGCAGGAAGCTCAGCGCCGACCCGCCCACGGCCGGGATCGTGACCAGCGCGCACGCGATGAGCGCGGCGAACGTGATCCACTGTCGCCGCGAGGGGGTGCGACCGAGGCCCCCTCCGCCGCGCATGCCGTGCAGGAACCCCGTCACATAGAGGACGATGAACGCGACCAGCGCCACCCACCCCGTGACGACCCACGCCGGCGGAGCGGCGGAGGCGAGCAGCGCGAGGACCGGATAGATCAGGAACACGAGCCAGACGACCGCCATCAGCCAGCCGAACCGCGCCCAAGGGTCCTTGCCCGTCCCGGATCGGGCGTCCGCCTCCCGGCCCTCCTGCATCGTCATCCGTCCAACCTACTGTCGCGCCGGGGCGCTCACCGTCGTGACCGCGAGCGCCGCACGCCCACCGTCACCAGCACCGCGAAGACGACGAGCCAGACCGCGACGTTGAGGAGCAGCATCCACAGCTCATCCGTCTGCCCCGTCGTCAGCACGCCCTCCGTCAGCGGCCACCGACTCAGGGCGACGAAGCCGTACAACGGGGTGAATCGGGCGATGTCGAGCATGACGCCGTCGAGCGGCATGAACACGTTGCCGAAGAAGGCGAAGAAGGTCATCGAGATGGACGCGAGCGCGGCGGCGGAGTCGGAGCCGAAGAACAGGCCGACCCCGAGCCCGTAGAGGCCGAACATGAGGCCGATGCCGAGGATGAGGGCGGCGGTCACGACCCAGCGCCAGGCGCCGTCCGCCTCCGCCCCGGTGAGCAGCCCGGCGACGAACACCGCGACGAGGGCGAGCGCCGCAAACGACACGGCGGTGAGCAGCTTCGTCAGGGCGTAGCCGGTGGTCGTCAGCGGCGTCATCGCGAGCTGCCTTCCCCACCCCTGCTTGGCCTCGGTGGCCGCGAGCGAGGTGAGCGAGCTCATCGCCACCGCGGTGCCGTAGGCCGCCATCGAGACCATCACGGAGAAGGAGACGTTGCCGTTGCCGGCGGAGAGCGTGCCGTACCCCATGCCCGCACCGAAGAGCAGGTACATGGCCACGGGCATGGCGAGGGTGAAGGCGAGCGTGTAGGGGTTGCGCAATTGGCGCAGCCCCTCGATGCGCAGCATGGTGGGCGAGACGGTCGTGGTCATGTCAGTCCTCCGTGAGGGCGGTGAAGGCGGTCTCGAGCGTGGGGGCGGCGATCTCCAGGTCGTGCGCTCCCCCGTCGAGCAGCAGGCGGGCGGCGGCGTCGGAGTCGGTGGCGCGGAGGCTGAGGCGGTCCCCGTCGATGCGCACACCGTTCACGCCCTCCGCGGCGGTCAGGGCGGCGACCAGCGCGTCCGACACGTCGGGCACGGTGGCCGAGACCGTACGCTCGCCCAGGCTCGCACGGAGCAGGGCGGTGGGCGCGTCCGCGACAACGGTGCCCCGATGCATGACCACCGTGCGGCGGGCGAACTGCTCCGCCTCCTCCAGATAGTGCGTGGCGAACACGATCGTGCGCCCCGCGTCCGCGTCGGCACGCATCACGTCCCAGAAGTGGCGCCGCGCGGTGACGTCCATACCGGCGGTCGGCTCGTCGAGCACGAGGATGTCGGGATCGGAGATCATCGCGAGCGCGAACTTCACGCGCTGCTGCTCGCCGCCCGAGCACTTGGACACCCGGCGGCGCGCGAGACCGGGGAGGTCGGCACGGCGCATCACCTCCGGCACGCGTGCGAGGGCTTCCCGCCCGTACAGCGAGGCGATCAGCCGCACGGTCTCGCCGACGGTGAGGTCGCCGAGCAGGCCCCCGGTCTGCAGCACGGCTCCGATGGCCCCGTTCGCGGTGGCCCGTTCCGGAGCCGCCCCGAGCACGCGCACGGTCCCGCTGCTGGGGGCGGTGAGCCCGAGGAGCATGTCGAGCGTGGTGGTCTTGCCCGCGCCGTTGGGGCCGAGCAGGGCGACCACCTCGCCGCGCCGGATGGAGAGGTCGACACCGTCGACGGCCGGCACGCGGCGCTCGCCGGTGCCGAAGTGCTTGCGCACGTCGATCAGCTCCAGCGCCACGGGTCTGTCATCGACGGCGGGGGACGCGGAGGACGACGCGACGCGCGGTGCCGCCTCCTGCACGGATGTCTCGTTCATGCCTCCAGCCTCGCGCCGGAGCGCGCGGCCGTCCGGAGGGCGGTGTCATCTCCTCGGCATGACACGTGTCATGCCGAGGTTCAGCGCGCGGGAAGCAGCGCCCCGTCCAGGAAGCCCGCCAGCTCGTCCACGCCGTCCACCCCGTCCAGCGGGAGGATCGCGGCGACGTACTGGTCCGGGCGCACGACGATCACGACGCCGTCACGGGACAGCTCCCGCGCCTCGAAGATGTCCGTGCCGCACCACTTGCTCGGGCCGGCCGCGTAGACCTTCTCCCAGTCGGTGAGTCCGAGCGGGCCGGTCTTCGGCTGGAAGAGCTCGGGCGTCGTCGTGACCTCGACCTCCTCGAAGGGCTGCTGATACACGGCCTTCACGTCGAACACGGCGTCGGCGTCGGCGTCCGCCGGGGTGAACCGTGCGAACACGGGCGCCGCCATCTCCGCCCACGCGGCGAGCGCTTCGCCGGTCCGGTCGCCGAACGCGTAGACCCGCCACCGGCCGTCGGCCTTCGCGTGGTGTCCGAGGTGGACGACGTTGCCGTCCCCAACCCGCACGACCTCCGCCGACTTGAAGCGCTTGCCCAGCGGGTACCCGACGGCGAGCGCCTGGTGGGCGTCCGTGCCGGTGATCATGGAGGACGTGTACTGGGTCATGAACCCGGACGGGAACTCGGCCGTCGCCAGGTAGTACGTGGCCAGCTCGTTCGGGTCGGAGATCTCCTCGGGCTTGCGCGCCATGAGGCTGGACCACTCGCGGTCGAAGTCGATGAGCTGCTGCGCGACGGGACGACGCTCGGCGCCGTACGTGGCCAGCAGCGACTCGGGCGCACGGCCGCTCAGCACGGAACCGAGCTTCCAGCCGAGGTTGAACCCGTCCTGCATCGACACGTTCATGCCCTGGCCGGCCTTGGCGCTGTGGGTGTGGCAGGCGTCGCCGGTGAGGAAGACGCGCGGGCTGCGGTCGACGCCGGGGTCGACGTCGTCGAAGCCGTCGGTCACACGGTGGCCGACCTCGTAGACGCTGTGCCAGGCGACCTGCTTCACATCGAGCGTGTAGGGGTGGAGGATCGCATTGGCGCGCCGGATGATCTCCTCGATGGGCGTCTGGCGCACGCGGTGGTCGTCGTCCGCCGCGACCTCGCCGAGGTCGATGTACATGCGGCTGAGGTAGCCGCCCTCCCGCGGGATGTGCAGGATGTTGCCCGCCTTCGAGTTGATCGCGCACTTGGTGCGCCAGTCCGGGAAGTCGGTGTTGACGAGCACGTCCATGACGCCCCAGGCGTGCGCGGCGCTCGCGCCGACGTGCGTGCGTCCGATCGCCTGACGCACGCCGCTCCGGGCGCCGTCGCAGCCCACCACGTACTTCGCCCGGACGACGCGTTCGTCGGCTTCGCCGACATGGCGGACGCGCACCTCGACCGGGTACTCGCCCTCCTCATGCACGGTGAGCCCGAGGAATTCGACGCCGTAGTCCGGCACGATCCGTCCGGGGCCGTCGGCCGCCGCTTCGGCGAAGTAGTCCAGCACGCGGGCCTGGTTGACGATGAGGTGCGGGAACTCGCAGATGTCGTAGGCGTAGTCGGCGGTGCGGGTGGTCCGCACGATCTGATCGGGGTGCTCGGGGTCGGGGCCCCAGAAGTTCATCCAGCCGATGTTGTAGGCCTCGGCGATGATGCGCTCGGCGAAGCCGAAGGCCTGGAAGGTCTCCACGCTGCGGGGCTGGATGCCGTCGGCCTGTCCGAGGACGAGGCGGCCCTCGCGCTTCTCGATGATGCGGGTCGTGATGTCGGGGTACTGCGACATCTGTGCCGCGAGCAGCATGCCCGCGGGCCCGGAGCCGACGATGAGGACGTCGACCTCGTCGGGCAGGGCGGCGGGGCGGTCGATCCCGGTGCCGGCGGCGTCCTGCACGCGCGGGTCTCCGGACACATAGCCGTGGTGGTGGAACTGCATCGTCGTCGATTCCTTCCGGACGTCTTCGTCGGGTGTTGCGTCCAGGAACACGGTGTTCTATATTCGAACACAGTGTTCTACTATTGAACACAGCCTAGACCGGTGCCTCGCGCATCGCAAGGAGAGCCATGCCCGAGCGCCCCGCCGCCCCCGCCTCGCAGACGCTGAGCCGCGGCATCCGCATCCTCGAGGTGCTCGCCGACGCCCGCGGTGCGCTGACCATCGACGACATCGCCGGACGCCTCGAGGTGCATCGCTCCATCGCCTACCGGCTTCTCCGCACCCTCGAGGATCACGGTCTCGTCACCCGCGACGCGAGCGGCGCCGTGAGCCTCGGCGCTCGCATGGCCGCCCTCGCCGCCGGTGTCGCCCACGACCTCCAGGCCGAGGCCCTGCCGGAGCTCACCGCCATCGCGAACGAGCTCGGCATGACCTGCTTCCTCGCCGTCCTGGACGGGGCCGAGTGCATCACCCTCGCCAGCGTCGAGCCGCGGCACGCCGTCGCCAGCGTCGCCCAGCGGCCCGGCGCGCGGCACTCCGTCACGGTCGGCGCTCCCGGGAAGGCGATCCTCGCGCAGCTCGACGGCGCGGAGGTTCCCGTCGCCATCTCCCCCGCCCTGCGCGCCGACGTCGACAGCGCCGCCGCGCGCGGCTACGCCACGAGCCACGACGAGGTCATCCCCACGGTCCAGTCCGTCGCCGTCCCGCTGCGTCTGCGCGGCCAGCGTCCCGCCGCGATCGCGGTCGTGCACGTCGCGACCGACCTGGACGACGGGGAGATCGCCGCGCGCCTCCGGCGCTCCGCCGACCTCATCCGCGAGGCCCTCGAGGGCTGAGCCGGAACGCACGAGAGCGCACGCCCCTCAGGGACGTGCGCTCTCGTGGCAGGGAGGTCAGACCTTCGCGAGCCCGCGGATCGGGCTGACGGACTGCTCCTCCTCGTGGTCTGGACCGAGCGGGATGCCCGAGCGGTCGCGCAGCAGGAGCGTGGCGACGAGGCCGAGGAGGGTCATGCCCGCGAGGTACCAGGTGACCGCCTCGGTGGAGCCGGTCTGATCGACGATGAACGTCGCGATCGTGGGCGCGAAGGCGCCACCGGCGATCGCGCCGATCGCGTACGAGATGGAGACGCCGGAGAACCGGATGCTCGCGGGGAACAGCTCGGTGTACAGCGCCGCCTGCGGCCCGTAGGTGAAGCCCAGGCCGATCGTGAGGATCGCGAGACCGGCGAACAGCAGCCCCACCTCGCCGGTGTTGACGAGCGGGAACAGCGTGAACACGCCGACGAGCTGGAGCACCCAGCCGATGAGGTAGGTCGTGCGACGCCCGATGCGGTCGGACACCCAGCCGGCCAGCAGCGTGGTGAGCAGCCAGGTGACGGCCGATCCGGTGACCGCCCACAGCACGGGCCCGCGCTCGAGGCCGATGGGCCCCTCGGGGTTCGTGGCATAGCCCTGGATGTAGCCGCCGGTGGTCATGTAGCCCACGGCGTTGTTCCCGGCGAAGACGAGGGCGGCGATGATGACGAGCAGCAGGTGCTTGCGGAAGAGCTGCACGATCGGCATCTTCGCCTTCTCCTTGCGCTCGGCGAGCTCGGCGAACACCGGGCTCTCCTCCACGCGACGGCGGACGTAGTAGCCGACGAGGATCAGCACGACGCTCAGCAGGAACGGCACGCGCCAGCCCCAGGCGAGGAACTGGTCCCCCGGAGCGATCGCGGTCATCAGCGCCATGACGCCCGACGCGAGCAGCAGGCCGAGCGGCACGCCGATCTGCGGGGAGGCGCCGAAGATGCCGCGCTTCTTGCGCGGGGCGTGCTCGACGGCCATCAGCACCGCGCCGCCCCACTCGCCGCCGGCCGAGATGCCCTGCACGATGCGCAGCAGCACGAGGAGGATCGGCGCCATGACGCCGATGGTCTCGTACGTGGGGAGCAGACCGATCAGGGCGGTCGCGGCCCCCATGAGGATCAGCGTCCACATCAGCACGGCCTTGCGGCCGAGCTTGTCGCCGTAGTGGCCGGCGAGGAACGCGCCGAGGGGCCGGAAGAGGAAGCTCACACCGACCGTGGCGAAGCCGACGAGAGCGCTGTTGGCGCCGAGCGGCGCGAAGAAGAGCTGTCCGAAGACCAGCCCGACCGCCGTGGCGTAGATGAAGAAGTCGTACCACTCGACGGTGGTCCCGACGACGGTGGCGAAGACGACACGACGCCGGTCGGCCGCCGTCGCGATGGTTCCGGTGGGCGTGAACCCACCCTGTGACTGCCCGCTCATGGGGTGTCTCCTTTGTGCTTGTGACCGCGTTGTCACGGCGCGCCCGGACGTGAATCCGATCCGCTTGCCGAGGGGTGAGACGATGATATATGATTTCGGATACGACGCACAATGCGTCCTGACGAGCGCGAGGAGGCGCATCCGTGACGGACACCATCGCCCGCCCGGGGAAGATCATCGCGATCCACCTGAGCTACGCCTCGCGGGCCGACCAGCGCGGTCGACGCCCCGCCCACCCCTCCTATTTCTTCAAGCCGGCCAGTTCGGTCGGGGTCTCCGGCGGCACCGTCGAGCGTCCCGCCGGCACCGAGCTGCTCGCGTTCGAAGGGGAGATCGCGCTGATCATCGGCGCCCCGGCCCGCCGGGTCGCCCTCGCCGACGCCTGGGACCACGTGCAGTGGGTGACCGCCTCGAACGATCTCGGTCTCTACGATCTGCGCGCCAACGACAAGGGCTCCAACGTCCGCTCCAAGGGCGGCGACGGGTACACCCCGCTCGGTCCGGAGCTGATCGACGCCCGCACGGTCGACCCGGCGGCCCTCCGCGTGCGCGCCTGGGTGAACGGCGAGCTCCGCCAGGACGACACCACCGCCGGCCTCATCTTCCCGCTGGCCCAGCTCGTCGCCGACCTCTCCCAGCACTTCACGCTGGAGACCGGCGACGTGATCCTCACGGGCACCCCCGCGGGCTCGTCGGTCATCGTCCCCGGCGACGTGGTCGAGATCGAGGTCGACGCCCCGGACGCCCCCGGCGCCCCCACGTCCGGCCGCCTGGTCACGACGGTCACGCAGGGGGATGTCCCCTTCGACGGCGACCTCGGCTCGCTCCCCGCGGTGGACGACCTCCAGCGCACCGAGGCCTGGGGCTCCCGCGAGCTCGCCGGCCTGCCCGCCGAGGACACCGCGCCCACGCTCACCCCCGAGCTCCGCGCCCAGCTCCTCGAAGCCCCCACCGCCGGCCTCTCGGCCCAGCTGCGCAAGCGCGGACACCACTCCTGCTTCATCGACGGCGTCTCCGCCAACCTCCCGGATACGAAGATCGTCGGCACCGCCAAGACCCTCCGCTTCGTGCCGTTCCGCGAAGACCTGTTCCGCAGTCACGGCGGCGGGTACAACGCCCAGAAGCGCGCGTTCGACGCGGTCGCCGCAGGCGAGGTCATCGTCATCGAGGCCCGCGGCGACGCGACCACCGGCACGCTCGGCGACATCCTCGCCCTGCGCGCGCAGACCCGCGGCGCGGCGGGCGTGGTCACCGACGGCGGTGTCCGCGACTTCCAGGCCGTCGCCGAGATCGGGCTTCCTGTCTTCTCGCAGGGTGCGCACCCCTCGGTGCTCGGCCGCAAGCACGTGCCGTGGGACGTCGACGTGACGATCTCGTGCGGCGGTGCCACCGTGCAGCCCGGCGACATCATCGTCGGCGACAGCGACGGCGTGATCGTGATCCCGCCGGCTCTCGCCGCCGAGGTCGCCGCCGACGCCGTGGCCCAGGAGATCGAGGACGCCTGGATCGCCGAGCAGGTCGCCGCCGGGCACCCGGTCGACGGCCTCTTCCCGATGAACGCCGAATGGCGCGCCCGCTACGAGCAGGCGACCGGCACCGGAGCGGAGCGGAAGTGAGCACGGTCGAGAGCGCCAGCAAGTCGGAGCAGGCGTACGCCTGGATCCGCGCGCGCATCTCGGCGCACACCTACGGCCCTGGCTACCGCCTGGTCCTCGGTCCGATCGCCGAGGAGCTGGGGATGAGCGTGGTCCCGGTGCGCGAGGCGATCCGCCGCCTGGAGGCCGAGGGGCTCGTGACCTTCGAGCGCAACGTCGGCGCCCGCGTGACCCTCGTGGACGAGGGCGAGTACGCCCACACGATGCAGACGCTCGGACTCGTCGAAGGGGCGGCCACCGCGCTGTCCGCTCCCCTGCTCGACGCGGACGCGCTCGCGCAGGCCGCCGAGGTCAACGAGCGCATGAGCCGCCTGCTCGACCACTTCGACCCGCACACGTTCACCGAGCTCAACCGGCAGTTCCACTCCGTGCTGTTCGAGCCGTGCCCCAACCCGCACCTGCTCGACCTCGTGCACCGCGGCTGGGCCCGGCTGTCCGGCATCCGCGACTCGACCTTCGCCTACGTGCCCGGCCGCGCCCACCACTCGGTCGACGAGCACACCCAGATCCTCGAGCTGATCCGCGACGGCGCCGAGCCGCTGGAGATCGAGCTCGCCGCCCGCAACCACCGGTGGCGCACGAGGGACGCGTTCCTCGACGCCCTGCACACCCGTTCCGTCCCCGCCGAAGGAGAAGCATCATGACCGACTCCCGCATCCCCGCCGACCTGCCCGACCACATCCAGCACTACATCGACGGCGCCTTCGTCGACTCGATCGACGGCGACACGTTCGACGTGCTCGATCCGGTGACGAACCAGACCTACACGACGGCCGCCGCCGGCAAGAAGGCCGACATCGAGCGGGCCGTCGCCGCCGCCAAGCGCGCCTTCGACGAAGGTCCCTGGCCGCGGATGCTCCCGCGTGAGCGCTCGCGCGTGCTGCACAGGATCGCCGACATCGTGGAGTCGCGCGACGCCCGGCTCGCGGAGCTGGAGTCGTACGACTCCGGGCTGCCGATCACGCAGGCCCTCGGTCAGGCCCGCCGCGCCGCCGAGAACTTCCGCTTCTTCGCCGACCTGATCGTCGCCCAGGCCGACGACGCCTTCAAGGTGCCGGGCAAGCAGATGAACTACGTCAACCGCAAGCCGATCGGCGTCGCCGGGCTCATCACCCCGTGGAACACGCCGTTCATGCTCGAGTCCTGGAAGCTCGGCCCCGCGCTCGCCACCGGCAACACGGTCGTCCTCAAGCCGGCCGAGTTCACGCCCCTCTCCGCCTCGCTGTGGGCGGGCATCTTCGAGGAGGCGGGCCTGCCGCAGGGCGTCTTCAACCTCGTCAACGGCCTCGGCGAAGACGCCGGCGACGCGCTGGTGAAGCACCCCGACGTGCCGCTCATCTCCTTCACCGGCGAGAGCCGCACGGGGCAGATCATCTTCGGCAACGCCGCGCCGTTCCTCAAGGGCCTGTCGATGGAGCTCGGCGGCAAGTCGCCCGCCGTGGTCTTCGCGGACGCCGACCTGGAGGCCGCCGTCGACGCGACCATCTTCGGCGTCTTCTCCCTCAACGGCGAGCGCTGCACCGCCGGGTCCCGCATCATCGTGGAGCGCTCGATCTACGACGAGTTCGTGGAGCGCTACGCCGCGCAGGCGCAGCGCGTCAAGGTCGGCTACCCGCACGACCCCGAGACCGAGGTCGGCGCTCTGGTGCACCCCGAGCACTACGACAAGGTGAGGTCCTACGTCGAGATCGGCAAGACCGAGGGCCGTCTGGTCGCCGGCGGCGGTCGTCCCGAGGGCTTCGAAGAGGGGAACTTCGTCGCCCCGACGGTGTTCGCCGACGTGGCCCCCGACGCCCGCATCTTCCAGGAGGAGATCTTCGGCCCGGTCGTCGCGATCACCCCGTTCGACTCCGACGAGGAGGCGCTGGCGCTCGCGAACAACACGAAGTACGGCCTCGCGGCCTACATCTGGACGAACGACCTCAAGCGCGCCCACACGTTCGCGCAGTCCGTCGAGGCCGGCATGGTGTGGCTGAACAGCAACAACGTCCGCGACCTCCGCACGCCGTTCGGCGGCGTGAAGGCGTCGGGCCTGGGCCACGAGGGCGGCTACCGCTCCATCGACTTCTACACCGACCAGCAGAGCGTGCACATCACGCTCGCCTCGACCCCGCACAACCCCACGTTCGGCAAGAACTGACGCCCGCCGGACACAAGCAAGGACGCTGACATGACCGACAAGACCGCCAAGACCCTCACCTCCTCCGGCTACTACGTGAGCCAGGAGGCCCCGATCCAGAGCGACAACCCCGTCGCGACGCCGAAGAGCACGCCGCCGGACATCCTGCGCTGCGCGTACATGGAGCTCGTCGTGACCGACCTGGCCGCCTCGCGGCAGTTCTACGTCGACATCCTGGGCCTGTACGTGACCGAGGAGGACGACGAGGCGATCTACCTGCGCTCGACCGAGGAGTTCATCCACCACAACCTCGTGCTGCGTCAGGGGCCCATCGCCGCGGTCGCCGCGTTCTCATACCGGGTGCGCGCCGCGGAGGACCTCGACCGCGCCGTGGAGTTCTACACCGAGCTCGGCTGCGACGTCCGTCGTCAGGAGAACGGCTTCGTGAAGGGCATCGGCGACTCCGTGCGCGTCGTCGATCCGCTGGGCTTCCCGTACGAGTTCTTCTACGCCACCGAGCACGTGGAGCGCCTGTCCTGGCGGTACGACCTGCACACCCCCGGCGAGCTCGTGCGCCTCGACCACTTCAACCAGGTCACCCCCGACGTGCCGCGCGCGGTGCGCCACTACCAGGACCTCGGCTTCCGCGTGACGGAGGACATCCAGGACGACGAGGGCACCGTGTACGCCGCGTGGATGCGCCGCAAGCCCACCGTGCACGACACCGCGGCGACGGGCGGCGACGGTCCGCGCATGCACCACGTCGCCTTCGCGACGCACGAGAAGCACAACATCCTCGCGATCTGCGACAAGCTCGGGGCGCTGCGCCGCTCCGACGCCATCGAGCGCGGCCCCGGCCGGCACGGCGTCTCCAACGCGTTCTACCTCTACCTGCGCGACCCGGACGGCCACCGCGTCGAGATCTACACGCAGGACTACTACACCGGCGACCCGGACAACCCGGTCGTCACCTGGGACGTGCACGACAACCAGCGCCGCGACTGGTGGGGCACCCCTGTGGTGCCCTCCTGGTACACCGACGCCTCGCTCGTGCTCGACCTCGACGGCAACCCGCAGCCCGTCGTCGCCCGCACGGACTCCAGCGAGATGGCCGTGACGATCGGCGCCGACGGCTTCTCCTACACCCGCGCGGACGAGGGCGAGACCTCGATGCCCGAGTACAAGCAGGGCGAGTACAAGCTCGGCCACCAGCTCTAGGAGACGCTCATGCTGCCTGAGGAGACCATCGCGCAGATCGCCGCGGAGCTCGCGGAGGCCGACCGCACGCACGGGGTGATCCCGCGCATCACCGCGCGGTACCCCGAGGCGACCGTGGAGGACTCCTACGCCATCCAGGGCGTGTGGCGGGACTCGCAGGTCGCGGCGGGCCGCCGGCTGGTCGGGCGCAAGATCGGCCTGACGTCGAAGGCCATGCAGCAGGCGACGGGGATCACCGAGCCCGACTACGGCGTGATGTTCGACGACACCGTGTACGAGTCGGGCGCGGAGATCCCCACGGATCACTTCTCCAACGTCCGCATCGAGGTCGAGCTGGCGTTCGTGCTCAAGGAACCGCTGGAGGGCCCCGACTGCACGCTGGAGGACGCCCTCGCCGCGATCGACTACGCCGTGCCGGCCCTCGAGGTGCTGAACTCGCACATCGAGCTCGAGGGCCGCACGATCGTCGACACCATCAGCGACAACGCCGCGTACGGGGCGATGGTGCTGGGGACCGTGCGCAAGCGCCCGGACGAGATCGACCTGCGGTGGGTGCCCGGCGTGCTGTCCCGCAACGGGGAGATCGAGGAGACCGGTGTCGCCGCCGGCGTGCTCGGGCATCCGGCCACCGGGGTCGCGTGGCTCGCGAACAAGTTCCATCAGCACGGCGCGCGTCTGGAGGCGGGCGAGATCATCCTGGCAGGATCGTTCACACGCCCGATGTGGGTGTCGCGCGGCGACGAGGTGCTGTGCGACTACGGACCGATGGGGACCATCACATGCCGCTTCGTCTAGACCCGTCCTTCCGCGCGCAGCTCGCCGCGTCCGATCGTCCCTTCGTGGGGATGTGGGTGTGCTCCGGCAGCCCGCTGCTCGCCGAGGTCGCCGCGGGCTCCGGGCTGGACTGGCTGCTCATCGACATGGAGCACTCGGCGAACACGCTCGAGTCCGTGCTGACCCAGCTCCAGGCGGTCGCGGCCTATCCGGTGACCCCGCTCGTCCGGGTGCCCTTCAACGATGCGGTCGCGATCAAGCAGGTGCTCGACCTCGGTGCGCAGAACCTCATCGTGCCGATGGTGTCGTCCGCCGACGAGGCGAGGGCCGCCGTGGCCGCGACCCGTTATCCCCCCGAGGGCGTCCGCGGCGTCGGCAGCGCCCTCGCCCGCAGCGCCCGCTGGAACCGCGTCGACCGCTACCTGCAGGAGTCGGCGCAGCACGTGTCGCTCACGGTGCAGATCGAGACGGCCGCGGGGGTCGGGGCCGCCGCCGACATCGCCGCGGTCGACGGGGTGGACGCGGTGTTCGTCGGCCCCTCCGACCTGTCCGCGTCGATGGGCCTGCTCGGACAGCAGACGCATCCGGACGTGGTCGCCGCTGTGGAGTCGGTGTTCGCCGCGGTGCACGGTGCCGGGAAGCCCGTGGGCGTGAACGCCTTCGATCCCTCCGCCGCCGACGCGTATCTCGCGGCGGGTGCGGACTTCGTGGCCGTGGGCGCCGACGTCGCCCTCCTCGCCCGTGCCTCCGAGGCCCTCGCCGCCCGCTTCCTCCCCCGCTCCGACGCCTCCGGCCGCCCCAGCTACTGACTTCGAGTCGCGCACCTGGCTCCATCCGCGGCCGGAATGGGGCCATTTGCGCGATTCGAAGCGGCCGGGAAGGATGAGCCGGTGCACAGACTGGCGGCGATGCAGGACCGCAACTTCCGGTGGTTCTTCCTCGCGCGCGCCCTGACGCTCGTCACGGGCTCGATGTCGGCCATCGCCCTGGCGTTCGCGGTGCTCGAGATCGACAACGACGCCCGGTCGCTCTCGATCGTGCTGGCCGCCTTCACGATCAGCAACATCGTGTTCGTCCTGTTCGGGGGCGTCGTCGCCGACCGCCTCCCCCGCGCTCTCATCATCCAGTCCTGCTACGTCGTGGACATCCTGTCGGTCGGAGCGATGGCGGCTCTCCTGTTCACCGGCACGGCCACGGTCCCGCTCCTCGCCGTGCTCTCCGCGATCAACGGCGCCTCGTCCGCGTTCGTGCTCCCCGCGATGCAGGGCATCATCCCGCAGCTGACCACCCCCGCGCACCTCCAGCAGGCGAACGCGATGCTGTCGTTCGTCCGCTCGGCCGTCACGATCGGCGGCCCGGTCGTCGCGGGCGTCCTGGTCGCCACCGCAGCACCCGCGTGGGCCATGGTCGTGCAGGCGGCGGGGTGGCTGCTCGCGATCCCGGTCCTCGCGCTCGTGAAGCTCCCGCCGCCCGCGGCCTCCGGCGGCACCACGATGTTCCACGACCTCCGGGTGGGGTGGCACGAGTTCTGGAACCGCTCCTGGCTGTGGACCATCGTGCTGGCCTTCATGATCATGAACGCGATCCACGTCGGCGCCTGGGGCGTCGTCGGCCCGTACATCGCGAAGAACGACGATCGCCTCGGCATCTCCGGCTGGGGGTGGGTCGTGAGCGCGGAGGGCGCAGGAGTCCTGGTGATGACCCTGCTGCTGATGTGGTTCCCGCTCCGCCGGCCCCTGCGCTACGGGATGATCGGGATGGCGGCGTTCGCCCTGCCGCTCACCCTCCTCGGCGTGCACCCGGCCGTGGTCCTGCTGGCGATGGCGGCGTTCGTCGCCGGAGCCGGAGCCGAGGTCTTCGCGACCGGCTGGAACCTCGCGATGATGGAGAACATCCCCGGGGAGAAGCTCTCGCGGGTCGCGAGCTACGACATGCTCGGCAGCTTCGTGGTGATGCCCATCGGCACGCTCGTGTACGGCTGGCTCATCACGCACGCGGAGCCGGCCACCGTGCTCACCACCTCCGCGGTCCTCTATGCGGCGATCGCCCTGATCACCCTGCTCGTCCCCGCGGTGTGGCGGATGGGGCGGCCCGCGGCGGCCGTCCCGGAGCGCGTGGGAGTGGCGGATTCATAGCAATCCCGGCGAGACTGTGGGCATGACCTTCCCCCCGCTGCAGCCCCTCGCCGACCGTGCCGCCCTCTTCACCGCGCTCCGCCAGGACGCCCTCTCCGCGGCCGCCGATGCGCTCGGCGAGCACCGGTGGGACGCCGACCTCGCGGCGGGAACGCTGACCTTCACCGCGAACGACGACCCGACCCGGCAGCTCGTGACCCGCGCGCACCTCATCGCCACGATCGCCCCCGGCCCCCGCTCGCTGCTGTGGGCGTGGGCGCACCCCCAGGGCGACCCCCAGGGTGTCGCGGCGCAGCTCCGCGCGTACGGCGAGCAGCACGGGATCGCCGAGCTCACCGCCCCCGAGGTCCCGTTTCCGGCCGATGCCTCGGGCGACGCGGAGTGGATCGCCCGCGCGGCGCACACGATCGGCGGCGTGGCGGTCGAGCTCACCGGGCGCTCCCCCTACTACTCGGCCCCCGTCGACGGCGGCACCCGCGCGGTGTTCCTGCTCGACGCCCCGCTCGCCCCGCTCACGGTCGCCGACACGGTGGCGGCCCTGCCCCGCACCCTCGCGCAGACGCCCCTCCCCGACGCCCGCACGGCGGTCTGGGACCTCGCGCGTCTCGCCGGCTGGACCCTCACCTGGACGGACGAGTCCTTCTCCGGCGCCACGGTGACGGACGCCTCGGGCACCGCGACGATCCGCTTCGACGAGCAGGCCCGGATCAGCGGCGTGGAGAGCTCGCTGCACGGCCACGGCTGAGTCCGCGGAATCGCACGAACGCCGCAGAGATCACTCGGATCCCTGCGGCGTTCGCGTGAATCTGCGACGCGGCGCGGAGGTCAGACCGTCCGCTCGGCCGCCTCGACGACGTTGGTCATGAGCAGGGCGACGGTCATCGGCCCCACCCCTCCCGGATTCGGCGACAGGTACCCGGCGACCTCGGCGACCTCGGGAGCGACGTCGCCGAAGACGAGGTTCTTCCCGGTCTCCGGGTCGGTCTCGCGGGTCACGCCGACATCCAGCACCGCGGCTCCGGGCTTGACGTCCTCGGCGCGGATGAGGTGCTTCACGCCGGCCGCCGCCACGATCACGTCGGCCTCGCGGAGGTAACGCGGCATGTCGACCGTGCCGGTGTGCGTCAGCGTGACCGTGGCGTTGAGGTCGCGACGCGTCAGCAGCAGCCCGATCGAACGCCCGATCGTGACACCCCGACCGACGACCACGACGTGCTTGCCTTTGAGGTCGTAGTCGTTGCGCAGCAGCAGCTCGATGACCCCGCGCGGGGTGCACGGCAGCGGCGTGTGGATCGGCGCGTTGACGTTGAGGACGAGGCGCCCGAGGTTGGTCGGGTGCAGCCCGTCCGCGTCCTTCGCCGGATCGATCCGCTCCAGGATCGCGTCGGTGTCGAGGTGCTTCGGCAGCGGCAGCTGCACGATGTACCCGTGGCAGGCGGGATCGGCGTTGAGCTCGTCGATCAGCGCCTCGACGTCGGCCTGGGTGGCGTCAGCCGGCAGCTCGCGCTGGATCGAGTTCATCCCGATCGCCTCGGACTGCCGGTGCTTCATGCCCACGTAGAGCTGCGAGGCGGGGTCGGCTCCCACCAGCACCGTGGCGATGCCGGGGGTGACGCCCTTCTCCTTCAGCGCGGCGACCCGCTCCGTCAGCTCGGCGCGGATCTCGGCCGCCGCCGCCTTGCCGTCGAGGACGACCGCGGTCACTGCTGCAGGTCCGGGTAGAGCGGGAAGGCCGCGGCGAGCGCGTCCACGCGGGCGCGGAGCGCCTCGATGTCGGCACCGGGGAGCAGCGCGAGGGCGATGATGTCGGCCACCTCGGTGAACTCGGCGTCGCCGAAGCCGCGGGTCGCGAGCGCGGGCGTGCCGATCCGCAGGCCCGAGGTCACCATCGGCGGACGCGGGTCGTTCGGCACGGCGTTGCGGTTCACGGTGATGTGGATGTCGTGCAGGAGGTCCTCCGCCTGCTTGCCGTCGATCTCGGCGTCGCGGAGGTCGACGAGCACGAGGTGCACGTCCGTGCCGCCCGAGCGCACGGCGATGCCGGCGTCCTTCACGTCCTGCTGCGACAGGCGCTCGGCGATGAGCTTCGCCCCGCGCAGCACACGCTCCTGGCGCTCCTTGAACTCCGGCGTGCCGGCGAGCTTGAAGGCGGTCGCCTTCGCCGCGATCACGTGCATCAGCGGACCACCCTGCTGGCCGGGGAAGACCGCGGTGTTGATCTTCTTGGCGAGGTCGGCGTCGTTGGTGAGGATGAAGCCCGAGCGGGGGCCGCCGATGGTCTTGTGCACGGTGGAGGACACGACGTGCGCGTGCGGCACCGGGTTGGGGTGCAGGCCGGCGGCGACGAGGCCGGCGAAGTGCGCCATGTCGACCCAGAGGATCGCGCCCACCTCGTCGGCGATGGCACGGAACGCGGCGAAGTCCATCGTCCGCGGGTAGGCGGACCACCCGGCGATGATGACCTTGGGCTTGTGCTCGATGGCGAGGCGGCGGACCTCGTCCATGTCGATCGTCGAGGTCTCGGCGTCGACCCCGTAGGCCACGATGTCGTACAGGCGGCCGGAGAAGTTGATCTTCATGCCGTGCGTGAGGTGGCCGCCCTGGTCGAGCGAGAGGCCGAGCAGGGTGTCGCCGGGGCGGGCGATCGCGTGCAGGACCGCGGCGTTCGCGGACGCACCGGAGTGCGGCTGGACGTTCGCGAACTCGGCGCCGAACAGGCTCTTGGCGCGGGAGATGGCGAGCTCCTCCGCGACGTCGACCTCCTCGCAGCCGCCGTAGTAGCGGCGGCCGGGGTAGCCCTCGGCGTACTTGTTGGTGAGCACCGAGCCCTGCGACTGCAGGACCGAGACGGGGACGAAGTTCTCCGAGGCGATCATCTCGAGGAAGGTCTGCTGACGCTTCAGCTCGCGATCGAGGACCTCGGCGATCTCCGGGTCGACCTCGGACAGCGGGGCGTTGAAGTAACGGTCGGTCATGACGTGCTCCTTTTGACGACGGATTCGAAAAGGGTGTTCCTATCGGCCCAGGCGCGCGGTCGAATTCCGTGGTCAGTCGCTCCCCGGTGGTTGTCCACCCAGACGCCAGTCGCGACGGTTACGAGCATAGCCGATGCGCGACGCCGCGCACGCGGTCGTTTCGGGCATCGTGCTCACCGTCTGCAGAATCGTTTCGATCCCCCTGTTCCCTTGCGGCGTTTCGTTGGCTAGGTTTTGTTCATGGTCCTACCTCTTGATCTGCCCCTCGTCCCCGCTCCGGTGTCCGCGAAGGCCAGGGAGGGACGTCTGCCGCTCGCCGCGACGACGCGCGTGCTCGGCTCCTCCCCCGCCGCCGGACAGCTGATCGACGCCGTCGAACGCCGCACCGGCCTCCGCCTCACCGCGGTGGACTCCGGCCCCGCCGAGATCGAGCTGTTCGTCGACGCGGCCTCGTCCGCACCGGAGGGCTACACGCTCGAGGTCGGCGACCGCGCCATCCTCATCGGCGCCGATGAGGCGGGGCTCTTCTACGGGGTCCAGACGCTGCTGCAGCTGCTCCGGGAGGACGACGCCGGCTGGGCGCTGCTCCGCGCCGACATCGCCGACGCCCCGCGCTTCGCCCGCCGCGGCGTGATGCTCGACGTGGCGCGGCACTTCTTCGGCGTCGACGACGTGAAGCGGTTCATCGACAGCACCAGCGCGCTGAAGTTCAACCACCTGCACCTGCACCTCACCGACGACCAGGGCTGGCGCGTGCACATCGATTCCTGGCCGCTGCTCACCGAGCGCGCCGCCGCCACCGCGGCCGACGGCGCCCCCGGCGGCTTCTACACCAAGGACGACTACCGCGAGATCGTGGCGTACGCGGCGGCGCGCCACATGATCGTGATCCCCGAGGTCGACCTCCCCGGCCACACCCACGCGATCGGCGTGGCCTATCCGGAGCTGGTCGAGGCCCCGGTGCTGAACGACGCGCTGGTCGCCCAGTCCGAGCAGCTCGGCCAGCCGCTCCCCGTGGCCGGAGAGCCCTACCTGGGCTGGGGCGTCGGGCACTCCAGCGTGCGCATCCACGAGGAGGAGACGTACCGGTTCGTCCGCGACGTCGTCCGCGAGCTCGCCGAGATGACCCCGGGGCCCTACATCCACATCGGCGGCGACGAGTCCCTCGGCACGCCCCAGGCCGACTTCGACCTCTTCGCGGAGCGCGCGACGGCGATCGTCGTCGAGGAGGGCAAGACCCCGGTCGCGTGGCACGAGATGGGGTCGGCGGCCGGCATCGCCCGCGGCACGATCGGGCAGTACTGGGGCATGACGACGCCGACGGGCACGCATGCCGAGGAGGCCGCGCACTTCGTCGAGCGCGGCGGAGCCCTCATCATGTCGGCGGCGGATGCGACCTATCTCGACATGAAGTACACGGCCGAGTTCCCGCTCGGACTCACCTGGGCCGCCATCATCGACGTCCGCCGCGCGTACGAGTGGGAGCCGACCGCCGTCCTCGACGTGCCGGACGAGGCGATCCTGGGGATCGAGGCGCCGCTGTGGTCCGAGACCACCCGCACGCTCGATGAGGTGGAGCAGCTCGTGTTCCCCCGTGCCGCCGCGCAGGCCGAGATCGCCTGGTCGCCGCGCGAGGGCGTGGGCCGCACGTGGGAGTCCTTCCGCGCCCGGGTCGGCGCCCTCGCGCCGCTGTGGAAGGCTGAGGGGGTCGATTTCCACCCCGCCCCCGAGATCCCCTGGAGCGCCCGTTGAAGACCCTCTCCTCCGCGACCGGTTCCCTCGTCATCCACTCCGCCCGCCTCGTCGATCGCGGGGAGATCGTCGAGGACGGCTGGGTGCGCATCGAGGACGGCGTCGTGGCGTCCCGCGGCACCGGAACGGACTGGGAGCCCGCGACGGAGGTCGTGGACGCGACCGCCGTGGCGGGCGCGGGCGCGCTGCTCACGCCGGGCTTCGTCGACATCCACGGTCACGGCGGGGCGGGTGCGGCGTACGACGACGGGGTGGACGCCATCCGGACCGGGCGGGATCTGCACCGCGAGCACGGCACCACCAGGGCCGTCATCTCGCTCGTCACGGGCACGATCGACGACCTCGCCCGCAGCGTCGCCCTGATCGCCACCCTGACCAGGACCGACCCGGACGTCCTCGGCTCGCACCTGGAGGGCCCGTTCCTCGACCCCGGGCACCACGGCGCCCATGAGCCCTCGCTGCTGCGGCACCCCGTCCCGGCCGACGTGGCCCGTCTGCTGGATGCCGGAGAAGGCACCGTCCGTCAGGTCACCATCGCGCCGGAGCTCCCCGGAGGGATCGACGCGGTCCGTCAGATCGTCGCGGCGGGTGCCGCGGCCGCGGTGGGGCACACCGACGCCGACGCCGCGATGGCCGTCGCCGCCTTCGAGGCCGGTGCCTCGCTGCTGACCCACGCGTTCAACGCGATGCCCGGCATCCACCACCGCGCGCCCGGACCGGTGCTGGCTGCGGCCGCCGACCACCGGGTGATCTTGGAGGCCATCGCCGACGACGTGCACCTCGACCCGCACGTCGTCAAGCTCGTGTTCGACGCGGCGCCGCAGCGCGTGGCGCTCATCACCGACGCCATGGCCGCGGCCGGGAGCGCCGACGGCAAGTACGACCTCGGTGCGGTCAAGGTCACCGTCGAGAACGGCGTGGCCCGCGCCGACGACACCGGCTCGATCGCCGGCTCCACCCTGACCCAGGACGTCGCGCTGCAGCGGGCGGTGGCGGCGGGCGTGCCGCTGCCGGAGGTCGTGCGGGCGCTCACGGAGACCCCGGCCCGCGCGATCGGACGTGACGCCCACCTCGGCGCGCTGCGCCCCGGCCTGCTCGGCGATGCGGTGCTCCTGGACGCGGAGCTGCGCGTCGCGCGGGTCTGGACGGGACCGGCGCTGCCCGCCTAGGACGACAGCGCTCCGCGCGACGCGCAGCACTGCGGTCTCCGGTCGATCGGACGAGACGGTGTCACCGGACTCCCCAGATCGGTGACGTGCGTCTCGCAGGTGTGGGAGTGGTGGGCCGCCGTTCTCCCCAGATCGGCGGCCCATTCCCTCCCGCTCGAGCGGGCGGGGCCGGGAGCTCCTCCCCCGAGGATCCCGACCCGCCCACTGGTGCAGTACCCCCCGCACCAGCGCCGGAACTCCGCCCCCCGGTGGAGTCCATTTCGGCTGTCTCTACCGGAAGAGACGAGGGTGCCCCCGGTTCATTACGCGGTTCTCCGAAAAAGTTTGAGAATTCTTCGCCGCTCCCTTCCGCGGGCGTCGTCACCGCGCTCGAGGAGCCGATCCCGAGCATCGGCTCCGAGTCCGTCCTGGGGCTGGCCAGCATGCCGATTTCGCGAGACAATGGAGGGACCGCGTAATGAAAGACGCCTTCTCGCGTCTCTCCTCCTGGGGACGGTTGTGTGCCCCGGGACCAGATGGATGACCGTGCACCGAGAGAACACCACACCAGACGACACCATCGGCGATGCCGACCTGATCCTCCGCGTCCGCTCCGGCGACAAGGGGGCGTTCGGGGAACTCTGGAGGCGGCACTACCCGTCCGGAATGGCGGTCGCACGCTCGGTGACCTCCTCGATCGATCCGGACGACCTGGTGCAGGAGTCCTACACCCGCATCTACCAGGCGATCCTCAAGGGCGGCGGCCCCAACGGCTCGTTCCGCGCCTACCTCTTCACGAGCATCCGCAACACGGCGGCCGCCTGGGGACGAGCACGCCGCGAGACCGCGATCGACGAACTCGACACGGTCGCCGACCCGGACAGCACCGAGCACGCCACGAACGAGGCGCTCGACCGCAGCCTCACGGCCCAGGCGTTCCGCAGCCTCCCCTCCCGGTGGCAGGAAGTTCTCTGGTACACCGAGATCGAGCAGATGAAGCCCCAGGAGGTGGCTCCGCTCCTCGGCATGAAGGCCGGCGCGGTGTCGCAGCTCGCCTTCCGGGCCCGCGAAGGGCTCCGCGAGGCGTGGATCCAGGCGCACCTGCGCAGCGCGAGCCCCGGCTCCGAGTGCCAGTGGACGATCGAGCATCTCGGCGCCTATTCGCGCGGCAACCTCGCCACCCGCGACCACCGTCGCCTGGAGCTGCACCTCGACGAGTGCGCGCGCTGCATGATCGTCGCCGCCGAGGCCAAGGACGTCTCCAAGCGCCTCGCCCTCGTGCTGCTCCCGCTCGTCCTCGGCGCCACCGGCGCCTCCGGGTACCTCGCCGCCCTCCAGGGCGGTGCACCGGTCCTGGCGGTGGCGGGCGCGGCGTCCACCATCCCCGGTGCGGTGTTCGTCGGCGACGGCGGCATCGGACAGGCCGCGGCGGCCACCTCCGGGGTCGGCGCCGCGGGTTCGGGAGCCGGCTCCGCCGGCGGTGCGGGCACGGGCGCGAGCACGGGCGGCGTCTTCACGGGCATGGGCGCCGTCGTCGGCGCCGGGTCGGCGGCCCTCGTGGTGGCCGGAGTCGTCGCCGCGGCGGCCATCGTCCCCGGGCTCGCGGGCGCGAACCCCGCGACCTCCCTGCCCAGCGCCTCGGACACCGACCCTTCGTCGATCACGACCGACATCGCTCCCGACTCCTCCCTCGACCTCGACGAGCCCGTGGTGATCGAGACGCCGGATGCCACGCAGCCGCCGTCTCCCCCGGCGGAGGACGAGACGGCCCCGCCGGTGTCCTCGGAGGCCGGACCCGATGCGGCTCCCGCCGCGCCCGTGGTCGTCCCCGCGCTCCCCGAGGCCACGGTGCCGCCCGTCGCTCCGGTGGACCCCGTCGATCCCGTGGACCCGGTGGACCCGGTGGACCCGGTCGATCCCGTGGACCCGGTCGATCCCGTCGATCCCGTCGATCCCGTGGACCCTGTGGACCCGGTGGACCCGGTGGACCCTGTGGACCCGGTGGACCCCGTGGACCCTGTGGACCCCGTGGACCCTGTGGATCCCGTGGACCCCGCGATCCCGACGGATCCGCCCACGTGGAGCACCGCCGACTTCTGGCTCGGCGAGGACCTGCACTGGTACTACGTCGTGCCGGTCGCCGGAGCACCGGGCACCGTCGTTTAGGCACTGCTCGGCGGCCAGGAGGGCGACAGCATCGTCCTCGGCGAGGACGGCACGGGCTTCGTCCAGCTGCGGGCCTCCCTCGACCAGTTCCTGTTCGCCAGCCTCGTGCCGGTGACCTTCCGCTACGTGCTGCCGTCCGGCGAGGCCGGCCCGTCGGCCACCACCTCGCTCTATTCGCTCGAACCCCAGGAGGCAGGCGCCGACGAGCGCGCAGCGGCGACGGCGGCCGAGGAGCAGCCGGCGGTCGTCATCGAGGAGGCCGAGCAGGCGCCGGCGCCCGAAGCGCCCGTCGCCGAGAGCGTGGCCCCCGTCGCCGAGGTCACGGCCCCGACCGACGCCGCCTCCGCAGAACCGGCACCCGCGGAATCCGCACCGACGGACGCCGCCCCCGCCGAGGTCGTGGCCACCGATGCCCCGACCGCAGACGCCGCCGCGACGGAAGCCCCGGCCGAGGACGCCCCGCCCGCGGAATAGACTGGTCGTATGACCCCGGATTCCGCCCCTGTCGCCGGCGTCGACCGTCCGGCCCTCACGGCCCTCGACATCGTGCGCGTCGTCGTCCTCATCGCGGCGATCGCCTCGCTCGCCCTGTGGGGGTTCGCGAGCTGGGACCTGCCGTGGAACGTCGTGATCGGCGTCGGCGCCCCCGTCGTCGCCCTCCTGCTGTGGGCGCTGTTCCTCTCCCCGCGCCCGGTGCTCCGCGTGCACCCCTTCCTTCGCGCGGTCGTCGAGCTCTTCATCTACGTCGGCGTGACCATCGCGTGGTGGTCCATGGGCCAGGCCCTCATCGGCACGGCGTTCGCGCTGGTGGCCGTCGTCGCCGGGGTCCTCAGCGGACGCCGCGCGCTGGCATGAGCGCACGGTCGTGAGCGTCGTCTCGCTGCTCCGCGACGCCCTCGGGGCGCGCGTGGACGTCAGCGAGCAGGCGCGGCGCGAGGCCAGAGCCGACCGCTCCGGTCATGCCGCGGTGGGCCTCCCCCTGGCCGTCGTCCATGCCGAGAGCGTGGACGACGTGCAGCAGACCCTGCGCATCGCCACGGCCACGCGCACGCCCGTCGTCGTTCGCGGTGCCGGGACCGGGCTCGCCGGGGCCGCCAACGCCGGTGAGGGGGAGATCGTCCTCTCCCTCCGCCGGATGGACGCCGTCCTCGAGGTGCGGCCGGACGACCTCCTCGCCGTGGTCGAGCCCGGCATCCTCAATGCCGACCTCAACGCGCACCTGGCGGCCCAGGGACTGTGGTGGCCGCCCGACCCCGCCAGTCGTGACATCTCCACCGTCGGCGGCAACATCGCGACCGGAGCCGGCGGACTGCTCTGCGCGAAGTACGGCGTCGTCCGCGATGCGGTCCTCGGCGTCGATCTCGTCCTCGCCGACGGACGCCTGCTCCACCTCGGGCACCGCAGCGTGAAGGGCGTGACCGGGCTCGACCTCACCGCCCTCGTCGTGGGGTCGGAGGGAACGCTCGGCGTCGTCGTCGGAGCCACGCTCAAGCTGCGCCGCCTGGTGCCGGGCGAGACCTGCACCGTGACGGCGACCTTCCCCGGCGTCCGGGCGGCGGCCGCAGGCTCCGCGGCCGTGACCGCCGCGGGGATCCAGCCCGCGATCATGGAGCTCATGGATGCCGCGAGCCTCGCCGCCGTCCACGCCCTGCTCGCCCTCCCCGCGCCGACCCCGGGCGCCGCACAGCTGACGATTCAGACCGACGGCCCGGCCGCGCGTGCGGAGGCGGACGCCATCGCCGCGATCCTGAGCGCCCACGAGGGCGTCCCCGTGGTCTCGCACGACCCCGTCGAGGGCGATCGCCTGCTGGCGATCCGGCGGTCGATGCACGCCGCGATGGCGTCGCTGGGGACCACCCTCATCGAGGACGTCTCGGTGCCGCGGAGCGCCATGCCCGCGATGTTCGACGAGATCGCCCGGATCGAGCGCCAGTTCGACATGGTGATCCCGACCGTGGCCCACGCCGGCGACGGCAACCTGCACCCGAACTTCATCTTCGAGGGTCCGGAGACCCCGCCGCAGGTGTGGGCGGCGGCCGACGAGCTCTTCCGCGCCGCGATCCGGCTCGGCGGCACCCTCACCGGCGAGCACGGCATCGGCGTCCTCAAGCGGCGCTGGCTGGCCGACGAGCTCGGCGACGACCAATGGCGCCTCCAGCGCGACATCGCCGCGGTGTTCGACCCCCTCGGCATCCTCAACCCCGGAAAGGTCTTCTCTCTCGATGCCTGACATCCACGTGAGCGCGGCCGTGATCGTCGATGCGGAGGGGCGGGTCCTCGTCGTACGCAAGCACGGCACCACCCGCTTCATGCAGCCCGGGGGCAAGCCGGAGCCGGGCGAATCCCCCGTCGAGACCCTCATCCGCGAGCTGCACGAAGAGCTCGGGCTCGAGCTCACGGACGCCGACCTCCGGCCCCTGGGGCGCTTCGTGTCGGCGGCCGCCAACGAGCCGGGGCACCGCGTGGTGGCCGACGCGTTCTCGGCCTCGATCGATCCCGACGGGGTCCGCGTGCAGGCCGAGCTCGCCGAGCTGCGCTGGATCACCCCGGAGGACGCCGCGGCGCTCCCGCTGGCCCCGCTGAGCGTCGAGCATCTGCTGCCGCTCGCGTGGCCGGCCGGAGCGCGCTAGCGCCTCGGATCAGATGCCCTGCCAGGCCGGCTTGTTCGCGAACGTGTAGCGGTAGTAGTCGGCGAGCTGCAGCTTCGACGCGGCGGCCTCGTCGACGACGATGGTCGCGTGCGGGTGCAGCTGGATGGCCGAACCAGGCAGCAGGGCCGTGAGCGGCCCCTCGACCGCACCGGCCACGGCCTCGGCCTTGCCCGCGCCGAACGCCAGCAGCACGAGGTGACGCGCTTCCAGGATGGTCCCCAGCCCCTGCGTGATGCAGTGCATCGGGACGTCGTCGATCGAGTCGAAGAACCGGGCGTTGTCCTCGCGGGTCTGCTCCGTCAGGGTCTTCACCCGGGTGCGGGAGGCGAAGGAGGACCCGGGCTCGTTGAACCCGATGTGCCCGTCGGTGCCGATGCCGAGGATCTGCAGGTCGACCCCGCCGGCCGCGGCGATGGCCGCGTCGTAGTCCTCACCCGCGTGCTGGATGGTCGCCTCCGCGCCGTTCGGCACGTGGATGCGCTCCGGGTCGAGGCCCAGCGGCTCCACCACCTCGCGGGTGATCACCGAGCGGTAGCTCTCCGGGTGGGAGGGGTCGATCCCGACGTACTCGTCGAGTGCGAAGCCCCGCACCTGCGAGACGTCCCGGCCCGCGAGGCGGCTGCGGAGAGCCTGGTACACCGGCAGCGGCGTGGAGCCGGTCGCGAGTCCGAGCACCGCGTCGGGGCGGCGGTCGATGAGCTCGACGATCTCGGTGGCGACCAGGGCCCCGGCGGCCTCGGCATTCTCGACGATGACGACCTCAGCCATGCGGAACGATCTCCTTCTCAGAAATGGATGCGCCCACCAGAGCGGCGCCGAAAGCGGCGGCGGGGGAACCCGCGGGGAGCAGTTCGATTCTCTCATCCAGCCGCAGGGACTTCAGGAACGGTGACGCCTGGGCACCCGCATGCAGGGCCGCGCGGATGCCGTCCGCGAGACGACCGCCGAGCGCGGTGAGACCGCCGCCGATGACCACCGTCTCGACGTCGGCCGAGAGCACGAGCACGCGCACGGCCGCCGCGGCCCCGAAGAAGAGGTCCGCCTGCAGGGCGAGGGCGTGCGGATCGCCGGCGTCGGCCGCCTCCACGATGTCCTTGACCGGGAGCGCGCCGGGGCGTCCCCAGGCCTTGGCCAGCGCCCCGCCGCCGCAGAACGTCTCCACGCAGCCGCGCTGTCCGCAGCCGCACAGACGCCCGCGGGGGTCGACGGAGAGGTGCCCGACCTCGCCCGCGGTCCCCCGCGCCCCGCGCCAGATGCGGCCGTCGATGACGATGCCGGCCGCGACGCCGGTGCCGAGGTTCAGGTAGGCCATCGATCCGGCGACGTCGCTCAGGACGGCGGCGCCGAGCGCGGCCGCCTTCACGTCGTTCTCGACCCGGAAGGGGACGCCCAGCGCCTGCTCGGCGCGCGCCGCGAGGTCGAGGGATTCCACGCCGAGGTTCACGGCGTGCAGCACACGTCCGGTCTCCGCGTCCACGAGGCCGGGGATGCCGATGCCGGCGGATCCGACGGCGGACAGCGGCAGCCCGCTCTCCTCGGCGAGCGCGGCGACGGTCGAGACGATGCTGTCGACGACGGCGTCCTCTCCCCACCCGGTCGGGCGGCGGAGGCGGGCGAGGATCGTCCCCGCCGGGTCGACGGCGACGGCGTCGATCTTCGTGCCGCCGACGTCGAGGCCCACGCGAAGGGGCCGACCGGCGCGGTCGGCGGAGGCGGGGACGATCATCGGATGCCGTTCCCGGTCATGGTCGCGAAGATCACGACACCCCCAGCTGCCCGGAGAGCACCATCACCGCGGCGCCCCGGAGCACGATGTCGTCCTGGCGGGTGAGCCGCACCATGACGTCCTCGAAGACGCCCTCGAGCGTGCGGGCGTGGAGCGTCTCGACGGCCGCGTCGATGAGCGTGCCGTCCAGCAGCTCGGCGGGTCCGGAGAGCACGACCTCGGACAGGTCGAGGGCGGCGACGATCGGGGCGATCGCGATCGCCATGCGGGTCCCGGAGTCGCGGAGGATCTCCTCGCGCGCGGCCGGGTCGGCGTCGATCGCCTCCTGCATGCGGCTCACGCTCAGCCACGCCTCCAGGCAGCCGATCTTGCCGCACGCGCAGCGGGGGCCGCCGTCCGTGCCGACGACGACGTGACCGATCTCCCCCGCCGCGAAACGGCTGCCGAGGAGCGGCTGGCTGCCGGTGATGAGCCCGGCACCCACGCCGCGGCCGATCTTGATCAGCATGAAGTCGGCTTCCGCCTCGCCGAACGTGTACTCCGCGAGCACCGCGGCGTTGGCGTCGTTGCGCGCCAGCACGGGGAGGTCGAGCTCGGCGCTGAGCTTCGCCTCCAACGGGAAGTCGGTCCAGCCGAGGTTGGGCGAGCTGAGGACGAGGCCGTCCGGACGCACGACACCCGGGGTGCCGATGCCGACGCCGAGCACCGGCTGCGTGGCGATCTCGACGAGGGTCTGCGCGAGGCCGCGGAGGGCGTCGTACGCGGCATCGCCGTCGGGCGTCGCGGGACGCGGCACCTGACGCCGCTCCAGCACGTCGCCGTCGAGGCTGAGCACGGCCCCCTCGAAGGCGGTCGGACCGGACAGGTCGAGTCCGATGATCTGATGCCCCACGCGGTCGATGTCGATGAGGATCGGCGGCTTTCCGGGGCCCACCGCCTCGCGGACGCCGATCTCGACGACGATGCCGTCGGCGATGAACTCCGCGACGAGGTCGGAGATCGTGACGCGCGTGAGGCCGGTCTCTCGGGAGAGGTCGGCGCGGCTCATCGCCCCCGAGTGATAGAGCGTCTGCAGCACGAGGGCGCGGTTATGACCGCGCGCGTGCTCGGGGAGCACCTTGGTGCGCGAACGGAGATGCCGCGCGGGGCCGAAGGCGTGCGCGTTCGCGGCGACGAAGTCTGTCGTCGCCGCGGGGCGCTGATCATCCGAAACGGACATGTTTGTTAGTAGACCTTACGAACAGGAATTGTGCAACTGTTCCGCGCGATTCCGCGGGCAGGGTTACCGAAACGTGACATCACGCCGACCGCGGATCCTCGTCAGCGGCCCGGCGGAGGAGGCGCTCGACGAGGCCGGCGACGATCGCCTCCCGCGTCTCCACGGTCATGGGCTTGCCGGGGACCCCCGGGCGCCGCTGCTCGGGCGACGGACCGTCCAGCGGACGATACCGCACCCCCGCCGCGGCGAGGCGCCGCAGGTGCGTGGGCAGCCGCCGCGCGAAGTCGGCGAACGGGGCGGGCTCTCCCCCGTCCCAGAGCCGCTCCGCGATCGCGGCGAGACGCGGGAACATCGCGAAGTCGACCCGGTCCCTGCTCGGCAGGTGCTCCGTCCACACGTTCGCCTGCCCGCCGACCGCCCCCTCGACGACCTGGAAGGAGTACGCGCGCTCGATGGTCAGCGGCGGACCGACGCGGATGGGCTCCTCGGTCGATTCCGACTGCGGGTAGTCGAGGTAGACCTCCAGATCCGGACACCCCACGTCCGGGATCCCCCGGCGCAGCGCCTCGCGCATCGCGACCGGTCCGCGCCAGGCGAGGATGCGGACGCCGTCGGGCACGTCGCCCTCCAGCACCTCGTCCCAGGCCAGCGCGGTCCGACCGCGGCGGCGGACGTGGTCGACGAACTGCGCCGTGAACCACGGCTGCACGTCGTGCGCCGTGGCCAGCCCCAGCTCCTGCATGCGCGCGGCGGCGGCCGCGCTCTCCGCCCACTCGGTCACCGGGACCTCGTCCCCGCCGATCCCGATCCACGCGGACGGGAACACGTCGCACAGCGCGTCGATGGCGGCACGGCCGAAGGCCAGCGCCTCCGGAGTCGGCGCGAGGGTGCGGGCATTCACGCCGAAGCGCTCCCACGGCCCGGTGGGCGGCGTCCCGACGTCGCAGTTGCCGAGCTCCGGATAGGCGGCGAGCGCGGCCTGGATGTGTCCCGGCAGCTCGACCTCTGGCACGAGCGTCACGAAGCGCTCCTCCGCGTAGCGCACGAGATCGCGCAGCTCGGCGGAGGTGTAGAAGCCCTCGTGCACGCCGGGCTCGACCGTGGCCTCCGGTCCGTGACCGCGTTGGGTGGCCTCGCGCCGCGCGCCGACCTCGGTCAGGCGCGGGTAGCCGGGCACCTCGAAGCGCCAGCCCTGATCGTCCGTCAGGTGCAGATGCAGGATGCTGAGGTGGTGGTCGGCGAGCAGGTCGATGAGGCGACGCACGTCCTCCGCAGGGCGGAAGTGCCGCGCCACGTCGAGCATCGCACCGCGCCAGGCGGAGGCGGGAGCGCCCTCCCAGCGCCCGGCCGGGATGATCGCGGGGAGGGCGGGGTCGTGATCCGGGTCGCGGAGCTGCCGGAGCGTGGTCGCGCCGCGAAAGACCCCCTCCGGCGTCGCCCCCGCGATCTCGATCCCGGAGGCCGTCACGGTCACCCGGAAGGCCTCGGCACCGTGGCGCCCCGCGGCGGAGGCCGCGGCGCCCAGCTCCTCGTCGATCACGAGGCGGATCGCGGGCAGGGTGTCGTCCGCTCCCCCGCCGCCGAGCCGTGCGACCGCGGCCGCCAGCTCCGGCGCGCCGAGGATCGGGGTCGAGGGCGTCCACCGGAAGCCAGGAGCCAGGGAGTCGATCTCTGCGGGGATGTGCGGCACCGTCGCCCGCGGCGCGGACGGAGGCATCCGCAGCGCACGGCCGGCGACGGCGCCCGTGGGGTCGCCGTCGATGACGACCGGCACACCGCCGACGAGCACCTCATGCACGCCCTGCGGCGCGCCGTGCGGGTCGTCGAAGGTGGCTCCGGCTGCGATCGTCTCCGGGTCGAAGAGCACCAGGTCGGCGGTGGCGCCCTCGCGGATCACGCCGCGCGGTGCGTCGCCGCGGTCGAGGCCGAGGCGGGCGGCCGGGTTGCCGGAGAGATGACGCACCGCTTCCTCGAGGCTCAGCACGCCCAGCTCCCTGACGTAGTGCCCGAGGTAACGGGGGAACGTGCCACGGCCGCGCGGGTGCGGGCGCGCGCCGATGAGGATGCCGTCGCTGCCGCCGGAGTGCCGCGGGTGCCGCATGATGGCGCGGACGTTGTCCTCGTCGCCGATGTGCATGAGCACACCCGTGGCACCGGCATCGGCGAGGATCGTCTCGATCACGACATCGACGGCGCGCTGCCCCGTCTCCGCCGCGATGTCGGCGATCGTCCGGCCGACGAGCCCGGCCAGATCGGGATGGGCGGTCCCGGAGATCTGGATCGCCGACCAGTCCGCGGCCTCGCCGTGGAACCCGTCGCAGCCGATCTCCTCCAGCTCGACGCGGACCGCCTCGCGCCCCTCGGCGTCGAGGGCTGCCAGGACGCGGAGCAGGTCGCCGGTCGCCGCCAGCCGGCTGGGCAGGAGCGCGGCGAGAGTCGTCGCCCCCGGGAGATACGGGTAGGTGTCCAGGGTCACGTCGACGCCGTCGGCCGTCGCCGCGTCGACGAGCGCCAGCAGCTCGGCGGCGCGACCGCGGTTCGGGGCGAAGTTCATGGTCGCGTGGGTGAGATGGACCGGGCACCCGGTGCGGCGGCCGATCTCGATGGCCTCGCGGTACGCGTCCAGCGCCGCCCGCCCGTAGCTGCGGGTGTGCGGCGCCCAGTAGCCGCCGCGCTCCGCCACCACCCGGCAGAGGGCTTCGAGCTCCGCGGTGTCGGCGTACATCCCCGGGGTGTAGGTCAGGCCGCTGGACATGCCGAAGGCCCCCGCGCCGAGGGCCTGCCCGAGCAGGTCGGCCATGGCCGCGATCTCGGCAGGGGTCGCACGGCGGTCGTCGTGTCCGACCACCATCATCCGGAGGTTGCCCTGCGGCACCAGCACCGCGGCGTTGGCCACCGCGGCAGCGTCGATCGCCCGCAGGAGGTCGTCCATCGACCGCCACGGGACCACTGACGGCCGCCCGTTCCAGCCTGCGATCTGCGCGGGGATGACGGCGGCTGTCGCCTCGTCCAGCGGCGCGTAGCCCAGGCCGTCCTGCCCGAGCACCTCGGTCGTGACCCCCTGACGGATCTTGGCGTCGTGCGCGGCCCCCTGGAGCACCGCGAGATCGCTGTGCGCGTGCATGTCGATGAAACCGGGCGCCAGGACGAGGCCGGACGCCTCGACCTCGACCGCGCCGTCCGGCAGCTCGAGCGTCGTCCCGTCGCCGTCGCGGACGACGGCGACGACCCTGGCCCCCTCCACCGCAACGTCCGCGACGACGCGCGGAGCACCGGTACCGTCGACGACGGTCGCCCGACGATAGACGCGCACCAGGCCGGCCGCGGCCTTCTCGGCGCTCAGAAGCATGTCGCCACCGCGTCGATCACCCGGGGGTCCTCGGCGTCGGGGTCGTCGATCACGGCGACGACGCGCCACTTGTCGAACGCGGTGCACGGATGCGAGAGACCCAGCCGCACGACCTCGCCGACCGCGACGGTCGCCCCCTCGGCGGGCCGGAGGAAGGCATGCTGGTCGTTCAGGGCGGTCACGGCGCCGGCGACCGACTGCGGCACCGGGAGGTCGATGTCGAACGGCACGTCCCGCCGCCCGGCGTCGAGCAGGGCGAGGCCGGGTTCGGGCTGGGAGACCACTCGCGACCACGCGTGCATCGCGGACCGGAGTGGAGCGGTGTCCGTCAGCGGACCGAACGGCGACATGCGGGAGTAGAAGCCGTCGTCGTGGATCTGGAACGCACCGGAGCGCAGCACGACCTCGGCGTCCCCTCCCGCAGCGCCGAGGACCGCGGCGGCGCGATCGGGGAAGGAGCTGCCCCCCGCGCTGAGCACGGGGCGGACGCCGTCGGGGTAGTCGAGACGGTTGTGCAGCTCGACGAGCGTGGCCAGGAAGCCGTCCACCGCGGCGACCGAGGCCGCGGAGCGATCGGGACCGAAGGGCCCCTCGTAGCCCGTCACCCCGGCCAGGCGGAGACCAGGGGCGGCCGCGATCGCCGCGGCGATGCGCTCACCCTCCGCCACCGTGCGCGCGCCCGTCCTGCCCTGCGCGCCGCCGAGCTCCACGAGCACGTCCAGCGGTCGGGGGGCGCCGGCGAGGGCGTCGGCGAGGATCGCGACACCGGCGAGGGAATCCGCGCCGCAGAGGATCCGCAGGCCCTCGTCGGCCGCGAGCATCGCTCCGAGCTCCCGGGCCGCGGCGCCGTCCGTCACCCCGTTGGCGATGAGCACCGTGGGCACACCGGCGTCGACGGCGACGCGGGCCTGCCAGGGTGTGGCGACCGAGATCCCCCAGGCTCCCGCGTCGAGCAGCCGCTGCCAGAGCGCGGGCGCCATGGTGGTCTTGCCGTGGGGGGCGAGGCGGACGCCCTCGCGCGCGGCCCAGCCGAACACCGTGTCCTCGTTGTGCGCGATCGCGTCGGCGTGCACCGTGAGCACCGGGGTGCCGAGGTCCGACAGGTGCAGACCGGCCGCGCCGACCTCCGACAGACGCAGCCCCGCGGCGTGCGCCGGGAACCCCTTCGCCCAGGCGCCGAGGACGGGATCCGGAATTTGTAGAGGCATCTAACAAGGCTACTAGGCTGGCGGCATGACCGCGAAGACACGAGTTTCCACCGACGCCGCCCCCGCTCCCGCGCACACCTTCTCGCAGGGCGTCCGCAAGGGCCCGATCGTCCAGGTCTCCGGCCAGGGCCCCGTCGACCCGCAGACCAACGAGTACCTGTACCCGGGCGACGTCGCGGCGCAGACCACCCGCACGCTCGAGAACGTCAAGGCCATCGTGGAGGCCTCCGGCGCCACGTTCGACGATGTCGTGATGCTGCGCGTGTACCTCACCAAGCGGGAGGACTTCCCGATCATGAACGAGGCCTACGGCGCGTTCGTCGAGGCCCACACGACCAGTGGCGTGCTGCCCTCGCGCACCACCGTCTTCACCGGCCTTCCCCGCGAGGAGATGCTCGTCGAGATCGACGGACTCGCCGTCGTCGACTGACCCCCGACACCCCCGGCGAACGGGGAGGCACCTTATCAGGACCGTTGCCTCCCCGTTACCAGCCATCCCGTACCATGGACGACAGGACACGTCGAGACTGCGGGGGGTGTAGTTCGTGACCGATCTGATTTCCACGCCGGGCACTGCGACGGGGGCACAGCCCGACGATGCGACACCGACGAGCGTCCTGACGCCGGAGGCGGCGACCGACACGGCCCCGCCGCAGACCGGCGAGCAGCCCCTCGCCTGGGCTCCCGTCGAGCCCGCCCCGAAGAAGCGCCGCCTCGGCCTGTGGATCGGTCTCGGCCTCGGCGTGGTCGCGCTCGGCGCCGGCGCCGCCTCGATGATCCTCATCGCCCCCGGCACCACCGTCGCGGGCATCCCGGTCGGCTGGATGACCCCCGGGGCCGCCGCCGATGCGATCAGCTCCCGCCTCGCGCAGACCGAGGTGACCCTCACGGGCGAGGGCGACGACGCCGTGCTCACGGGCGCCGACCTGGGCGCGACCGCCGATGCCACCGCGCTCGCCGATGCCGCGTTCGCCGCACACCCGATGTGGAACCTCGGCGCGTGGATGGGCGACCCCGTGCCGGCCGACATCGTGCTCGACCAGGAGACCGCTGCCGCAGCGCTCCGCAGCGCCGTCCCCGGCAGCTTCGTCGACCCGGTCGACGCCGGAGTGGTCTTCGACGCCGCGAAGGGCACCTACACCGTCACGCCGTCCACGCCAGGAACGGGCATCGACGTGACCGCACTGAACGCGGCCTTCGTCGAGGCCGTGGGCGACGGCCGCACGACGTTCGAGTACCCCGGTGGTCCGGCCGAGGCCGCGCCCGCCGTGTCCGACGACGACGCCACGGCGACCGCGACCACGCTCAACACAATGCTCTCGACCATCGGCTTCTACGTCGGCGAGGAGCGGACCGTCCCGGTCTCCCCCGAGGTCGCGGCTTCCTGGCTGACCGTGGTCGACGACGGCCAGCTCCGCATCGAGGCCGACCCCGAGGCGATCCAGGCCACGGTCGACACGCTGCCCGCCGCGGTGGACCGCGCCCCCGTCGACGCGATCAACATCGTTGACTCCGCGGGGAACGTGCTGCGCGCCGAGAAGGAGGGCACCACCGGCCGCGCCCTCGGCGACACCGCGGACATCGCCGACGACTTCGCGACGCAACTCGCCGCGGGAGACGGCGTCTTCGCCCTCTCCGTGACGGAGACCCCCTTCGAGACGACGAACCTGTTCCGCCGCGCCGAGATCAACCTCAGCACGCAGCGCGCCTACCTGTTCGAGAACGACAAGGTCGTGCAGTCCTGGGCGGTGTCGACCGGTCTTCCCGGTACGCCCACGCCGACGGGCAACTTCAAGGTGTTCGCGCACACCGCCATCCAGGACATGGGCTGCTACGAGGGCGCGCCGTACTGCACCGAGGACGTGCCCTGGATCACGTGGTTCGCCCCGAACATCGGCTTCCACGGCACCTACTGGCACAACAACTTCGGCAACCGGATGAGCCACGGCTGCGTGAACCTGCCGATCGACCTCGCCAAGTACGTCTACGACTGGTCCCCCGTGGGCCTCGAGGTCTCCGTCTACAACTGATCCGGAGCCCTGCACCGGGCGAACCCGGCTGGGGACGACAGCAGAAGGGGGCGGATGCCGCAGCATCCGCCCCCTTCTCGCCGTCTCAGCGGAGGGCGTCGACGATCTCGTTGAGCGTCGTGGACGGGCGCATGACCGCCTCGACGAGCTTCTCGTCCGGACGGTAGTAGCCGCCGATCTCCACCGGGGAGCCCTGCACCGCGTTCAGCTCGGAGACGATCGTCTCCTCGTTCGCGGCGAGCTTCTCGGCGATGGGCGCGAAGGCGGCGGCGAGCTCCGGGTCCTTCGTCTGCTTCGCCAGCTCCTGCGCCCAGTACAGGCCGAGGTAGAAGTGGCTTCCGCGGTTATCGATCGTGCCGAGAGCGCGGCCGGGCGAGCGGTCCTCCTCGAGGAAGGTGCCGGTCGCGGCGTCGAGCGTCTCCGCGAGCACGCGGGCCTTCTCGTTGCCCGTGCGGTCGGCGAAGTGCTCGAGGGAGGCGGCCAGCGCGAAGAACTCGCCCAGCGAGTCCCAGCGCAGGTAGTTCTCCTCGACCAGCTGCTGCACGTGCTTCGGAGCCGAGCCGCCGGCGCCCGTCTCGAACAGTCCGCCGCCGGCGAGCAGCGGCACGATGGAGAGCATCTTGGCGCTCGTGCCGACCTCGAGGATCGGGAACAGGTCGGTGAGGTAGTCGCGCAGCACGTTGCCGGTCACCGAGATGGTGTCCAGACCGTGACGCATGCGGGCGAGCGTGTACCGCGTCGCCTCCTCCGGCGCGAGGATCGTGATCGTCAGGCCCTTGGTGTCGAGCGTGGCGAGACCCTGGTGCACCTTCGCGATGATCTGCGCGTCGTGCGAGCGGTTCGCGTCGAGCCAGAACACCGCCGGGGCACCCGTCGCGCGGGCGCGGCCGACCGCGAGCTTGACCCAGTCCATGACCGGGATGTGCTTGGTCTGCGTCGCACGCCAGATGTCGCCCTTGCCGACCTCGTGCTCGATGAGGACGGTGCCCTCGCTGTCGAGCACCTGGACGATGCCGTCCGCCGCGATCTCGAACGTCTTGTCGTGGCTGCCGTACTCCTCGGCCGCCTGCGCCATGAGACCCACGTTCGGCACGGTGCCGATGGTGGCGGGGTCGAGCGGGCCGTTCGCGATCACATCGTCGATCACGGCCTGGTAGACGCTCGCGTAGGAGGAGTCGGGGATGACCGCGATCGTGTCGGCCTCCTCGCCGTCCTTGCCCCAGAGCTTCCCGCCGTTGCGGACGAGGGCGGGCATGGACGCGTCGACGATGACATCGCTCGGCACGTGCAGGTTCGTGATCCCCTTGTCGGAGTTCACGTACGACAGGCGCGGCCCTTCGGCGATGGCCTTGTCGAACGCCGCGGCGATCTCCTCGCCACCCGCGACGGTGGCCAGGCCGGCGAGGATCGAGCCGAGGCCGTCGTTCGCGCTGAGCCCGGCCTCGGCGAGCTGGGTGCCGTACTGGTCGAAGACGTCCTTGAAGAACGCCTTCACGACGTGACCGAAGATGATCGGGTCGCTGACCTTCATCATCGTGGCCTTGAGGTGCACCGAGTAGAGCACGTCGTCGGCCTTGGCCTCCGCGAGGGTGTCGGCGAGGAACGCGTCCAGCTCCTTCGCGGACAGGAACGTCGCGTCGATGATCTCGCGCGGGAGGACCTTGAGCCCCTCCTTGAGGACCGTGACGGTGCCGTCCTTCGCGGTGTGGCGGAAGGAGAGGACGTCGTCGCGAGCGGCGACCCACGAGCGCTCGTTGTGCTTGAAGTCGTCGTGGCCCAGGGTGGCGACGCGGGTCTTGGAGCCCTCCGCGAACGGCTTGTTGCGGTGCGGGTGCTTCTTGGCGTAGTTCTTCACCGCCAGCGGGGCCCGGCGGTCGCTGTTGCCCTCGCGCAGCACCGGGTTCACGGCGGAGCCCTTGATGCGGTCGTAGCGGGCGCGGATGTCCTTCTCCTCCAGCGACGAGGGCTCGTCCGGGAAGTCGGGGATGTCGTACCCCTGCTGTTGCAGCTCCGCGATGGCCGCCTTGAGCTGCGGGATCGACGCCGAGATGTTCGGCAGCTTGATGATGTTGGCCTCGGGGAGGGTGGCGAGGCCGCCCAGCTCCGCCAGCGCGTCGCCGACCTGCTGCTCGGGGGCGAGCTTCTGCGGGAAGGCGGCGAGGATGCGGCCGGCCAGAGAGATGTCCCGCGTCTCGAACTCGATGCCCGCCTGGCCCGTGTAGGCCTGGACGATCGGCAGGAACGAGGCGGTGGCCAGTGCCGGTGCCTCGTCGGTGTAGGTGTAGATGATGGCGTCGTCGGTCACCGGGAGGTTCTCCGTTCACGAGGTCTATTTGTCTCGATACCAAGATACCTGAGCGGGGTCGGCCCCGAAGCGGCGGCCCCGAGGGAGGCGCCCGGTCCGTGAAAAGTCCTCCCGAGTGATGAATGCGGTGACCGGAGGGGCTAGCCTGGGGACATGTCCGAACTGCGCATGGTCGAACTCTCCGCCGCGACGATCGTCGCCGTGAACAACCTGTCGCTCAAGCCCGGACAGGAGCAGTTCCTCGCCCCCGTCTCGTACGGCATCGCGGCCACCGTCATCAACCCGCAGACCTCCTGGCAGCGGGTGATCCTGGACCGCAACGAGGTCGTGGGCTTCGTGAGCGCCAACTTCGACGACGAGGCCCCGGAGGAGCACTTCCGCTCCGTGCTGTGGCGCATCAACGTCGACGCGGACGACCAGGGTCGCGGCGTCGGCCGCTTCGCCGTGGAGAGTCTCATCGACGAAGCACGCAACCGCGGCGTCGACCACGTCAACGTCATCTACGAAGCCGGCGAGGACGGCCCGGAGGCGTTCTTCCGGCGCGTCGGCTTCACCCCCGTCGGCGAGACGGCCTACGGCGAGGTCATCGCCGAGATCCGGGTCCCCTCCTGAGACCGGCGGCGGGGTCTCGAATCCCCTCCCCCATCGAGACTCCGTCGCCCTCGGATTCCACCGGGCGGCGCGAGCTCGATCCCTCTCAGCGCTGACCACTGTCGCCCGGAGGCGTGCCCTTCCCCCGACGGCTGTTCCACGCGGCGAGCGCAGACGCGGCAGCTCCGGCCGCCCGGTCGATGGCCTCCGCAGACCGGTGCAGCATGTCCTGCGCGGCGTCCTGCCAGGCCGGAGTCGGCGGCGCCTCCCCCGTCTGCACCTTCGCGGCGTGCTCGGCGGCCTCGAACGCCCGCTCCAGCTCGGCGACGGCGTCGCGGTAGGCCGCGTACTCGGCGGCGGTCACGCGGCCCGTCGTCTGCCGACGCGCCTCGACCGCCGCGCCGGCGGCCCGGAGGTAGGCGGCCGTCTCCGGGCGCTTCACGTCCGTCATCTCGGGGTAGGTGATCTGCAGCGCGGGGTCGGTCTCGTACCGCATCCACCGCGCCGTCACTGCCTCGTGCTCCGCGTACAGCCGCTCCAGCGGCCGCGGGGCGGAGCCGGCGGGGATCGCGGCCCGGGCGGCATTCACCCTGACGCGTCGGGCGCGGACGTCGGCCGCCGCCGCCCTGGCATCGCGTTCACGCTCCTTGAGCATGCGCCGGGCGCCGGCCACCTGCTCAGCGCTCGCGCGCTGCGCGGCCCGCTCGGCGGAGACCCTCGCGAGGTCGGCTCGTGCCACCTTCAGCGCCGTCCGTCGGACCACCGCGCGCTGCTGGGCCTCACGGAGGTCGTGCCGCGCGGCGTCGTACTCCAGTCGGCGGCCGCTGCGGGTATTCCGACGACGCACCCCGATCGCGCCCGCGGTCACCCCGGCGGCGGCGGTCGGCGCGAGCCACCACCACTCCGCGACGAGGAGGAAGGGGTCCATCCTTCGATGCTACCGACCGCGGCGCGCCCGCGCCCGGACGCAGCGGCCCCGGCATCCGTGCGGATGCCGGGGCCTCAGTCGCGTCACGACGTCAGACGAGCGTCTCCTGCCAGGCCGCGTGCAGCTGGGCGAACTTCCCGGTGCCGCCGATCAGGGCGGCCGGGGTGTCGTCCTCGATGATCCGGCCGTGCTCCATCACGAGCACACGGTCCGCGATCGCCACCGTCGACAGCCGGTGCGCGATGATGATCGCCGTCCGGTCGGCCAGCAGCGTCTGCAGCGCATCCTGGATCAGCCGCTCGGACGGGATGTCCAGCGAGGCCGTCGCCTCGTCGAGGATCAGCACCGCCGGGTCGGCGAGGAAGGCGCGGGCGAACGAGATGAGCTGGCGCTGCCCCGCCGAGACACGACCACCGCGCTTGTTCACGTCGGTGTCGTACCCGTCCGGCAGCGCCGAGATGAACGCGTCGGCGCCCACCGCCCGTGCCGCCTCGCGGATCTCGTCCAGCGTCGCGTCCGGGCGCCCGAGCGCGATGTTGTCGGCCACGGTCCCGCTGAACAGGTACGCCTCCTGCGTGACCATGACGATCGCGCGGCGGAGATCCTTCGGGTGCAGCGACCGCAGATCGACGCCGTCGAGCGTCACCGTCCCCGCGGACGGGTCGTAGAACCGCGAGATGAGCTTGGCCAGCGTGGACTTGCCCGCCCCCGTCGTCCCGACCAGCGCGATGGTCTGCCCGGCCGGGATGTCGAGCGAGAAGTTCGGCAGGATCGTCTTGTCCTCGTTGTACGCGAACGTGACCTCGTCGAAGCGGATGTGCCCGCGGGACTCCCAGAGGTCGACCGGCTTCTCGGGGTCCGGCACCGTCGGGACCTCCTCCAGGACGCCCGACACCTTCTCCAGCGCCGCGGTGGCGGACTGGTAGGAGTTGAGGAACATCGCGATCTCCTGCATCGGAGCGAAGAAGTTGCGCACATAGAGCACGGCGGACAGCAGCACGCCGACCGTGAGCGCTCCCTCCGAGACCCGGATGCCGCCCCACAGCACGACGACCCCGAGCACGAGCGCCGCGACGCCCATGAGGCCCGGCTCGAACGTGCCGAACAGCAGCATCGAGCGACGGTTCACGTCCCGGTACTCGCCGGCCACGCCCTGGAAGGCCTCGTCGTTGCGCGGCTCCTTCCGGAAGGCTTTGACCGCGCGGATGCCCGTCATGGTCTCCACGAACTGGACGATCACCTTCGCGCTGATCACCCGGGACTCGCGGTACACGAGCTGCGAGCGCGAGTAGAACCAGCGCATGAGGAAGAACAGCGGCACGCCGCCGATCGCGAGGATGAGACCGGACTGCCAGTCCCACACGCACAGCGCGATGAAGGTGAAGACACCGAAGAGCACGCCGGAGACGAGCTCGTTCAGGCCGCCGTCGAGGAGCTCCTTGATGGAGTCCAGGTCGCTCGTCTGGCGCGAGATGATCCGCCCCGAGGTGTACGACTCGTGGAACTCCAGGCTCAGGCGCTGGGTGTGCAGGAAGATTCGCTTGCGCAGGTCCAGCAGGACGGCCTGGGTCAGCTTCGCCGCGATGATGACGTACCAGGCGATGAGCACAGCGGCGAGAGCACCCGCGAGCAGGTAGATCCCGCCGACGACGAACGTCGGCATCCAGTCGGCGTCGTCGAGCACCGCGGGGAGCGCCCGGTCGAGGCCGATGCTGATGAGGATCGGCCCCGCCACCTGCAGCGCCGTCGAGATGACGAGCACGGTCGCGGCGAGCACGATCTGCGGCTTGAGCGGACGCACGAGCGAGCCGAGCAGCCGCAGCGAGCGGCGGCGGATCGCCCTGCTCTCCTCCGTGGTGAGGCGGGAGCGGTCCTCGTCCTGGGTTCCGGTGAGGGAGCTCATCGCTGCACCTCCTCTCCTGCGAATCGGGGGGCGCCTCCCGGCGCCTCGTCATCGGCCTCCTCGCGGATGCCGTCCTGCACGGTCTCGTGGATCTCGGCCTGCTCGTCGCGGATGATCGGGATGGCCCCGGTGCGGGCGGCCTCCTCGGCTTCCAGACTGGAGATGACGTGCCGGTAGTGCCGGCTCGTCCTCAGCAGCTCGGCGTGCGTGCCGACGGCGGTGATCCGGCCGTCCTCGAGCAGCGCCACGCGGTCGGCGAGGGCCACGGTGGACGGACGATGCGCGACGATCATCGCGGTGGTGTCGGCGAGCACGTGCCGCAGCGCCTCCTCGACGAGCGCCTCGGTGTCGACGTCCAGCGCCGACAGCGGATCGTCGAGGACGAGGACCCGGGGGTTGGCGGCCACGGCGCGGGCCAGGGCGAGCCGCTGGCGCTGTCCGCCGGACAGGCTCAGCCCCTCCTCGCCGATCACCGTCTCGACACCCTCGGGGAGTGTGTCGACGAAGGCGGCCTGCGCCACGTCGAGCGCCTCGCGCAGGACGCGCTCGGCTTCGGGGCTGTGCACGTCGAGGTCGGCGCGCCCGAGCAGGACGTTCTCACGGACCGACGCCGAGAAGAGCGTCGCGTCCTCGAACGCCATCGCGATGTGCTCCCGGAGCTCGGCGAGCGTCAGGTCGCGCACGTCGACGCCGTCGAGCGTGACCCGGCCTCCCGTCACGTCGTACAGCCGTGTCGGCAGCGTCGTCAGCGTCGTCTTGCCGCTGCCGGTGAGCCCCACGAGCGCCATGGTCTCCCCCGGCCGCAGCACGAGGTCGATACCGTCGAGCAGGTCGCGCTCGTCGGCGGCCGCGTCCTGGTACCGGAAGTGCGCGTTCTCGAACGCGAGCTCGCCGCGCGGGTTCTCGATGTGCACCGGGTTCTCCGGATCGGTGATGGTGTTCGTCTCCGAGAAGATGTCGAAGACGCGGTCCGTCGCCGTGCGCGCGTCGAGCATGAACGAGAACAGGAAGCCGATCGACTCGATCGGCCAGCGCAGCACGACGGCCATCGCGAAGAAGGCGAAGAGCTCCGCCGACGTGATCGCGTCCTGCGAGATGAGCCAGATGCCCGACATGAGGCTGAGGCCGAAGGCGATCTGCGGCATGAGGTCGAGCCAGAACCAGATCGAGGCGATGGCCCCGGCCTTGCTCATCTCGGTCTCGCGCAGCGTCTCGGCCTGACGGCTGAAGCGGCGGAGGGCGTGCGTGCCGCGGCCGAACGCCTTGAGCACGCGGATGCCGTGCACGCTCTCCTCGACGCTGGTGGCGAGATCGCCCGCCTGGTCCTGGCTGCGGCGGGTGAGCGCGCCGTAGCGCTTCTCGAAGAGGTAGCCGCGGATCCACAGCGGGACCGCCGTCACGAGGAAGATCGTGCCCAGCAGCCAGTGCCAGCGGAACAGCAGCACCGAGCCGATGAGGATCGTCAGCACGTTCACGACGAGGAGGACGAGGCCGAAGGCGAGCCACCGGCGGATGAGGCCGATGTCCTGCATCATGCGGCTCAGCAGCTGCCCGGACTGCCACCGGTCGTGGAACGCGACGGGAAGCGTCTGCAGGCGCGCGTAGAGCTCGGTGCGCATGCGGTACTCCACCTGCGTGGCGGGGAAGAGCACGAACTGCCGGCGGAGCCACACCATGAGCGCCTCGCCGAGGCCGAGGGCGAACACGGCGAGCGCTCCCCAGATGATCGCGTCGAGCGCTCCGGACTGCACCGGCCCGCCGATGATCTGCTCGAGCACGATGGGGATCATCAGGGCGATGAGCGCGGCCGCGAGCGCGCTGGCGGCACCGCCGGCGAGGCGCCAGATGACGGGCTTCACGAACGGCTTGAGCCGCCACAGCGCGGCGGGCGTGGAGAGGGAGGACGAGGGGGACGGGTTCTGCGCGGAAGACGAGGAAGACATGTCTCTCAGAGGAGTCGAAGGGGAGAAGAGCGGGGAACGGATGCGAGAGCGGGCTCACGGAGCCCGGCATCCGGTGCAGAAGAGGGGCGGAGGCTCTAGGAGAGCGGGCGCGCCGGGGTCGAGCCGAGGGTGGCGATCCGCGCGGTGGCGATCGTGGTCATGGTGTCCTCCTCAAGGGCTCGGCGAGGTCGTCCGGTTGGCGCGACAGCCCATCAGCCTATTCCTGTGAACCAGCTGAGCGCAAGGGGAATTCCCGGTACGCCGAAGAGCCCGCTCCGTGCGGGGCGGGCTCCTCGGATCGGAAGGTCAGCGGGCGGCGCGCTCCCGCGCCAGAAGGCTCTCCTTCACCGGGAGCCCCCACGCGAAGCCGCCGAGGGAGCTGTCCGTGCGGAGCACCCGATGGCAGGGCACGAACAGCGCCGGGGCGTTGCGGGCGCAGATCGACGCCGCGGCCCGCACCGCCTGCGGGTTGCCGAGCCGGGCCGCGAAGCCGGTGTAGGTCAGGGGCTCCCCCGGCGCGATGCCGCGGAGCGCCGCCCAGCCGGCGAGCTGGAGGGCGGTGCCCGTCTGCGCGACGGCGACCCCGTCGATCGCCGCGACGTCACCCGCGTAGTACGCGCCGACCGCGCCGGCCGCCTCCGTCTCCGCGTCGCGCACGGCGTCGGGGCGGACGCGGGCGGGAAGACGTCCGAGGATCGCCTCGACGTCGTCGGTCCACCCGGACACGAGCACCCGCTGGCGCTCGTCGGCGAGGATCGTGAAGGGACCATCGGGGGTGTCGAGGGTCTGGATGAGAGCGGTCATGAGGTCTCCTCGGTGTCGGATGCGATGTCGCGGGCGGGCCGGACGGCGGATTTGCGCCGCGGTCCGGCGGGACGGATCGGGGCGGCACGCCACAGATGCGCGCTGAGGTAGCTCCGCCATGGTGCGGTGCGCTCCGCCCAGGCGGTGAGGGTCTTCGGGTCGGCGGGCAGCCCGGAGGCCGCGGCACCGGCACGGAGAGCCACGTCGCCGGGGAGCAGCACGTCCGGATCGCCGAGCACCCGCATCCGCACGTAATCGGCGGTCCAGGGTCCGATCCCCGGCATCGCGAGGAGGGCGGCGCGCTGCGTCGGGCCGTCATCGCCCACGGTGAGGGTCAGGCTCCCGTCCGCCAGGGCCGCGGCGGCTCCCGTCACGGCGCGGATCCGGGCGGCGGGGCCGCGCAGCACCTCCGCCCCGTGCTCCGCGATGGCCGACATCGTCGGGAACAGCAGGCCGTCGGGGGTCCGCTCCCCCAACGCGTCGGTGAGGGCGGTGAGCGCGGTGCGGGCGGCGACGACCGTGATCTGCTGCCCGATCATCGCGCGGATGAGCATCTCGTGCGGATCGGCAGCCCCGGGCACGCGGATGCCGGGGGTCCGCGCCACGAGGGGGGCGAGGGGCGGGTGCGCGGCCAGGGCCTCGTCGACCGCGAGCGGGTCGGCGTCGAGGTCGAAGATGCGGCGTGCCGTGGCCACCAGCGGCGCGAGGTCGCCGAGCTGCGCGACGCGGGCCCGGAGATGCAGCCGCTCCGTCTCCTCCTGACGCACCTCGAACCACGCGGGGCCGCCCGACATCCGGAGATGACGGGAGAACGACGTCGCCGTGGCCTCCTCGACGCCCGTCACGGCTCGCGCGGCCATCCACGCGAAGACCCCGGCCGCATCCAGGGGGCCCCGGTACGGCAGGACGAGGTCGATCGTGCCGGGTACGGCCGCGGAGGGTGTGCGGCGGCGGGCGCGCAGCTCCCCCGGCGTGAGACCGAACACCTCGCGGATCGTGTCGTTGCCCTGACGGACGCTGTGGAAACCGGCGGCGAAGGCGACGTCCGCGATGGGCATGTCGGTGCCCACGAGGAGCATGCGGGCCGTGTGGGCGCGGTGCGCTCGCGCGAGTGCGAGCGGTCCGGCGCCGAGCTCGGTCGTCAGCAGCCGCGTGAGATGACGGCTCGAGTAGCCGAGTCGCGACGCGAGTCCTGGCACACCCTCGCGCTCGACCACGCCGGACGCGATCAGGCGCATGGCCCGCGCGGCCGTGTCTCCGCGGACGTCCCACGCGGGCGACCCGGGGGCGGCCTCCGGCAGGCACCGCTTGCACGCACGGTAGCCGGCCTCGTGCGCCGCGGCACTCGTCGGATAGAACGTGACGTTCTGCGGCTTCGGCGTGCGGGCCGGGCAGCTGGGCCGGCAGTAGATCCCCGTCGAGCGCACGGCGGTGACGAACTGCCCGTCGAAGCGGGTGTCCCGAGCGCTGATCGCCCGGTAGCGCTCGTCGAAGGAGGGGCTCATGTCCTCCACTCTCTCACCCCCGCACGGCTCCGGCTGGCGGAAATCGGACATCGCGGTTCCTTCCCCGAGACCCCGCCTACGCGGCGAGGCCCCGGCGTGCAGACGTGCGCACGCCGGGGCCTCGGCGGAAGACCGGGGGCTCGATCAGTGGAAGAAGTGACGCTCCCCCGTGAAGAACATCGTGACGCCGGCCTTGCGCGCGGCATCGACGACCTCCTCGTCCCGCACGGAGCCGCCGGGCTGCACGATCGCCGTGACACCCGCGTCGATGAGCACCTGGGCACCGTCCGCGAACGGGAAGAACGCGTCGGAGGAGGCGACGGATCCGGCGGCACGATCTCCCGCACGCTCCACCGCGAGGCGGCACGAGTCGACGCGGTTGACCTGGCCCATGCCGACGCCGACCGTCGCGTTGTCCTTTGCCAGCACGATCGCGTTCGACTTCACGGCCCGGCAGGCCTTCCACGCGAAGATCAGGTTCTCCATCTCCTCGTCGCTCGGACGCTCCCCCGACACGAGCTCCCAGTTCTTGGCGACCGAGACGATGTCGTCCGGGAAGCGGTCCGCGTCCTGGAGCAGGAGGCCGCCGGACACGAGGCGCACGTCCATGCGCTCCTGCTGCCAGTCCTCGGGGAGCTGCAGCAGACGCAGGTTCTTCTTCGCCTTGAACATCTCGAGGGCGGCGGGCTCGAACGACGGCGCGACGATGACCTCGGTGAAGATGTCCTTGAGGTTCTCGGCCATCTTCAGCGTCACGGTGCCGTTCGCGGCGATCACGCCGCCGTACGCCGACACGGGGTCGCACTCGTGGGCGCGGAGGTGCGCGCTCGCGATCGGGTCGAGGGCGTTCGGCGCGGTCGTGGCGATCCCGCAGGGGTTCGCGTGCTTGATGATCGCCACCGCCGGCTTGACCATGTCGTAGGCGGCGCGCAGGGCGGCGTCCGCGTCGACGTAGTTGTTGTACGACATCTCCTTGCCCTGCAGCTGCGTGGCCTGGGCGATGCCGTGGCCGCCCGCGCGGGTGTAGATGGCGCCGCGCTGGTGGGAGTTCTCGCCGTAGCGGAGCGTGGCGAGGCGCTCGGCCTGGATCGTCAGGTGCGCCGGGAGGTCGCCCGGGTCGTTGAGGGTGCCCTCGGCGAACCACTGCGCGACGGCCGTGTCGTAGGCCGCAGTGTGCGCGAAGGCCCGCGCCGCGAGCTCCCGCCGCTGGGCGAGCGAGGTGCCGCCCTGCGCCACGGCCGCGATGATCGCCGGGTAGGACTGCGGCGACACGACGATCGCGACGTTGGCGTGGTTCTTCGCCGCCGCCCGCACCATGGCGGGGCCGCCGATGTCGATCTGCTCCACCACGTCGTCACCCTCGGCGCCGGAGGCCACGGTCTCCACGAACGGGTAGAGGTTGACGACGACGAGCTCGAACGGCGCGATGTCGAGGTCGGCGAGCTGCCGCTCGTGGTCCTCCAGGCGCAGGTCGGCGAGCAGGCCTCCGTGCACCTTCGGGTGCAGCGTCTTGACCCGGCCGTCGAGCATCTCGGCGACGCCCGTGACCGCGGCCACGTCGGTCACCTCGAAGCCGGCGTCGCGGATGGTGGACGCCGTCGACCCGGTCGAGACGATCTCGACGCCCGCCTCGGCGAGCGCGGCGGCGAGCACGAGCAGGTCGGTCTTGTCGCTGACCGAGACGAGAGCGCGCCGGATCGGCACGGTGTCGCGATCGCGGTAGAGCGTGGGGTCGTGGCGGGGGCCGGCCATGATGGGCTCCTTCGTGCGGGGGCGTCGGGGGGTCAGGGGGCGGAGGTCAGGGCGAGGTCGCCGGTCGCGATGCGCCGGACGACGTCGATGAGGAGCCGGCGCTCGACCGGCTTGATGCGCTCGTGCAGCGTGTGCTCGGTGTCGTCGGCCCGGATCGGCACGCGCTCCTGGGCGAGGATGGGGCCGGTGTCGACCCCGTCGTCCACGACGATCACGCTGGCGCCCGTCTCCCGGACCCCCGCGGCGAGGGCGTCGCGGACGCCGTGCGCTCCGGGGAACTCCGGGAGGTACGCGGGATGGGTGTTGATGATCCGCGGCGCATAGGCGGCGACGAGGGAGGACGGCAGCAGCCGCATGAGGCCGCTGAGCACCACGAGGTCCGGCGACCACACGGCGAGCTGACGGCCCAGCTCCTCGCCCCACGCCTCGCGGCTCTCGTGCTCGTGCCACGGCACGGTGAAGCTGGGGATGCCGAACTCCTCGGCATGGGCCAGCCCGTCGGCTTCGCGATCCGCCCCGACGACGACGACACGCGCCGGGAAATCGGGGTGACGAGCGGCCTCGAGGAGGGCGCGAAGGTTCGAGCCGGCGCCCGAGATGAGTACGGCGACCGTGAGCACGCGCCCAGTCTACCGGCGTGCCGCACAGGCGCCGTCCCGACCGCGGGGCGGGCAGGGCCGCTAGGGGCGATCGTCCTCGACGGGTCCGCGCGGTGTCCCGCGGTCGCGCAGCGCGTCCAGTGGCGCGGTGTCTTCGGAGGACGGAAAGCCCGGGTGCGGGCTCCGGTCGTCGCCGGCGTCCTCGGAGGTCAGCGTGGACATCTCGGCGATCCAGCGGTCCGTGCGCTCCTCGGCGAGTTCATCCCGGTGACGGGGCGACAGCAGCAGGATCGCCGCACCCACGAGGACCTCCGCGCCGAGGGACAGCGCGAACGGCAGCACCGCCGGACCGACCGTCCCGAGGCGTCCCGGCCCCATCGACCCGTTCGCGAACATCGCGGCGAGCGCGGCGACACCGGCCGCGACCGCAGCGATCCCCACGGCGATCACGGTCCGCTGCGGGATGCCGAGCGGTGTCCCCTCCCACACCAGACGCGAGCGGACGGTCCACCCCGCGAACGCACCGGCGGCCACGGGGATCAGGACCACGATGAGCATCCAGATCGAGGAGTTCTCCGGCAGCAGGCCGAACGCCGGGATGCCGGGCACGACACCGAGCTGGGTGCCGGCGGGCGACACCGCGGTCCCCGCACCGACCGCGAACCCGGGCCCGGCCAGCCACGCGGCAGCCCACACCACGAAGGTCGGCAGATACGCGAGCTGCCCGAGGGTCAGCACGGTCGCGCCGAGGGCGTCGACCCGCGCCGCCTGGAACAGCGCGACGACCTCTCCACCGCGCGTGAGGACCGACAGGGCGACGGCCAACGCGGCGGCTCCCGTCACGCCCACGAGCGCGAACGCGGCGCCGCGCACGATCGAGGAGGGCACCGGCGCCCAGTCCTCCCTGGCGTCCAGGACGTCATGGACACGGTCGAGCAGTCCGCCGTCGCCGTCCTCCCATGCCACCCGCACGGCGCCGCACACCGCGCCCACGAGGTACACAGCGGGCGGCAGCAAGATCGCGAGAGCCAGCGGGACCCGCGCGGCCCCGAGCGCCGATGTGAGGGCGACGACCGTGGAGATGACGGCGAACACGACGGTCCCCGACAGCGACCCCAGAAGCCATGCCCCGGAGCGCGCCGCGCGGCCCCCGGAGCGCGCGGCGAAGAGCAGGGTGAGGAGCAGGAAGGCCAGCGGCGTGACCGAGACGACGAACCGCGCGGCGTCTGCGGGGATCGCCAGGGCGACGAGCAGCGTGTCCGGGATCGTGATCTCCAGGGGGACGCCGTGGCCAAACTCCCAGAGCGTGCCGGTGAGCGGCCAGAGTGCGCCCCAGTCGGCCGTGATCCCGAAGGCCAGCGTCCAGAGGAGCGTCAACGGCGCCAGCAGCACGACGAGCCCGATGGCCGCCGCGATGGCGGCATCGAGGGCGGCGAGGAGCGCGACGAGGAGGCGTTGCATAGCGCTTCCGAGACTACGACGAGTTCCTTCCCGTCCCCCGTGGGCGCGCGCGGGGGCGGCGACACGGTAGCGTTTCTCCGGAGGTTTCCCGATGACAACTGCCCCGCCCGCCCCGGCGTCCACCGGCCCCACCGGTACCCTGGACCGCTTCTTCGAGATCAGCAAGCGCGGATCGACGATCGGCACCGAGATCCGTGGAGGCCTCGTGACGTTCGTCACGATGGCCTACATCGTGATCCTGAACCCGATCATCCTGTCCGGAAAGCCGGACGTCGCCGGCGACATGCTCGACTTCAACGCCGTCGGCGCCGCGACGGCCCTGACCGCCGGCGTCATGACGATCCTCTTCGGCGTCGTCACCCGTCTGCCGTTCGGCTTCGCCGCCGGTCTCGGCATCAACGCCTTCGTCGCGTTCTCCGTCGTCGGCCAGGTCACCTGGCCCGAGGCGATGGCGCTCGTGATGATCAACGGCGTCGTGATCGTGCTCCTCGCCGCCACCGGGCTGCGGAAGGCGATCTTCGACGCCGTGCCGTTCCAGCTGAAGATCGCGATCACGGTCGGCATCGGCCTCTTCATCGCGTTCATCGGGTTCGTCAACTCCGGCTTCGTCACCGCGACCGGCGCCTCGTCCCCGCCCGTCGGCCTCGGCGTCAACGGCTCCGTGGCCACCGTGCCGAGCCTGCTGTTCGTGATCACGCTGCTGCTCACCGGCATCCTCGTCGCACTCCGCATCAAGGGCGGCATGCTCATCGGCCTCATCGGCGGCACCGTGCTCGCGGTCGTCGTCGAGGCGATCTGGCACATCGGCGCCCGCGGCGTCGACGATGAGGGCAATGTCGTCAACCCCGGCGGCTGGGGTCTCACCGTCCCGGCGCTGAACGGCTCCCCCGTCAGCGTCCCCGACCTGAGCCTCATCGGCGCCGTCGACTTCTCGTTCGACCTCGGCAAGGTCAGCCTCGTCGCGCTCGTGATGATCGTCTTCACGCTCCTCTTCACGAACTTCTTCGACGCCATGGGCACCATGACGGGTCTGGCGAAGGAGGCGAACCTCGCCGACGACAACGGCGACTTCCCGCGCATCAAGTCGGCGCTGGTGGTCGAGGGCGTCGGCGCGATCGCCGGTGGTGCGACCTCGTCGTCCTCCAGCACGGTCTTCATCGAGTCCGGCGCCGGCATCGGCGAGGGCGCCCGCACGGGACTGGCGAACGTCGTGACGGGCATCGTGTTCCTCATCGCGATGTTCCTCACCCCGCTGACCTCGATCGTCCCGACCGAGATCGCCGCCGCGGCCCTGATCATCGTCGGTGCGATGATGATGGCCCAGATCCGGCACATCGACTTCGGCGACTTCCGGGTCCTGCTGCCGGTGTTCCTCACGGTCTCCGTCATGCCGCTGACGTACTCGATCGCCAACGGCATCGGGGCGGGCTTCGTGAGCTGGGTGCTCATCCACGCCTTCTCCGGCAAGGCCAAGACCATCAGCCCGCTGCTGTGGGTGGTCGGCGCCGGCTTCCTCATCTTCTTCGCCCGCGGTCCCATCGAGGCCCTCTTCGGCGTCGGGATCTAACCCCGCTTCGAATCGCGCAAATGGCCCCATTCCGACACGGAATGGGGCCATTTGCGCGACTTGAGGGAGGTGGGAGCTCCACCGTCAGGAGGAGTGGGCCGGGGCAGACGGCTCGCCGGAATCGCGTGATTGGTCCCATTCGGCCGCGGAATGGGACCAATCGCGCGACTTGAGGGAGGGGGCGGCAGGAACCGGGGGTATGACGAAGGCCCCGGGGTGGAGCCCGGGGCCTTCAGGTCAAGCGTAGCTCAGATCAGAGCGACTCGATGATCTCGCGCATGAGAGCGGCGGTCTCGGACGGCGTCTTGCCGACCTTGACGCCGGCGGCCTCGAGGGCCTCCTTCTTCGCCTGCGCGGTACCGGCCGAGCCGGAGACGATCGCACCGGCGTGACCCATGGTCTTGCCCTCGGGGGCCGTGAAGCCCGCGACGTAGCCGACGACGGGCTTGGTGACGTTCGCCTTGATGTACTCGGCCGCACGCTCCTCGGCGTCGCCGCCGATCTCGCCGATCATGACGATGGCCTTGGTCTCGGGGTCGGCCTCGAACGCGGCGAGCGCGTCGATGTGCGTGGTGCCGATGACCGGGTCGCCGCCGATGCCGATGGCGGTCGAGAAGCCGAGGTCGCGCAGCTCGAACATCATCTGGTAGGTCAGGGTGCCCGACTTCGACACGAGACCGATCGGGCCCTTGCCGGTGATGTTGGCGGGCGTGATGCCGACGAGCGCCTCACCGGGGGTGATGATGCCGGGGCAGTTCGGCCCGATGATGCGGGTCTTGTTGCCCTTGCTCTGCGCGTAGGCCCAGGCCTCGGCCGAGTCGCCCACGGGGACGCCCTCGGTGATGACGACGAGCAGCGGGATCTCGGCGTCGATGGCCTCGATCATCGCGTCCTTCGTGAAGGCGCCGGGGACGAAGGCGATCGACACGTCGGCGCCGGTCTCCTTCATGGCCTCGGCGACCGAGCCGAAGACGGGGAGCTCGACGGCGTTGCCGTCCTTGTCCGTGTGCGAGACCGTGGTGCCGGCCTTGCGGGCGTTGACGCCGCCGACGACCTGGGTGCCGGCCTTGAGCATCAGCGCGGTGTGCTTGGTGCCCTCGCCGCCGGTGATGCCCTGGACGATGACCTTGGAGTCCTTGTTGAGGTAGATCGACATGTTCTGTTCCTTAAATCCTGTCGAAGCGTCAGGCGTTGGCGAGCTCGGCGGCCTTGTCGGCGCCCTCGTCCATCGTGGCGGCCAGGGTCACGAGCGGGTGCGCGTAGTCGGCGAGGATCGCACGACCCTCGTCCACGCGGTTGCCGTCGAGGCGGACGACGAGCGGCTTGGAAGCCGTGTCACCCAGCGTCTCGAGGGCGCCCTTGATGCCGTTGGCGACGGCGTCGCACGCCGTGATGCCACCGAACACGTTGACGAACACGCTCTTGACCTGCGGGTCGCCGAGGATGACGTCGAGGCCGGCGGCCATGACCTCGGCCGAGGCGCCGCCGCCGATGTCGAGGAAGTTGGCGGGCTTGACGCCGTTGTGGTTCTCACCGGCGTAGGCGACGACGTCGAGCGTCGACATGACCAGGCCCGCGCCGTTGCCGATGATGCCGACCTCGCCGTCGAGCTTGACGTAGTTGAGGCCGGACGCCTTGGCCTTGGCCTCGAGCGGGTCGGCGGCGTCCTTGTCCTCGAGCGCCTCGTGCTCGGGGTGGCGGATCTCGGAGGCGTTGTCGTCGAGCGTGACCTTGCCGTCGAGCGCGATGATGTCGCCGTCTTCGGTGCGGACGAGCGGGTTGACCTCGACGAGCGTCGCGTCCTCACCCTTGTAGACGTCGTAGAGCTTCACGAACACGTCGGAGACCTTCTCCACGAGGTCCTCCGGGAAGTTCGCGGCGCGGGCGATCTCGACCGCCTTCTCCTTGTCGATGCCGGTCAGCGGGTTGACCTCGACGCGCGCGAGCGCCTCGGGCTTCTCGACGGCGAGCTGCTCGATCTCCATGCCGCCCTCGACGGAGCAGAGGGAGAGGTAGGAGCGGTTGGCACGGTCGAGCAGCACGGAGAAGTAGAACTCCTCGGCGATGCGGGCGCCCTGCGCGACCATGACGCGCTTGACGACGTGGCCCTTGATGTCGAGCCCGAGGATGGCCTTCGCGGCCTCGTACGCCTCGTCGGGGGTCTTGGCGACCTTGACACCGCCGGCCTTGCCGCGGCCTCCGGTCTTGACCTGGGCCTTGACGACCACGACACCGCCGATCTTCTCGGCAGCCGCCTTCACCTCCTCGGGGGTGTCCGCGACGATGCCGGCGAGGACCGGCACTCCGTACTTCTCGAAAACGTCTCGTGCCTGGTACTCGTACAGATCCACTGTGCTTCCTTCACTGGGCTGCGGTCTGGTCTGGTGATTCTCTCGATGTCGAGACATCGACCAGTCCCCCAGCCTACTACCGCAGGCTGAGCGCTCCGACGCCCCGACGCCCTCCCCGACGCGCCGACGCCTCCGGTACGATTCTTGAGCGTCGAGGCAGGGGAGACGAGATGACGGACACCTTCGACTGGTCTGATCCGGTGGCGACACGCGCGCGCATCGAGCAGCAGGTGAAGGACGCGGAGCGCCGCGCCGCGCAGGCCGCGCAGGTGCGCGACGACATCGCGGGCGTGCGCGAGCAGGCGGCCTCTCCGGGCCGCGACGTCACCGTGACGGTGGACGCCTCCGGGCGCCTCGCCGACGTCGCGCTCACGGACGCCGCTCTGCAGCGCTCCCCCGCCGCCCTGGGCGCCCTCATCGTCACCCTCGCCGCCACCGCGCAGAAGGCGGCGGGAGCACGGGCGGTCGAGATCGCGGCGGAGGCGTTCGGCGCGGAGGACGCGGCGGTCGCGCATCTGCGTGAGGAGATCGCCGAGCTCCCCGACCCGAGTCAGGACGGCCGACCGCAGATCGAGTACCGCTGATGGCCGAGCTGATCGCCGTCGACACCGAGACCGTCCGCCAGCACGCCCAGCGCGTCGCGCAGATCGCCGCGGACGTCCGGCTCGCCGAGAACGCCGCCGGCTCGATGAACGTGGGCGGCGGCGCCTTCGGCGTGATGTGCGCCTTCCTCGTCCCCCCGGCACAGATCGTCTCGTCGATCGCCGCCGGGGCGATCACCGCCGCCGCGACGATGCTGGAGAAGTCCGAGGAGCAGCTCCGCGGCCTGGCGGACGACTTCGATGAGGGAGAGCAGCGTCAGCTCGATTCGATCCGCGGGCTGCTGTCGTCCGTGGAGGGCGCTCGCCGATGACCCCGCCGAACCCGCTGGTGGCGGGACCGATCGACCCGACGACACCGTTCAGCGGAGCCGGTCTGCTCGAGGACGGCTACGACCTCGTGAACGCGATCGAGAGCGGGGACTGGGTCTCCGGAGGACTCGCGTCCTTCTCCGCCCTCGCGAACACCGTGGCCACGGCCATGGATCCGCTCGGCTCGCTGATCGCCGCGGGATTGGGGTGGCTGATGGACCACCTCGAGCCGCTCAAGGGCTGGCTCAACGACCTGACCGGCGATGCGGGCGAAGTCGCCGGTTTCGCGGCGACCTGGGGCAACATCGCGCAGCAGCTGCAGCAGGCGGGCGAGACCCTCGACGCCCGCCTCTCCGACGTCAGCTCGATGTCGGGCGAGGCGATCGCGGCCTACCTCCGGCTGCAGTCCGACGTCGCCGCCCACATCTCCGCGGCCGCTGCCTGGGCCGGCGGGATGAGGACCGGCATGGAGACCGCGTCCATGCTGGTGCAGATCGTGCACGAGCTGGTCCGCGACACCCTGTCGCAGCTGGTCGGCTCCCTCATCTCCTATGCGAGCACGCTCGTCGTGTCGCTGGGCACCGCCACCCCGTACGTCATCGCGCAGGCCACGAGTCGCGTCTCGGCCATGACCGCCCGGATCTCCGGCACCGTGCTCAAGCTCGTGGATGCCGTGACGGCCCTCACGAAGCACCTCGACGAGCTCAAGTCGCTGTTCCAGCGCCTCGGCGACCTCTTCTCGCGCGGCCCGGGCGGTGGGCATGGCCCGTCCGGCCCCGGAGCCCCGCACGGCCCTGACGGCAGTTCCCCCGGGGGCTCGTCCCCCGACGGCTCGTCTCCCGACGGCACCTCGCCTGGCGGCTCCGGCCCCGCGGGCCCCAGCGTGCGCGACCAGAGCACGCTCACAGACGAGCAGATCCAGACGTACCTCGACCGCAACTACCCGGAATACGCTGACGACTTCGCGGACAACGGCACGCTCCCGCCCGACGTCCAGATCCCCAAGGGACCGGACGTGCTCCAGCCCGACGGGAGCATCGACTGGAGCCAGGTTCCCGGCGAGGGGTACGTGCTGGATTCGGGCGGGGAACCGATCCGGCAGCCGCACACTCCACAGGTCGGGGACGTCCTCGACCGCTACGGTCCTCCGGAGGGCCGTTACACATCCCCGGTCCCCGAGAGCGGCCCGTATACCTACGATCAGCGGTCCCTCCCGTATGTGGAGAACCCGGCCCACTACCACCGCTATGAAGTGGTCGGCGACATGTCCGATCTTCGGAGCGTCTACGACCGCGCTCCGCAAGACGTCAAGGACGAACTCCTGGCGGGCGGGTTCAAGCCCGAGTATCTGGGTTCGCAGGGCTACCGAGGAGACATCGCGCCCGGGTTCGGCTCGACGGGTGGCGGGGTGCAGGTCCAGCTTCCCCTCACGGCCGCACAGTTGATCACACTCGGCGTATTGAAGGAGATTCCATGACCGAGCTCACCTCCGACGACGTGCAGCGCATCATCGCCGATGAGAAGCTCACCGCCACCGCGAACTGGTTCGGCCTCACCGGTCGACCACAGTCATCGGCGTGGATCGACCGCGACGGCGACGCGTGGATCGTGTGGGAGACGGACGAGCGTGGCGGCAGATTCCACGATCCCGTCCGCTTCGACTCGGAGTCGGAGGCGTTGGACTTCTTCCTGCGGATCGCGCGCCGCTACCGGGCGTCGGACTCGCACGCCGTCCGACGGATCGAGGGCCGGGAATGACGGAGCTGTGGATCGGACCCGACGGCGTCGCGATCGATCGCGAGCCGCTCCCCCGCGGCGCGGAGGTGTGGGACATGTACGGGCCGCTCAACACGCGCTACGTCTACCTCGTGGAGAACGGACGGCCGGCCGCCTATCCGGAGCGCTCCCTGCCCTGGGTCGAGAACCCCGCGGCGTACCACCAATTCCTCGTCGTCGGCGATTGCGTCCACATCCGCGCAGCATACGAGTGCTCGGAGGACGCCGTCCTCCGACGGGACCTGGACGACCTCGTGGACATCGGCTACTACCGCTGGGACGCCCCGATCTTCCGCGGCACGGTGGCCCCGGCCTTCGGCGACCCCGGCGGCGCGACCCAGCTCCTGCTGCCCCTCCCCCTCACGTTCTACCTGCGTCTCGGCCTGGTCCGGGAGCTGGCCGTCCCCGGAGCATCCGCATGAACCGCGACACCGTCCTCGCCGACCTCCGCGCGCGAGGCTCCGTCGGCTTCTGCTTCTTCGACGACCCCCGGGGCAAGACGAACACCGTCGTGGTGTCGTACGGCAGAGAGGGCTACCAGACCTGGATCCAGGACGAGCGCGCGCAGCCGATCGAGGGGTCGCTGCGGGTGTTCACCGCAGAGCAGGAGGCGCTGGCCGACTTCGCCCATCGCGTGCAACTCTGGAACCGCGTCAGCGGCGTGCTCTCGCCGGGGCCGTCGGGCGCGAGCCCCACGGCGGTCTAGGCTTTCGCCATGCACGAATCCGCAGAGCTGCGCACCGGGGGCGTCGTCGCCGCCGCGCTCGAACTCTTCAGCGCCCAGGGGTTCGACCAGACGTCCGTGGAGCAGATCGCCAAGGCCGCCGGCGTCTCCCGGTCGACCTTCTTCCGGCAGTTCGGCGGCAAGGAGGACGTGGTCTTCGCCGATCACGAGGTCCTGCTGGAGCAGCTCCGCGAGTTCCTCGACGAGGGGCACGACGATCCGTGGGGCGCGGTCTGCGCGGCATCGGAGTCCGTGTTCACGCACTTCGCGAACGACCCGGAGCTCGCGCGACGGCGCTACCAGATCGTGCGGGAGGTGCCGGTGCTCCGCGAACGCGAGATCATCACCGTGTTCCGCTACGAGCGGCTGTTCGACGAGTACCTGCGCAGTGCCCTGCCGGGGGTGGATCCGCTGGACGCGGTGGGCTTCGCCGCGCTCGTGACGGCGGTGCACAACCACGTGCTGCGGCAGCTCCTGCGCGGACGGAAGAAGGTGCCGCTGTCCACCCTCCAGTCCGCGCTCGCGGATGCACGTCGGCGGTACGGCGTGGGCGAGGCCGCCGACGCGGGCGCTCCGGACGACGTGGTGGTGGCGGTCTTCCCCCGGTCGATGCCGATCGCCGAGGTGACCAGGAGGCTCCGCTCCGAGCTCGACTGAGCCGACCGGGGCGGTCGTGGTACCGAGTATCGAGGAGTACGATACCTGGTGTCACGAAGGAGCACCCATGAGCACTGAAGCCTCCCCCTTGCACGGCGAGCGCGTCTCGTCCTACGACGTCACCGGGCGGCAGGACAGCGACTACTACGCGGTCTTCGCCGACATCCCCGCCGCCGACCGGGAGGCCTGGGACCGCGCGAAGGGGTACGTCGATGAGGTCGCCCCGCAGATGGCCGAGGCGTGGGACCGCGCCGAGTACCCGCTCGACGCCGCCCGCCGCATGGGCGAGATGGACCTCGTCGTCGACGGCGTCGACCACCCCGCGCTGACCCGGCTCTCGCCGCTCGCCGCGGGCCTGGTCAACATGGAGATCTCGCGCGGGGACGGCTCCCTCGGCACGATCCTCGCGGTGCAGGGCGGGCTCGCGCTGCGGACGCTCGCGCTGTTCGGCTCGCCCGCCCAGCAGGACCGCTGGCTCACGGCACTCGCCGACGGCACGGTGCTCGGTTCCTTCGCCCTGACCGAGCCCGACCACGGCTCCGACTCCGTCTCGCTGGAGACCGTGGCCCGCCGCGACGGGGACTCCTGGGTGCTCCGCGGTGCCAAGAAGTGGATCGGCAACGGCGCTTCGGGCGGGATCACGTTCGTCTGGGCGCGGGTCGACGACGAGTCCGCCGCCGAGCACGGCGCGGTGCGGTGCTTCCTCGTCGAGCAGGACACCCCCGGATACACCGGCACCGTGATCCGCGGGAAGGCCTCCCTCCGCGCGATCCATCAGGCCCACATCCGCCTGGACGACGTGCGGGTGCCGCGGGACGCGGTGCTGCCGGGGACGAAGAGCTTCAAGGACGCCTCGACCGTGCTGTACGCGACCCGGTCCGGGGTCGCCTGGTCGGCGCTGGGTCACGCGACGGCCTGTTACGAGGCGGCGCTGGCCTACGCGAAGCAGCGCGTGCAGTTCGGCAAGCCGCTCGCGAAGTTCCAGATGGTGCAGGAGCGGCTCACGCACATGCTGGAGGATCTGACGGCGATGCAGCTCTACTGCCGCCGCATGGCCGATCTGGAGCAGGCGGGGGCGCTGCGGCCGACGCAGGCCTCGCTCGCGAAGTTCCACAACACCCGGGCGGCCCGGCGGATCGCCGCGACGGCGCGGGATCTCCTCGGCGGCAACGGCATCCTCCTGGAGAACGGCGTCATGCAGCACCTGGCCGACATCGAGGCCATCCACACCTACGAGGGCACCGAATCCGTGCAGGCCCTGCTGCTCGGCCGCGACATCACCGGGATGAGCGCCTTCGCCTAGCCCTTCGAATCGCGCACTTTGCTGGATTCGGCGGCCGGATGCAGCGAAGTGCGCGACTCGAAGCAGAGGAGGCGGTCGCGGTCGTCCCAGGGGTCGACGGGACGGAAGCCGCGGGACGCGTAGAGCCGGATCGCGGCGTCGCGCCAGTCCCAGACCGACAGCCGCACCGCGCCCTCGGCCTCCACCAGGACGGCGTCGAGCAGCGCGGAACCGACGCCGCGACCGCGGACCGCCGGATCCGCCCAGAGCCGCTTGATCTCGGTGTACCCGGCATGCGGAAGCGCGATCACCACGCCGACCGGAGCCCCGGCGAGCTCCGCCACGAGCACCCGTCCGCCGGCGTACGCGGTCGCCGGATCGCGGACCTCCGGCCGGTATCGCTCGGGGAGTTCGGCCTCGGGCTCCGCGGGGTCACCCAGGACGTCGTGCTTCTCCTGCTCGGTCTGCCGGAGATACGTCGACACCGCGGCACCGACGAAGGCCGCGTCACCCGGCCACTCCGCCTCGCGGACGGTGACGCCGCGGCGCGACGCGGAGGCGGCGGGCATCAGTCGCAGCCGCAGCCGCCGGCGGGGGTCTTCACCATGAAGCACACGTCGCACACGCCGTAGTCGCGCTCGACGGGCTTCGGAGCCGCGGGCGTGCGGGGAGCGGCGGGGGTGCGCGGCGTCGTGGAGCGCTTGGCCTTGACCGGGGCCTGCGGGGCGAATTCGCTCGGGTGCGTGACGTAGAAGTAGGGCGCGCGCCCCTCGCTGGGCTGCAGGCGGAGGCGGGTGGACCCGACGGTCACGACCTCGTCCTCCGTGAAGCCGTTGGTGTACGTGCGGCCGATGTGCAGCGCCGCCCCCTCGCGGCGGATCGCCTCGATGTAGCGACCGCGGTCGATCAGCGAGGTCACCCCCGCGACCTCGACGATCTCGGTGATGAACGCGTGGTTCACCGGATCGATGCGATGGGCGCGGAGCGCCTCGGGAAGCGAGCGGTACGGACGGGAGGTGCCGGCGGGGGTCGGGCCCTGGACTTCATTCATCCCTTCCAGGATCGCACGGCGCAACCCCCTCCGCTGACCGCGGGCTCGCGTGCGAGACTGGCCGCATGGCACTCGCGACGATCATCGGATCCGGACCGAACGGCCTCGCCGCCGCCGTCTCCCTGGCCCGCGCCGGCTACCGGGTGCGCGTGCTCGAGGCCGCGGACACGGTGGGAGGCGGCCTGCGCACCCAGGAGGCCACCCTCCCCGGCTTCCGTCATGACGTCTGCTCGGCCGTCCACCCTGCGGCCGTGGCCTCGCCGTTCTTCCAGGCGTTCCGGCTCGACGAGCGGATCGAGTGGATCCGCCCCGAGATCTCGTTCGCCCATCCGCTGGACGGGGGCCGTGCCGCCATCGCCTGGCGCGACATCGAGCGCACCGCGGCCGAGCTCGGCATCGACGGCGACGCGTGGCGGCGCCGGCTCCGCCCCCTCAGCACCCACATCGACGGCGTCACGGACTTCACCGGGAACCAGCTCCTCCGCCTCCCGCACGACCCGGTCACCGCGGTCCGCTACGCGATCCGCATGCTCGACCAGGGCACTCCCCTGGCGCGCGCCGCCTTCCGCACCGAGGAGGCGGCCGCGCTCATGGCGGGAGTCGTCGCGCACGCGAACTCCCCGCAGCCCACGCTCGCGGGGGCTGCGGCCGGGCTCCTGCTGGCCGGACTCGCCCACGCCGGCGGCTGGCCGTACCCCCGCGGCGGCTCGCAGGTGATCGCCGACGCCCTCATCGCCGACCTGGAGGCTCACGGGGGCTCGATCGAGACCGGCACCCGGGTCACCGATCTCGCCGCGCTGGACTGGGGCGACCCCACCCGCGGCGACGTGCTCCTGCTCAACGCCTCCCCCCGGCTCGCCCTCACCCACCCGGACATCCCGGCGTCGTATGCCCGTGCGCTCCGCGGCTACCGCTACGGCGCCGCGGCGGCCAAGGTCGACTTCGCGCTCGACGGCCCCATCCCGTGGACGAACGAGCACGTGCGGAACGCGCCCACCGTGCACGTGGCCGGGACGAGGGACGAGGTGTGGAACAGCGAGAACGCGGTCGCCGTCGGTCGCGTGTCCGAGCGCCCCTACGTCCTGGCCGTCCAGCCGTCGCTCTTCGACCCGACCAGGGCACCCGACGGCAGGGCCGTGCTCTGGGCGTACATCCACGTGCCGAACGGCTCCGACCTCGACCCGACCGAGCTCATCACCGCGCAGGTCGAGCGGTTCGCGCCGGGCTTCCGCGACCGGATCCTCGCCCACCACGCGGTGCCGGCCTCCTCCCGCGAGGCGATCAACCCGGCCGAGATCGGCGGCGACATCTCCGGCGGCGTCTTCGATATGCGTCAGGCCCTGCGCCGCCCCGTCCTCTCCCCCGCGCCGTGGCGCACACCGATGCCGGGCGTGTACCTCGCGTCGGCCTCCACTCCGCCCGGGCCCGCGGTCAACGGCATGGCCGGGTGGCACGCGGCACACACCGTGCTCCACGATGCCGGCACGCCCGCGGAACTCGACGACCTGTTCGGCTGATCCTGCCCTTTCCCCCGCTCGCCGCCCGGTCCAGGATGGGTGCATGCGCTACGAGATCCCGGCCCCTATGCTCGCCAAGGCCGTCGCGGCCGTCCCCGACCCCGACAAGACCCCGGGCGGGCTGCTCTACGAGCCGAAGTGGGACGGGTTCCGGGGGCTCATCGCCTGGGACGGCGAGACGGTCGAGATCGGGTCCCGCGGCGCGAAGCCCCTCACGCGCTACTTCCCGGAGCTCGTCGATGCGATCCCTGAGCTGCTGCCCGTGCCCTGCCTCCTCGACGGCGAGATCGTCGTGGCCACGGGTCCGCACGGCGCGCAGCGTCTGGACTGGGAGGCCCTCAGCCAGCGCATCCACCCGGCCGCCTCCCGGGTCGCGAAGCTCGCCGTCGAGACCCCGGCCCTGTTCATCGCGTTCGACCTGCTCGCCTCCGGTGAGGACGACCTGCGCGACCAGTCGTTCGAGACGCGGCGGGCCCGGCTGGAGACGCTCATGGAGTCCGTGGAGCACCCGCTGCACCTGACCAGGACCACCCGCGACCGTGACGCCGCCGTCCGCTGGCTCCAGGAGTTCGAGGGCGCGGGCCTCGACGGCGTCGTGGCCAAGCCGCTGGCGCAGCCGTACGCACCGGGGAAGCGCACCCTCTTCAAGATCAAGCACGCGCGGACCGCCGACGTCGTCGCCCTCGGCTACCGCATCCACAAGTCCGGCACCGGGGTCGGGTCGCTGCTCGTCGGGCTCTACGACGCCGAGGGGACCCTGCGTCAGGTCGGCGGGGTCGCGGCATGGAGCGACGCGAAGCGGAAGCAGCTCGTGGAGGAGCTCGCACCGTTGGTCGAGCGTGACGAGGACGGCGCGGCGGTGACGGGCGAGGGCGAGCGCTCGCGGTTCAGCGGGTCGAAGGATGTCTCGTTCGTGCGGCTGCGTCCCGAGCGGGTGCTGGAGGTGCGGTACGACCAGCTCGAGGGCGCCCGCTTCCGTCACACCGTGCAGTTCGAGCGGTGGCGGCCGGACCGCGACGCCCGCTCCTGCACGTACGACCAGCTCGACACCGTCGAGGGCTACGACCTCGCCGACGTCCTGAGCTGAGCCCGCTCAGTCGTCGGCGGGGTTGCCGTCGGCGTCCCAGTTCGCGGCGTTCTTCTTGCTCGGCTGCACGCGCGGCGGCTCGCCCGGCATCTTCGGGAACTCCGGCGGGAAGGGCAGCTCCCCGAGGCCGTTCGCCGTGTCGCGCTCCCACCACTCCAGGAGCGTGTCGATGCGCCCGGGCTTCGCCTGCATGTCGGCCCACGGGTCGCCGACCTCTTCGAGCCGCTGCGGGATGCTCCGCACGGTGAAGACGCGCGGGTCGAGATCGTCGAGCTCCTCCCAGTGCACGGGCGTCGCGACGGTCGCACCGGGGAGGGCACGCGGACTGTACGCGCCGGCCATCGTGCGGTCGCGGTTGGCCTGATTGAAGTCGACGAAGAGGCGCTCGCCGCGCTCCTCCTTCCACCAGTTCGTCGTGACCCGGTCCGGCATCCGGCGCTCGAGCTCCCGGCCGGCGGCGATCACGGCATGCCGCACGTCGAGGAACTCGTGGGTGGGCTCGATCGGGGCGAAGACGTGCAGGCCCCGGTTGCCGCTCGTCTTCGCGAACGCCTCGAGGCCGGCCTCCCGCAGCACCTCCCGCAGGGCGTGGGCCGCGGGGACGGCCTCGGCGAAGCCGGTGCCCGGCTGCGGGTCGAGGTCGATCCGCAGCTCGACGGGGTTGTCGGAATCGGTCGCCAACGACGCCCAGGGATGGAAGACGATGGTGTTCATCTGCACCGCCCACACGATCGCGCTGGTGCGGTTCAGGACGATCTGGGGATGGCGGCGGCCGCTGTTGTACGTGACCGTGACGGCGTCGACGAAGTCCGGAGTGCCCTTGGGCGGGTTCTTCGAGAAGAAGCCCTCCGGCCGCGGTCCTCCGGCGGTCCCCACGCCGTCCCGGAAGCGCTCCAGAGACACCGGCCGGTTGCCGTTCGCCGCGAGGAACGGCACCGACACGAGCTGCACGTACTCGGCGAGCTCGGCCTTGGTGATGCCGAGGTCGGGCCAGACGACCCGGTTCGGGCTGGAGAGCGCGACCTCACGCCCTCCATCGGTGTCGGCGACGGTCAGGGTCACGCGTTCAGAGGCCATGCTCCGACCCTAGGGCGCGGTCACGACCCGCGGAACCCCCGGCGACTCCGGGTGCGCGCCGTCAGTCCTCGATCCGCACCGCGCGCACGAGCACCGGCGCGAGGGCGTCGCGCTCCACCACCATGGAGGGCCCTGCGGAGTCGATGATGACGCCGGCCATCTCGGAGTGGCTCGACAGCACCTTCGCGAGCTGGTCCGGCTCGAACGGCAGCGGGCGGTCGCCCCGGCCGAGCGCGATGACCTCCAGCGGGTGCGAGAAGAGCTGGAGGAAGCGGCGGCCGTCGGCGGTCTGCGCCTCGGCGATGCCGACCTGCCCGGTGCCGGATCCGTCGTTCACCGCCACCCACATGCGGGTCGTGGCGAGAGCCTCGCCCACCTTGGCGGGCGAGTCCTGCTCCCGCGGTGCCGCGAGCAGGGACTTCACGGTCATGTCGACGTCGGCCTGCTCGAGCGTCTTCTGCAGGAGCTCGGTGGGGAACACCACACGATGCGGCGCGGACGCGTTGTCGATGATGAGACCTGCGAAGTCGCCGGAGACGACCTGCTGCATCACCGAGGTCGTCGGCTGGGCGACAGCGGAGGTCGCGGACGGATCGGCTTCGAGCTGCACGGAATCCCGGACGGCGGCCGCCGAGCTGAACGCCAGCATGAACTGGCGCTCCCCATCGCGGACCACGGCGACGGCGAGCGGCTTGCCCTCGCTGATCTGCGCGCGGGCATCGCCGTTCACGCGGATGTAGAGGTGCCCCTGGAGAGCCTGGCGGAGCACCCCGAGGAGCTGCTCGTTCGAGGCCCCCGCCTCGATCTGCGCCAGGGACTCGCGCAGAAGGACGTTGTCCTTCATGCCGGCCACGGTCTCGGTCTGCTCCGGCGGGAGCGCGGGAGCGAGCGGGAGCTTCCGCTCGGCCGCCGGTGCCGCGGGCTCCGCGGTGGGGCTCGGCGGCGTCGGCGCGGCAGCGGGCGCCGCGGCTGCCGCCGCGGCCTCCGGATCCGGAAGCGCGACCTCGGGCCCGGCTTCGGCGCCGACACCGCGGAACGCCTGCACCGAGATGCCGACGGTGGGCGAGGCCTCGGCCGTCGGAGCCTCCGACTCCTCGGTCGCCGTGCTCGCGTCCTCCTCGCTCTCGGTGGCCGGAGCGGCGGAGGGGGCGGGAGCGACGGCGTCGTCGCCGGACTTCTTACGGCGGGAGAAGAGGGCCATGGGAGCCAGCCTAACCGTGTCTCCCCGCCCTCTCCGCCGCGACGTCAGAGCTTCTGGATCGGGGCGACCTTGATGAGCAGCTTCTTCTGCCCTGCCGTGTCGAACCGGACATGGGCGATGCGCTTGGCGCCTTCGCCCGTGACGGCGTCGACCCTCCCCTCGCCGAAGTCGTCGTGCCGGATGCGGTCGCCGGCGGCGAGCTCGAGGTCGCCGTTGTCGCGCATCTTGGCGGTGACGCGGTTGGGGATCTTGTCCATCGCCGTGGAGAGCGGCTTGAGGGACTCGCGGGGCAGGGCCTTCACGCCGAAGCGGTCGCCGGACCCACCGGAGCGACGGGCGTTCAGCGCACGCGACTGCATGCCCCCGCGGGAGTTCACGTCGCCCGGGGACTGCCGCCAGTCGATGAGGGAGGCCGGGATCTCCTGCAGGAACCGGCTGGGCATGGCGACCGTCACCTCGCCGAACTGCGCGCGGGTCATCGCCAGGGACAGGTGCAGGCGCTTGCGGGCGCGGGTGATGCCCACGTAGAACAGGCGTCGCTCCTCCTGCGGTCCCCCGGGCTCCCCCGCCGAGATGCGGTGCGGGATGAGGTCTTCCTCGACGCCGGTGACGAAGACCGCGTCGTACTCCAGGCCCTTGGCGGTGTGCATCGTCATGAGCGAGACCGATCCGGACTCGTCGTCGAGGTCGTCCGCGTCGGAGACCAGCGCGACCTCGGTGAGGAAGTCGGTGATGGTGCCCTCGGGGTTGTTGCGCGCGAAGTCGCGGGTCACCGCCACGAACTCGTCGAGGTTCTCCACGCGGGCCTCGTCCTGCGGATCGCGGCTGGCGCGCAGCGCGTCGAGGTAGCCGCTCTTGGAGAGCAGCAGGCTGAGCCCGTCCGCCACGGAGGTGGGCGGCGGCACCTCCCCCGTCGGCGGCAGCATGATCGCCGTCGCCTCGGCGAGCACGGCGTCGAGCTGGGCGATGGCAGCCTGGATCTTCGGTCCCACGCCGAGCTGGCCCGGCAGCGACAGGGCATCGCGGAAGGAGATGCCGTGCTCCTCGGCGAAGCGGGCGATGGCGGTCTCGGTGACGTCGCCGATGCCGCGCCGCGGCTTGTTGAGGATACGGCGCACCGCCATCTCGTCGGCGGGGTTGGCGACCGCCACGAGATAGGCCAGCGCGTCCTTGATCTCGGCGCGCTCGTAGAACTTCGTGCCGCCCATGATCTTGTAGGGCACGGCCGAGCGGATGAAGATCTCCTCCAGCGCGCGGGACTGCGAGTTCGTGCGGTAGAAGACGGCCATCTCCGAGTACGGCATGCCCTTGCGGTGCAGGGCCTCGATCTCGTCGGCGACGAACTGGGCCTCGTCGTGCTGCGAGTAGCCGGTGAAGCCGATGATCTTGTCGCCCTCGCCGCGGTCGCTCCAGAGCTTCTTGTCCTTGCGGTCGAAGTTGTTGCCGATGACGGCGTTCGCCGCGGAGAGGATGTTCTGCGTCGAGCGGTAGTTCTGCTCGAGGAGCACGACCTTCGCCCCCGGGAAGTCGCGCTCGAACTCGCTGATGTTGCGGATGTCCGCGCCGCGGAAGGCGTAGATCGACTGATCCGAGTCGCCGACCACCGTCAGCGACGCCCCGGCCTCACCGGCTCCCGGCGCAGGCTCGGGATCGGGCTCGAAGATCATCATGCCGTTGGCGGCATACGGCTCCGGCGTCGCGCCGACGCCGGACACCGGACGGGTGAGCTCGTGGATGAGCGCGTACTGCGCGTGGTTGGTGTCCTGGTACTCGTCGACGAGGATGTGCCGGAAGCGGCGGCGGTAGGTGTCGGCGACCTGGGGGAACGCCCGGAACAGGTAGACCGTCTGCCCGATGAGGTCGTCGAAGTCGAAGGCGTTGGCCTTCTGGAGCTGGCGCTGGTAGTCGGCGAAGACCTCGACGAAGACGCGCTCGGCCGGGTCGCTCATGTTGGCCTGTCGCGCGTAGGACTCGGCATCGGAGAGTTCGTTCTTGAGCTTGGAGATGCGCCCCTGGACCGCCGCCGGGGTGAGCCCGTAGGCGTCGGCCTCGTGCTCCTTGACCAGCCGCTTGAGGAGGGCGCGGGAGTCTCCGGAGTCGTAGATGGTGAAGTTCTTGGTGAACCCGAACTGCTGCGCCTCGCGGCGGAGGATCCGCACGCACGCGGAGTGGAACGTGGAGATCCACATGCCGCGCGCGGCGTCGCCGATGAGCCCCTCGACGCGCTCGCGCATCTCGCCGGCGGCCTTGTTGGTGAAGGTGATGGCGAGGATCTGGCTCGGCCACGCCTCGCGGCTGCGCAGGAGCGAGGCGATGCGGCGCGTGAGCACGCTCGTCTTGCCCGAGCCGGCACCGGCGACGATGAGCAGCGCGGGGCCGCGATACGTGACGGCCTCGAGCTGCTGGGGGTTGAGGCCGGCGAGGAGGTCGTCCTGCGCGGGGGCGCCGGAGGACTGCGGGCCGACGGAACCGGGGACGATGAGAGGGGCTTCGGTCATGACCTCTCGAGTCTAGGCGGCGGCACCGACATCGAGGTCCCCGCCGGGGAGGGATGCAGGCGACCGCCCGCACCCCTCCCCCGGTCAGGCGGTGCGCTTCCGACGGCGCAGCGCGAGGACCCCGGTCGCGAGGAGCATCAGCGCGAGCGCGGTGGCGGCCACCGGCAGGTCCGCTCCGGTCGCGGCCAGCCCCTCGCCCGCGGCAGTGACGCGCAGGTCGGCCCAGCCGAGGAGCGTCCCATCCGCCGCGTAGACGGCGATGCGGTGCGCGCCCAGCGGCGCGTCCATCGGAACGGTGACCGTGAGGGCACCCGTCGCCGAAAGCGTCCCCGCAGCCAGGCGGACCGGGTCGGAGTACATCCAGACCTCCGCCCGCGCTCCGACGGCATCCGCGCCGACCGTGACGGTGACCCGCTGCCCCCGTGCGGCCACCGCCGGATCGACGGTGACGCCGTGGCGGTTGCCGTCCTCGAGCTCCGAGCCGGGAAGCGGCGGGTTCTCCCCACCAGGGTTCTCCCCACCAGGGTTCTCGCCGCCGGGGTTCTCGCCGCCGGGGTTCTCGCCGCCGGGGTTCTCGGCGCCTGTGCCGCCCGGCAGCGTGCCGGTGCGCAGCGCCTCCGAGGCGAAGCCATCGGCGAACCACCACACCGGACGCCGTCCGTCGACCGCGAGCGACGCGGGAGCCGTGGCGAAGCCCTCGTTGTTGATGACGGGCATGCCGGCGGGCCGCGCGTAGTGGGCGATCCCGGGCTGGGCGGTCCCGTTCAGGGTGAGCTCGGCGGAGCGGCCCTGGCACCCGTCGTCGCACACCGCCCACAGGGTGCCGCGGACGGCATCCCAGTCGAGCGCCATGACACCGGTGAGCCCGGGGGAGATCTCGGAGACGAGCGTGGCCGTGCCGTCCCCGGCGAGCGCGAAGGCGTAGACGTGCCCATTGTCCTCCACCGCGACGAAGAAGAGACCGTCGCCGTGTCCCGGATGCACGGCCGGGTCGTAGGCCGTCCCGGTGGTGTCGTCGAAGAGCTTTCCGTTCAGCGCACTGTCCGGCACCCACTGCACGGCCTCGATGCCGAGGTTCGCGCCGACCGCCGGGAGCATCGCCGTGAGATCCCATTCCCGCTGCGCCACGAGATCGCCGGCCGCCGCGTCCGGATCGACCTGCAGCAGCACGTTCTGGTTCACACCCTTGGCGCTGTTGTCGCGCTCGGACGCCACGTAGACCAGGCCCCTCCCGTCGACCGTGATGCCTTCGGTGTCCGGCCCTGCGGCGCCCGGGTTCCCGGCGTCCTTGGCGAAGCGCACGCGCTTGCCCTCGTCCCAGCCCGCGGCCTTCTCCACCGAGCCGTCCGCGTGGGCCTCGAGCTTCCAGATGCGCCCCTCGCCGTTGTCCACGGCCCAGAGGAATGCCCCGTCCGCGGTCTCCTGCACGTCGAGGCCGGAACTGTCCTCGAGGAACGTCGGCACGTCGTCGAGCACCCGCACCTCGGCCGACCCCGGCCAGGTGCCGACGGCGACCTCGCCCGCGCACACGTTCGGCGCGCCCTTCGTCGGCGTCGCGGTCGCCGCGAAGGCTCCCGTGGTGTCAGGGCAGCGGCCCCAGGAGGTCGCCGCGTGGCCCTCGCCCCAGGCGGTCTCGTCGATGAGCAGCTCACCGTCGAAGAGGCGGACGGCGTCGCCCGCGCCCAGCCCGAAGCCGAGGGCCGAACGCTCGATGACGAAGAAGCCTCCGGCCGGGATCGTCGTGCCGACGGGGACGGTGTAGGCGTGGGCGTCGTCGTCGTCCTTCACGACGGCGCCACCGATGTCGAGCGAGGCGCCGGTCGGGTTGACGAGCTCGATCCAGTCGTCCGGCGCCCCACCGTCGGACTCGACCTCGTTGATCCGCACCGGGTTCCCGCAGGCGTTGCGCTGCCCCTTCGTCGCTGCCGGCGCGTCGATGAACGTGCCCGTCCCGTCGGCGCAGCGCGCCCAGACGCCGTCGGCATGCGCGGAGTAGACGTGCTCGTCGATGGTGAGTCCGTTCGCGTCCCGCAGCGTCACGGTGTCGCCGTTGCCCAGCCCGAAGACGAAGTCGGTGGGCTGATCGAAGACCCGGTATCCGCCCGGGGGCAGCAGCGTCCCCGCCGGCAGCGGCGTCGTCTCCGAGGCGTGTCCGACCGGATCGCCGTCCATGACGGTCCAGCCGGACAGGTCGACCGTGGCGCTGCCGGTGTTCACGACCTCCACCCAGTCGGTCGCGTCGCCGTTGGACTCGATCTCGTTGATCGCGACGTCCGGGAGGACGCAGGAGTTCGCCGCTCCCGGGGTCGCGTGGGCGAGCACGAAGGCGCCGGCACCGTCCGGGCAGCGCGCGAGCGTGGCGGCGGCGAAGTCCCCGTCGATGGCGGCGTGTCCCTCCCAGGGCTGCGTGTCGTCGACGAGCGTGCCCGCGGTGTCGAAGAGGCGGATGCGGTCGGCGCTGCCGATCCCGATGGAGTCGCGGAACGCCGCCTCCACGCCGTCGACGAGCCCGATCGTGCCCTCATCGACGACGAGGAACGCTCCTGGTTCGATCGTGGCGCCCGGCAGGAAGCGCCACCGGTGGTCATCGGAGTTGTCGCGGATCTCGTATCCGGAGACATCGAGCGCCTCCGTCCCCGGGTTGTGGAACTCGACCCAGTCGGCCGGCTGCGAGTCGACCTCGTTGATGCGGATCGACCCCGCGACCGGCGCGACCCGGCAGTCGTTGGGCGCGCCCGGTGTCGCCGCCATGGCATGCGCCCAGGCGCCCGTCCCGTCGGCGCAGCGCGCCCAGACCGCCAGCGGCGCGGTGTTCGCGTAGGCGTAGGAATCGACCTCGACCCCCTCCGGGTCGTGGAGGACGACCTCGTCCCCCTTGCCCAGGCCGAAGGCGAAGTCCACGTCCTTCACCAGGACGAGGAACGCGCCCGGTGCGAGCACCGTCCCGGCCGGTGCCGCGCCGAAGCTGTCGCGCTTCTCGTCCGAGACCCTCCAGCCGGTCAGGTCGACGCTCGCCGAGCCCGCGTTGTAGATCTCGATCTGGTCGGCGAGCCCGGTCGCCGCGTCGTCGTACACGATCTCGTTGAGGACGAGCCCTGCTTCGCCGGTCGGCGCGGGCTCGCCGGGAGGGATGGCACCGGAGGCGGCGACGGGGGCGGAGATCAGGGCGGCGGCGCTCAGCGCGCACGCCGCCGTGACGGCGGCCACGGAGTGCAGTCGGGGCATGGGGGCTCCTGGAAGAAGGCTCGACTGAGCGCAGACGGGTACCCGTCCAGACCACCGCTGCCGCATGGCCGTCCGTCGACCCGTCGGTGGACGGCCGGTGAACGGTCGGTGGCGTCTTCCTCGGCCCCGACGCTCAGGCGATCCGCGTGCCGGGCGGCAGCCGCCGCGCGGGCGTCCGGGTGCGGGCCCATGCCCCCGCGAACAGCGCCCCGGCGAGCACGACCTGCACGCCGAGCCCGACGAACCAGCTCGGCACGGTCTCGTCGATCACCTGTTCGGCCGTCTGGGAACCGCTCTCCGGATCGCAGTCGTCCCAGCGCTGCTCCAGCGGCGAGAGCTGCGCGCTGCGGACGCCCCACTTGATCTGCCCGTACAGATCGACCGGGTAGCCGTCCTTGCTGAACTCGGTGGGGGTCGCGTCGGCGAGCACGACGAACGGGTTGGCGGCGAGCGCCCACCACACGAGGTCGAACCGCGGCGCCTCGTACGTGTAGCTCTCCCAGCTCTCGCAGTCCACGTTGCCGTTGTTGTCGTAGGGGCGGCTGTAGCTGGTCGCCTCGCTGCGCACGGCCAGGCCGCCGAGCGCGAAGACGATGATCGTGCCGATGACGAGCGCCGAGACCACGAGGTAGGTGGACGCGACGGAGAACAGCGGGCGGGCGATGAGGCCGCTCAGGCCGACGCCGATCGCGGCGACGATGACGATCTCGACGGCGAGGATGAGCAGCGCCACGAACAGCACGATCGGATCGGTCCCGCCCGCCAGCAGCGACGCCGCGAGGAAGGGAACCGCCACCAGGAGGAACGCGCCGCCCGTCGCGATCGCCGCGAGCAGCTTGCCCAGCATGATGTCGCCGGTCGATGCCGCGGTGACCTGGATCGGCGCGAGCGTGGCCGCATCCCGGTCGCCGTTGATGGCGTTGCCGCTGAGCGTCGGCGAGACGAGCACGACGAGCAGCAGGACCACGTTGACGACGATGGACGACACGCCCGCCCCGACGTCCTCCCCCCAGGAGTACACGGCGAACGACAGGCCGGTGACGCCGAGGAGCACCAGCGCGAAGACGCCGAGGAGCACGTACCAGCCGACGCTCCGCAGCCGCTGGGTCAGTTCCAGGCGCGCGATGACGCCGATGTTCGCGAGGCTCATGCTCCCGCCTCCGTTCCGTGGGGTGCCGCAGGCGGCGGGGGCGGCGGGGTCGTCGCCGCGAGCGGCTGGGGGTGCCGGAGCGCGAGGAACGTGTGCTCCAGATCGCTCTGCGCGGGTGCGAACTCCGCGACCGGCAGCCCCGCCTCCACGAGGAGACGCAGCGACCGGGCGGCGGCGTCCTCCCCGGGGAAGCCGACGAGGACGGCGCCGCGGTCCACGGCGAGGGACTCAGGTGCCAGTCCGAGAGTCGACGCGACCTGCCACGTGTCCGCGTTCAGGCGCTCCGCGGTGGCACCGGCGAGCCGCACCCGCCAGGCGCGGACCGTGCTCTGCGCCGGAGCGGCATCCACAACGGCCCCGCCGACGAGGAAGACGGCGTCGTCGACGACCTCTTCCAGCTCGGACAGCACGTGGCTGGAGATGAGGACCGTGCGCCCTTCGGCCGCGAAGCGGCGCAGCAGCACCCGCAGCTGCACGCGGGCCTCGGGATCGAGGCCCGACGCCGGCTCGTCGAGAAGCAGCACCTGCGGGTCGTGGACGAGAGCGCGGGCGAGGCCGAGCTTCTGCTTCTGCCCGCGGGAGAGCACCTTCGCGGCGGAGTCCGCGAGTTCTCCCAGGCCGACGAGACCGAGGAGGTGCTGCGCCCGCCGCTCCGCGTCCGCGCGGTCGATCCCGTAGAGGCGGGCCGTGGTCACGATGGTCTCGCGGGCCGTGAGCGAGGGCCAGGCGCCGAGGGCGTCCGGCATCCACCCCAGCACGCGACGCGCCGCGAGCGGATCGGCTTCGGGGTCGATGCCGCCGATGCGGATCGAGCCGCTGTCGGGGGCGAGCAACGAGGCGAGCATCAGGAGCAGCGTCGTCTTGCCCGCGCCGTTCGGGCCCACCAGGCCCGTCACCCTTCCCGCCTCTGCGCGCAGCGTGGCCCCTCGCACGGCCTGCACGTCCCCGAACGCCCTGCTGACGTCGTCCACCACTATTCCGGTCATGCGGTCAGTCTGGCATCGACGGGCGCGAGCGCCGGGGACCTCCGGGCTGATGCCCAGCCGCGCCGCCCCGCGGGTGACACAATCGCTGTATGCGCACGATCCTCAACATCATCTGGGTCATCCTCGCGGGCTGGGCGCTCTTCCTCGGCTACGTGCTTGCCGGCCTGCTGCTGTGCATCCCGATCGTCACGATCCCGTGGGCCATCGCGTCCTTCCGCATCGCCGCCTACGCCATCTGGCCGTTCGGCCGCGAGGTCGTCAGCAAGCCGACGGCCGGCGTCGGCTCGTTCCTCGGGAACGTGCTCTGGGTCATCCTCGCGGGGTGGTGGCTCGCGCTCGGCCACATCGTGTCGGGACTGGCACTGTGCATCACCATCATCGGCATCCCGATGGGCATCGCCGACTTCAAGATGGTCCCGGTGTCGCTCATGCCGCTCGGCAAGGAGATCGTCTCCACCCGTCAGGGCGCGTTCGACCGCACGCTCTGACCCCGACGGGTCAACTGCGGAAGAACGCCACGCCGAGATCGGGGTGGTCGACGAAGACGCCGTCCACGCCCTGCCGGGCGATCACGCCCCACTCGGCCTCGTAGTGCCCGAAAGCGCTCTTGCCTCCCGGACCGCGGTAGGGCGCCGCGAGGAAGGCGTTCTCCGGACGGCAGGTCCAGGTGAAGACGGTCAGGCCGCGGGCATGGGCATCGGCGACCAGCGTCGTGCCCGGCGCCATGAGCATCTTCTTGTCGACGCTGATCCCGTCGACCTGACCGACCAGGCGATCCAGATTCCCGGGGGTCACGGTCTCCGGGTAGCTCAAGGCCTTCGATCCCTCGGCGACGAGCAGGTCGTACGGCTGTCCCGCCGCCTCGATCAGGTACACGAAGCTCGCGTCGACGCCCGCGGCGCGGAGCTGCCCGAGCACGGTCGACTCGAAGCTCTCCACGATCAGCGGCAGCTCCCCCGCCGCCCATCCGGCGTCGCGCAACTCCCGCGCGATGAGGGGCGCGAGGTCGAGTCCGATGCTCGCGAAATGCGTGGCGTGCTTCACCTCGAGCACGACGCCGATCGGCCGACTCTGCTCCTGCGCGGCCGCCCGCACGAGGTCGAGGACGTCGCGCAGGCGCAGGATGGGTTCCGTGCCGTCGAAGGAGGCGCTGGACGCCCGGAGCTTCGGCAGCCGTTCCCGGCAGCGCAGCGTGGACAGCTCCGCCCAGGTGAAGTCCTCCGTGAACCAGCCGGTCAGTGCGGCACCGTCCACGCGCCTCGTCGTGCGGCGATCCGCGAACTCCGGGTGATCGGCGACGTCCGTGATGCCGGAGATCTCGTTCTCGTGCCGCACGACCAGGACACCGTCTTGGGTGGCGACCACGTCCGGCTCGACCGCGTCGACCCCCATCGCGAGAGCGAGCTCGTAAGACGAACGGGTGTGCTCCGGTCGGTGACCCGGGGCACCGCGATGCCCAATGACGAGCGGGGATTTGCTGGGCACGCTCACAGCGTAAGGCACCCCGGGAGTGTCGCCTCACGGGTATCGTGGAGGAAAGCGACCTACGACCCCCCTTTTGGAGTGAGGCCCACCTGATGAGCAACTTCGCTTTCAACAATCCTGCTTTCCAGCAGCAGGACCCGCGCAACGTCGCGACCTACCCGGGTGCGCCCCAGGGCGCTCAGGGCGCGCAGGCCGCGTCGCTCCAGCACGGCGCGATGGATGCCGCCGCCAACGCGCAGCTCGAGGGCATGTACGCCGCTCCCGCCGCAGGCGCCCTCGAGACCGACCGGATGTCCGTCGAGGACACCGTGTGGAAGACCGCCGGCCTCTTCGGCATCCTCCTCGTCACCGCCGTCGTCGGCTGGGTGCTGACGCTCGGCGGCCTCGACGTGCCGCGCTACGACCCGTACAACCCCGCCGCCGTCAACGTGCTGCCCTGGGCCCTCGGGGCGCTCGGCGGTTTCGTGCTGGCGATGGTCATCACCTTCACCTCGCGCAAGAAGGTCCGCCCCGCACTGATCTTCGCCTACGCGGCCTTCGAGGGTCTCTTCATCGGCGGCATCTCGGCGTTCTTCGAGGTCCGCTGGCCCGGCATCGTCTTCCAGGCGACGCTCGCCACCGTCTCGGTCGTCGGCGTGACCCTCGCCCTCTTCGCGAGCGGCAAGATCCGCGCCTCGAAGAAGGCGACCAAGATCTTCATGATCGCGATGATCGGCTACCTGGTCTTCTCGCTCCTGAACCTCGTCCTCATGTGGACGGGTGTCAACACCAACGCCTTCGGGCTGTTCAGCCAGGAGATCATGGGCATCCCGCTCGGCCTCATCATCGGCGTCCTCGTCGTGATCATGGCGGCGTACTCGCTGGTGCTCGACTTCGACCAGATCCAGCAGGGCGTGCGCAACGGCGCTCCCCGCAAGTACGGCTGGCTCGGCGGCTTCGGCATCATGGTCACCGTCGTCTGGCTGTACGTCGAGATCCTCCGGATCATCGCGATCGCCCGCGGCAACAACTGACGCGATCCGTCGCGACGAGAGGCCCGTCTCCTGGGGAGGCGGGCCTCTTGCCATATCCGGGAGGCCGCGCGCAAGGGGTTGGCACGCGAATCCGGAGCCGGGCACAGTAGGTGTCACGAGGCCCCGGCACCCCGGGGCTCCTGACCCAAGGAGCTGACCATGAGTTTTCTCGGCTTTCTTCTTCTCGGCCTCATCGCCGGAGCCATCGCGAAGCTGATCCTGCCCGGCAAGCAGGGCGGCGGATGGTTCATCACCCTGCTGCTCGGCGTCGTCGGCGCCCTGCTCGGCGGCTGGCTCGGCAGCCTGATCCTCAACCGTCCGCTCACCGAGTTCTGGGACCTCGGCACCTGGCTCCTCGCCATCGGCGGTTCGATCATCGTGCTGCTGATCTACGGTCTCATCGCCGGCCGCGGCCAGCGGGTCAACGACTGACGCAGACCCCACTCGACGCGCCCCGCGTCACCCACGCCCGTCCCTCACGGCTGCGAGAGCATCCGTGAGGGGCGGGTCTTTTCGTGCTGCGGACGATCAGCTCCCGGCACCGCGCGCCTTGCGCTCCAGGAGTCCGCGCTCGCGGTCGTTGCCCGCCAGTGCCGCGGCGGTCGCGAACTCGCCGCGCGCCTCGCTCTCCCTGCCGAGTCGGCGCAGCAGCTCGCCACGCGTGGCCGGGAGCAGGTGGTAGCCGCGCAGCGCCCCGGACGCCGCCAACTCATCTATCAGCCGCAGCGCGGAGGCGGGCCCTGTCGCCATGGCCACGGCGGCCGCGCGGTTCAGCTCCACCACCGGGGACGGGGTGAGCCGGCCCAGCGCCTCGTAGAGGACGACGATGCGGTCCCAGTCGGTCTCCTCCACGGACGGCGCGACGGCATGGCATTCGGCGATGGCGGCCTGCAGACTGTAAGGCCCGCGTCCGCGGCCGAGTCCGTCCGCCCGCGCCAGGGCTGCTCTCCCCCGCGCGATGCGGCTGCGGTCCCACCGCCGACGGTCCTGATCGGCGAGCAGCACCGGGTCGCCGTTCCGGTCGGTCCGCGCCGGGAAACGTGCGGCCGTGAGCTCCAGGAGCGCGAGCAGGCCGTGCACCTCCGGTTCCCGGGGCTGCAGCGCGGCGAGCACCCTGGCGAGCCGGATGGCCTCGTCGCTCAGCTCCGGCCGCATCCACTCCGGACCGCTGCTGGCCGCGTGCGCTTCGTTGAAGATGAGATAGAGCACCCCGAGGACCGCGCCGAGCCGCGCCGCATGCTCCTCCCGCGGTGGCACCTCGAACGGCGCGTGCGCGGCCGCCAGCGTCTTCTTCGCGCGCACGATCCGCTGCTGCACGGTCGCCGTGGGGATGAGGAAGGCGCGGGCGATCTCCTCACTCGTCAGACCGCCCACGACCCGCAGCGTGAGCGCGACCTGCGCCTCCCGGGAGAGGACCGGGTGGCACGCGATGAAGAGGAGGCGCAGCACATCGTCGTCCACGGCATCCGGGTCCCACGGCAGCTCATGCCCCTGCGCCTGCTCCTGCTCCTGCTCCAGGTCGTGCGCGATCAGCGCCAGACGGTCGTCCAGCCGCTCGCGGCGGCGCCATCCGTCCATCGCCTTCCGCTTCGCCACGGCCGTCAGCCACGCGGCGGGATTCTGCGGCACGCCCTCGGCGGGCCATTGCCGCAGCGCGGCGACCAGGGCCTCCTGCGCGAGATCTTCTGCCAGGCCGAAGTCGCCGACCATCCGCGTCAGTGCGCCGACGATGCGCGCGGACTCGATGCGCCACACGGCCGCGACCGCGCGCTCGGCCGCCTCCTGCGCGGAGGCGGCCGAGGTCGTCGCGGGGCCCGGGGAGCCGTCCATCAGCGGACGGGGGTCACGCCTGCTCGGCGCGGCGGGCCTGCTCCTCCCGCCAGCCCGCCTCCTTCTCGATCCACTCGTTGTCGGCCGGGAAGTCCTCCGGGCCGGTCACCCGGCGCACCTCGAGGAACGATCCCGGTCCGAGCGGCGCCCGGCTCGCCCATTCCGCGGCCTCCTCACGCGAGGAGACCTCGATGATCCAGAAGCCGTTGAAGAGCTCCTTCGTCTCCCCGTAGGGGCCGTCCGTGATGAGCGGCTTCTCGGCGCTGAAGTCGACGACGAAGCCCTCCGCCGCGTCGGTCAGGCCTTCCCCGGCGACGAGGACGCCCGCCTTCATCATCGACTCGTTGTAGCGGCCCATGGCCTCGATGACCTGCTCGAAGGGCATCTCCTGATAGACCGCCACCGCGTCGTCGGTCGCGCGCATGATGAGCATGAACTTCATGATGTTCTCCTTGTTCCGAAGGGCCGTTCCTCGACCCTCTCATCACAGACGTCGAACGGGAACGGCGGAGATCGACATCGGGGCGAAAATTCCTCCCGGTCTTCTGCCGAGAGCCACATCGGCATAGAGTTTCAGTTCAACCCCTTTCAGTGGAAATTCTTTTCCAGATCGAACGAGGACTCGATGAAGAGACGCATCGCCGCCACCGCCGCGGCCGCCCTGCTCCTGCTGGCGCTCCCCACGACCGCCGGAGCGGCCCCCGACGAGGAGCCGCTGACCCGGTACGTCAAGGACGCCTCCGGCACCTACGGCTACGGCACGGAGCCCGTGCACACCTATCCGGGATCCGGCGAGCAGGTCGCCATCCCCACGACGCTGACGCCGGAGAACCGCCGCTTCTCCAGCGCCTGGGTCGGGACGATCGGCAACCTGAACTTCGGCAAACCCGCCGACGCGGCGGACTTCGACGCCCGCTACGCGACGGTGCTCGACGACTTCGCCTCCTGGAACATGAACGCCGTGATCTTCCAGGTGCGTCCGCTGCTGGACGCCTACTACCCGTCGGCGCTCAACCCGTGGTCCGAGTTCCTCACCGGCGCCCAGGGCGCCGATCCCGGCTATGACCCGCTGCAGCGCATGGTCGAGGCCACCCATGCCCGCGGCATGGAGTTCCACGCGTGGCTGAACCCCTATCGCGTGACCAACGCGAAGATGACCTCGCCGGGGATCCTCACCGCCCTCGGCCTCACCGCGGACCAGGTGAAGGCACTCTCCATCCCGCAGTACATCGCGGCACTGAACGACGCCGGCATCCTCGCCGACGACAACTTCGCCGTGCAGCACCCCGACTGGGTCCTGTCTTTCGAGGAGAAGCTGTTCCTCGACCCCGGCCAGCCCGAGGTCCCCGCGTACGTCGCGGCCACCGTCGCCGAGATCACGGAGAACTACGACGTCGACGCCATCCACTTCGACGACTACTTCTACCCGTACCGGATCACCGTCGACGGTCAGAACGTGTTCTTCGGCGCGCAGGGCGAGGACCGGGCGACGTTCGAGGAGTTCGGCCTCACGGCGGGCTATCCCGACACCGTCGCCGGCATCGAGGCGTGGCGGCGCGACAACATCACGGGTCTGATCACCCTCGTCGGCGACGCGATCGACGCCGGCAACGCGGCCCGCGGCACCGCCGTGCAGCTCGGTATCAGCCCGTTCGGGATCTGGGAGCACGAGGCGCTCGACCCGGCCGGATCCCACACGCCGACGAGCTCGTCGCAGACGTACAGTCAGGCGGTCTTCGCCGACACCCGCGGGTGGGTGCAGGACGAGCTGATCGACTACATCGTGCCGCAGATCTACTGGAGCTTCGATCAGGCGGCCGCCCCGTACGGGGAGCTGGCGCAGTGGTGGAGCGACGTGGCCGCCGGCAGCCGCACCCAGGTCTACGTGGGGCATGCGCTCTACAAGCACGTCAACAACGGCGGCTGGGAGCAGGCCTGGATGAATCCGGAAGAGGTGCCGAATCAGATCCGGTACAACCAGAAGCTCGACGGCATCGAGGGCAGCGTCCTGTTCAGCTACAACGACATGAAGCCGAGCGACCTGGCCGCTCTGCCCGCGGATCAGCAGCCCAAGCACGAGGCGAAGAACACCGCGATCGAGCTCCTCGAGGGCGAGGCCTTCGCCCACCCCACGCTCGTTCCGGCCAAGCCCTGGCTCTCGGACGGACAGGTGGCCGCCCCGGTGGCCCCCGAGGTCGTCGACGGCGAGCTCCGCTGGCAGGCCGGCGACGCGCGGGAGGCCCGCCAGTATGCGATCTATCGCGGTACCGGCGATCCGGCGCAGATCGTCACCACCCCGGGCGCGCTGGTCGACACGGTCTGGGCAGGCGGTGCGGCGTCGTTCCGCTTCCCCCTCCCCGCCGACGAGGCCCCGGCCGCCGCGCGCGCCGCGACGGAGACCTGGGTGGTGACCGCGCTGGACGCGGCCGCCGTCGAGAGCGCGCCGGTGGCTGTCGCGGTGGACGAGCCGGTGGATCCCACCGATCCGGGAACTCCGACGGATCCCACCGATCCCGGCACGCCGGAGGACCCGGACTCCGGGGGTGACGATGACGCCGCCGCCTCTCCCGTCGGCGGCGCGTCGCGCGGCGACCGCGGCGACCTCGCCGCGACCGGCGGCGATGTCCCGATGATGGCGCTGCTCCTGGGCGGACTGCTGCTGACCGCCGGCGCCGTCACGGTCGGAGTGACCGCCTTCCGGCGGCGCACGCGATAGGACCGTCGACCGCCGGGGCGTCGTCCGCGACTCTCCGGCGGTCGACCGGGTCGCGGACGGTCAGCGCCGCGAGGGAGCGCGGACGGCCGCGGCGATCGTCGCGGTCAGCGCCTCCACGGAGCGCGCCGGGCTCCACGCCGCCGCGACGAGCGGCGCCTCCGCGCGGAGCGCCGCGAGCCGGTCCGGATCGGTCAGGAGGTCCCGCAGCGCCTCCCCCAGCGCCGTGACGTCACCGGCGGGCACGAGCACACCTCCGCCGGCGCCGAGCACATCGCGGATGCCGTACCGCACGTCGTACGACACCACAGGGGTGCCGTGCAGCAGCGCCTCGACCACGCCGAGCGGCTGTCCCTCGAACGCGGTCGAGGTCACCAGGACGGACGCACGATCGAGCACGGTCGCCGGATCGGCGGTGTACCCGCAGAGCCGCACGCGGTCGGCGCCGTCGAGCTCGGCGATCAGCGCCGCCAGCCGCTGCTCCTCCGCACCCGTGCCCCAGATCTCCATCCGGGTGCCCGGCACGTCCGCCGCCAGGAAGGCGCGGATCGCGTGGTCGACGCGCTTGCCCGCCGCGAGTCGGCCCAGCACGACGACGAGGCCGTCCTCGCGCAGACTCTCCCGACGTTCCACGGGCTCGATGGGGTTCGGCACCACGACGTGGTTCGCGGAGGAGCCGAATCGCGCCACCACGTCGTCGCGCTGCGTGGCCGTCGGCCAGATCACCGCGTCGAAGCGGTCGGCCAGGCGGAACCACCGCGTCCAGAGCGTGTTCATGGGTGCGTCCGGCGTGTAGGGAGCCTCGACGTGCATGGTGTGGATGGGGTGCAGGATGCGCACGCGCGGGTCGTCCCAGTCGGCGACCAGTTCGCCGAGCTGACGGGATTCGCAGATCACGACGATCGGCCGGTCGCCCAGCGCCGCCGCGAGGTGGTCGAGCCAGGCACCGTAGAGCCCGCGGAAGCCGTGCAGCGCCCCGACGACCGCACCGCTCTCGTCGTGGACGAGGACGGGCTCGTCCGTGAGGTGCCAGTCCGGGTCGCCGGGGATCACCGGGAGGGCCACGAAGGGACGACCCTCCGGGTCCGCGAGCACCCGGTACTCCACGTCGGGGTCGGCCGTCACCGCGTCATCAGCCGCGTCTCGCAGCCAGGCGGCGGCTCCGCCCTCCGGGGCGACGGCCTCGTCGAAGAGGTTCCGCAGACGATCCGGGTCCGCAAGCGCGCCGCGGTCGGCGAACACGCGGCGATGCTCGGCGTGATCGGCGATCGTCCCCGGATCGAAGGTCAGCAGCTGCGGACCCCGGCCCTCGCCGGCGCCCGCTCCGGCGAGCAGCCGGGCTCGCGCGAGTGTCGCGATCGTGTACCCGCCGTCCAGCCCGGGGATCAGACGGCTGGACAGCACCAGGTACTCGGCGTCCGGGAGGACCGGTGCCGAGACCGGGGGCATCGCGCCCCCTACTCCCACTCGATCGTCCCCGGCGGCTTCGACGTGACGTCCAGCACCACCCGGTTGACGTCGCGGACACCGTTGGTGATCCGGTTCGAGATCTTCGAGAGCACGTCGTACGGCAGACGGGTCCAGTCGGCGGTCATCGCGTCCTCGCTGGAGACCGGACGCAGCACGATCGGGTGGCCGTAGGTGCGGCCGTCGCCCTGCACGCCCACCGAGCGCACGTCGGCGAGGAGCACGACCGGGCACTGCCAGATCTCCTGGTCGAGCCCGGCCTTGGTCAGCTCCTCGCGGGCGATGGCGTCGGCCTCACGCAGGATCTCGAGGCGGTCAGCGGTGACCTCACCGATGATCCGGATGCCGAGACCGGGCCCCGGAAACGGCTGGCGCCCGACGATCGCCTCGGGGATGCCGAGCTCGCGGCCGATCGCGCGGACCTCGTCCTTGAACAGGGCCCGCAGCGGCTCGATGAGCTCGAAGTCGAGGTCGTCCGGAAGACCGCCCACGTTGTGGTGCGACTTGATGTTGGCGGTGCCCGCACCGCCGCCCGACTCCACCACGTCCGGGTAGAGCGTGCCCTGCACGAGGAACTTCACCGGGGCGCCGCCGTCGGCCTTCGCCTCCTCCACGAGGTCGAGCTGCACCTTCTCGAACGCGCGGATGAACTCGCGGCCGATGATCTTGCGCTTCTCCTCGGGGTCGGTCACGCCCTGGAGGTGACCGAGGAAGGTCTCCGCGGCGTCGACCGTGATGAGCCGCACACCGGTGGACTCGACGTAGTCCTTCTCGACCTGCTCGCGCTCGCCCTTGCGGAGGAGACCGTGGTCGACGAAGACGGCCGTGAGCTGGTCGCCGATGGCCTTGTGCACGAGAGCGGTCGAGACGGCGGAGTCCACGCCGCCGGACAGCGCGGAGATGACCCGGGCGTCGCCGACCTGCTCGCGGATGCTCTCGATCTGCTCGGCGATCACGTTGTCGGGGTTCCAGTCGGACGCGAGGCCCGCGCCCTTGTGGAGGAAGTTCTCGAGCACGCGCTGACCGTGATCCGAGTGCTTGACCTCCGGGTGCCACTGCACGCCGTAGAAGCCGCGCTCCTCGTTCGCGAAGGCGGCGACCTTCGTGGCCTCCGTCGTCGCGAGCACCTCGAAGCCCTCCGGTGCCTTCGCGACCTGGTCGCCATGGCTCATCCACACGTTCTGCTCGGTCGGCTGCCCGCTGAGCAGCGTGCCGCCGTCACCGGAGATGACGGCATCCGTGGCGCCGTACTCGCGGAGGCCGGTGTGCGCGACCTCGCCGCCGAGGGTCTGGGCCATGTACTGGAAGCCGTAGCAGATGCCGAGCGTGGGGACGCCGAGGTCGAAGACCGACGGGTCGAGCTTCGGCGCGCCCTCCTCGTACACCGACGAAGGTCCGCCGGAGAGGATGATCGCGACGGGGTTCTTGGCGGCGATCTCCTCGGCCGTGGCGGTGTGCGGCACGATCTCGCTGTAGACGCCGGCCTCGCGGACGCGGCGGGCGATGAGCTGCGCGTACTGGGCGCCGAAGTCGACGACGAGCGCGGGGCGCTGCTGGGTCTCGGACTGTTCGGTCAACGGACACCTTCCGGGGCGATCGCGGAGGCCTCGGCGGCCTCCCGGGTGGCGAGATAGGTCTTGACTTCACGGGCGACGATCGCCTCCATGAAGAACGACAGCAGCGGGATGACGCCGCCGAGGGCGAGGAGGATGAACCGGCGGAACGGCCAGCGCATCAGGCTCCACATGCGGAAGCACGCGAAGAGGTAGACGACGTAGAACCAGCCGTGGGCGACGAGGATGAACAGCGAGATGTTGAAGCCGTCCCCGAGGGAGGTCATCTCGCACGAGTTCGTCCACGGCGCGAACAGCGACCACCACTGGCAGTCCGGCCCCGCGATGACGCCAGCGAACCAGAGCGGGCCGCCCGATCCTCCGGCGAAGAGCTCGAGGTGGATCGGCGTGTACTTCAGCACCATCTCGGCGAGCAGCAGGAGCAGCATGACTCCCGTGATGATCGACGCGATCTGGTAGAACTTCAGCGCACCGCGGATCGCCGGAAAGCTGGCGACTTTCGGTTCGGGCATGCCCCCAGTCTAGTCGGCGGCGGGCGACGCCCCGACCCCGCGGAAACGACGGAGGCCGCCGGGTCTCCCCGACGGCCTCCGCCTCGTCATCCGCCGATCGGCATCAGAACCATCCGGTCAGGAGGTCCCACAGCCAGTCGACGATGTCCTTGATGATCCCGCCGATGCCGCCGGCGCGGTTGACGGTGACGGTGGCCGTGGCCTCGTCCCCGTCGGCCTGCGCCACCGCGACGGTGTACTTGCCGGGCTGGGCGTTCTTCGGCACCGTCACCGAGGTGCTGAAGGTGCCGTCCTGCCGGACCTGCACCGTGCCCACCTGGACGCCCTGGCCCTTCTTCGGCCGGAGCTCCACCGTGACGGTCTCGCCGGGCTGGTAGCCCTCGCCGGTGACGTCGAGCTTCTTGCCCGCGGCCACCTTCGAGGAGCCGAGCGCGATGGTCCCCGCGAACTCCTCCTCGCCGGCGATCGTGAACGGCACCTGCACCGTCGTGCCCGTCGCCGGGACCTCGACCGTGAGCTGCTGCTCGCCGAACACCCCGGACGGCACCGTGAAGGTGAGGGTGGCGCGGCCGCCCTCGTCGGTGGTGTCCACGATGGTCGGGTCGACCGTGCCGGCCGCGAGCTGGGTGTCGCCGAGCGACAGCGTGACCGCTCCCGGCGCCGCCTCACCACCGCTGAACGCCAGCGAGGAGAGCGAGACCGTCACCTGGTCGCCGGCGCGGTAGCCGTCGGCGTCCGCCGGACTGACGGTCACACCGACCGCACGCTGGGCGAGGTCCGGCGAGGCCGTCTTGTTCGCATCGAACCAGTCGACCATCGACTGGAGGTCGATCTTGCCGGTGTCCCGCTTGCCCGCCCCCTCCTTGAAGGTGGCGAAGTTGTCGCCGCCCGCCGCGAGGAAGGAGTTCGCCGCCACCGTGTACTCCCCGTTCGGGTCGATCGCGGTGCCGTTCAGCGTGATCGAGGTGATCCGCGAACCCGCGGCCGCCGTCGGGTCGTACGTGTAGACCAGACCCTCGGAGACGCCGAGCTTGAGGAACGGTCGGGCCGATCCGGCGGGCTGCCACTGCTCCTCCAGCACACCCTTCAGCTGCGTGCCGGTGAGGGTCAGCGTGACGAGCGTGTTGGCGAAGGGCTGGACGGTCGCCGCCTCCCGATAGGTGACGTTGCCGTCGGGGTCCTCGGGGTTGCTCGACGCGTAGGTCAGGTTGGCACGGATGCCACCGGGGTTCATGAGAGCGATGTCCGCACCCGTGGACCACTTCTGCACGTCGGCGACGAAGTTGCCGATGGTGGACTCGCCACCGCGGTTCTCCGAGCCGTTGGTCTGCCGCGCGCGGTTAAAGTCGGCGGTGATGTCGCCCACCTTGACCGCTCCCAGCACGTCGGCCTCCGCCTTCGCCTTGTCGACGATGGCCTGCACCTCCGGCACCGCCGGGTACAGCGGCTTGCCTGCGGACGTGAGGGGCTTGATCTCGTTGGTGATCGAGAGCAGCTCCTTCGTCTTCGGGTCGACCTGGATGTTCATGAGGCCGAGGTTCTCGCCGTACTGCCCCGCCGAGACGACCGGCCGGCCGTCGATGACGTGGTTATAGGCGAGGTGCGTGTGCGCCGAGACGATCGCGTCCACGTCGTCGTCGACTCCGTAGACGATCTCGCCCAGCGGCGAGTCCTCGGTGATCGCGGACAGCGCGGTGCTCTCCGCACCCTCGTGCACGAGCAGGATCACGACGTCCGCTTCGCCGTTGGCCGGGTCCCCGTCGCGCAGGTCGTCGGCCACGGCGTTCACGGAGTCGACGATGCTGCGCACCTCGAGATCCGCGATGCCTTCGGGCGAGACGAGCGAGTCGAGATCCTCCGTGACGGCGCCCACGAAGCCGACGCGCACGCCGTCGAGCTCCTTGACCCAGGCCGGGGCGAGCGCGGGCTCACCGGTCTCCGTGAGGAACACGTTCGAGGAGATGTACTCCCAGTCCGCGCGCTCCTGCACCCGGTCGCGCAGGTCTTCCCAGCCCTGATCGAACTCGTGGTTGCCCGCGGCGCTCACGTCCAGGCCGGCGGCGTTGAGCGCGTCGATGGTCGGGTTGTCGTCGTTGATGAAGGAGGTGAACGTCGACGCACCGATGAGGTCGCCGGCTCCGGCGAAGATCGTGTTCGGGTTCGCCGCACGGAACTGCTGCACCGCCCCCGCGAGCACGGCGGCGCCGGCCGCGGCCCCGTCGGCCTCGATACGGCCGTGGAAGTCGTTCACCGTCACGACGTCGATGTTCACCGGCGGGACCTCCGAGGAGACGCCGACGAGGATCGGGTCGTGGTCGCTGGACCGGTACGGGGTGCCCTCCTCGGTGGCGCCGAACGCGTAGCCGCGGTCGCTCCACTCCGGCGAGTTGATGCCCCACACACCGGCGCCCGTGATCGAGGAGACGAGCGACGGCGAGGCGATCACGTGGTCGAGCGAGCCGAGCTCCCCGTCGAACGTGTACGTGTACTGCCCTGCGGCCTTGTCGGCGGCCACGTCGCTCCACCCCTGCGAGGTGAACACGTCGATCGGGTCTTCCTGCCCATAGGCGTTGAAGTCGCCGATCAGCAGCATGTCGCTGCTGCCGCTGCTCTCGGTCAGCTCATCCGTGAAGGCGAGGATGGCCTGCGCCTGCTTCACCCGGTCGGCGTTGAAGAACCCCTGGCCGTCGGCCGGCTCCGCGCCGGCACCCTGCGGCGGGGACTTCGACTTCAGGTGGTTGGCGACGACGGTGACGACGCGGCCGTCGATGTCGAATGCCTGCGCGATCGGCTCGCGGGCGTTGCCCCACACCGACTCGTCGGTGACGGTGGCGCTGTCGCCCACCGTGCTGACGGCGTCCTTCTTGAAGATGATCGCGTTGGTGATGTAGTCCGTCGTCGCCGGGTCCTGCAGCGCCTTGGGCGTGCGCACGTAGTCCCACACGTCCGCGCCCGCGTCGACGTTGAGGCCGGCGACGAGGTCCTTCAGGGCGGTGTCGACGGGCTTGCCGAGCTTGACCGAGTTCTCGATCTCCATCAGCGCCACGATCTCCGCGTCGAGGCCGTTGATGGCCGAGACGATCTTGGACTTCTGGATCGCGAACTGGGCGGCGTTCGCCGCACCGCGGGCGTCCGCGTTCTCGCTCTTCAGCGTCGTGAAGTAGTTGTAGACGTTGAACGACGCCACCTGCGCGTCGCCGCCCACCTCGGGGGCCTTCTCGGGGCGCGGGTTCGTCGGCTCGAAGGTGACCTTGCGCTCCGCCGGGGAGGCGTCGTCGATCGGGACGACAGGCTGCAGGCGCCAGTCGTCGAAGCCCCACTGGAGCACGTAGCCGTTGGACCCGAAGTCGACGGTGTCGCCGTTGCGGACCACCGTGTCCTCCGTGAAGTACGGCTGCTGGCCCGGGTGGCCGTTGTTGGTCACCTGGATGGACCAGGCGTCGTCGAGCAGGATGCGGTTGGCGCGGTTCTCGGCCGCGATGGCGGCCGCGTCGGCCCCGGGACGCGTGGTCTCGGTGCTCTTGACGTTGAGGTCGTCGCCGGCGTTCAGCCACAGCGCCCCGTAGTTGTACAGCTGGTGGCTCGACGCGAGCCGGTAGGTGCCGGTCGGGGCGACGTACATGTTCTCGTACTGCTCGCGGTCGGCACCGCGCACGGTGTCCGGGAGCGGCGTGAGGGCCGGCACGCCCACACCGGCGGTGACGACGGAGACGTCGGCCACCGCGGCGGGAGCGATCTGGGTCTGGCCGTAGTACTCGCTCACGGTGCCGGTCACCGAGACGAGGTCGCCGATCTCGAGCGTGGGCGCGAGCGCGTTCAGGAAGACGAACACGCCATCCGAGGCGCCGGGAGTCGCGTCGGTCTCGCCGCCCGAGCCCTGCGTCTGGATCACGATGCCCTTGTAGCCGCCCGTCCGATGATCGGCGGTGACGACGCCCTCGACGCGGACGCGCTGTCCGGCCAGCGGCGAGACGTCGCCGGTGCCCTGGACCTCGGCGATCGTGGCGGTCGTGGGCTCCGTCTCCGGCTCCTCGCCCGGGTCGGTGCCGGGATCGGTGCCGCCGGAGTTCTGCGGGGTGATGGTCGCCGACAGCGCGAAGTCCGTCTTGTTGTCGTCCGCGTCCGCGCCGTCCGTGCGGTTCAGCGACCGGACGTCGGTGTTGCTCGTGGGGGCGGCGGCGGCCGCCGTCTCGAAGGTGTTCGAGGTGCCGTAGCCGAGGAGGTCGATCACGCCGTCGACGCCGACCGTCGAGCCGGGAGTCAGGGTGACCGCCGCGGTGCCCTCGACGAGGGCCAGCGTGCCGTTGGTGCCGCTCGGGCTCAGCGTCGTCGTGGCGTCGGGGGTCGGGAGGGCGGCGCCGTTGGTGCCGTTGCTGTTCCCCTGCACGAGGAAGTAGCCGCCCGCGGGGATCGTCCCCTTCAGCGGTGCGACGCCGTTGAAGGCGCCGGTCCCGGTCGCGGAGCGGTACTGCAGGGACAGGCCGTCCAGGGTGACGGGCGCCGTCGTCGGGTTGTACAGCTCCACGAACTTGTTCGTGAACGCCGCCCCGGCGCTGCCGCCGGACAGATACGCCTCGTTGATCACCACCCCGGTGCCGTCGGTGTTCGCCGACGCGGGCGCGGCCACCAGCGAGCCGAGGCTCAGGGCGGCGACGCACGTCGCGGCGAGAGCGCCCACGCGCCCTCGGATTCTGCGGTGCGAGACGGGGGTCAGGGTCTCCCCGTGCTCAGGAGCGGACATCATCGGTGCTGTCTCCTCGATCGTGTTCCGGCGCTGCTCAGGACGCTGTCATCGCACACATCGGGAACTCCCAGCGTGCGCACATGGAGCGAGCATACGGAGCGGTTCAGACATCCTCAACGGAGTTTTCCCATTGGTCACCGAGCGCTCACCGAATGGCCGCGACACCCCCTGACGAAGGTTCACACCGGGCCGACCCGACGCGCAGAAGCGCAGCATCCGACGCGCGGATGCGCAGCGGGTGTCAGGGAGCCGCGGAGCCCTGCGCCTCGTCGAACTCCTCCACCTCGCGCTCCCAGGCGTCCTTCGCCAGGCGGTACCAGAGGTAGAACGCGAAGCCGGCGAAGATGACCCACTCGGCGGCGTAGAACACGTTGAGCCAGTTGACCGGCGACTGCTCGTCGGGCGCCGGGGAGGCGATGTCCACGAGTCCCGCGGTCGCGGTCGTGGCGGTCAGGTAGGGACGGTAGACGTCGAGCTGCTCGGTGTCGTGCCAGCGGCTCAGGAGAGCGGCCGGCGACATCCGGTCCATCTGCTCCGGATCCGAGCGCGGAGGCACCGCCGGCCCCTCATCCGAGATGATGCGACCCGCGACGGGGACCACGCCGCCGTCCGCCTCGGCTTCGAGGCGCTCCACCGCGGCATCGGCGGCCTCGCGATCCGGCGCCCAGCCGATCGCCACCGCCAGCGAGACGCGCTCGTCGACGCGGAGCTGACCGGTGACCCAGTACCCCTCGGCGCCGTCGTTGAAGCGGCTGCCCACGACGAGGAAGTCTCCGGGGATCCAGACGCCCTCGGTCTCCACGCGCTGTCCGACGAGGGGCTCGGGCAGGTACTCCCCCGGCTCCACGACCTCGTCGAGCGGTCGGACCTGCTCGGTCGCCCCCGGCGCCGGAGGATCGGTCTCGATCGCCCGCTCCAGCTGCCACTGGCCGAGCCAGGCGAACACGCCGGCGACGACCAGGCACAGCAGCAGCATCGCGATCCAGCGTCCCCGCAGCATGACCTCACGGAGGGTCGGCGGGAAGGGAGCAGGTGCGGTCACGGTGATGCGGAGACCTCAGGCCTCGTACGGAGCCAGCACGACCTCCACCCGCTGGAACTCCTTGAGGTCGGAGTATCCGGTGGTGGCCATCGACTTGCGCAGCGCGCCGATGAGGTTCGCGGTGCCGTCGGCGACCGGGGCGGGGCCGTAGAGGATCTCCTCCAGCGTTCCGATGCCGCCCACCTCGACGCGTCGTCCGCGCGGGAGCTTGGGGTGGTGTGCCTCGGGACCCCAGTGGAACCCCTGTCCGGGGGCGTCCGTGGCACGGGCCAGGGCGACACCGAGCATGACCGCGTCGGCGCCCATGGCGAGCGCCTTCACGATGTCGCCCGAGGTGCCGACGCCGCCGTCGGCGATCACGTGCACGTAGCGCCCGCCGGACTCGTCGAGGTAGTCCCGACGCGCGGCCGCCACATCCGACACCGCGGTCGCCATGGGGGCGTGGATGCCGAGAGTGGCACGGGTGGTGGACGCCGCACCGCCGCCGAAGCCCACGAGCACGCCGGCCGCGCCGGTGCGCATGAGGTGGAGCGCCGCGGTGTAGGTCGCCGCTCCGCCCACGATCACCGGAACGTCGAGATCGTAGATGAACTTCTTGAGGTTCAGCGGCTCCGCCACGCTCGACACGTGCTCCGCGGAGACGGTCGTGCCGCGGATGACGAACAGGTCGACCCCGGCCGCGGCGACGGTGTCGTAGAACTCCTGCGTGCGCTGCGGAGTGAGGGAGCCGGCGACGGTGACGCCCGCCTCCCGGATCTCGGCGAGGCGGCGGGTGATGAGCTCGGGCTTGATGGGCTCGGAGTAGAGCTCCTGCATGCGCACGGTCGCCCGGTCCTCCGCGAGGCCCGCGATCTCGGCGAGCAGCGGCTCTGGGTCCTCGTAGCGGGTCCAGAGCCCCTCCAGGTCGAGCACTCCCAGACCGCCGAGCTGCCCGAGCATGATCGCGGTGCGCGGGCTGACGACCGAGTCCATCGGCGCACCGAGCACCGGGATCTCGAAGCCGAAGGCGTCGATCGTCCACGCGGTGGACACGTCCTCCGGGTTGCGCGTGCGCCGCGAGGGCACCACCGCGATGTCGTCGAACGTGTACGCGCGACGCGCGCGCTTTCCTCGGCCGAGCTCGATCTCCATGGTCACCCGTCCAGCCTACCCGGCACCCGGCGGCCTCCGCGGCGGTCAGCGCGCACGCGCCACCCGCCGCTCGTCCCACACCGGCTCGTCGGACTCGTAGACCTCGCCGTCCGTGCCGAACACGAGGAACCGGTCGAAGGAGCGCGCGAACCACCGGTCGTGCGTGACCGCCACCACGGTGCCCTCGAAGCGTCCGAGCGCCTCCTCCAGCGCCTCGGCCGACTCGAGGTCGAGGTTGTCGGTGGGCTCGTCGAGGAGGAGCAGGGTCGCGCCGGAGAGCTCGAGCAGGAGCACCTGGAACCGCGCCTGCTGTCCGCCGGAGAGCGATTCGAACGGCTGCTGGGCCTGGCGGACGAGGCCGTATCTGTCCAGCGCCGAACTCGCCGCGTCGCGGGGCATCCCGTCTCGGAGGTCGTCCCCGCGGTGCAGGATCTCGAGCAGGGTGCGGCCGACGAACTCCGGATGCGCGTGGGTCTGCGCGAAGAGCCCCGGCACCACGCGGGCGCCCAGCACCGCACGCCCCGTGTGCGCGACGGGACGGAGCTCCTCCGCGACCGCGGTCACGTGCCCGAGGGACGGGTCCGGGTCGGTGCCGCCGCAGGCCAGCAGCCGCAGGAAGTGCGACTTGCCCGAGCCGTTGGAGCCGAGCACGCCGAGGCGGTCGCCGTACCAGATCTCGGTGTCGAACGGACGCATGAGGCCGGTCAGCTCCAGCCGGTCCGCGACGACGGCCCGCTTGCCGGTCCTGGCGCCGCGGAGGCGCATGTCGAACTCCTGCGCCGGGGGCCGCTCCTCGGGCGGGCCCGCCTCCTCGAACTTCCGCAGCCGCGTCTGCGCCGCCTGGTAGCGGGACGCGAAGCCGTCGTTCGCGGACGCCTTGACCTTGAGGTTCGCGACGAGGACGCGGAGCTTCTCGTGCTGCTCGTCCCACCGTCGGCGCAGCTCGTCGAGCCGGTCCATCCGATCGGTGCGCGCCTGGTTATAGGTGGCGAAGCTCCCGCCGTGCACCCAGGCGGTCGACCCCGCCGCGCCGGGCTCCAGCGTGATCAGACGATCGGCGGCCCTGGCGAGGAGCTCGCGGTCGTGCGAGACCAGCAGCACGGTCTTGTCGGTGGCGCGCAGCCGCTCCTCGAGCCATCGCTTGGTCGGCACGTCGAGGTAGTTGTCCGGCTCGTCGAGCAGGAGCACCTCGTCCGGGCCGCGCAGCAGCGCTTCCAGGGCGAGCCGCTTCTGCTCGCCGCCGGAGAGGGAGGTGAGCTCGCGGTAGCGCGCCCGCTCGAACGGCACGCCGAGCGCCGCCACGGTGCACTGGTCCCACACGGTCTCGTGCTCGTAGCCGCCGGCATCCGCGTACTCGGCGATCGCGGAGGCGTAGGCCATCTGGGTGTCGTGCTCGTCGCGGTCGATGAGGGCGTTCTCCGCGGCCTCCAGCGCCTCCGCGGCGGCACGGAGGCGGGTGGGAGCCACCCGCACGAGCAGCTCGTGCACGGTCTGGCCCGGCTCGCCGTGTCCGACGAACTGGTCCATGACGCCGAGGCCGCCGTCGATGGTCACGACCCCGTCGTCGGCCGGCTGCTCGCCGCGGATGATCCGCAGCAGCGTCGTCTTCCCGGCACCGTTCGGTCCGATGAGAGCACTCGTCGAGCCCGCCCCGACACGGAACGACACCTCGTCGAGAAGCGGTCTGCCATCGGGAAGCGTCAGCGAGACTCCGGATGCGTCGATGTACCCCACAGGCGTGGCCGTCCTTCCGCCCGCGGACAGCGAGCCGACCAGGCTATCAGTCCGCGGGGCTTCGCGACGACCGGGACGAGCTACGGTCGTAGCTGCTCGATGCGCCCGCCGTCGCCCCATGCCCGGTCCGCGGTCAGCACCGCCGCGTCCATCCGTTCGGCGAGCGCCAGGCACAACCGGTCTCCGAGAGAGAGCCCGGTGCCCCGGGCCCAGAGCGCTGCCGCCCTTTCCGCGTCGCGATGCGAGACGGGCTCGATCGTCAGACGATAGCTGAGGAGGAGTCCGGAGGCGATGCCCCAGTCGGCCCCGGCGGCGCGCACCTTCTGGGCCACCTCCGACCAGTTCGCCGCACCGATGACGCCGCCATCGAGAGCCTGCTCCACGCGGGCGGCACCGGGCTCGTCCTGAAGGAATGCCAGCACAGCCGACGCGTCGAGGACCGTCACGCCGCGTCGTCCTGCGCAGCGGCCGCGCGGCGCTCGGCGAGCAGAGCCTCCAGGACGCTCTGCCCCTCGAGCTGACTGCGGATGAGCGCCTTCGCCTGTTCGCGAGTGAGGAGGACGACGCCGCCCTCCGCTTCGATCATCAGGAGGGGAACGCCCTGATCCCAGTGCTGCCGCGCGCGCAGCTCAGCCGGAATCACCAGACGGCCGCGGTCTCCCATCGGAGCGACGAAGGTGGTATCCATCAACCCACGATACCACTGCCCGTCCTCGCGTGGTCAGTCCGCGCGGCTGAGGGTCTGCAGCACCTCGGTCTTGGGAGCCGCCGGGAGGAAGAACCGGAACTCGGTGCCCACCCCCTCCTCGCTGGTCACGTCCATGGACCCGCCGTGGGCCAGCACGATCGCCCGCGTGATCGTGAGCCCCAGCCCCACCCCCGGCACGGCGTTGCGGGTGGCCGTCGAGGCCCGGAAGAACCGGGTGAAGAGCATGCGCTGCTCGTCCTGCGGGATCCCGACCCCGGTGTCGGCGATGGCGACCTGCACCCCGCCGTCGAGGCGACGCACGGCGGCCGTCACCCGACCCCCGCGCGGGGTGAACTTGATGGCGTTCGAGAGGAGGTTGTCCACCGCCTGCCCGAGGCGTCCGGGATCGACGAGCAGCGGGATCGGCTCGTCCCCGACCTGCAGGTCCAGCTCGATCCCCTCGCGCTGCGCGTGCGGCCCCGCCGAGGCCACGGCCGTACGCACGAGCGCCGCGACGTCCGCCTCGTCCCGTTCCAGGGGGAAGCGCCCCGACTCCACCTGCGCCGTGAAGAGCAGGTCGCCGACGAGGTTCAGCAGGCGTTTCGCGTTGCGCTCGATGATGCCGACGAACTCCTGCTGGTCCTCCGTCAGCGGCTGACCCGGATCGTTCTGCAGCAGGTCGAGGAAGCCGATGATCGCGCTCAGCGGCGTCCGCAGCTCATGGGAGATCATCCCCACGAACTCGTCCTTCATGCGCGCGACCTCGACGGCTCTCGTCTCATCGGTGAGCACGAACAGGTAGCCCTGCTGCGCGCCGGACGGATCCTTGTGCGGCGTCACGGTCACCCGGGCGGGTACCGTCGTGCCGCCCGCGGTCTTGACCTCGATGTCGCCGTCGACCGTGTTCCCCGCGTCCGCCTGGGCGAAGAGCTCGCAGAGGCCCTCCGGCACGTCCGCGCGCTCGTCGGGCGCACCGGGCACGCGCGGTGCGCGCGCGACCCCCTCGCGTGCGGCGGTGTCCTCGGCCAGCATGGTCAACGCCGACGACGAGAAGAAGCGATCGACACGTACGTCGTCGAGAGCCTCGTCGTGAGAGAGCCCGAGCAGGCGGACAGCCCCGGGGTTCCAGGCCGTGACGCGCCCCTCGCGATCGGTGCCGATCACGGCCTGCGCGGTGATCGACGCCCACAGGCCCTCGAACGAGTCGAGCAGCACGCGGTACTCGTGCTCCTTCTGCCGCAGCTGCACGATCATCGAGACGTTCTCGGACAGCGCCTTGGTCCGCTCCGTGACGAGCTCCTCCGCCTGCTGCACCCGCAGGCGCTGTTGCCGGGAGAGCTCGTTCACCACGGCCGCGACGGCCGCGAAGACGAGAGGACCGACGACGCCGCGGAGCCACACGACCGCGTTCGTCGGCGGTTCGATGACGTAGGGGATCAGGAGCGCGAGCGACGTGAACGCGCCGACGACGAAGACCCAGCGGATGCCGGGCGCCGCCGCGATCCAGATCACGGGGAGCAGCACGAGCGCGCTGAAGAGCGAGGCCGCCCCTCCCGTCCCCGCGCGGAAGAGCCCCAGTCCCAGGATGTCGACCATCGGGACCAGGAGCACGATCCAGCCCTCCCGGATGTGCAACGCGCTGAGCACTCCGGCGTGGAGCGTCGCGACGAGGACGATCGCGAGGCCGGCGAGGGCGAGGGTGAGATCGGTGAACGGCAGGCTGGGGATGGCCCAGGTCATCACGCCCGCGATCGCCGCGGCGACGAGCGTCGGGACCTGCTTGATGATCGGGTTCGGGTTGTCGACGACCCGGTACCAGCGGTTCTCGGCGCGCTCCAGCGGTGTCGCCCTCATCGCGGAACCCGTTCCACGGCGCGATGGAGGTCGGCCCCGGTGATCGGCTTCGGCAGGGCCGCGTCCGCCGGCGGGTACTCCGCGACATCCAGCACCGAGCTGACGATGAGGAAGCACTCCGGATAGCGTTCGTGGATCAGGCGGCAGCAGGCCTGCCCGGAGATGCCGGGCAGCAGCAGGTCCAGGACGGCGACCTGGGGGTCGATGTCCGGGAAGGCGGCGATGGCAGACTCCGCATCGGGCGCGACGAACACGTCGAAGCCCTCCCGGTCGAGGTACCGCCCCAGGAGGGTCGCCTGATCCGGAGCGTCCTCGACGACCAGGGCGAGCGGCCGTCCGGTCATCGCAGGAGCAGCTCTCGGACGACGACGATCACGACCACGACGGCGAGGGAGATGAGCGCCTGCGGGATGAGGCGGCGCTCCTTCCGGGCGTCGGCCGCGATCTCCTCCACCTCGGCGTCGTGCGATGGTGCGTCGGTCATGAGTCGACCCGTCCGATCTTCTCGGTCTTGATCCAGGAGGCGTCCGCGCGACGCCACTCCTTGAGGTACGAGTCGGCGGTGATCGCGCACAGCAGCGATCCGTACCCGCAGACGTAGAGCAGCAGGCCCGCGAAGAAGCGTCCGGCCGGAAGCGGCTCGACCGCCCGCGCGAGCCAGATGCCGAGCATCGACACCGGCCCCCAGAGGGCGAACGCCATCAGCCACAGCACCCGCGTCTGCTCCGTCGACTCCTGCCCCGCCGCGCCGATCAGACCGTCCAGGGCCCAGGGGAACAGCGCCAGGGCCATGAGGATCAGCGCCCCGAGCCCTGGGAACATGATCGCCTCGCGCCAGGACTGCCGCCCGATGCGCGGATCGAGCTGGACGGAGTAGAGCATCGAGAAGATGTAGATGGCCGCCGCGGCGATCCACATGAACCGGAACACGAACTCCGCGACGTCGCTGTGCAGGAGCAGGAGGACGATCATCGCGGTGGCGGCGAGGAGCAGGAGCGCCGGCATCAGCAGGATCGTGAACCAGGCCAGCCCGAAGGGGATGCTGCCCAGGTTGTGGTCGCGACTCGGACGGAACCAGAGCTTCTTGTAGATCGAGGTGAGCTGCACGTTGCCGCGCGCCCAGCGCAGCCGCTGCTTCCAGAGACTGTCGATCGTCCGCGGCTCCTCGGCGAGCACCACGGCGTGCGGTTCGAACACCATCCGGCGGCCGTGGAGCTGACTCTCGAAGGTCGTCATGGTGTCCTCGGCGAGCGTGCCCGTCGGGATGCGTCCGCCGATCGCCTCGAGGTTCGCGCGGGAATGCAGCTGGGCGCCCCCGGCGAGGCAAGCGATCGCTCCCCCGACGTTCTGCGTGCGCCGTGCCGAGAGCTGGCCGATGACGTACTCGATCGCGATGAACCGGGTGAGGTAGTTGCGGTCCCTGCTGCCCTCCGCGATGTAGGCCGTGACGGCCCCGACCTCCTCGTCCGCGAGGTGCCGGGTGAGCTTGCGCAGGGAGTTGCGCGCGAAGATCACGTCGGCGTCCATGATGAGCACCGCCTCGGTCCACGGGTCGGCGAGCACGACGTCGAGGCCGTGGTTCAGCGTGTGCGCCTTGCCTTCGCCACCCTTCTCGCGTCGCAGGTGGACGACCCGCCCCGGATAGGTCGCCGCCTTCTGCTGCACGATGGCCGGGGTGTCGTCCGTGGAGGCGTCGTCGACGACGAAGACACGGAGGCGCTCGGCGGGGTACTCGAGCTGGAGCAGCCGCTCGATCGCGGGGCCGATGACGAGGCCCTCGTTCCATGCCGGGATGACCACGGCCACGTTCGGGTGGTACGGGGCGGCCTTGCCGTAGTGATTGCGGAAGGCGTGCAGCGGCAGCATGAGGAACTGCAGACCGGTGTTGACGACCGGCAGCGTGCCGATCAGCACGCAGAGGAGGAGGATGACGACGACGACCGTCTCGATCCAGGTCAGTTCGGGCATCAGCGTCCTTCCGTCCCGGTGAGCAGCGGGACGATGCGGGAATACCGGCCGACGTCTGCGGCCACGTGGCTGTCGGTGGAGGCCACGATGCCGGCGCCCGCGCGCTCCAGGGCGTTCAGCGCCTCCGCCCCGGGGCACACCCATTTCTCGTTGACCTCGACGAGCGTGTCCGTCTCGGCGGCGGCTCGCGCCCACGCGTCGAGGCGCTCGCCCCCGAGCTCCTCCTCCGCGAGGCCGATCTTCGGCAGGATCGAGAAGCAGTGCGCGAGCTGGTTGCCCGGATGGCGGCGCATGGTGGCGATGACGGCGTCCACGAACTGGTCGAGGACGTCGGCCGGCGCCCAGCCCGCGGCGATGCGCTCGCGGACCGCGGTGGGTCCGAGCGGCCCGTCCACGCCGGGGAACTGATGATCGGCGATGAGGATCCGGTCGATGCCCGCCGGAAGCGCCGGGATGTCGAGCGCGCCCGAGGCGTCGAGGATCTTCGCCTCCACTCCGGTGAGCACGGTCAGCCCGTCCGGGACGGACAGGCCGCGGACGGCGGCGAGGTACTCCGGCACCCAGGTCGTGCCCTGCCGCACGTGGTCGACGAGACGGACGGTGTCGAGACCGACGGCCGCAGCCGCGGCGACGTTCTCCTCCAGGGTGGAGACCGCGTCGTCGGAGAACGTGGAGTGGACGTGGTGGTCTCCGCGCAGGGCGGGATGACTCACAGCTCCTCCTGGTGACCGGCGTGCGCCGACACGAGCACGTCGTCGACCTCGACGATCACGTCCTCCAGGAAGCGCACGGAGGCGACCTCACGGAAGGGCACCTGCACCGGGATCTCCCGGCCGAGGAAGAGATCGGCGACGAGCGACGGGATGTCGACCCCGGCGGCGATCGTCAGCGGGAGCGCCCCGGGGAAGCGCGGGTTGACCTCGAGCAGCACGGCCCGCCCGTCCCGGTCGCGGCGGAGCTGCACGTTGGCGACGCCGACGAGGCCGATCGCCCGCGCGATGGCGGCGGCGGTCTCCTCGAGCTCGGGGTCGCGGAGGGTGCGGCCGGCGATCGCGACCCCGGAGTCCACCCGGGCACGGGTGCGCGGCACCGCCGCGACCACGCCACCGGAGGCGTCGGCGATCACATCGACCGAGTACTCCTCGCCGGGGAGGAAGTCCTGCACGATCAGCCCCTCATCCGTGGGGAGGGCGGCGAGCGCCTCCGCGTCGGGGACGAGGCGCACGCCGCGGCTGCCCGCCCCCTGCCGGGGCTTGGCGAACACGGGGAACTCCCACGCGACCTCCGCGGCATCCGGGCCGGCGAGCACGGTGCGCGGCACACGACCGGTCGGCGCGCAGCGCGCCGCGAGGGCGAGCTTGTCGAGGGCGGTGTGCAGCGTGTCGGCGGGCGGCGCGGCGAGGACCGCGGGGGCCAGCTCGTCCCGGCGGTCCGCGAGCGCGATCAGCTCCACGTCGACGGTGGAGACCACGAGGTCGAGACCGTCCTCGGCGACCATCCGCGCGATCGCCGGCACGAAGTCCGCGTCCCGCCCCGGGGGAACCAGACGACGCTGCGCCGGCGGGACGAGGTAGATGCCGCTCGCCCAGCCGTCCATGTCGGCCGCGAAGACCGTCAGATCGGACCGGCGCAGCAGGGAGCGGATCACCGCGACTCCGGCGGGGCCCCCGGCTCCGGTGACCAGTACGCGCTTCGTCATCAGCTCTCCCGTCGGGTCAGTTCATGGGCGCCGATGAACTCGGCGGTCTCGCGCACGACCTAACTGC